>NZ_JBNNWD010000005.1:0-532352 GCF_050280885.1 Pseudomonas sp. NPDC086566
GGGGGTTCTTACTATATCTTGGGGGGGTTTTGTCGGTGGGTGGGGGGCGGTGTTGGCCCGTGGGGGGGTGTTGTTGGGGTTTTTTTATTTTTATAGCGCGGGGGGCGGCTGCCCCCCCCCCGGCGATATCGAACCAAACCACCCTCTTGGCAACCCCTCGATACAACCTCCCGCTTCTTGATCTCAGGTAGGCAAAGCAAATACCTACGTCAAAGACGTAGGTATGCAGTATGCTGACGATCATTGAAGCGCCACTATTCACCAGGCAATGGCCCAGCTATTGGACAGAGGATGAGCACGGGGCATTCATGTCCTATCTGGCCAACGACCCTGACGCAGGTGCAGTGATTCCCGGCTCAGGCGGATGCCGCAAGGTACGCTGGAGCCTGGACGGCAAAAGCAAGCGAGGCGCCGTCCGTGTCATCTACACCGCTCAGCTGGCCAATGGCGCTCTGGTTGCTCTGCTGATCTATTGCAAGAGCGCCACCGAGAACATACCCGCGCACGTGCTGCGCAAGATTGCGAAGGAGCTTGATCATGCCCCTGACTGAAAAAGAACTGATGCTTCGGGATGCTACTCGCAACATCGGTGAAGAACTGCTGGAATCCATCCGCGATGTGAAGGCTGGTCGCTATGGCGCTGTGCATCAAGTAGAAGTGACCGAAGCAGCGGAAGCCCGGAGCAGAACTGGACTCTCCCAGATCAAATTTGCGGAGCTACTGGGCGTCTCGGTGCGTACGCTTCAAGAATGGGAGCAAGGTCGGCGCATGCCATCTGGGGCGGCCCGGTCTCTTCTGCACATTGCGGCTTCTCGCCCGGATGTGTTTCGCGAGGTTCTTCAGACACCCTAATTGGCTTGCGCCCCTCGCCTCACCAACCCCTACAACACCAGAACGGGCCGCGTCTGCGGCCCTATCAACAATCACCTATCCCTGTTCCAGACCTTGGAGCACAGCCTCAGCCAACGCCAGGCCCTTTTCCAGCGAGTTCTCCGTTGCAATCAGCAAGCTGCGCATCGGCTCTTTCGCCTTTTCCAATGCCAGCGCATTGGTTTCGAAGGCGGCATTCAGCGCTGCGAAGGCACAGACCATTGCGTCTTCTCCATCTCCAGTCTCGAGTCACTTCATCATTGAGATAGCTAGCACCGTGCCGGAATGGTCCAAAGCTGCTCATACATAGTGGTATACCCTCCACTCATCAACTCCCGCCGCATCGCCCACTGCGGTGCTGCCGGCACCGCCGCACTGCGCAGCGTCCCCCTCCCCCAACGCCCGTTGACGCCATCGATCACCTGCATCACCCGCTCGGCCTTCACGCTCTGCGTCGGCGTAAACAGGTCAGCGGTCACCTCCCCGCGCTGGCACAACTCCATCAGCAACACCTCGGCCTTGCTGTAGCGAAACCCCTCGCGATACACCCGCTCCACCGCTTCCAGCGCCATGCGTGTCAGCAACCGCTCGTCATCGGTCGGGTACGGCAGCTGCACCACCACGCCGTTGGCGTAGCGCGGTTCATCGGGGTTGAACATGCCAGTGCGGATACTCACCCGCATCCGCTGCGCCAACGAGCGCTGCTTGCGCAATTTTTCCGCCGCACGCATCACGTAGGTGGCCACGGCTTCCTTGAGTGGCGCAAGGTCGGTCAGGCGCTGGCCGAACATGCGGCTGCAGCAGATTTCCTGGCGTGGCGGGTCGACCTCCTCCAGTTGCAGGCAAGGCGTGCCGGCCAGTTCGCGGGCGGTCTTTTCCACCACCACGCTGAAGGTCTTGCGCAGCAGGCCGGGGTTGGCGCGGGACAGGTCCCAGGCAGTGCGGATGCCCATCGCTTGCAGGTGTGCCGTAAGCCGTTTGCCGATGCCCCAGACTTCCGACACATCGCACTTTTTCAACACCCACTCGCGCTTTACCGGATCACGCAGATCGACCACCCAGCCGCTGTGCACCGACCAGCGCTTGGCCGCGTGGTTGGCCAGCTTGGCCAGGGTCTTGGTGCCGGCGATACCGACCCCCACCGGGATGCCGGTGTGCTTGAACACCCTGGCGCGGATGTCACGGCCGAGGCGGTCCAGATCGCCGGGCATACCGGACAGGTCAGCGAAGGCTTCGTCGATGGAGTACACCTCCAGCGCCGGGACCATGCCCTCGATGACCGTCATCACCCGCTGGCTCATGTCCCCGTACAGCGCATAGTTGGAGGAAAACGCCACCACACCATGCCGACGCAACAGGTCCTTCACCTGGAAGTACGGTTGGCCCATTTTCACCAAAGGTTTGGCCTCGGCGCTGCGAGCGACGACGCAGCCGTCGTTGTTGCTGAGCACGACGATGGGCGTACGCTGCAGGTCCGGGCGAAACACCCGCTCGCAGCTGGCGTAGAAACTGTTGCAATCGATCAGGGCAAAAACAGGGGTGGGCTTCATTGGTAAGCATCAACAATACTGTATTTATATACAGTCAATCACAACGCGACGCCCATGCCTCCAGCCACTCATCCGATTTGCATCCTGCGCACGCAGTCCTACAGTTTCGAACTGTGACAACCCCATCGAGGCTCCCGATGCACAGTGCCGAAAAGTCCGAACAAGGCAGCACCGCCAAGGCCCTGCCGAAGATCCCTCGCAGCGTCTGGGCGCTGGGCTTCGTGTCGATGTTCATGGACATCTCCTCGGAAATGATCCACGCCCTGCTACCGCTGTACATGGTCACCGTGCTCGGTACGTCAGTGATCGCCGTTGGCTTCATCGAGGGTATCGCCGAGGCCACCGCGTCGATCACCAAGGTGTTTTCCGGCGCACTCAGCGACCGCCTCGGCAAGCGTAAGCTGCTGACCGTGCTGGGCTATGGCCTGGGCGCGCTGACAAAGCCGGTGTTCCCGCTGGCCTCCGGCCTGGAGTGGCTGACCGCGGCGCGCTTCGTCGACCGCATCGGCAAGGGCATCCGCGGCGCCCCGCGCGATGCGCTGGTCGCCGACGTGACGCCGGCCGAACTGCGTGGCGCGGCATTCGGCCTGCGCCAGACGCTGGACACCGTGGGGGCTTTTCTCGGCCCGTTGCTGGCGATCGGGCTGATGTGGCTGACGGCGAGCCATTTCCAGACGGTGTTCTGGGTAGCGGTGATCCCGGCGTTCGTCGCCGTGTACATTCTCGTCGCCTTCGTCCGTGAGCCCGGGACGGCGCCCGGCGCACGGCCGGTGCGCTCGCCGCTGGCATGGCATGAACTGGCGCGCCTGGGCCCGGCCTACTGGCGCCTGACCGGCCTGGCCATGCTGTTCACCCTGGCCCGTTTCAGCGAGGCTTTCCTGCTGCTGCGCGCTCAGGATATGGGCCTGGCGCCGTTGTGGGCACCTGCGGTGCTGGTGCTCATGGCCCTGGCCTATTCGCTGTCGGCCTACCCGGCCGGCGCGCTGTCAGACCGCGTCGGCCGCCGTGGCGTGCTGATGACAGGGCTGGGCCTGTTGATTGCCGCTGACCTGTTGCTGGCCCTGTTGCCAGGCTGGGCCGGGCTGGCGCTCGGGGTCGCCGCCTGGGGGCTGCACCTGGGGTTCACCCAGGGCATCTTCGCCGCGCTGATCGCCGACCGTGCGCCGGCCAGCCTGCGCGGCACCGCGTTCGGCCTGTTCAACCTGCTGACCGGGGTTGCACTGCTGGGCGCCAGTGTGGTGGCCGGGCTGCTGTGGGATGGCGCCGGGTTCCAGGCAACCTTCCTGGTCGGGGCGGGCTTTGCCGGCGCCACCCTCGTCGGAGTGATACTGCTGCGCTAAGCCGGGTCATGGCTGCGCACACTGAAGGTCACCACGCCCCAGATCATGAAGTCGTCACCCTCCATGATGTAGCGTGGCGCATAGCGCGGGTTTTCCGAGCGCAGCAGCACTTGCCCGGCGACATGCTGCAGCCGCTTGCACAGCGGCTCGCCGTTGACCGCAGCAATCACGATATGGCCATGGCGCGCCTCGATCGAACGGTCGACGAGCACCAGGTCGCCATCAAAGATGCCGGCACCTTGCATGCTGTCGCCGTCTATCCTGACCAGATAGATGTGCGGTGCGCGCAGGTTGAGCAGCTCATCCAGCGAAATGGGCTGCTCCATGTGGTCGGCAGCAGGTGACGGAAAGCCCGCCGGGACACGGAACAGATAGCGCGGCACGGCAACACTGCCGCCGGTGATGGGACCCAGGATGAAAGTCATGCGACGGCCTTTATGTTTAGCTGTATGCATATACAGTAAACGCCGTAGCAGGTATCCGGTCAATTTCGCCGTAGGATATTTCGACAAGTGGGGGTAGATGCCATGTGTGGACGCTTCGCCCAGTACCAGGGCCTGGCCGACTACCTGCGTGAGCTGGACGCCGAACAGGACGTGATCAGCGGGTACGACAACGTGCCGATCGGCCGCTACAACGTCGCCCCCGGCAGCCGCGTGCTGATCCTGCATCATGCCACCGATGGCCTGCGCATCGACCCCTGTCATTGGGGTTGGGCGCCGTTCTGGGCCACGGGCAAGCGGCCGGCACCGATCAACGCGCGGGTCGAGACGGTGACCTCCGGCAAGTTCTTCAAGGCCCTGTGGCCGCAAGGGCGGGCTTTGGTGATGGCTGACGGCTGGTACGAGTGGGTGGCTGACCCGCATGACCCCAAGCGTAAACAACCCTATTTCATTCGCCTGAAGAACCAGGCCCCGATGTTCATGGCGGCGCTTGCCGAGGTGCGTGCCGGGCACGAGCCTAACGAAGGCGATGGCTTCGTGATCATCACCGCCGCCAGCGATGCGGGGATGGTCGATATCCACGACCGCCGGCCCCTGGTGCTGAGCCCGGAGCATGCGCGGGCCTGGATTGATCCCGAGGTACCTGCCGGGGAGGCCGAGCGCCTGGCGCGGGAGCAGTGCCTGCCGGTGGAGGCGTTCGAGTGGTTTGCGGTGGGCAAGGAGGTGGGGAATGTGCGCAATGAAGGGGCTGAGCTGATCGTGATGCTGGATGCCGAGCATCAGCCCTGAAGTTTTTGTTGCCTGTGATGCCCTCTTCGCGGGTAAACCCGCGAAGAGGCCGGCACTGGTTAAGCCAGAACCTCCTGCTGGCGCAGCGACCAGCCGCCTTGCCCATCCACTTCCAGCCGATGGGTATGGAAGTCAGCCAACGTACTGCGGTGCCCCACGCTCACCAGCAAGGTCTCGGGCATCTCCTTGCGCAGCAACGCATACATCGCATGCTCCAGCCCTTCGTCCATCGCCGAGGTGGACTCGTCGAGGAACACCACCTGCGGCCGGTTGAACAGCACCCGGGCAAACGCCAGGCGTTGCTGCTCACCGACCGAGAGAATGTTCGACCAGTCGCAACTCACCGCCAGCCGCTCGGCCAGGTGCGCCAGGTTGACCTCGCGCAGGGCCTGCTGCATGCGCGCTTCATCCTCCGGCTGGCTGTCGGCCGGGTAGGCAATGGCGGTGCGCAGGTCGCCCAGCGGCAGGTAAGGCCGCTGCGACAGGAACAACGCCTGGGTCCCCAACGGCCGCCGGACTTCGCCCTCGGCATACGGCCACAGGCCGGCCAGGGCGCGCAGCAGAGTGGTCTTGCCACTGCCCGACGGCCCTTTGATCAGCAATGCCTGGCCGCCCTGCAGGCGCAGGTCGAGGTCGGCAATCAGCGCGTGCCCGTCCGGGCGCAGCACCTGCAGGCCAACGATATCCAGGGCGCGTGGCTGGTCTTCGGTCAACACCCGTGGCAGCGCACTGGCTTGGTCGTTGGCATTGAGGAAGCCGGTCAAACGGTCGAGGGTGGCGCGGTACTGGGCAAAGGTGTCGTAGGACTCACGGAAGAATGACAGCGAATCCTGCACCTGGCCGAACGCCTGGGAGGTCTGCATCACGTCACCGAGCTTGATCGCCCCGCTGAAAAAGCGTGGCGCCTGGAGGATGAACGGGAACACCACCGCCACCTGGCTGACGCCGAGGTTGAAACCGCTGAACTTCAGGTTCCGGAACACCAGCGCCCAGACGTTGACGATCAGTGCGCCGAAGCGCCCGAGCAAGGTTGCCCGTTCGACCGCAGCGCCCTGGTAGAAGGCAATGTTCTCGGCGTTCTCGCGCAGACGCATCAGCGCATAACGGAAGTTCGCCGTGAGTTTTTCATTGAGGAAATTCAGGCGGATCAACGGCCGGCCGAGGCGGAAGGCAATCCAGGTGGCGATCAGCACATAGATATACACCGCAAACACCATCGCCCGGGGTATCTCGTAGCCCGCCACCGTCAGCGGCGCCGACAGGCCCCAAAGGATGCCAGTGAAGGCCACCAGCGAAACCAGCGCGCTGACCGCGCCCAGGGCCAGCGAGACCGAATGGGTGACGAACGCGCTGACGTCCAGTTCGATACGCTGGTCGGGGTTGTCCACCGGCTCGGCGAGGAAACGGCCGCGGTAATAGGCATCGCCTTTCATCCAGTCGCCAGTCAAGCGCTCGGTCAGCCACACCCGCCACTGAATGCTGAACGCCTGGGTTACGTAGAAGGTGAACAGCGAACGCAGCACATGGATGGTGGCCAGCACCGCGAACACCCCCAGCAGGTACCAGAAGGCCGTCTGGTCGAGGGCCTGCAGGGCGCTGTAGAAGCCGTTGTACCAGAACGAGAACAGCACGTTCAGGCGCACCGAGAACAGCGTCAGCACCAGCAGCAGGCCGAACACCAGCAGCGGGCGCCAGCTGCGCCGGAAGGTGAAGTAGGGCCCCGCCAGCTGCCAGAACTGGCTGCCCCAGCGCGTGTAGCGCACGGCCAGGAAAGCAGCAGCGGTGAAGCCGATGAGGGTGATGAACGAGGCGATTGCAAGCCAGCTCAGGCTCTCTTGCAGGGCCTGGTGCCAGTTCATGTCCATAGAAGATATCCGTGACGAGGGTTTCCGCGAGCGTAGCATTGCGGCGGGATTCGTCTTGCATAAATGACGGACATTTCATTTTTTCTGTTCCGGCCTCTTCGCGGGCTCGCCCGCGAAGAGGCCGGAACAGGCAAGCGCTAGGCCAAGGCCTCCACCACCTTGGCATCCAGCCCTTCCTGCCCATGCTCGGCAATCCACTCCCCCAGCTGCCGGCGCATCGCCGGCGTCCAGAAGCTGTGCAGATGCTGCCTCACGCCCTGCACCGCCTGCGCCCGGTTTGGTTCGCTGTCGAAATAGTGGGCGATCTGGTTGGCCATCTTGACCAGGTTGTCACTGCTCATCGGCGCACCTCGGCTTTTTCCTGTGTGCGGCGCTCCTTGAGCAGACGCTGCTGTTCGTCACTGAAGTCCTGGTAGCGCTTCTGCCATTGCGACGGGTGGAACACCTTCACCACCTCCACCGCGGTGACCTTGTATTCCGGGCAATTGGTGGCCCAGTCGGAGTTGTCGGTGGTAATCACGTTGGCTCCGGACTCGGGGAAATGGAAGGTGGTGTACACCACCCCCGGGGCTACCCGCGTGCTGACCTTGGCACGCAGCACGGTCTGCCCCGCACGGCTGCCGATGCCGACCCAGTCGCCGTCCTGAATGCCACGGCTTTCAGCGTCGTCGGGGTGGATCTCCAGCCGGTCGGCATCGTGCCACGCGGTGTTGCTGGTGCGCCGGGTCTGGGCGCCGACGTTGTACTGGCTGAGGATGCGCCCGGTGGTCAGCAGCAGCGGGTAACGGCTGTTGACCCTCTCGTCGGTGGGCACATAACCGGTAAGCATGAAGCGCCCCTTGCCGCGCACGAACTGGTCGATGTGCATGGTCGGGGTGCCGTCCGGGGCGGCGTCGTTGCACGGCCATTGCAGGCTGCCATGGCGGTCGATCTCGGCATAGCTGACGCGGTGGAAGCTCGGGGTCAGGCGGGCGATCTCGTCCATGATCTCGGACGGGTGGCGGTAGTCCATCGGGTAACCCAGGGCATTGGCCAGGGCCACGGTAGCCTCCCAGTCGGCCTTGCCGGCGAGCGGTTCCATGACCTTGCGCACCCGCGAGATGCGCCGCTCGGCGTTGGTGAAGGTGCCGTCCTTCTCGAGGAACGAGCTGCCGGGCAGGAACACATGGGCGAACTTGGCCGTCTCGTTGAGGAAGATGTCCTGCACCACCACGCATTCCATGGCGCGCAGGGCGGCGGTGACATGCTGGGTGTTGGGGTCGCTCTGGGCAATGTCCTCGCCCTGGCAGTACAGCGCCTTGAAACTGCCATCGAGCGCCGCTTCGAACATGTTGGGAATACGCAGGCCCGGATCGGGTTGCAAGGTCACGCCCCACGCCTGCTCGAACTCGGCCCGCACCCCCTCGTTGGAGATATGCCGGTAGCCAGGCAGCTCGTGGGGGAACGACCCCATGTCGCAAGAGCCCTGCACGTTGTTCTGCCCGCGCAGCGGGTTCACCCCTACCCCTTCGCGGCCGATGTTACCGGTGGCCATGGCCAGGTTGGCGATGCCCATGACTGCGGTGCTGCCCTGGCTGTGTTCGGTCACCCCGAGGCCGTAGTAGATCGCCGCGTTGCCACCGGTGGCGTACAACCGGGCGGCCCGGCGGATCTGCTCGGCGGGCACGCCGCATACCGGCCCCAGGGCTTCCGGGGCATTTTCCGGCAGGCTGACGAAGTCACGCCAGCGGGCAAAGTCCTCGGTTTCACAGCGGGCGTCGATGAACGCCTGGGCCAGCAGGCCCTCGCTGACGATCACGTGGGCCAGGGCATTGAGCATGGCCACGTTGGTACCGGGGCGCAGCTGCAGGTGCAGTTCGGCACGGGCGTGGGGCGAGTCGACCAGGTCGATCCGCCGTGGGTCGATGACGATCAGCCGTGCGCCTTGGCGTAGCCGGCGCTTGAGCTGCGAGCCGAACACCGGGTGGGCGTCGGTGGGGTTGGCGCCGATCACCAGGATTACATCAGCCTGCATCACCGAATCGAAGCTCTGGGTACCGGCCGACTCACCCAGGGTCTGCTTCAGGCCATAGCCGGTCGGCGAATGGCAAACCCGGGCGCAGGTATCGACGTTGTTGTTGCCGAACGCCGTGCGCACCAGCTTTTGCACCAGGTAGGCTTCTTCGTTGGTGCAGCGGCTGGAAGTGATGCCGCCGATGGAATCGCGCCCGTACTTGAGCTGGATGCGGCGGAACTCGCTGGCGGCGTAGGTGACCGCCTCGTCCCAGCTGACTTCCTGCCACGGGTCTTCCAGGCGCTTGCGGATCATCGGCTTGGTGATGCGGTCGGGGTGGGTGGCATAGCCCCAGGCGAAGCGGCCCTTGACGCAGGCGTGGCCGTGGTTGGCGCCGCCGTTCTTGTCCGGGACCATACGCACCAGCTGGTCGCCCTTCATCTCGGCGCGGAACGAGCAGCCAACGCCACAATAGGCGCAGGTGGTGATCACCGCACGCTCGGGCTGGCCAAGCTGGACCAGGCTCTTCTCGGTAAGGGTCGCGGTCGGGCAGACCTGCACGCAGGCGCCACACGACACGCATTCGGAGGCCAGGAAGTTGTCGCCACCGGCTGCCGCTACCCGCGACTCGAAACCGCGCCCGGTGATGGTCAGGGCGAAGGTGCCCTGGATGTCTTCGCAGGCACGCACGCAGCGGCTGCAGACGATGCACTTGCTGGGTTCATAGTCGAAATACGGGTTGGAGGTGTCCTTCTTCTCGGCCAGGTGGTTGGCGCCGTCATAGCCGTAGCGCACTTCGCGCAGGCCGACCTGGCCGGCAACGGTCTGCAGTTCGCAGTTGCCGTTGGCCGAGCAGGTCAGGCAGTCCAGTGGGTGGTCGGAGATGTACAACTCCATCACGTTGCGGCGCAGGTCGGCCAGCCGCGGGGTTTGCGTGCGCACGACCATGCCTTCGCTGACCGGCGTGGTGCACGAGGCCGGGTAGCCACGCATGCCGTCGATTTCCACCATGCACATGCGGCACGAGCCGAAGGCTTCGAGGCTGTCGGTAGCGCAGAGCTTGGGGATGCTGGTGCCGAGCATGGCGGCGGCGCGCATCACCGAAGTGCCGGCCGGCACGCTGATGCTGCGGCCATCGATGTTCAGGCTGACCTGCACGTCGCTGTCGCGGGCCGGCGTGCCCAGGTCGGTCTCTGGATCGAAATAGTTGATCACTGTGCGGCCTCCGTGGTGGTCAGCCCGAAATCGGCGGGGAAGTACTTGAGGGCGCTGGCCACCGGATAGGCGGTCATGCCGCCCATGGCGCACAGCGAGCCGTATTGCATGGTGTCGCACAGGTCGCGCAGCAGCAGCGCCTGGTCATGGCGCTCGGTAAGGTCGCTGCTTGCAATCAGCCGGTCGACCACCTCCATGCCACGGGTCGAGCCGATCCGGCACGGGGTGCATTTGCCGCACGATTCCTCGGCGCAGAACTGCAGGGCGAAGCGCGCCATGCTGGCCATGTTCAGGGTATCGTCGGCCACCACCACGCCACCATGGCCGAGCATCGCGCCCATGGCGGCGAAGGCCTCGTAGTCCAGCGGCGTATCGAAGTGGCTGGGCGGTACCCAGGCGCCGAGCGGGCCGCCGACCTGGGCAGCCTTGAGCGGCCGACCGCTGGCAGTGCCGCCGCCGTAGCCTTCCACCAGTTCGCGCAGGGTCAGGCCGAAAGCGCGCTCCACCAGGCCACCGTGGCGGATGTTGCCAGCCAGCTGGAACGGCATGGTGCCCAGCGAGCGGCCCATGCCGAAATCGCGGTAGAACGCCGCGCCCTCGGCCAGGATGGTCGGCACCGAGGCCAGGGTAAGCACGTTGTGCACCAGGGTCGGCAGGCCGAACAGGCCTTCGAGCGCGGGTAGCGGCGGCTTGGCGCGGACGATGCCGCGCCTGCCTTCGATGGATTCGAGCAGCGCGGTTTCCTCACCGCAGATATAGGCACCGGCCCCCACCCGTACTTCCAGGTCGAACGCCTGGCCGCTGCCGGCCACGTCGCCGCCAAGGTAGCCGGCGTCGCGGGCAATGGCAAAGGCCTGGTTGAGCACACGAATGGCGTCGGGGTATTCCGAGCGCACATAGAGGTAGCCTTTGTCGGCCCCGACGGCGAGACCGGCGATGATCATGCCTTCGATCAGCAGGAACGGGTCGCCCTCCATCAGCATGCGGTCAGCGAAGGTGCCGGAATCGCCTTCATCGGCGTTACAGACCACGTACTTCTGCGCTGCACTGGCCTCGCGCACGGTGCGCCACTTGATGCCGGCCGGGAACGCCGCGCCGCCACGGCCGCGCAGGCCGGAGTCGAGCACGGTAGCGACCACGGCGGCGCCGTCCATCGCCACCGCCGTTTCCAGGCCCTTGAAACCGCCGTGGGCACGGTAGTCGTCCAGCGACAACGGGCGGGTGATGCCCGCGCGGGCGAACAGCAGGCGTTGCTGGGTTTTCAGGTAAGGGATTGCTTCGACCGGGCCCAGCGCCAGCGAATGGCCGCCGGGTACACCCGCCAGGGCGTCAAGCAGCGACGGCACGTCTGCCGGGCTGACCGGGCCGAAGCCCTGGCGCCCTTCGCTGCTTTCGCACTCCAGCAGCGGCTCCAGCCAATACAGGCCACGCGAACTGGTGCGTTGAATATCGACGGGCAACTGGCGACGCGCGGCCTCGGCCTGGATTGCATCGGCGACCTGATCGGCACCCACTGCGCGGGCGACCGAGTCACAGGGAATGAACACCTTCAGCATGTTTCACCCTCCAGGCAACCGTCCACCAACGCCCGCAGGCGCTCAGGGGTAAGCCGTGCATGCACCTGGCCATCCAGCTCCAGCGCCGGCGAACAGGCGCAAGCGCCCAGGCAGTACACCGGGCGCAGGCTGATGGCACCGTCGGCGCTGGTGCCATGGTCATCCAGCGCCAGCTGTTCACGCAGTTGCGCAGCCAGGGTTTCGCTGCCTCGGCTCTGGCACGATTCGGCGCGGCACAGGCGCAGGGTGTGACGGGCAGGCGGTGAGGTGCGGAAGTCGTGATAGAAGCTGATCACCCCGCGCACCTCGGCGAGGCTGAGGTTAAGGGCATGGGCGATTGCAGGAACAGCAGCTTCGGGGATGAAACCGACAGCGTCCTGGATGGCGTGAAGGATCGGCAACAGCGCGCCGGGAGCGTCCTTCTCGCGGGTCAGGATGTTCTGGATAACCGGCAGGTGAAGCAGTTCATCAGGCATACAGCGGACCTCGGCATCACGGACCCTGCCTGAATTGTTGTGAAGGGCAGGTATCCGGCGTGTTCTGCTGCGGCACACCGGCCACGTCACGGTGGCGTGGGCGCGGAGGCCTCCTTGCCGATGGCCGTGCGTCTGCGCGCACTGGGCCCATGGGCATCCCACAAGCATGGCAGTTGTGGCGCCGTCAGGTTGCGTGCGAGCGACCAGGCGCGTCCTGAAACCGACCTCGGGATTCTTGCAGGTGTTGCCGGTTTCCTCAGCCGATCACCACATGGGGCAGGAATCGCGAACTGTCCTTGGTAATCAACGAATCATCCTCGCGGATGCCAATCCCCGAAGCCCTGCCCCCAACCACCCAGGAGCCGATCAGGGTATAGCTGTCGCCAAACCTGGGCAGCGGCGCAAACCCCTGCAGGATGTAGGGCGCATCATCGTATGGCCCGTCCTCGAAAACCCGTTCCCCCTCGGCGGTGCGGATATCCACGTTGGCCCCTTCCCGCGAGAAATAAGGCTTACGTACCCAGCCCTTGGGCACTGGTGACTGCGGGCTGTCGTCGACAAAGGCCGGCAACAGGTTCGGATGGCCTTCATGCCACTCCCAGAGCAACGGCAGAATGCCTTTGTTGGAAATCAACGCCTTCCAGGGAGGTTCGACGAACTGTGTGTCGCACCCGGCAATCGCCTGGCCGAAGTCCTCGTGGAACATGTGCTCCCAGGCATGCAGCTTGAACAGCCGTGCAATCGCCCGCCCCTGCAGGTCGACGAAGCGGCCTTCGCCGTCCAGGCCGATGTCTTCCAGGTCGATATGCCGGGTACGGATGCCGGCATGCTCAGCCATCTTGCGCAGGAAGTCGGTGGTACCACGGTCCTCCAGCGATCCGGAGATGGTGGAAAAGTAAAAATCCGCATGCCCAGGCATCGCTGCAAATGCCTGGACCAGGTCTTCGGCCAGGGTATTGAACTGGCTCGCCTCGGCGGGCAGAACACCCCGCTGAATCTGCTCCTCCAGCCAGATCAACTGAAACGCTGCAGCTTCGTACAGCGAGGTGGGCGTGTCGTAATTGGCCTCGATCAACTTCGCCGGGCCTTTGCCGTCGTAACTGAAGTCGAAGCGCCCGTAGAGGTGCGCCTGCCCCTCCAGCCATGAGCGGCGTACCAGGTCGAAGAAGGCTGGCGGGATTGCCAGGCGCGTCATCAGCGCTTCGCTTTCGACGATGCGCCCTACCGCGTCCAGGCACATCGCGTGCAGCTCTGCCGTCGGAGCGTGCAGGTCATGCATCACCTGGGCCTCGCTGAACTGGTAGTACCCACGTTCGTCCCAGTAACGCTCACCGTCGATCGTGTGGAAGGCAAAGCCCTCGCGCAGGGCTGTCGTGCGCCAGTCGGGACGCTCCGCCAGTTCGACCTTGTGCATGTCTACCCCCCGAAGAAACTGCCGGATCTGCCGCCCCAACCACTGCGCGCAGTGGCCTGGCTACCAAAGCCACCACGCGTGACCGAGGCTGAAGTCGCCGAACGCGACTCGTTGCGGCTTGAGCCGCCGTAGCCGCCACCACCCCCTCCGCCACTCGAAGAGCTGCTGCTCTCTTCGTCCTGCTTCACCCGCTGAATACCACCCGTGGCACCGTAGCGCTGGCCAAGCAAACCGTGCCGCTGGCCTGCACCGTCGCGATAGGCATACAACGGTTGCGCGTTGTAGTGGCGGCCGGCGCTGTTGCCCATTTGCCCAAGCAGCATGCCGGCCACCGCGGCGGTGGCCACATGGCCATAGCCACCGCCCTGGGCATAACCCGCGTCGAGCTGAGACTGCGTCACCTCAGCGCTGGTCTGCAGCTCGAAGCCACTCATACGTGGCATGTAGCGACCACCAGCGGTGATCTGGCAACCGCCCGGGGTGAACTGCGCCTCGCACTCCGCCTGGGTGAAAAATGTCGGTGCATTGCGCTGGTAATCCGCCAGCGCCCGTTTGAAGGCATCGTTGCAGGCGGGTTCCGGCACCTTGTCGGCGACGCAGGCGGCAACGCTGTCGTAATTAGTTTGCTGGGTGACCGTGTACAGCTCTTCCTGCGGGCCGCAAGCGGTCAGCGCCAGTGGTAGCGAACCGGCCAGCACCAGCTTGACGGAGCTGCGTCGAATAGGGGGCTTCATGGGGGCTCCTTGCACGTCAGGCCGCCGGCGTCATGCAGGCCGAGTTGAGGAAGCCCACGCTGATTGCCACACTGGCCGCGTAAATGGCCGCAGCCAGTTCGCCCTTGACGATGCGCCTGGACAGATCGCGAAGCACCAGGCTGGTGAGGCCGAAGGCGAGCAACTGCACCACTGCCGCGATCACCACCCAAGCGACGAAATCGAGAATGCTCACGCTGTAGGCGATGATGTTGCTGGCCGGCAGCGAGAAACCGATTAACGAGCCACCCAAGGCGATGGCCGCCGCCGGATTGTTTTCGCGGATCAGCGAAAACTCGCGGTGGGGCGTAATGCGCGTGTAGATGAACTGGAACAGCCAGAACAGCAGCAGCGCCACACTGATATAGAGGATGAAACCGGTCACCGCCGAAGCATTGAGTGACAGGCGAAGCGCGTCGAGCATGGTGAATCCTTGTCAGGTTACGTTGAAGTCCGTGGGGAACAGGGTGACACCCAGCGAGGTGGTGAAGGTGAACGCGCCGTGCTCATCTTCTTCGAGGGAAAACAGCAGGAATTCGCGACGGTCAAGCAGGCCCGTGTCGCGGGCATAAAGCATCGACAGGTGCTGGACGCCATAGCGCGCTTGCGGGCTGACCACCTGCTCATGGAACCGGACCAGTTCAGCCTGCCCTTGGGCCTGGCCCCATTGGCGCGAGTAGAGGCAGCCATCATGTGTGTAGATCGGCAGGCCGACTTTGGACAGGTAGCCGACCAAGTCCTGCCGGTGCGCCTCGTCGCGCACGGCAATGGCGCTGTGGTAGCCGAACAACACGATATCGCCCGGCTGGCTGCCACGCATCAGCACTTGCAGCCAGTAATCTTCGTTGTCCATGTAGTAACGCAACAGGCGTACGGACTGGCCAAGATCGACCTCGCCGCAGGCCCACACCGTTTCCGGGCCGGGGAGCTGAAGCTCAGAGTAACCGTCGAGCAACGGCGCGAGCGTGGGGGCAGGCGTGAAGGTACTGCCTTTGCGCAGGCCGAAAGGCGAGCTGGCCCGATTGAAAAGCGACATCAATTACTCCCTTGGGTCGCGGCGTTCCTTGCTGGGGGCGACACCTTAACGGGTTTCACCACCAGGGCCAACACTGACGCTATTGAAGTCGGGCGGCCACAGCACCACCGCCCAAATGTCCATTCTCAATCCTCTTTGTTTGTTGAGGCTGATGGCCTCTTCGCGGGCAAGCCCGCTCCCACAAGACCTCACCATCCTTCAGCCTTGTATGAGACCTGTGGGAGCGGGCTTGCCCGCGAATGCGATTGACCAGGCAACCCATCTGTCCGAGCCATCAGCCGAATGAAGCAGCGCCTCAGTGCAGCGTGTGCGCCTGCCGAGGCCGCTTCAACTGCACCTGCGCAATCGCCGACTCCAGCAACGTGCGCACGGCCTCCATTTCATGAATCATCGATAGCGTCATGACGGTGGCGGGTGACTTGGGCAGCGTGGTGACGGCCTGCTGGGCCACGGCCAGGCCGCAGAGCAGGTATTCGGTGGCCTCGACCAGGGTGTCTTCGAGGTAGTGGGATGCGTCGGGGACGAAGGGTGGGTCAGGTACCATTTTGAGCATGGCGAAAATCTCTAGTTGAACTGAAGAAATCGCCACCTGCTCACTTGCAGATGATTGGGTGGCGGCTACGTACAGGCCTGCAAGACCAGGTCAACTAGAAACCCCGGCTGATCCGAAGATCACCCGTACGTAGCCACCATAAAACGCAGCCAGACGCGAAATGCGATCAGCTGATGGCGGCAATCCTAGTGAACCCACAGGCTTGCAGACCTGGCCGTTGAATTTGCAACGGCACCGCCAGCCTAGGGAGCTCAATTTCCCACCGCAATGCCCCAAAGACTGATTCAGACGCGTCCTACAAGCTAGAGGAAAAATCTGTTTCTACATTTGTAGGAACCACCCACCCAAACCCCATCCGAAATAGTTTGTTAAGACTTTTTGCATATTTAGTTAACGTAATTTTCACGATCCGCCCTCTAGCGTCTCTGCCTTTCCGGCAGCCACCTTTTTCTGGCTGTCGCCATGGTTACGAGGCACACGTGGCAAACACCGCATCCCCATCCGCGCCCAAGCGCGTGGACTGGGCCGGCCTGGGCTGGCTCCTGCTGTTCTTCTGGTACTTCTCCGGCGTCACCCAGGCGTTGCTGCTGTTCAGCGGCACCACCGGTTTTGCCGGTTTCCGCGATGCGCTGTTCCTCAGCACCCTGTGGTTCGTCCCGGTCCTGCTGCTGCCACGCCTCACCCGCACCCTCGCCGCCGTCATCGGCGTGGTGCTGTGGGCCGCCTCGCTGGTGGGCCTGAGCTACTTCGGCATCTACCACCAGGAATTCTCGCAAAGCGTCATCTTCGTGATGTTCGAGTCGAACACCGCCGAAGCGGGCGAATACTTCAGCCAGTACTTCAGCATTGGCCTGATGCTCGGCCTGCTGGCCTACACCGCAGGCGCCGTGCTGCTGTGGACCCGCGTTCGCCCGGTCACCCTGCGCCTGCGCAGCCGAATCCCGGTAGTGGTGCTGTTGCTGGTCGCCAACCTGGTGCTGCCGTTCTACAAGCAGATGGTCACCCAGGAGCGCAACTTCGCCGACGCCGTGGAGAAAGTGCAGCAACGCATGGAGCCAGCCGTGCCCTGGCAGCTGGTGGTCGGTTACCGTCAGTACCTGCAGCAGCTCAACAACATGCAAAAACTGCTGGCCCAGAACGCCGCCCTGCCGCCCCTGCAGAACCTCCAGGACGGCAGCGGCGACGCCCCGCGCACCTTGGTGCTGGTACTCGGCGAGTCGACTACCCGCGAGCACATGCACCTGTACGGCTACAACCGCGACACCACCCCCAACCTGGATGCGCTGGCCGCCGACAAGAGCCTGACCGTATTCCGCAACGTGGTGACCCCGCGCCCTTACACCATCGAGGTGATGCAGCAGATCCTCACCTTTGGTGACGAGGAGCATCCCGATCGCTTCCTCACCGACCCGTCGCTGATCAACCTGATGAAACAGGCAGGCTACAAGACCTTCTGGATCACCAACCAGCAGACCATGACCAAGCGCAACACCATGCTTACCACGTTCTCGCAACAGACGGACGAGCAGGTCTACCTGAACAACCAGCGCAACCAGAACGCCAGCCAGTACGATGAAGTGGTGCTGCCTCCGTTCGACAAGGCCCTGAAAGACCCGGCGCCGAAGAAGTTCATCATCGTCCACCTGCTGGGTACGCACATGGATTACCGCTACCGGTACCCGGATGCCTACCAGCACTTCACCGATCGCAAAGGTGCGCCGGCTGCACTGACCGATGACCAGGTGGAAACCTACAACTTCTACGACAATGCCGTGCGCTATAACGATTTCGTAGTGTCGAGCCTGATCAGGCAGTATTCGGCGACCACGCCCAACGGCTTCTTGCTGTACCTGTCCGACCACGGCGAAGACGTCTACAGCTCCGGCAACCACGACCGCCTGGGCCGCAACGAAGGCGCGCCGACCCGGCCGATGTACACCGTGCCGTTCCTGCTGTGGACATCACCGAGCTGGCAGGCCGAGCACCCGCGTGATCTGGAGTCGATGGCCAACCGTGCCTACAGCAGCTCGCACCTGATTCATACACTGTCGGACCTGGCAGGGTTGAGCTACGACCGGTACGAGCCGGCCAAGAGCCTGGTGAGCACGCAGTTCACGCCAATGCCGCGCTGGATTGGCGACCCGTACCGCAAGGATGGGTTGCATGAGTTCGACAAGCTGCCGCAGGACACCGTGGAGCAGGCTCAACAGACTGCGGCCAATTCCCGGCAGTAACGAGCGGACGGCTACCCACCGCTCTGAAGGCCGATGGCGAGGTCTCTGACACGCTATCGGCCTTTTCTTTGTCCAGTCGCTGCGCAACGCATGCCAGCAGCTTTAATTGATATCAATACAGCGTCAGAACGCACGGCGGGGAAACACACCATGGGCGAAATCGAAGCATTCAACCGCTCCCTCTTCCTGCTGATCAACGCCGGCAGCGACACGCCGCACTGGCTGATCCTGCTCGCCATCGGTATAGCCAAGGGACTGATCTTTCTGCTTCCCGTGCTGATGATGGGATTCTGGGTTTGGGGGCATCGTGGCGAACGCAGGCTGGTGCTCAAGGCGACGCTGATTACAGTGATTGCGCTGGTCGTCAACCAGCTGATCTGGGCGGTCTGGCCGCATCCACGGCCATTCATGATCGGGTTGGGACACACGTGGATGCTGCATGCACCTGATTCGTCGTTCCCGAGCGACCACATGACCGTGTTCGGCTGCATCGGCTTGACCCTGCTGCTCGACGGCTTGTCGGGTTGGGGCGTGATCATCCTGCTGACCGGGCTCAGCGTCGCCTGGGCGCGGGTGTTCCTTGGGGTGCACTTCCCGCTCGACATGCTAGGCGCGATGATGGTCTCGCTATTGGTTTACACAGGGTTCTCGCCCGTCTGGCAGCGTACTGGCCGGCCTGTCACCGAACTGGCGGAACGTTGCTATCGCAACCTGATGGCTGTGCCGATCAGGGCGGGTTGGCTGCGGGGCTGAGGTAAAAACGACATTGCGTCGCCATACTGGCTGTCGGCAGGCACGCGCTAGCCACTCTTGGTAAACTAGGGCAACTTTTCCTGAAGGCCGATCCGGCGAGGTCACTGACCACGCCATCGGCCTTTTTCCATGTTTCGATCGTTGCCCTAGAAACAAATGTCCCTAGAACAGATCACGAACCCAAGCACCACAAGGCCTGAACCGTCGCGTCGCTTCAGCGTTGCGCCTATGATGGACTGGACTGACCGCCACTGCAGGTTCTTCCTGCGCCTGCTCTCCAAGCACACCCTGCTCTACACCGAAATGGTCACCACCGGCGCCTTGCTGCACAACGACGCCTACCGTTTCCTGCGTCACGACGTCTCTGAGCACCCGCTGGCCCTGCAATTGGGCGGCAGCGTGCCGGCCGACCTGGCCGCCTGCGCCAAACTGGCCGAGGATGCTGGCTACGACGAGGTCAACCTCAACGTCGGCTGCCCGAGCGACCGGGTGCAGAACAACATGATCGGCGCCTGCCTGATGGCCCACCCGGCGCTGGTGGCCGATTGCGTGAAGGCCATGCAGGATGCGGTCTCTACCCCCGTGACGGTGAAACACCGCATCGGCATCAACGGCCGTGACAGCTATGCCGAGCTGTGCGATTTCGTGGGCCAGGTGCGCGAGGCCGGTTGCCGGAGTTTTACCGTGCATGCGCGGATCGCGATTCTCGAGGGGCTGTCGCCGAAGGAAAACCGCGAGATCCCGCCGCTGCGCTATGACATCGCTGCGCAGTTGAAGGCGGACTTCCCGGACCTGGAGATCGTGCTCAATGGCGGGATCAAGACCCTGGCGGAATGCCAGGCGCATCTAGAGACCTTCGATGGCGTGATGCTGGGGCGCGAGGCGTACCACAACCCTTACCTGCTGGCCGAGGTGGATCAGCAGCTGTTTGCCAGCCAAGCGCCGGTGGTGAGCCGCAGCGAGGCACTGGAGCAGCTGCGGCCTTATATCGTGGCGCACATGGAAAGCGGTGGCGCGATGCATCACATCACTCGGCATATCCTGGGGCTTGGCCAGGGGTTCCCGGGGGCGCGGCGGTTCCGGCAGTTGCTGTCGGCGGATATTCACAAGGCGGCGGAGCCGCTGAAGGTGTTTGATCAGGCGGCGGAGTTGATGCAGGGGCGGTGAGGTTGGGGTCTGACAGGTGCCTGCCGCAACATTTGCAGCGCCTGTGAGATCGAGCGCCGCCCGGGCGGCGCTCGATCTCACAGGCGCCAAAACACTCAAGGCGAACACCCAGGGAACCTCACGCCACCTCCTGACTCGAATCATCACCGTCGGCACTTTTGCCCCGCCCCACTGGCCTCTTGAGCGCCCGTCGGGCCTCGGGTAATGTCGAGTAAATGCACAGGACAGAGCACGCCCATGACCTCCAAGCTGGAACAACTCAAGCAGTTCACCACCGTGGTTGCCGACACCGGGGACCTGGATGCCATCACCCGCCTCAAGCCGGTCGATGCCACCACCAACCCCTCCCTGCTGCTCAAGGCCGCCGCCATCCCGGGCTACGCCGAGCTGCTCAAGCAGGTGAAGGCCGATGCCAAGGGCGATGTAGACCTGGCCTGCGACAAGTTTGCAGTGGCTGTGGGCGCGGGCATTCTCAAGGTCATTCCGGGGCGTATCTCCACCGAGGTGGATGCACGCCTGTCGTTCGATGAGCCGGCACTGCTGAGCAAGGCACGCCAGCTGATCGGCCTGTACGAAACCGCAGGGGTGTCGAAAGACCGCGTGCTGATCAAGCTGGCCTCCACCTGGGAAGGCATCCGCGCCGCCGAGAAGCTGGAGAAGGAAGGCATCCAGACCAACCTGACCCTGCTGTTCTCCTTCGCCCAGGCCCAGGCCTGCGCCGATGCTGGCGTGTTCCTGATTTCGCCGTTCGTGGGCCGTATCTACGACTGGTACAAGAAGAGCACCGGCCAGGAATACGTCGGTGCCGAAGACCCAGGCGTGCAGTCGGTCACGCGCATCTACAACTACTACAAGGCCAATGGCTACGACACCGTGGTCATGGGCGCCAGCTTCCGCAACCTCGGCCAGATCGAACAACTGGCCGGCTGCGATCGGCTGACCATCAGCCCGGACCTGCTGGACAAGCTGGGCAGCGACCAGGGCACGCTGCCGCGGGTTCTCACGCCAGGCAATGCCGGTGAAGCCAAACAGGTGCTGAACGAAAGCCAGTTCCGCTGGGCGATGAACGAAGATGCCATGGGTACCGAGAAGCTGGCAGAAGGTATTCGCCAGTTCGCCCGGGACCAGGAAAAACTCGAGAAGTTGATGGCTGAAAAAGCCTGATACATCTAAGGTTTGCCAGGCGGGCGGGAAATGTTCAGCATTTTCCGCCCGTTTCGTTTCAGCGGGCTGTGAACGCGTTCCGAACCCAAAGGCAAAATGACCTCATCCCCCTTGCCCCTCGTACTCGCCGGCCCGGTATTGCGCCGCCTTGAATCGCAAAGGCTGGCCATCTGGCTAGTCGGCAGCCAACCCCTGCAACCCGATTTCATCTTCGACGGCACCGCCAAGGTCGATTGCCAGGTCGTGGCCGTCGGCCAGCATGCCTTCATTCATCTGCTGGACATTCATTTCGCCGAGCCCCTGCCGCGCAACGTCGCCATCGCCTATAACCTGCTGATCGAGGGCCAGGGCGTTGCCAGCTGGGCCCCGCACCTGCTCTACCCCGGCAGCCACCGCCCCAGCCTGGTGTTGCGCGACCGCCTTGACCAGCTGCTGCACGGCTCATGCCGCAAGCCGCATCACCCGGCCGCCGACGGCCTGCTCTGCGCCGACCGCCTGCTGCAGGCCTGCCAACGACCGGAAGACCGCCCCGCCGTGCTCTTGATGAGCGGCGATCAGGTGTATGCCGACGACGTCGCCGGCCCGATGCTGCGGGCCATTCACTCGCTGATCGAACGCCTGGGGTTGTTCGACGAGGCACTGGATGGCGCGGTGGTTGCCGACTGCCAGGCGCTCTACCGCCACCCGGCCAGCTACTACCATCGCGCCGACCTGCTACCCGCCCAGGAAAACAACGAAACCCTGCGCGAACGCTTCTTCGGCGGCAAGCGTAAACCGATATTCTCTTCCAGCAACGCCGACAACCACTTGGTGACCTTCGCCGAAGTCATGGCCATGTACTTGCTGGTTTGGGCGCCCGCGCCCTGGCAGCTGGTGGACCTGGGCATGCCTGCCGGCCTGAGCCAGCAAGACCAGGCGCGCTACCGTGCGGAGCTGCCGCTGATCGAAGCTTTCGCCGCCAACCTGGGCGACGTGGCACGGGTGATGGCACACCTGCCCTGCCTGATGATCTTCGATGATCACGACATCACCGACGACTGGAACCTGTCAGCCCAATGGGAAGAAACCGCCTATGGCCACCCCTTCTCGCGACGAATCATCGGCAATGCATTATTGGGCTATCTGCTGTGCCAGGCCTGGGGCAACGACCCGAATGGCTGCAACGCGCTGATCGCACAGTGCCAGGCGCTGAGCCAGCAGCAGGATGAGCTGATCGGTGAGCTCCTGCGCTTCCAAGGTTGGCAGTACAGCCTGCCCAGCGAGCCGCCGCTGCTGGTGCTGGACACCCGCACACGCCGTTGGCGTAGCGAAAGCGACCTGGGCAAGCCGTCCGGCCTGCTCGACTGGGAAGCGCTGTGCGAGTTGCAGCAGGCGCTGCTGGACCATCCCTCGGCAATCATCGTGTCACCGGCTCCGATATTTGGCGTCAAGCTGATCGAGAGCGTGCAGAAGGTGTTCAGCTGGCTAGGCTACCCGTTGCTGGTGGATGCCGAGAACTGGATGGCCCACCGCGGCGCGGCGCAGGTGATCCTCAATATCTTCCGCCATTCGCGCACGCCAGGGCACTACGTGATTCTCTCGGGCGATGTGCATTATTCATTCGTCTACGAGGTGCTGATCCGCCATCGGCAGCGCAGCCCGCATCTCTGGCAGGTGACCAGCAGCGGGATCAAGAACGAGTTCCCACGGCGCTTGCTGAACGTGCTCGACAGGCTCAACCGCTGGTTGTACTCGCCACGCTCACCACTGAACTGGTTTACCAAGCGCCGGCAGATGGAGGTGGTACCGCGTACGCCGAGCCGCAGCAAAGCCGGGGAGCGGTTGTGGAATGGGGCGGGGTTGGGGCAGGTGATGTTCGATGAACAGGGGCGACCGGCGCGGGTTCTTCAGCTGAGTGCGGATGGCAGTGAAGCGACCGAATTTGCGCGGCGAGAGTGACTGGCCTGATGGTGTTGTGGGGGCGTTGCTGGCCTCTTCGCGGCTGAAGCCGCTCCCACAGGATCTCACCTGTCTTGAAGCCTGTACGGTACCTGTGGGAGCGGCTTTAGCCGCGAAGAGGCCGGCACAGGCTGCAGATCAGCTCCGCTCCAGCGCATTCACCAGGTCGTGGAACGCTTCGCGGTTGGAGTCATTGAGGCCCATGAGAATTTTGTGCGCCTCCAGCACCTTGGAGCGCACCACATCTTCGTTCTGATCCTGCGACGGCAGGTCGGTCAGGCACTCAGGGCGCGGCACCGGGCGGTCGACGATGTTGAACACCTGGTCGAAGCCCATCGATTGCAGCAGCCGCGATATATCCGGGTTGGTGGTGACCACGGTCGGCAACAGGCCCACCTTCTGCCGCGACAGGATCGACAGCTTGGCCAGCAGGCCCAGGGTGGTGCTGTCGATGCTTTCGGTTTCGGTCAGGTCGATGACGATGGTCGAGAAGTTCAGCGCGGTGAAAATCTTCTCGATCGTCGCATCCAGTGCCGAACACAGGGTCAGGCGCACTTCACCGACGAATTTCAGCACAAAGGTACCGCTCTGCTCGGCGAACTGGATTCTACCGGTACTCATTGAAGGTTCCTGCTCAACACCAATAGGGCGATATCATCCGGCATCTCCCCAAGCGTAGCCAATCCGAATCGTTGGCGCAGCCCATCCAGGCTACCCCCCGCCGCCCTGACGATGTCTGGCAAGGCAGCTTCTTTATCTTTGAGCGTATGCCCCGGCAAAAGGTCCAGAATGCCGTCGGACATCAGGCTCAGGCTGAACTGCGGCGGCAGCTCGATCACCAGATCCTGGTAGCTCGCTTCGTCGAACAACCCTACCGGCAGGCCTCGGCCTTCCAGGTAGCGGGCCTCGCCGGGGGTAAACAGCACCGGCAGCGGCAGGTGACCGCCCACGGCGTAGGTCAGCAGGCCGGTTTCTTCATCGATCACGCCACCGACCATGGTCACGTGCTTGCCCAGCTTGCAGTTGATCAGACCGCGGTTGATGTGGCTGAGCACTTCCGAAGGCTTGAACTCGCGCAGCTTGCTATTGCGCTTGAATTCGAACAACAGCCGCGTGGTCATGAACTTCAGCAGCACCGTGACGAACGCCGACGACGCGCCGTGCCCGGAGACATCAGCCAGGTAGAAGGCAATGCGCCGCTCATCCACGCGGAAGTAGTCGGCAAAGTCGCCCGACAGATACAGCGATGGAATGATCTGGTGCTCGAAAGAGAACTCGCCGAGCTTCCAGGGGCTTTCCGGCAGCATGTTCATCTGCACTTGGCGACCAGCGGTCTGGTCCTCCTGCAACAGGTGCAGGCTGGCTTCCAGTTCGCGGTTGGCCGCTTCCAGCTTGTCGCGGTAGCGCTGGTTTTCCAGCACCAGGCGCGAACGGTCAAGCGCCCGGCGTACCGAGTGTTCGAGCACGGCCAAGTCTTCCAGCGGCTTGATCAGGTAGTCGGCGGCCCCGAGGCGCAAGGCCTCGACCGCGTCGCTCATCACGCCGGCACCCGAGACCACGATCACCGGCAACTGCGGCGCACGCTCGCTGATCTGGCGGATCAGTTCGAGGCCGCCCATCTGCGGCATGCGCAGATCGCAGATCACGAGGTCGGGCTGGTGTTCTTCAAAGACCTGGAGCCCCTGCTGGCCATTACCGGCCTGGAGGACGCTGAAGCCACTGTCTTCCAGATAGGCGGCGAGGCTCGCACGGACCACGTCGTCATCATCGATGATCAGCAGCGTTGCACTGATTTTCTGCATGTGGGCGAACGGCGCCGATTTGGGGTGGTGCAGGGGCGTCTGCAAGGCTGACATCCAACTGCTGGAATACTCTGTGGTAACGCTCTACTTGAGTTGTAGGCCAAGAACACGGCCCAGGCAACCAGTCGAGCTACCTCGTAAGGCGCAGACGGTACTCCCATCCGCCAGGCGTTTCAAGCATACGTCGGTCGAGTTCGCTGCTCTTTACAGGGTAAATCACCGAGAGTTATAAAAACGCCGACCAGTACAACCTATTGGGAAGGATGCAGCATGCCTCATACGCCCTCCAGCCACAGCGAAAAACGCGATTTCATCCGCATGCGCATCGACACCCAGGTCAGCCTGCTGCATGAGGGCCAGGTCATCGCGGCGGTCTGCCTGGACCTTTCCAGCGGCGGCATGCAGGTGCAGGCGTCGCAGCGATTCAAGGTGGGTGACTCCCTGGAGGTGCGCATCGAATCCGACCACCCCGCACTCAAGGGCCTGCATGCCAGCACCGAAGTGGTGTGGATCGCCAGCCAACCCGGCGGGCAGCAGAAATTTGGCCTGCGCATCCTGGCCATGCATTGAGCGGAAATGAAAACGGCGACCCGAAGGTCGCCGTTTTCATGCCCGCCAGGATCAGAAGTCGTCTTCGACTTCGCCATCCTTGACCTTGAACTCGCGGTTCTGCAGGTAGGCGTTGCGGATGAAGATGTACTTGTCGCCCTGGATCAGCTTCTCGGCCGACAGCAGGCTGGCGCGCGTGTCGACTACGTTGAGGGCGAAGATCGAGTTACGCACCGGCACGTCGTTGATGTAGCGGTAGGGTTCGGTGTAGGAGTCCGGGTACTTGGCCAGGCCGTCACGCACGGTACTCGGGCCGAGCAGCGGGATCACGACATAGGGACCGCTGGGCACGCCCCAGTGACCGAGGGTCTGGCCGAAGTCTTCGTCGTTACGCTGCAAGCCCATCTTGCTGCCGACATCGAAGAAGCCACCGATGCCGAACACGGTATTGACGATCAGCCGCGCCGTGTCGACGCCCGCCGCATGGGGCTTGAATTGCAGCACGTCGTTGGCCAGGTTGGTGACATCACCGACGTTGTTGAACATGTTGTGAATGCCATCCTGCAGGAACTGCGGGGTGACCCACTGGTAGCCCTTGGCCAATGGCTTGAGGCCATAGGTATCGATCGCATCGTTGAAACGGAAGATCGGGCGGTTGACCGCTTCCCAGGGATCTTCCTCGGTGGCGGCATGGGTGGCTGCCACGGGCGCCAGCAACAAGCTGGCGCAGACACAGGCCTGGGTGACTCGTTCGATCACACCGGCACCGATCCTACGCATAGATGTTTCTCCATCGAAATTCTCGGCCGCAAACGCCACGCGAGCGCTGCTGTACGGCGGCAGTATAGAGCCTTGTACGCTGATAAACAGCTTTACACATTTTTGCTCAATAATTTGTGAACAACTGTTGCCCGTCACAGCACGGTAACAATCGTCCAATAGCCTGCGGACTATTTCAGGGACGTTACCATGCTCGCTGCACCCGCCATTACCGCTGTGCTGTTCGGCCTGCGCGGTTGCTTGGTCCAGGCCACCGACGGCAGCCCCCTGCCCGCCCCTGGCGCCCTCGAAACCCTGGCCGGCCTGCGCCACGCCCAGGTGCCGTGCATCTGGCTGGACGACCTCGGCAGCCTGCAAAGCAGGCGCCTTGCCAGCGTTCTCCCCGCCTGGTTGCCGGGCCACTCGGTCAATGGTGTGCACTGGCCGGCGCCAAACGCCTGCTGGCAGGCCTTGATGAGCCTGGGCAGCGAACGCCTGGAAGGTTGCGTGCTGGTCAGCGGTGAGCCAAAGCTGCTGCAATCTGGCCTCAACGCCGGCTTGTGGACAGTAGGCCTGGCAGCCTGCAGCCCCTCGTGCGATGCCTCCTCCAGGCAATGGCAGGCCATGACCCAGCAGGAGCAGGACCTGGCGCGTGGCAAGGCCACCCTGGCTTTGTTCAGCCTGGGTGTCCATTCGGTGATCGACCACCTCGATGAACTGGACGCCTGCCTTGCCGACATCGCCCTGCGCTGCAGCAAGGGTGAAAAACCCTGACACAGCCCCATTGATGCCGATCATGCAAAGCGCCAGCGAGTGGATTACGCTAGGAGACAGGCGAGAACCTTTGCCGCTTCGCTGAGGTCCATGCCTTGCCAAGCCATTGATGGAGAACAGCCAATGCCTGCCCGCGAATTGCAAGAGCGCTTGAACAGCCTGCGCGAGCAACTGGACCGCAACATACCGCTTACGGATGAAGAACTGGCCGCCCTGCACGAAGAGGCCAGGCAGATCGAAGCGCAGTTGAAGCTCGAGGAAGCCACGCCGGATAACAACGTGGTTGACGGGGTGAACCTGGCGATCGAACGTTTCGAGGCCGATCACCCTGACTTGACCGCCACACTGCGCAGCATCGCCAACTCGCTGCACAGTATGGGGATCTGAAACATCTGGGGCCGCTTTGCGGCCCCGACTACATGGAAATTACTGCCGGACCAGTCGCCGGTTCGCCGGGCTGATCGCTCCGGTGCTGCGGTAAGGGTTGATATCCAGCCCACCGCGGCGCACATACCGCGCATACACCGTCAGGTGCTCAGGCTGCAGCAGGTTCTTCAAGTCCAGGTAAATCCGCTCCACGCACTGCTCGTGGAAGTCGGCATGCTGGCGGAAGCTGATCAGGTAGGTCAGCAGGCTGGCATGGTCCAGCGCCCTGCCCTTGTACTCGACCACCACGCTACCCCAGTCCGGCTGGCCGGTCACCGGGCAGTTGGATTTGAGCAGGTGGCTGTGCACGGTCTCTTCGACGATGCGCTCCGGGTGACAGCTCAGCAGCTCCGGTTGCGGCTGCGCGTAGTTGTCGATCGCCACATCCAGCGCATCGATGCACAGCCCAGGCAAAGCGACCACGCCTTGGGCCTCCACTTCTGCCAAGGTACGCACCTGCACACCGACGGGTTTGCCAGCGGCCGCCGACAGGTCTTTGACCAGGCATGCCTGCAGCTCGCCGATCGAGGCAAACACGGTCTGATTCAACGAGTTGAGATAGAGCTTGAACGACTTCGATTCGATGATGTTCGGCGAATCTGCCGGAATGGCGAACTCACCAATGGCCACCACCGGTTTGCCCGAGGGCAACAGCCACGACAGCTCGAAGCAGTTCCAGTAGTCCACGCCCTGCCACGGCAGGGTCTGGGCAGTCACGCCCAGCTCTGCCCATTTGGCCGTACGCGGGATCGGGAACAGCAACGAAGGCGTGTAGGTAGCGATGTATTCGCTGGACTTGCCCAGCGGAGAGTGTTCGGCGGCGGGATGCATGGAAACTGACCTGGAGGTTCGAAATTGCCCTTAGTCTACCGGTTTTGCCCCCCGCCTTGGAGTGCCAGTCACTCGATGGTCAGCTCACCGACCATACCGGCCTGGTAATGCCCCGGCACGTTGCAGGCGAATTCGATCGGCGCCGACTTGCGAAACGTCCAGGTCAGCTCGGCGCGCTGGCCTGGCTGCAGCAGTACGGTATTGCCGCCGTCATGGCCATGGGCACCGTGGTCCATCGGTTTGGCGGGTGCGTGGCCCATCTGCGAATGGTCCATGCCCTCATGCTGCATGGCAGCGTTGTACATCTTGCCCTGCATGGCGATCATTTCCTTCTGGTGTTCGGCATGCATGGCCTTGTCACCGAGGTTGAACTCATGGGGCAGCTTGCCTTCGTTGATCAGCACGAAGCGTACGGTCTCACCGGCTTTGACGTGCAGGCTCTTGGGCTCGAAGGCGATGTCCTTGAGCACCACTTCGACGGTGCGGGTGGCCTTGTCCGCCGGAGCGGGCTCGCCGAAAGCAAAGGTTTTCGCCTCGCCAGCCAGGGTGGGCAGGCTGGCCAGGGCCAACACGGTGGCGACGAACAGGTGTTTCATGATGACTCCGAAAGATCACGGCAGGATGAGACCACTCTAGAAAGGCACGGCTGGCGCTTAGCTGACGGGGAGATTACAACTTTGTCAGCTTGGGCGAGGCTCGAGTTGGTCACGTATCATTTCAGCCATTACATCCCCCTGATTGTGGATTAAGCATGAAACTGCTGATCGTCGAAGACCAGGCCCGCACCGGCCAGTACTTGAGCCAGGGCTTGAGCGAAGCCGGCTTTGCCACCGAACTGGCCACCGACGGCGAAACCGGCCAGCACCTGGCCCTGACCGGCGACCACGACCTGCTGATTCTCGACGTGATGCTGCCCGGGCGGGACGGCTGGCAGATTCTGCAAGCCGTGCGTACTGCCGGGCTGGACACCCCGGTGCTGTTCCTTACCGCCCGCGACGCCGTCGAAGACCGCGTGCACGGCCTTGAGTTGGGCGCCGATGACTATCTGGTCAAGCCCTTCGCCTTTTCCGAGCTGCTGGCCCGGGTACGCAGCCTGCTGCGCCGGGGCGCCAGCCCCAGCCAGGACACTATCCTGACCCTGGCCGACCTGCGCCTGGACCTGATCCGCCGCCGCGCCGAACGGGCGGGCGCACGTATCGACCTGACCGCCAAGGAGTTCGCCCTGCTCGAACTGCTGCTGCGCCGCCAGGGCGAGGTGCTGCCCAAATCGCTGATTGCCTCGCAAGTGTGGGACATGAATTTCGACAGCGACACCAACGTGATCGAAGTGGCGGTTCGCCGCCTGCGCCTGAAGATCGACGACCCACACCCGAACAAGCTGATCCATACCGTGCGCGGCATGGGCTACGTGCTCGAAGAGCGTCACGACTGATGCGCAGGCTTTCCCTCGGCACGCGCCTGGCACTGCTGTTTGCCGCCTGTACCGCCGCCGTGTCGCTGGGCGCGGGGCTGCTGTTCAACCGCGCCAGCGAGCAGCATTTCGTCGAACTGGACCAGCAACTGCTGGAGTCGCGTCTTTCGCTGTTTCGCAGCCAGCTCGCAGGCCTGCAGGGGCCTGGCGAATTGCAAGGCCGCCTGCCTGCCCTGCGCAACGAACTGAGCCATCAGGCTGACCTGGCGCTGCGCATCGCTGGCCGCGACGGTGCGACCTGGTTCGCCAGCCGTGACGGCCTGCCAGGTACTCCGTCAACGCCGGGGCTTACGACCCTGCACGCCGACGGTGTCGATTATCGAAGCCTGTCTGTGCCGCCGGACGCTCAGACGCCTGCGCAACTGACGCTGTTTCTCGACATCACCCATCACCAGCACTTCCTGCAAGGCATGCAGCGCCTGATCTGGCTCACCGTCGGGCTGTCGGCGCTGGCCACCGCCCTGCTCGGTGCCTGGGCCGCACGCCGTGGCCTGCGCCCCTTGCGCCAGATGGGCCGGGTGGCCGCCAGCGTGTCGGCGCGCTCATTGACCACGCGCCTGCCGGTGGCGCAGATGCCCGAGGAACTGGCGGAGCTGGCCACGACCGTAAATGCCATGCTGCAACGCCTGGACGACGCCTTCCAGCGCCTGTCGGCGTTCTCCGCCGACATCGCCCATGAGCTGCGCACTCCGCTGTCCAACCTGCTGACCCACACCCAGGTCACCCTCACCCGCCCGCGCAGCCTGGAGGAGTACCGCGAGGCACTGCATGGCAACCTCGAGGAACTGCAGTGGATGGCGCAGATGATCAACGACATGCTGTTCCTCGCCAAGGCCGACCACGGCCTGTTGGTGCCGGGGCAAACAGCGCTGGCCCTGCACGATGACGTGGACGCACTGCTGGAGTACTACGCGCCGTTGGCCGAGGACAATGAAGTGCAATTGCTGCGCGAGGGCGAGGCGATCGTGCAGGGCGACCGGCCTATGCTGCGACGGGCGCTATCCAACCTGCTCGACAATGCCCTGCGCTTCACCCCGCCAGGCGGGCAGATACGGGTGACGCTGGAGCCGGGGTTGCGGATTTGCGTGGCCAATACCGGGGGGGCAATCGAAGCGGCGGCGTTGCCGCGGCTGTTTGATCGTTTCTACCGGGTGGACCCGGCGCGGCGGGAAGGCAGCAGCGAACATGCAGGATTGGGGTTGGCGATTACCCGTTCGATCATACAGGCCCATGGCGGGAGCATTCAGGCGCATTGCCAGGATGGCTGGACCCGTTTCGTGATCGAATTGCCTGAAGTTAGGTGACATGGGGCTGCCTTGCAGCCCTTCGCGGGCAAGCCCGCGAAAGGGCCCTGACAGGAGCACTCAGACGGCCAGGCCAATCGCCGGCTGCACCTGCGACGCCCGGTAAGCCGGGTAGATCGTTGCCAGGAAGCTCATCACCAACCCCGCAGTGCAGATCATCAGCACATCCCCGCCCTGCAGCTCGGACGGCAGGCTGCTGACGAAATAAACGTCGGAAGTGAAAATGTGCTGCCCACTCACCCGCTCCAGCCAGCCGACGATCTGGCTGACATTGAGCGCTGCAAGCACCCCGAGCACGCCGCCGATCAGGGTGCCGACAATGCCGATCAAGCTGCCCTGGACCATGAACGTGCCCATGATCTGTGCCGGCGTGGCACCCAAGGTGCGCAGAATGGCGATGTCTGGGCCTTTATCGTTCACCACCATCACCAAGGTGGCGATGATGTTGAATGCCGCCACCGCGATGATCATCAGCAGCAACAGGCCGATCATGGTCTTTTCCATCTTCATCGCGCTGAACAGGCTGCCCTGGGTGTGCGACCAGTCGTCGGCACGGTAGCTGTCGCCCAAGCTGGCAGCGATCGCCTTGGACACCTGTGGCGCGGCATACAGGTCGTGCAGCTTCAGGCGCACACCCTGGACCTGGCCCGGCGCCCAGCGCTGCATTTCACCGGCATCGGCCACGTGCATGTAGGCCTGCGAGCCGTCCAGCTCGGCACCGACCTTGAAAATGCCGACCACGGTCAGGCGCTGCATGCGCGGGGTGATGCCCCCTGGCTCCTTGCTGATTTCCGGCACGATCAGGGTCAGCTTGTCGCCCGTGTTGAGACGGAAGCGCCGCGCCGTCAGTTCGCCGATGACCACACCGTATTCACCCGGCTGCAAGTCCTGCAGGCGGCCCTGGACGATGTGCTGGCCGACGATCGAAACCTTGCCTTCCTCGGCCGGGTCGATGCCGCTGACCTGGATCGGCTGCATCGCGCCCTTGTAGGAGAGCATGCCTTCCATCTCGGTGATCGGCGCGGCGGCCATCACTGCCGGGTTCTGCAGCGCAGCGTCTGCCGCGTTGTGCCAGTCGTCCAACGGCTGCACGCCGAGGATCGAGGCATGCGGCACCAGGCCGAGAATGCGTGAGCTCATTTCGCGCTGGAAGCCGTTCATCACCGACAGCACCACGATCATTGCCAGCACGCCCAGCGACAGGCCGATCATCGAGGTCATCGAGATGAACGAGATGAAGTGGTTGCGGCGCTTGGCCCGGGTGTAGCGCGCGCCGATGAAGATGGGCAAGGGTCTGAACATTTAGGAAACACCCAATTGAAACGGGAAAACGGGGCAGCGCTGCCACCCCGTGTACTCGGTCAGATCGCCACCAGGTGGCCGTCGTCGAGCTTCAGTACGCGATCCATCTGGCGCGCCAGGTTGAGGTCGTGAGTCACCACCAGGAAGGCGGTACGCGACGCACTGGACAGCTCCTGCATCAGTTCCTGGATGCCCTGGGCGGTGTGATGGTCGAGGTTGCCGGTCGGCTCGTCGAGCATCACCAGGCCCGGCCGGTTGACCAGGGCGCGGGCAATCGCCACGCGCTGGCGTTCGCCACCGGACAGCTCGGCCGGCTTGTGGTGCAGGCGATGGCCCAGGCCGACCCGCTTGAGCAACGCCTCGGCACGCTCACGGGCCTCCGGGATGGCGGTGCGGCCGATCAGCAGCGGCATGCACACGTTCTCCATGGCGGTGAATTCTGGCAACAGGTGGTGGAACTGGTAGACGAAGCCCAGCTCGCGGTTGCGCAGCAGGCCGCGGGCGCGCTCGCCAAGGGCCGACAGCTCTTCGCCGGCCAGCCATACGCTGCCCTGGGTCGGCCGGTCGAGGCCGCCCAGCAGGTTGAGCAAGGTGCTCTTGCCCGAGCCCGAGCTGCCGACGATGGCCACGCGCTCACCGGCGTGCAGTTCCAGATTAAGCCCGGACAGCACCTGCACCGACTCCGGGCCCTCGTCGTAGGACTTGCCCAGGTTGCGGCAACTCAGAACGGCTTTATCACTCATGCGCGACTCACTCATAACGTAGCGCCTCTGCAGGCTGGGTGCGGGCCGCACGCCAGGCCGGGTACAGGGTGGCGAAGAAACTCAGGACCAGCGCCGCACCGCAGACCATGTAAACATCCTGGGCCTGGATCTGCGACGGCAGGTAATCGATGAAGTAGACGTCGGCATTGAGGAACTTGTGCCCGATCAGTTTCTCGATGCCGGCGATCACCGCGCTGACATTCAGCGCGGCGACGATCCCGACCACGGCGCCGATCAGGGTGCCGATCACCCCGATCACCGTGCCCTGGACCATGAAGATCAGCATGATCTGCCCGGGCGTGGCACCCAGGGTACGCAAGATGGCGATATCGCCGCGCTTGTCGTTGACCACCATCACCAGGGTGGAAATGATGTTGAACGCCGCCACCGCGACGATCAGCAGCAACAGCAGGCCGATCATGGCCTTTTCCATGCGGATCGCCTGGTACAGGTTACCGTGGGTGCGGGTCCAGTCGCGGCTGTAGTATTCCTGCTCGCCCAGCTGCTGGGCGATATTCCAGGCCTCCCGCGGCGCCTGGAACAGGTCGTCGAACTTCAGGCGCAGGCCCTGCACCTGGTCCGGCTTCCAGCGGTGCAGGCGGGACAGGTCGGTGATGTGGGTCAGGCCCAGGTAGCCGTCGATCTCGCCAGCGCCCACGTGGAAGGTGCCGACCACGGTGAAGCGCTTCATGCGCGGGAACATCCCGGCCGGGGTCACGCTGACTTCGGGGGCGACGAAGGTCAGCTTGTCGCCGATGGCCACGCCCAGCTTGGCTGCGGCCTTGTCGCCGATCATGATGCCCCACTCCCCCGCCGCCAGCTTGTCGAGGCTGCCTTGCTGGATGAAGTTGTCGATGATCGACACCTCGCGCTCGCGCGCCGGGTCGATGCCGTTGAGCAACACCTTCTGCACCTTGCCATCATGGGTCAGCAGGCCCTGCATCTGCGTGTACGGAGCCACTGCCAGCACGTGCGGATTCTGCTTTACTTGTTGGGCAAGGGCAGACCAGTCGTTGATCGGCTGGCCACTCTCCAGCGTGGCGTGGGGGATCATCCCCAACACGCGGGTACGCATCTCGTGGTCGAAACCGTTCATGACCGAGAGCACCACGATCATCACCACCACGCCCAGGGCGAGGCCGATCATCGAGGTCAGGGAAATGAACGAGACGAAGTGATTACGGCGCTTGGCACGGGTGTAACGCGTACCGATGAATGCGAAAAGAGGTCTGAACATGTCGGGGCTTGTTCGGATGAAAGGGAACGTCCTTGTGGCGAGGCGCCTACGGCGGCTTTACACTCGGACCACCGCCGCAACCATGGGTTCGCCATGACGACATTAGACGAAGAAGATCGCCGCGAATACTACCGCATCGAAGATCGGATCGCACTGGAAATCAGCCCCCTCAGCGCGGCCGAAGCCCTTGAAGCAGAACTGTTGCAGGATGATTCGCCGCTGTTCAACCTGCTCAGCGAATTGCACCTGTCCGACTTCGAGTCGCAGCACCTGCTGCGCCAGCTGAGCGAGAAGGACCGCACCCTGGCAGCCTTCCTGCGGGCGCAGAACAAGCGCCTCGACCTGCTCAGCGCCGTGGTCGCACAAACCCTGCTCGGCGAAATCGGCCAACCGCAACGGGTGATCATCTCCGAAGGTGGCATCGAGTTCGCGCAACCGCGGCCGATCGCCCCCGGCACCCGGGTGAAAGTGAAGATGGTGCTGATGCCACGTGCCCACGGCCTGCTGCTGCGCGGCAAGGTCACCCACTGCGACCCGAGCCCGGACGGCGACTTCGAGGTGGGCACGGAATTCACCGACATGACCGATGCCCAACGGCAACTGCTGGCCCGCTACATCCTGCAACGCCAACAGCAGCAACGGCGCCAGCAACTGGAACAAGACGGCCCCGCCTCCTGAGCCCTATCCCCCTGATTTGAAGGAACGAACGTGACCCTGATCTATGGCCACCGCGGCGCCAAGGGCGAAGCCCCCGAAAATACCCTGAAGAGTTTTCAGCAGTGCCTGTCCCACGGCGTGACCCGCTGCGAACTGGACCTGCACCTGTCGGCCGACAACGAGCTGATGGTCATCCACGACCCTACGCTCAAGCGCACCACCGGCCGGCGTGGCAAGGTGGTCGAGCACCCGGCTGCCGAACTGGTCCGGATCGACGCGCGCAAAGGCGGCCCGGGCCATGTGCAGCCCTGCCCGATCCCGAGACTCGAAGAACTGTTCGAGAAATGCCCGTTCGAGCATTGGCAGCTGGAGGTCAAGAGCGCTTCGCGCACCCGCGCCGCCACCACCGTGCTGGCGATTCGCGAACTGGCGCAGCAATACGGCCTGCTGGACAAGGTGACCATCACCTCCAGTTCACGCGAAGTGCTGGGCGCGGCCCAGGAGCTGGTGCCGGATGTGAAACGCGGGCTGGTAGCCGAATACGCCTGGCTCGACCCGTTGAAGGTCGCGCAGAACTACGGCTGCGAGCTGCTGGCATTGAACTGGACACTGTGCACCCCCGAGCGCCTGCTCAAAGCCCAGGGTCAGGGCCTGCACGTGTCGGTGTGGACGGTCAACGAACCGGCACTGATGCGCCGGCTCGCTGATTTTGGCGTGGACAGCCTGATTACAGACTTTCCCGGTTTGGCCAAGACCACCCTCGGGTAGGGCTGAAATCGGTCTCCCCGACCGGCTCAGGCCACCGGCCGGAGCCGCTTAAAAAAGCCGGTTCAGGCCGTCATAGGCCGCTACCCGATAGGCTTCGGCCATGGTCGGGTAGTTGAACGTGGTGTTGACGAAGTACTTCAGATTGTTCTGCTCGCCCGGCTGGTTCATGATCGCCTGGCCGATGTGAACGATTTCCGAAGCCTGGTAGCCGAAGCAGTGCACGCCGAGGATTTCCAGGGTTTCGCGGTGGAACAGGATCTTCAGCATGCCTTGCGGCTCGCCGGCGATCTGCGCGCGCGCCATGCTCTTGAAGAACGCCTTGCCCACTTCGTACGGCACCTTGGCCTGGGTCAGCTCCTGCTCGTTCTTGCCGATCGAGCTGATCTCCGGGATGGTGTAGATGCCGGTCGGCACATCGTTGACGAAGCGCCAGCTGCCGTTATCGACGATGCTGCCAGAAGCCGAACGGCCCTGGTCGTGGGCAGCACTGGCCAGGCTTGGCCAGCCGATCACGTCGCCGGCACCATAGACGTTCGGCACGCTGGTGCGGTAGGCCTCGTCGACCTCGATCTGGCCACGGCTGTTGACCTTGATGCCGATGTTTTCCAGGCCCAGCTTGTCGGTGTTGCCGGTACGGCCGTTGCACCAGAGCAAGGCGTCGGCCTTGATCTTCTTGCCCGACTTCAGGTGCAGGATGACGCCGTTGTCCAGGCCCTCGACCCGCTCGTACTCCTCGTTGTGGCGCACGGTGATGTTGTTGTTGCTGAAGTGGTAGCTCAGCGCCTGGGAAATTTCCGAATCGAGGAAGCTCAGCAGCTGGCCGCGGTTGTCGACCAGCTCGACCAGCACGCCCAGGCCGCTGAAGATCGAGGCGTACTCGCAACCGATCACGCCGGCGCCGTAGACGATCAGCTTGCGCGGGGTGTGGCTCAGGCTGAGGATGGTGTCGCTGTCGTAGACGCGCGGGTGGTGGAAGTCGATGTCGGCCGGGCGGTACGGGCGCGAGCCGGTGGCAATGATGATGTGCTTGGCATTGAGCTTCTCGACCACGCCATTCGGGCAGACCACTTCGACGGTCTGCTCGTCGGCGAAGCTGCCAGTACCGAAGAACAGATCAACGCGGTTACGGGCATAGTAGCCGGTACGCGAAGCAACCTGCTTGGCAATGACCTTCTCGGCGCTCTTGAGTACGTCCGGGAACGAAAACCAGCGCGGCTCACCGATGGCACGGAACATCGGGTTGGTGTTGAACTGCATGATCTGCCGCACCGAGTGACGCAGCGCCTTGGACGGGATGGTGCCCAGGTGGGTGCAGTTGCCGCCGACCTGACGGCGGCTGTCGACCATTGCCACCTTGCGCCCCGCTTTGGCGGCGTTCATTGCCGCGCCTTCACCGGCCGGGCCGGAACCCAGCACCACTACGTCGTAGTTGTAGACAGCCATGCGTACTCCTTCAGAACTGGCCCGGGGTTACGGTTACCCGCGGGGCTCGATCATGCCGCCGGGGCGTCATGAGAAAATTCGGGTGCAGTCTAATCAAGCGTGAACGCCGCGCACATTAACCCTTGGTCGCGTCGTAGGCCAATTTTGCCTGCACTACATGTCATTCACCGATCCCTGGCGGCGATCATCCCTGCCAACGCTTTCAATCGCCTTTCACCGCCTGCTCGAATGCAGGGGTCGCTCGGGAGACGAAGCCACCGTCTGCCCGAGTCACCAAAACCGCAGCCAGATCATGGGCCAGGGCGAAATCCCAGCCGCGCTCAGGCCCCAGGATCAGCAACAGGGTCGAATAGCCATCGGCCAGCAGCGCCGAGGCATCGAGCACGGTAACCGCGGCCAGGTCGTGGTCGACCGGGCGCCCCAGGCGTGCGTCGAAGGTATGTGAATAGCGCCGGCCATTCTCCTCGAAATAGTGGCGATAGTCACCCGAGGTCGACACCCCCAGGCCATTGACCGGGATGATCTGGCGGGCGATCTGCCGGTCTTCGCGCGGCAACTCAAGGGCGATGCGCCAGGGGCTGCCGTCCGGCTTGCGGCCCACGGCCTTGAGCTCACCGGTGGCTTCGGCGACGAAACTGGCCACGCCCATGGCGCGCAGACGCTCGGCGATCAGGTCGACGGCGTGGCCAGCAGCGATGCTGTTGAAATCCAGTTGCACCGCGGCGTCCTTGCACAGTGCCTGGCCGTCGATGCGCAGGTGGCGGTAACCGACGCGCTGGCGGGCCTGGGCCAGGGCCAGCGGGTCAGGCACCTGCTCTTGGCGGGCTTGCGGGCCGAATCCCCAAAGGTCGAGCAATGGCTCGACGGTGAGGTCGAAAGCGCCATCGCTCTGTTCGGCCAGGTGCTGGCCGAATGCGGCCAGCTCAAGCATGTCGGGCGGCAAGGCCATGCACTGGTTGGCGGGCAGCAGGTTGAACTGGCTGACGGTGGAGTCGCCGCGGTAGGTCGAGTAATGCTGGTCGATATCGTTGAGGATGGCCTCGACCGCCGCCTGGACCTGGGCCGGCGCCGGGCCGCCGGGCTCGCGGACGTACTGGATGCTGTAGCTGCTGCCCATGGTCGGGCCGCCCAGGCGTTCCAGGGTTGGGCCCTGGTTGCAGGCAGTGAGGAGCATCAGGATGAACAGGAGGGCTGTGCGCAAAGGTCGGCTTCTCGGTTGCCTGAGTGGGTTTACCCGCGAAGAGGCCCGCTCAGGCAGCACAAATCTGGATAAAAAAACGGGAACCCGAAGGTTCCCGTTTTTTCATGCGCTTACAAGCGAATCAGCGTGGAAACGCTGGCGGGTTCACACCCGACATCTCTTCCATCACGCGAACGACCTGGCAGCTGTAACCGAATTCGTTGTCGTACCAGACGTACAGGACAACGCGGTTGTCGTTGGCGATGGTCGCCTCGGCATCCACCACACCGGCGTGGCGCGAACCAACGAAGTCGGTCGAAACCACTTCCTGCGAGCTGACGTAGTCGATCTGCTTGTGCAGTTCCGAGTGCATGGCGGTCTGGCGCAGGTACTCGTTGATTTCGTCGCGGGTAGTCGGCTTCTCAAGGTTCAGGTTGAGAATGGCCATCGAAACGTTCGGCGTCGGAACGCGAATGGCGTTGCCGGTCAGCTTGCCTTTCAGCACTGGCAGTGCCTTGGCGGCAGCGGTGGCGGCGCCGGTTTCGGTAATGACCATGTTCAGCGGCGCGGCACGGCCACGGCGGCTGCCCTTGTGGAAGTTGTCGATCAGGTTCTGGTCGTTGGTGAACGAGTGAACGGTTTCGACGTGGCCGTTGACGATGCCGTACTGGTCGTTGATGGCCTTGAGCACCGGCACGATGGCGTTGGTGGTGCACGAAGCTGCCGAGATGATCTTGTCATCGGCAGTGATGTCGCCGTGGTTGATGCCGTGCACGATGTTCTTCAGCGCGCCTTTGCCCGGTGCGGTGAGGATCACGCGGGCAGCGCCCGGGCAGGCCAGGTGCTGGCCCAGGCCGTCGGCGTCACGCCATACACCGGTGTTGTCGACGATCAGCGCATTGTTGATGCCGTACTGGGTGTAGTCGACTTCGCTCGGGCTCTTGGCGTAGATGATCTGGATCAGGTTGCCGTTGGCGGTGAGGGTGTTGTTGGCTTCATCGATGGTGATGGTGCCATCGAACGGGCCATGCACCGAGTCACGGCGCAGCAGGCTGGCACGCTTGACCAGGTCGTTCTCGGCGCCTTTGCGCACGACGATGGCACGCAGACGCAGGCCGTCGCCACCACCGGTCTTCTCGATCAGGATGCGCGCCAGCAGGCGGCCGATGCGACCGAAGCCGTACAGGACGACATCGGTACCCTTGCGGGCCGAAGCGTTCTGCTGGCCAACCACGTCGGCCAGCTCTTCACGGACGAACTGCTCGGCAGTACGGCCGTTGCCCTCCTGCTTGAACTTGTTGGCCAGCTTGCCCAGGTCGACCGAAGCGGCGCCCAGTTTCAGCTCGCTCATGGCCTTGAGCAGGGGGAATGTCTCGTGTACGGACAGTTCGGTCTCGTCGGTCTGACGGTGACGTGCAAAGCGGTGGGCTTTGAGGATCGAGATAACCGAACGGTTGATCAGGCTGCGGCCATAAATCGAGCTCACCACATTGTTGTTGCGGTAGAGCTGACCGATAAGCGGGATCATCGCTTCAGCCAGCGCTTCACGATCGATCCACTCACCAAGACACTGGTCGGGCTTCTGAGTCACGGGAACCTTCCACATGTAGGGACAGAAAAAAGGGGCTACATTATGACGCCCCAGCGCGTAACCGGCAATGAGCGCCTGTCGCCGATGGCAAAGCCCGCTGTTCATGGCCTGTGAAGCCTGACAGCAGGCACCGTCACCGGTACAATCGATCTCTTTGCCGCAACGCTTGGAGTGCAATCTCCCGTGTCAGTTCTGCGCCTTCCGCAAATGTCGGCCACGGCCGGCAAACAAACCTGGGGCAACCTGCCCGGGGCCGCCCTCAGCCTGGCCATCGCCGAGGCCGCCAGCAGCGCCGGTCGCTTCACCCTGCTGCTGACCGCCGACAGCCAGGCAGCCGATCGTCTGGAACAGGAACTTCGCTTCTTTGCCCCGGAGCTGCCGGTGCTGCCGTTCCCCGATTGGGAAACCCTGCCCTACGACCTGTTCTCGCCGCACCAGGACATCATTTCCCAGCGTATCGCCAGCCTCTACCGGTTGCCGGAACTGAGCCACGGCATTCTGGTCGTGCCGATCACCACCGCCCTGCACCGCCTGGCCCCCACGCGCTTCCTGCTGGGCAGCAGCCTGGTGCTCGACGTGGGCCAGACCATTGACGTCGAGCAGATGCGCACGCGCCTGGAAGCCACCGGCTACCGGTGCGTCGACACCGTCTACGAGCATGGTGAGTTCGCCGTGCGCGGCGCACTGATCGACTTGTTCCCGATGGGCAGCAAGCTGCCTTATCGCATCGACCTGTTCGATGACGAGATCGAGACCCTGCGCACCTTCGACCCGGAGACCCAGCGCTCGATCGACAAGGTCGACTCGATCCGCCTGCTGCCGGCGCGCGAGTTCCCCATGCAGAAGGAAGAGGTGACCCGCTTCAAGGCGCGTTTCCGTGAGCGCTTCGATGTCGACTTCCGCCGCAGCGCAATCTTCCAGGACCTGGCCAGCGGCATCATCCCCGCCGGCATCGAGTACTACCTGCCGCTGTTCTTCGAAGAAACCTCGACCCTGTTCGACTACCTGCCCGCCGACACCCAGGTGTTCTCGCTGCCAGGCGTCGAACAGGCTGCCGAGCACTTCTGGAACGACGTGCGCGGGCGCTATGAAGAGCGCCGCGGCGACCTGACCCGCCCGCTGCTGCCGCCAGCCGAACTGTTCCTGCCGGTGGAAGACTGCTTCGCCCAGCTCAAGCAGTGGCCACGGGTGGTGGTCAGCCCCGACGACATCGACACCGCTGTCGGCCGCGAGCGCTTCCCTGCGCGCAGCCTGCCCAACCTGGCCATCGAAGCCAAGGCCAACCAGCCGCTGGCGGCGCTGGCCGAGTTCCTCGATCAGTTCAGCGGCCGCGTGCTGTTCACCGCCGAATCGGCGGGCCGCCGCGAAGTACTGCTGGAGCTGCTCGAACGCCTCAAGCTGCGCCCCCAGACGGTCGACAGCTGGGCCGATTTCATTACCGGCGGCGAGCGCCTGGCGATCACCATCGCCCCGCTCGACGACGGCTTGCTGCTGGAAGACCCGGCCGTCGCCCTGGTTGCCGAGAGCCCGCTGTTCGGCCAGCGTGTGATGCAGCGCCGGCGCCGTGAAAAACGCGGCGAAGCAGCCAACGACGCGGTGATCAAGAACCTCACCGAACTGCGCGAAGGCGCGCCGGTGGTGCATATCGACCATGGCGTGGGCCGCTACCTGGGCCTGGCCACCCTGGAAATCGACGGCCAGGCCGCCGAGTTCCTTACCCTGGAATACGCCGAGGGCGCCAAGCTGTATGTGCCGGTGGCCAACCTGCACCTGATCGCCCGCTACACCGGTAGCGATGACGCCCTGGCGCCGCTGCACCGGCTGGGCTCCGAAGCCTGGCAGAAAGCCAAGCGCAAAGCTGCCGAACAGGTCCGCGACGTGGCGGCCGAGCTGCTCGACATCTATGCCCGCCGCGCGGCGCGCAAGGGCTATGCCTTCGCTGACCCCGCCGCTGACTACGCCACCTTCAGCGCAGGCTTCCCGTTCGAGGAAACCCCTGACCAGCAAGCAGCGATCGAGGCGGTGCGGGTCGACATGCTGGCGCCCAAGCCAATGGACCGCCTGGTGTGTGGCGACGTCGGCTTCGGCAAGACCGAAGTGGCCATGCGCGCCGCCTTCATCGCCGTGCACAGTGGCCGCCAGGTGGCGGTGCTGGTGCCCACCACCCTGCTCGCCCAGCAGCACTACAACAGCTTCCGCGACCGCTTTGCCGAATGGCCGGTGAAGGTCGAAGTGATGAGCCGCTTCAAGTCGGCCAAGGAAGTGGCCGCAGCGGCCGCCGACCTCGCCGAAGGCAAGATCGACATCCTCATCGGCACCCACAAGCTGTTGCAGGATGACGTGCGCTTCAAGGACCTGGGCCTGGCCATCATCGACGAGGAACACCGCTTCGGCGTGCGCCAGAAAGAGCAGCTAAAGGCCCTGCGCAGCGAAGTGGACATCCTCACCCTGACCGCCACGCCGATCCCGCGCACGCTGAACATGGCGGTGGCGGGCATGCGCGACCTGTCGATCATCGCCACCCCGCCGGCGCGGCGCCTGTCGGTGCGTACCTTCGTCATGGAGCAGAACAAGAGCACGGTCAAAGAGGCGCTGCTGCGTGAGCTGCTGCGCGGCGGCCAGGTGTATTACCTGCACAACGATGTGAAAACCATCGAAAAGTGCGCCGCCGAACTGGCCGAGCTGGTCCCGGAAGCGCGTATCGGCATCGGCCACGGGCAGATGCGCGAACGCGAACTGGAACAGGTGATGAGCGACTTCTACCACAAGCGCTTCAATGTGCTGATCGCCTCGACCATCATCGAGACCGGTATCGACGTGCCCAGTGCCAACACCATCGTCATCGAGCGCGCCGACAAGTTCGGCCTGGCCCAGCTGCACCAGCTGCGTGGCCGGGTTGGCCGTAGCCACCACCAGGCCTACGCCTACCTGCTGACGCCGCAGCGCCAGAAAATCAGCGCCGATGCCGAAAAGCGCCTGGAAGCCATCGCCAACACCCAGGACCTCGGTGCCGGCTTCGTGCTGGCCACCAACGACCTGGAAATCCGCGGTGCCGGCGAGTTGCTTGGCGAAGGCCAGAGCGGGCAGATCCAGGCCGTGGGCTTTACCCTGTACATGGAAATGCTCGAACGTGCGGTCAAGGCCATCCGCAAGGGCACCCAGCCAAACCTCGAGCAGCCGCTGGGCGGCGGCCCGGAGATCAACCTGCGCCTGCCAGCGCTGATCCCCGAGGACTACCTGCCTGACGTGCACGCCCGCCTGATCCTCTACAAGCGCATCGCCTCGGCGGCCGACGAAGAAGGCCTCAAGGACCTGCAAGTGGAGATGATCGACCGCTTCGGCCTGCTGCCCGAGCCGACCAAGAACCTCATGCGCCTGACCCAGCTCAAGCTGCAGGCGGAAAAGCTCGGCATCAAGAAAGTCGACGCCGGCCCCAATGGCGGCAAGATCGAGTTCGAGGCCGAGACCCCGGTCGACCCGCTGACCCTGATCAAGCTGATCCAGGGCCAGCCCAAACGCTACAAGTTCGAAGGTGCGACGCAGTTCCGTTTCCTGGTACCGATGGAACGCCCCGAAGAACGCTTCAATACCCTGGAGGCGCTGTTCGAGCGCCTGACCCCACAGCCTGCCTAAGGAAGATCCATGCGTGCCATCCGTTGCCTGACCCTGCTGCTCGCGCTGTTCGCGCCAGCCGCCTTTGCCGAAGGGATGTATCAGGTGGAAATGATTCTGGTGCGGCAGAACAGCGTGCCTGCCTTCACCAGCCCGTTCGCCCCGGAAGACTGGAGCGCCGGCGCCCCGCGCCTGGACAAGGGCGCCGAACGCCCGCTGGCGCTGCAGGACGAAGCCACCCGGCTGCAGGCCACTGCGGACTACACCGTGCTGCTGCACAAGGCCTGGCAACAGCCGGTCAGCAGCGACACCAGCCGCATCGCCCTGGGCGATGGTACCGAGCAGTTTGGCCACTTCCCAATCGAAGGCAATCTGAGCATCACCTCTGGTCGCTTCATCAGCGTAGAGGCCAACTTCTGGGTCAACCAGCTCGACAGCAACGGTAACGTGCTGCAAAGCGAGCAGTTCAAGCAGAGCAACAGCAACATGAAAGGCGGCCAGCTGACCTTCCTCGATGGTGGCCACCTGGCCCTGCTGCTGAAGGTCACGCCACCGGGCACGCCGAAGATGCCCGTGATGGACCCGGAAATGATGGAGCAGTGACGCAATGAGCCGCGACGCTCTGCAGCTGCTGCGCGAGTACCCGAACTGGACCCAGTCGTTCACCGGCCCGGTCCTGCAGCGCGGCGAGCGTTACGCCCAGGAAGACCGAGTAGAGATCGAACACTGCAGCGGCCCGCTCATCGAAGCCACCTGCCGTGGCAGCGAAGGCAGCCCCTATCGGCAGAAGATCACCCTTACCGCCCTGGCTGGCCGCTGCCATGTACGCGGCCAATGCAGCTGCCCCGTGGGGCAGAACTGCAAGCATTGCGCCGCCGCGTTGTTCGTCCTGAGCGAGACACCGGCAGCGGCGAAAAATGGCGATACCCTGCCAGCCGACCTGCAACGCTGGCTCAAAGGCCTCGAGCAACCCGCGCTGGAGCCTGCCCAAGTGCAGGACAAGCGCGGGCGCATGGTCTGCTACCAGCTCAGGCTGACCGAAGAGCCCGGCTGCGCCCTGCGGGTGCGCAAAGGCACTCGCGAAGAGCAGGGCCTGCGCTACAGCCGCGTGCAATCCCTGTACGAGTTCCTTTACGAACCCCCGCGCTTCGTCCAGGAAGAAGACATCCGCATCCTGCGCCTGCTTTCGGCACTGAATCAGACCGCCAGCCAGGACCGCGGTTACCAGCTCAAGGGCCAGGAAGGCGGCGAACTGTTCCAGCGTGCGCTGGATACCGGGCGCATGTACTGTGACGAGAACAAGCCGCTGCTGCGTGAGGCGCCCCCACTTGCGGCCGAATTCCGCTGGGTGCGTCTGGACAATGGTCACTATCGCGGCATCTGGTATCACGGCGAGACACCGCTGAACTGCGTGATCGCGCTGCTGCCACTTTACTATTTCGACTTTTCGAGCAGCCAAGTGGGCAAGATCGAGCACAACCTCGATCCACACATCGCCCTGCAACTGACCATCGCTCCCGATGTCCCGGAACACCTCGTCGTGCCTCTCAGCCACAAGCTCAACGCCTTGAACCACCAGCTTCCTACGCCGACCACGCTGCACGAACAACTCATCGACGACCTGCAGCCCAGGCCCCACCTGACCCTCGGCAGCCTCGAGTTCAGTGCCTACATGCCCAAGACCGGGCGCATGCAACGGCAGATGCAGCACCGTGCCGCGCTGGCGTTCGATTACGACGGCCTGCGCGCCAGCGGCAGCGACGACAAGCCGCTGACCCGCCTGGTCGATGCCACCAGCCAGCGCATCCGCCGCCAGCCCCAGGCCGAGCAGGCGCTGCGCAAGGTGCTGCGCGACTTCGGTTTCAAGCCTGCCACCCGGCAGAGCAAGGCCCTGCCCGACAGCGCTGGCGAGATGTACCAGCTGCCCGACGACGAGGCCTGGCTGCGCTTTGCCCGCGATGGCCTGCCGCGCTTGCGCGAGGCCGGCTGGGATATCGACATCCACCGCGACTTCGCCTTCAACCTGCAGGAAGTGGACGACTGGTACGCCAGCATTGACGAAGCGCCAGGCCATGAATGGTTCGACCTGGAACTGGGCATCGTGGTCGAAGGCCAGCGCCACAGCCTGCTGCCGATCGTACTGCAACTGTTGCGCAGCAACCCCGAACTGCTGCGCCCCAGCGAACTGGCGCGGCGCAGCGACGATGAGCATTTGCTGATCGACCTCAATCGCGGCCGCCTGGAGAGCCCGGCGCTGCGCGTCGCCCTGCCCTATGGCCGCATCAAGGCGGTGATGGGCACCCTCGGCGAGCTGTACCTGCACGAGGACGCGGTCGGCCCAAGCCTGCGCATGGGCCGTGCCGACGCCGCGCGCCTGAACGACATCGAGCACCTGCCGCTGCACTGGGAAGGCGGCGCCCATGTGCGCGACCTTGGCCGCCGCTTGCGCGACGCCCGTGACCTGCAAGTCGAAGTGCCAAGCGGCCTCAACGCCACCCTGCGCCCCTACCAGCAGCAAGGCCTGAACTGGCTGCAGGCGCTGCGCGAAATGGGCACCGGCGGCATCCTTGGCGACGACATGGGCTTGGGCAAGACCCTGCAGGCCCTGGCCCACCTGCTCCTGGAAAAACAGTCCGGGCGCCTGACCGCCCCGGCACTGGCGGTGATGCCCACCAGCCTGGTGCCCAACTGGCTCGATGAAGCGCGACGCTTCGCCCCCGGCCTGCGCGTGCTGGCCCTGCACGGCCCAGGCCGCAGCAAGCATTTCGCCAAGCTGCACGAATATGACCTGGTGCTCAGCACCTATGCCCTGGTGCCGCGCGACCTGGAACATCTACGCGCGCAGGCCTGGCATGTGCTGGTGCTGGACGAGGCACAGAACATCAAGAGCAGCACCAGCAAGGCCGCCCTGGCCGTCGGCGAGCTGCAGGCCAACCAGCGCCTGTGCCTGACCGGCACGCCAATGGAGAACAACCTCGGCGAGCTGTGGTCGATCTTCCACTTCCTCATGCCCGGCTGGCTGGGTGACGTGAAACGCTTCAACCAGGATTACCGCACCCCGATCGAGCGCCACGGCGACGCCGAGCGCCTGGCCCACCTGGTCAGCCGGGTGCGCCCTTTCCTGCTGCGCCGCACCAAAGAACAGGTGGCCACCGAGCTGCCGGCGAAAACCGAAATGGTCCACTGGGTCGAACTCAGCGACGCCCAGCGCGACACCTACGAAGCAGTGCGCGTGGCTATGGACAAGAAGGTCCGCGACGAGATCGCCCGCAACGGCGCGGCGCGCAGCCAGATCGTGATCCTCGACGCCCTGCTCAAGCTGCGCCAGGTGTGCTGCGACCTGCGCCTGGTCAAAGGGGTCGAGACCAAGGGCAACCAGGCCGACAAGGGCAAGCTCGGCGCACTGCTGGAGATGCTCGAAGAGCTGCTCAGCGAGGGGCGCCGGGTGCTGCTGTTCTCACAGTTCACGTCGATGCTGGCACTGATCGAGCAGGAGCTGGAAAAGCGCAAGATCCGCTACAGCCTGCTCACCGGCGACACCCGCGACCGGCGCACGCCGGTGCAGCAGTTCCAGCAGGGTGACAGCGAGGTGTTCCTGATCAGCCTCAAGGCTGGAGGGGTGGGGCTGAACCTCACCGCTGCGGACACCGTGATCCACTTCGACCCGTGGTGGAACCCGGCCAGCGAGAACCAGGCGACCGACCGCGCCTACCGGATTGGCCAGGACAAACCGGTGTTCGTGTTCAAGCTGATTACCCGGGGCACTGTGGAAGAAAAGATCCAGGCGCTGCAACAAGAGAAGGCAGCGCTGGCGGCGAGCCTGCTCGATGGTGGGCAGGCGGGGCAGTGGCGGCTTGGCGATGACGAGATCGACGCGCTGTTTGCCCCGCTACCTGGCAAACGAAGCCGTTAGTCAGTACTGGCTTCTCCGCGGGCAAACCCGCGAAGAAGCCAGCAAGGTCAATCGACCAGCTGTGCGTCCTTCAACGCCCCCAAGGCCTCCAGCCAACGCGGCTGCTGGCGATAATCGGTACGCGCAAACCCACGCCCGCGCATCTGCGCAATGCGCGGCGACGGCTTGACCTTCAAACGCTGCGCAGCCGTCAGCGCCAGCTCCGCCGCCGCCCGGTCGTTGCACACCAGGCCCATGTCGCAACCAGCACTCAGCGCCGCCTCGATGCGATTGGCGGCATCACCCACCACATGCGCACCAGCCATCGACAGGTCGTCACTGAAGATCACCCCGTCGAAGCCCAGCTCACCACGCAGAATGTCCTGCAGCCAACGCCGCGAGAACCCGGCTGGCTGGTTGTCGACCTGCGGGTAGATGACATGCGCCGGCATCACCGCTGCCAGTTGCCGGCTGAGGCGGGAGAACGGCACCAGGTCCGCCTGGCGCAGCTGCTCGAGGCTGCGCTCATCGGTAGGAATCGCTACGTGCGAATCCGCCTCGGCCCAGCCATGCCCGGGGAAGTGCTTGCCGCAAGCCGCCATGCCCGCCGCATTCATGCCGCGAATGAATGCGCCAGCCAGCTGCGTGGCACGCTCAGGGTTGCCTTCGAAGGCACGGCTGCCAACCACCGCGCTGCGCTGGTGGTCGAGGTCAAGCACCGGAGCGAAGCTCAGGTCCAGGCCGACCGCCAGCACCTCGGTGGCCATCAGCCAGCCGCACTGCTCGGCCAGGTACTCGGCATTGGCATTGTCGGCGATGGCGCGCATCGCCGGCAGGCGTACGAAGCCCTGGCGTAGGCGCTGCACGCGCCCGCCTTCCTGGTCGACCGCAAGGATCAGGTCGGGACGAACGGCGCGAATCGATGCGCACAGCTCACGCACCTGGCGTGGACTGTCGATGTTGCGGGCGAAGATGATCAGGCCGGCCACTTGCGGCTGGCGCAGAAGCTGGCGATCTTCGGCAGTCAGCCATTTACCGGCGATATCCACCATCAGGGAGCCTTGCAGGCTGGCGGTCATAGGCAATCCTTCATTGCAGATTCAGTGAAGCCCAGTGGGGGCAGGCGGCCTCGTCGATGCGCACCGGGCAATGTGCCGGGACGCGCTCGAAAAGGCCAAGCAGGTCGATGTTACGCAAGCGTATGCAGCCATGGGACAGCGGCACGCCCAAGGGTTCCGTGTCTGGCGTGCCGTGCAGATAGATGTGGCGGCGAAAGGTGTCAACGCTACTCAGGCGGTTGACGCCCGGCTCGCAGCCACTGAGCCAGAGGATACGGGTCAGGATCCAGTCGCGCCCGGGATGCTGCGCGTGCAGCGTCGGCGACCAGACCTCACCGGTCCAGCGCCGGCCTTGCAGCACGGCATTGACTGGCAAGCCTGCGCCGATACGAGCACGCACCTGGTGCAGCCCGCGCGGTGTGCAACCCGAGCCGTTGCGCTCACCTGCGCCATTACGTGCGGTGGAGACTGCGAGGCGCACGCGCAGCTGGCCATGGGCAAAACCGTAGAGGCGCTGGTCGGCGAGAGAAATGTGCAGGAAATCGAGGTCAGGCATGGGCGCTAGCTTAGCCGAAGCGCCCTGCCCCGCCCAGCCTTCAGGCCTTGGCGGTGGTGCTGCCGGTCTTGCTGCGTGGGCGCAGCTGGGCGCTGGCCATGGCGCTGTCGGTGACACCGCTGTCGGCACGCATGCCAGCGGCCAGGAAGGGCACCATCAGGCGCATGACCTGCTCGATCGACGTGTTGATACCGAAATCGGTCTCGGCAATGGCACGCAACGCCTTGATCCCGGACATGCTGAACGCCGCGGCACCGAGCATGAAGTGTACGCGCCAGAACAATTCCAGCGGAGGAATGCGCGGTGCAGCTTCGTTGACCAGCAGCATGTAGCGGCGGAATACCTTGCCGTACATGTCCTCGAGATAGCGCCGCAAATGGCCTTGGCTCTGACTGAAGGCCAGGCCCAGCAGGCGCATGAAGATCGACAGGTCGTTGTTGCTGCGTGGTTGCACGACCAATGCCTGCTCCACAAGCATTTCCAGCAGCTCTTCCAGGCTGGGCTTTTGCTCGGGCTTGGCCTGCCGCCGCTCCAGCTCACGTTCGAGGCTGGCGCAGAACGGCCCGAGGAAGCGCGAGAAGACCGCCTGGATCAGGGCTTTTTTCGAGCCGAAATGATAATTGACCGCTGCGAGGTTGACCCCGGCCTTGCTGGTAATCAGCCGCAATGAGGTTTCCGCGAAGCCTCGTTCCGCGAACAGCTGCTCGGCAGCATCGAGGATGCGTTCAACGGTTTCAGATTGGGCCATCACTACTCCGCCAGACAGAGACAAACAGGTGTTTGAAACATACGTTTCAGCCCTGCTGATGTCAAGGCTCGGTGACCGGGCGGTCGCCATTTAAAAGCGCCAGACTGCAGGCTGCAAGCGTCATCCTGCGTATTTCCTGCACCTTTGTGCTTGCAGCGTATGCAGTACTGTATATAATCCCAGTCACTGTATAAAAAGACAGAGCGCCTGCCATGTTGAAACTGACGCCACGCCAAGCCGAGATTCTGGCCTTCATCAAACGCTGCCTCGAAGACAACGGCTTCCCACCCACGCGTGCGGAAATCGCTCAGGAGCTGGGCTTCAAGTCGCCGAATGCCGCCGAGGAGCACCTCAAGGCCCTCGCCCGCAAAGGCGCGATCGAAATGACCCCGGGCGCTTCCCGCGGCATCCGTATCCCGGGGTTTGAGGCCAAGGCCGAAGAAAACGGCTTGCCAATCATTGGCCGGGTCGCTGCTGGCGCTCCTATCCTCGCCGAGCAGCACATCGAGCAATCCTGCAACATCAACCCGACCTTCTTCCACCCCCCTGCCGACTATTTGTTGCGCGTGCACGGCATGAGCATGAAGGACATCGGCATCTTAGACGGCGATCTGCTGGCGGTGCACACCTGCCGCGAGGCCCGTAATGGCCAGATCGTCGTCGCCCGCATCGGCGACGAAGTGACCGTCAAGCGCTTCAAGCGTGAAGGCAGCAGGGTCTGGCTCATCGCCGAAAACCCCGAATTCGCCCCTATCGAAGTCGACCTGAAAGAGCAGGAACTGGTGATCGAGGGTTTGAGTGTCGGCGTCATTCGCCGCTGATCCAGGAGGCGTCATGCAGCAGTCCATCCAAGCACATCAGCAGGTCCAGCTTCCGCTGTTCGAAGCGTTCCTCGCCCAGCCGGTACTGCCTGGCCTTAAGGCCAGCGAGCAGGCACGCAAGAGCAGCCGTCCGGAGCTGTTCAGCGAACTGTCCCTGCGTGGCGCCCCCGAACACTGCCAGAGCCTGTTGGCGCCGGTATTGCGTGAGCTGAGCGAGGAGCAAGAAGCACGCTGGCTGACGCTGATTGCCCCACCGGCCAGTCTCACCCAGGCCTGGCTGCGCGATGCCGGGCTTAACCGCGAACGCATCCTGCTGCTGCATGCCCGGGGCAATCAGAGCGCACTGCAGCTGGCCTGCGAAGCGTTGCGCCTAGGCCGCAGCCACACCGTTGTCAGCTGGCTTGGCAGCGTCAACGCTACCGCTCGCCAACAACTGCTACGCGCTGCCAGTGCCGGAAACGCACAAAGCCTGAACATCCGCCTCGGCTGATGTTCAGGCTTTGCCTATGAAGCAGTGCAAGCGCGCACTTCAGTGCAGCACACGTGGCCCTTCGTCGCGCTCCAGCTCACCCTCTACCAGGCGACCTGCCATCTGCACGCCAACGCTCAGCATCGCCTTGGCGACCTCGACATGCTGGCCCTGCAGGAACGCCTTGGCGTCTTCCGAAAAATCCAGGGTTACCAGGGAGCCTTCATCCTCGGCGCGACGCAGCTCGATACGGCCATCAGGCAACTCGACAATTTCCAGAAACGACGTAGACATATAGGGCAGTTCTCCACGAAAGGCAGGTAGTGTACCAGCCGTTGCAGCTATCAGCACTCACTCAACGCGTCGCGGAAACGTCTCACCAAGCCTTTAAGATTGTTGCGCCAACTTTCCAACTCTTCCCTCGACAACGCAGGATGCTCGGGCTCATCGAGATTGACGGCCTGTATCAGCGGCTGGGTGACGTCGGTTTTTGCTGTTTTTTTCGCGACCGGTGGTCGGAACAAATCGGCATAAGCGCTGAGCAGTTGCGCCAACCAGGTTTCGCGCTGGCGAACCAGTTCGAGCATTTCGGCCACTTCAGGGATGGCGATGGTGTTCAGTGCATCATCGGCGAGCGCCTGCTCGACCGAAGCCACTACGGGCAGACGGTAGAACCCACCGATTTCATGACACAGCCCCAGCAGTGCGCCGTACAGGTGAAACAGCGCCGACTCACGCTCGGCCTGGACCAGGCCTTGGGCGTTCATGGCCTGGCTCTGTTCGGCCTTGGCCATGGATTCGAGGGCCAGCCCTGCGAAGAACAGTTTCTGGTTGGTGCGGGTGTAGAGTTCCTGGGCCATTTTCAGTGCCCTCCGTAAGGCTGCGAGGCGGATAGCTGCATCATAAATGATTGGGGCCGCTTTGCGCCCCTTCGCGGGCTTGCCCGCGAAGGGGCGCAAAGCGGCCCCAGTTACTGCACTGATTGGTCAGCGCTTGTCTTCGACCTTCCAGCTACCACCGTCATAGAAAGCCTTCCAGCCAGTCGGCTTGCCATCGACCTCGGACTGCACGTACTGCTCCTTGGTCTTGCGGCTGTAACGAATCACCGCCGGGCGCCCTTCCGGGTCTTTCTGCGGCGCATCGCACAAGAAGTGGTACTTCGGATCGATCTCGTGCTTGTGCGGCACGATCTCCAGCACCAATGGTGCACGGGTTTCGCGGTTTTTCGGGAACTGGCTGGCCGCCAGGAACAGGCCCGAAGCGCCGTCACGCAGCACGTAGGTGTCGTCGACCTTTTCGCACTTGAGCTCCGGCATTTCCACCTTGTCCATTTTCGGTGGTGCGGCCTCACCGCTCTTGAGCAGCTTGCGGGTGTTCTTGCACGCCGGGTTGGTGCAACCGAAGAACTTGCCGAATCGGCCCGTCTTGAGCTGCATCTCGCTGCCGCACTTGTCGCACTCCAGGCTCGGCCCTTCGTAGCCCTTGATACGGTAGCTGCCCTCTTCGATCTCGTAACCGGCGCAGTCCGGGTTATTACCGCAGATGTGCAGCTTGTGCTTCTCATCCAGCAGGTAGGCATCCATCGCCGTGGCACAGATCGGGCAACGGTGCTTGCCCAGCAGCACGCGCGATTCCGATTCACCCTCATCGTCCGCCGCAATCTCGTCGCCCGGGACCAGGTTCACGGTGGCCTTGCACCGCTCTTTCGGCGGCAGGCTGTAACCCGAGCAACCGAGGAACACACCGGTGGAAGCGGTGCGGATCATCATTGGCCGGCCACATTCCTTGCACGGAATGTTGGTCATGGTCGGCTGATTGGCACGCATGCCGCTCTCTGCAGACTCGGCAGTCAGCAGTTTCTTGCTGAAGTCACCGTAAAACTCGTCGAGCACGTTCTTCCAGTCACGTTCGCCCTGGGCCACGTCGTCGAGGTTCTCTTCCATGTCGGCAGTGAAGCCGTAGTCCATCAGGTTGGAGAAGCTCTCCGAAAGGCGCTCGGTGACGATATCGCCCATCTTCTCGGAGTAGAAACGACGATTGTGCAGGGTGACGTAGCCGCGGTCCTGAATGGTGGAAATGATCGCCGCGTAGGTCGACGGGCGGCCAATACCACGCTTTTCCATTTCCTTGACCAGGCTGGCTTCAGTGAAGCGCGCCGGTGGCTTGGTGAAGTGCTGGCTCGGGTCGAGCTGGATCAGCTTGAGCGCTTCGCCCTGGGCCATTTCCGGCAGCACATCATCTTCGCCCGGCTTGCTCTGCTGTGGCAGCACCCGGGTGTAACCGTCGAACTTGAGAATGCGGCCTTTGGCACGCAGTTCGAAATCACCAGCGGCCACGGTGACGCTGGTGGACAGGTATTGCGCCGGAGGCATCTGGCAGGCCAGGAACTGGCGCCAGATCAGCTCGTACAGGCGCTCCGCGTCCCGCTCCATGCCGCTGAGCTTGGTGGGGTGGGTATTGACGTCGGAAGGGCGTATCGCCTCGTGCGCTTCCTGGGCACCTTCCTTGCTGCCATACACCAGCGGGGCTTCCGGCAGGTACTGCTTGCCAAACTCGCGCTCGATGTAGCTACGCGCCATGTCCAGGGCATCTGCCGACAGGTTGGTCGAGTCGGTACGCATGTAGGTGATGTAACCCGCTTCGTACAGACGCTGAGCCATCATCATGGTCTTCTTCACCCCAAAGCCCAGGCGGTTGCTCGCGGCCTGCTGCAAGGTGGAGGTGATGAACGGGGCCGACGGTTTGCTGCTGGTCGGGCGGTCTTCGCGCTTGACCACGCTATAGCTGGAGGCCTTGAGCTTGTCCAGCGCCGCCATGGCCTGAGCTTCGTTCAGCGGCTTGAAGGCCTCGCCCCTCTCGCGCGCCACTTCGAAACGCACTTTGGCGTTCTTGGCGGTGCCAAGGTCGGCGTGCACTTCCCAGTATTCTTCGGGGACGAAGGCACGGATCTCGCGCTCACGCTCGACCACCAGCTTCACCGCGACCGACTGTACACGGCCGGCCGACAGGCCGCGGGCGATCTTGGCCCACAGCAGCGGCGAGACCATGTAGCCCACCACGCGGTCGAGGAAGCGCCGCGCCTGCTGGGCGTTGACCCGGTCGATGTCCAGCTCGCCAGGCTGCGAGAATGCCTCCTGGATCGCTTTCTTGGTAATTTCGTTGAACACCACGCGCTTGTAGCGGGTGTCGTCACCACCGATGGCTTCGCGCAGGTGCCAGGCAATGGCTTCCCCTTCGCGGTCCAAGTCGGTTGCGAGATAGATGGTGTCGGCGTCCTTGGCCAGGCGGCGCAGCTCTTCGATCACCTTCTCCTTGCCGGGAAGGATCTCGTACTTGGCTTTCCAGCCGTGCTCGGGGTCGACGCCCATGCGCGCCACCAGCTGGCGACGGGCCTTCTCTTTCGGCGACAGCGCCGGAGCCTCACCCGCAGCAGCCTTGCCACGCTTGGCGGCCGGCTCTTTGCTTGCGCTGGCCGAACCGCTGGTGGGGAGGTCTCGGATATGGCCGATACTCGACTTCACCACGTACTGGTTGCCCAGGTACTTGTTGATGGTCTTGGCCTTGGCCGGGGATTCCACAATGACCAGCGATTTGCCCATGGATCGGAGTATTCCTGAATCTGAAGATGAAAAACGCGTCAGGTGCCGGACGCGGCACCGCTATATATAGTGGCAAAAGAGTGAGGTCAAGCGTGGTCGATCACGCTTGCGACTTGCCAACCAACTCCGGCAGCCCTTCTTCGACCTTGACCAAAGCAAAGCGCGGCACCTGCTCGCCGTCAACCTCGACGGACTCCTGGAACATCGCAAGGGGCCTCACCCAGAAGCTGTAATCACCATACAGGCATTGGTAGAAGACCATCCACTCTTCATTCTCCGAGTGCCGTGCAACACTGAAGACACGGTACTCAGGCCCTTTGTAATGCCGGTATACGCCTGGTTGTATCTGCATGCCGCGCTTCCCCCTGAAACAAATTCTGTAAAAAACAAAAGCCGGGGCACAAGGCCCCGGCTGCTGTCCCGCTACGCGATCAGACGCGTTCGAAGACAGTGGTGATACCTTGACCGAGGCCGACGCACATGGTCGCCACCCCCAAGGTACCGCCGTTCTGCTTCATGACGTTGAGCAGGGTGCCGGAAATCCGTGCGCCGGAGCAACCGAACGGGTGGCCCAAAGCGATGGCGCCGCCGTGCAGGTTAACCTTCTCATCCATCTTGTCGAGCACTTTCAAGTCTTTGAGCACTGGCAGGGCCTGTGCAGCGAAGGCTTCGTTGAGCTCGATGAAGTCGATATCGGCCATGGTCAGGCCGGCGCGCTTGAGGGCTTTCTGGGTCGAAGGCACCGGGCCGTAGCCCATGATCGCCGGGTCGACGCCGGCCACCGCCATCGAGCGGATCACCGCCAGTGGCTGAATGCCCAGGTCCATGGCGCGCTGGCCGGACATGACGATCATGCACGAAGCGCCGTCGGTGATCTGCGAGGACGTACCTGCCGTCACGGTGCCGCCCTTCGGGTTGAACGCTGGCTTCAGCGAGGCCAGGCCTTCGAGGGTGGTTTCCGGGCGAATGGTCTCGTCGAAGTCGAAGACCTTCAGGAAACCGTTCTCGTCATAGCCCTGCATCGGGATGATTTCGTCCTTGAACTTGCCCTCGACCGTCGCCTTGTGGGCGAGCTGGTGCGAGCGCAGGCCGAACAGGTCCTGCTGCTCGCGGGTGATGCCATGCATCTTGCCGAGCATTTCGGCGGTCAGGCCCATCATCCCGGACGCCTTGGCCGCGTGCAGCGACAGGTGCGGGTTAGGGTCGACACCATGCATCATGCTGACGTGGCCCATGTGCTCGACGCCGCCGACCACGAACACATCGCCGTTGCCGGTCATGATCGCCTGGGCGGCGGTGTGCAGCGCGCTCATCGACGAGCCGCACAGGCGGCTGACGGTCTGGGCGGCCGAGGTGTGCGGGATCTGGGTCATCAACGACGCCATGCGGGCGATGTTCCAGCCCTGCTCCAGGGTCTGGTTGACACAGCCCCAGATCACATCTTCGACTTCTTTCGGGTCGACCTTGCCGTTGCGTTCCAGCAGCTTGCTGATCAGGTGCGCAGACATGTCTTCGGCGCGGGTGTTGCGGTGCATGCCACCCTTGGAGCGGCCCATGGGGGTGCGACCGAAGTCGACAATCACCACGTCTCTTGGATTCAGGCTCATATCAAATCTCTCGCTCTAGCTCGTTGACCACTCAGTTGAAGAAGCGCTGGCCGTTCTTGGCCATTTCACGCAGCTTCGCGGTCGGGTGGTACAGCGGCCCAAGGTCGGCGTACTGGTCGGCCAGGGCAACGAATTCAGCCACACCGATCGAGTCGATGTAGCGCAGCGCACCACCTCGGAAGGGAGGGAAACCGATGCCGTAGACCAAGCCCATGTCGGCTTCGGCGGCGGTCTCGACGATGCCGTCTTCCAGGCAACGCACGGTCTCCAGGCACAACGGCACCATCATCCAGTTGATGATGTCTTCGTCGCTCACTTCACGCTGCTCGAAGACGATCGGCTTGAGCACATCCAGCACGGTCGCATCGAAGACTTTCTTCGGCTTGCCGCGTTTGTCGGTCTCGTAGGCATAGAAGCCCTTGCCGTTCTTCTGGCCCAGACGGTTGGCCTCGTAAAGGGCGTCGACGGCCGAGCGGCGCTCGTCCTTCATGCGGTCGGGGAAGCCTTCGGCCATCACGTCGCGGCCATGGTGGCCGGTGTCGATGCCGACCACGTCCATCAGGTAGGCCGGGCCCATCGGCCAGCCGAACTTCTCCATGACCTTGTCGATGCGCACGAAGTCGACGCCAGCGCTGACCAACTTGGCGAAACCGCCGAAGTACGGGAACAGCACACGGTTGACCAGGAAGCCCGGGCAGTCGTTGACCACGATCGGGTTCTTGCCCATCTTCTTGGCGTAGGCCACGGTGGTCGCGACTGCTACTTCACTGGACTTCTCGCCACGGATCACTTCCACCAGCGGCATCATGTGCACCGGGTTGAAGAAGTGCATGCCAACGAAGTTTTCCGGGCGCTTGAGCGCCTTGGCCAGCAGGTTGATGGAAATGGTCGAGGTGTTCGAGGCGAGAATCGCGTCCTCTTTCACCTGGCCCTCCACTTCGGCCAGTACCGCCTGCTTGACCTTCGGGTTCTCGACCACGGCTTCGACGACGATGTCGACGTTGGCGAAGTCGCCATACGACAGGGTCGGGCGAATGGCGTTGAGCGCCTCGGCCATTTTTGCCGGGGTCAGGCGGCCTTTCTCGACGCGATTGCCGAGCAGCTTGGAGGCCTCGTTCAGGCCCAGCTGGATGGCTTCCTCGCGGATGTCCTTCATCAGGATCGGGGTGCCCTTGACCGCCGACTGGTAGGCAATGCCGCCACCCATGATGCCGGCGCCGAGCACGGCAGCCTGCTTCACGTCGTGGGCGATTTCGTCATGGGCCTTGGCCTTGCGCTTGAGTTCCTGGTCATTCAGGAACAGGCCGATCAGGCTTTCGGCAACCGAGGTCTTGGCCAGCTTGGCGAAGCCCGCGGCCTCGACTTCCAGGGCCTTGTCACGGCCGAAGTTGGCGGCCTTCTGGATGGTCTTGATGGCCTCGACCGGCGCCGGGTAGTTCGGGCCGGCCTGGCCAGCGACGAAGCCCTTGGCGGTCTCGAAGGCCATCATCTGCTCGATGGCGTTGAGCTTGAGCTTTTCCAGCTTGGGCTGGCGCTTGGCCTTGTAGTCCAGCTCGCCACTGATGGCTCGCTTGATCAGGTCCAGCGCACCGGGCAGCAGCAGCTCAGGGGCGACCACGGCATCGACGGCGCCCACTTTCAGGGCGTCTTCGGCACGGTTTTCCTTGCCGGCGGCGATCCACTCGATGGCGTTGTCCGAGCCGATCAGGCGCGGCAGGCGCACGGTACCGCCGAAGCCTGGGTAGATGCCCAGCTTGACTTCGGGCAGGCCGATCTTGGCGCTGCTGGACATGACCCGATAGTCTGCTGCCAGGCACATTTCCAGGCCGCCGCCCAGGGCGATGCCGTTGATGGCCGCCACGGTCGGCACTTCGAGGTCTTCGAAGGCGTTGAAGATGCGGTTGGCTTCCAGGTTGCCGGCAACCAGTTCGGCCTCGGGCAGCTTGAAGTTGTCGACGAATTCGGTGATGTCGGCGCCGACGATGAACACGTCCTTGCCACTGCTGACGATCACACCTTTCACCGAGGCGTCGGCCTTGATGGCGTCGACGGCCTGGCGCAGCTCGTCCAGGGTCAGGCGATTGAACTTGTTGACGGACTCACCCTTGAGGTCGAACTTCAGTTCGACGATGCCGCTTTCAAGAGCCTTAACCGTGATGGCTTTACCTTCGTAAATCATCAACTGATCTCCACGATATGGAAGCTGAACTGTACACGCCGATCGCTGGTGGAAGAGTAGGTCTTGCCGCCCTTGCCCCAGGCACACCCGTCAGCGCGCTAGTCGGGATTCTGTATGAGCGGTATGACATACAAACGCTCAATTCATACGCCCGTTTGATTTGGGTATGCACACATTCACCGAAAAGATCGGCGTTGTCAAATGCTCAGGAACAGGGTGAAAACGCGACTTTGCGGTCATTTTGTATCGCCGATGGGTAAAACATGATGACAGTGATTACCGATCATTCATGTGAGCGATTGACCACAAGCAAACTACGGGCGCTGCATTTATTTCATGCACACGGCCAGGGAATGGCTACACTGCCACTGGATTCAGGAATTTCCCGGCCTGCCTGGCCTTTTCTGCGTGGCAGAAACGACAAAGCGGCAACCTGTTAGCTACCGGGTTGCCGCTTTGTCGTTGTGGCTATCAAGCCAGGGTGTCGAAGGCGTGGGCAATATCCTGCAATACAGATTTATCCCCGCGCTCGCTCCAGTACAGGGCAAGCATGCGCTTGTCAGCCTCGACCTTGTAGACGGTTGCCGGCAGGCGCATGAACACTTCGTTAAGGCGCGGCTCTTCGCAGGCTTCCTTCCACTGGTTCCACCAGACACCAGGGCTGACCTGCCAGTAGCACCAGCTGTCTTCACGCCCGCGACTGCGCCCACGGTGATATTGCGGGCACGGGCTCGGCGGCGCCTGCTCGAACCAGTGTGGCCACTGCTGGGGGGCCAGCTGCATGGCCAGGCCCATGCGCCGCGCCTCCAGGCGCAGGCTCATCTGCTGCCCCTGTTTGCGCGACAGGCGCAGCCAGGACAGCGGACTGAGAATCAGCGCAAGGATTGACACCACTAGCCATACCGTCATATCAGTAGATTCCATAAAGCGTTGCAAAAGAGCGGGTTAGTCGGTATTCACGGATGACCTGCCGGAAAGCGACCATACTTCTACTATCGCGATTGTCAGGAGTGCAGCCCATGTCCTACGAACATCTTCTGGTCGCCGTCGACCTCACCGAGGAATGCGACCCGGTGATCAAGCGTGCCATGAAGCTCGCCGAGCCCACAGGCGCCAAGGTGTCGCTGGTGCATATCGTCGAACCGATGGCCATGGCCTTTGGCGGCGATGTACCGATGGACCTGTCGCAACTGCAACAGCAGCAGTTCGACCAGGCCAAGGAGCGCATGGACCGCCTGTTCAACAAGTATCCCGACATCAATCGTGGCGACTCGCACCTGACCTACGGCCAGCCGCGCCAGGAAATCCACCAGCTGGCCAAGGAGCAGAAGTGCGACCTGATCGTGGTCGGCAGCCACGGCCGGCATGGCCTGGCCTTGCTGCTGGGTTCCACTGCCAATGACGTGCTGCATGGGGCGCCATGCGATGTGCTGGCGGTGCGTTTGCAGAAAAAAGAATGATTTAGCCTGTACCGGCCCCTTCGCGGGTTTACCGCGAAGGGGCCAATGAAGGCTGATCAGCCTTCCAGCTCAGCCCACCGCTCCACCAGCGCATCCAGCTCAGCTTGAAGCTTCTCGATCCTGGCCAGCACTGCCGAGGTCTCGGCAATCGGCCGCTGATAGAAGCCAGCAGCGTTCACCTCTTCCTGCGCCTCGGCCATGCGTTGTTCGACCTCATCGATCTGCCCCGGCAGCATTTCAAGCTCGCGTTGCAGCTTGTAGCTGAGCTTTTTCTTCGACGTATCGGCAACCGGCGCAGCTGGCGCAGGCGCAGCCACTTCCACCGGCTTTTCGACCACGGCACTGTTGAGCTCGGACTTGCCGCCCTTGCTCTCGGTCACGCCGAGCAGCTTCGCCGAGCCGCCCTGGCGGATCCAGTCCTCATAGCCACCAACATACTCGCGCACCTTGCCCTCACCTTCGAATACCAACGTACTGGTGACGACGTTGTCGAGGAAGGCCCGGTCGTGGCTGACCATCAGCACGGTACCCTTGTAGTTGGACAGCACCTCTTCCAGCAACTCGAGGGTTTCCACATCCAGGTCGTTGGTCGGTTCGTCGAGCACCAGCAGGTTGGCCGGCTTGCTGAACAGCTTGGCCAGTAGCAGGCGCGCCCGCTCGCCTCCGGACAGCGCCTTGACCGGCGTACGCGCGCGCTGCGGGCTGAACAGGAAATCGCCCAGGTAACTCAGCACATGGCGGTTCTGACCATCGATCTCGATGAAGTCACGGCCTTCGGCGAGGTTGTCGATGACGGTCTTTTCCAGGTCGAGCTGGTGGCGCATCTGGTCAAAGTAAGCCACTTCCAGCTTGGTGCCGCGCTCGACCTTGCCTGCGGTGGGCTCCAGGTCACCGAGCATCATCTTCAACAGGGTGGTCTTGCCGGTACCGTTGGCACCCAGCAGGCCGATACGGTCCTGGCGCTGCAGGACCATGGAGAAGTCCTTGACCAGCAGCGGGCCATCGGGATGACGGAAGCTGACGTTCTCCAGCACCATCACCTGCTTGCCGGATTTGTCCGCCGCTTCGATCTGGATGTTCGCCTTGCCCTGGCGTTCGCGGCGCTCGCTGCGCTCGACGCGCAGGGCCTTGAGTGCACGCACACGGCCTTCGTTACGGGTACGACGGGCCTTGATGCCCTGGCGAATCCACACCTCTTCCTGGGCCAGGCGCTTGTCGAACAGCGCATTGGCGGTTTCTTCGGCGGCCAGCGCGGCCTCCTTGTGCACCAGGAAGCTGGCGTAGTCGCCGTTCCAGTCGATCAGGCCGCCGCGGTCCAGTTCGAGAATGCGCGTGGCAAGGTTCTGCAGGAAGGAACGGTCGTGGGTGATGAACAGTACAGCACCGTTGAAACCGCGCAGGGCTTCTTCGAGCCAGGCGATGGCCCCGATGTCCAGGTGGTTGGTCGGCTCGTCGAGCAGCAGCAGATCGGGCTCGGACACCAGCGCCTGGGCCAGCAGCACGCGGCGGCGCCAGCCACCGGAGAGCTCGGCGAGGGTCTTGTCGGCGGGCAACTGCAGGCGGCTCAGGGTGCTTTCCACCACTTGCTGCAGGCGCCAGCCGTCGCGGGCTTCCAGCTCGTGCTGAACGTGCATGAGCTTTTCCAGATCTTCATCGTTCTGGATGTTCTGGCTCAGGTGATGAAACTCGGCGAGCAACTCGCCGACGCCATCCAGGCCTGCCGCGACCACATCGAACACCGTACGCTCGTCGGCAACCGGCAGCTCCTGTGGCAGCTCGCCGATCTTCAAGCCAGGGGCGCGCCAGATCTCGCCATCGTCGCCCTTCTGCTCGCCCTTGACCAGGCGCAGCATGCTCGACTTGCCGGTGCCGTTACGGCCGATGATGCACACCCGCTCGCCACGGGCGATCTGCCAGGACACTTTGTCCAGCAGCGGCATCGCGCCGAATGCGAGGGACACATCGCTGAATTTGAGCAGGGTCATGTTCGTCTCCAGAAAGCGGGCGCGCATTCTACCTGACTTGGCCCTTGCCGGCATTAAGTACACTGCCGTACAGGGGCTTGGCGACGCCCGGTCAGTGTTAATGCCTGGTTACAAGCACAGCGCTATCACCCGCCGCCGGCAAACGGCTAAGCTAAGGCAATCAGATTTCAACAGTGCTGGCTTCGCCGTCACTTCCCCATGGTTCAACTGCCCGGACGTATCATGCGCAGCCGCCTGTTACAGATTGCTTCCTGCCTGCTGCTCACTGCCGCCACCGCCAATGCGGCGCAGGCCATCGACCTTTCTTTGCAACGCCAATATTACGACGAGGCCAAACGTGCGCTGGCCAAGGGTGACAAGGGGCCCTACCTGCGCTACGCCGAACAGCTGCGGGACTACCCGCTCACGCCGTACCTGGCGTATGACGAACTGACTGCGCGCCTGAAGACTGCCAGCAACGAGGAAATCGAGGGTTTCCTGGCCAAGCACGGCGACCTGCCCCAGGCCAACTGGATGAAACTGCGCTGGCTGCGCTGGCTGGCCGAACGCGGCGAGTGGAACACGTTCGTCAAGTACTACGACCCCAAGCTCAACTTCACCGAGCTGGACTGCCTCAACGGCCAGTACCAGTTGAGCCACGGCCAGCGCGCCGAAGGCTTCGCCAGTGCGGAAAAGCTGTGGAACGTCGGCAAGACGCAACCGGCTGCCTGCGACACCTTGTTCGGCATGTGGGCCGCGGAAGGCCAGCTGACCGAGGCCAAGCGCTGGAACCGCGCCAAGCTTGCAGCCCAGGCGCGCAACTACGCACTGGCCAACAACATGGTGCAAGGCCTGACCACGCTCGGGCCTCAGGGCCGGCTGCTGATCGACGTGGCACAGAAGCCGGAACTGCTCAACCAGCCGTCGCGCTTCATGCCGGCCACCGAGGCCATGTCCGACGTGGTCAGCCTCGGCCTGCGCCGCCTGGCCCGGCAAGACCCTGACCGGGCCATGGCGCTGCTCGACGACTACGCCCAACGCATGCATTTCTCTCGTGACGAGAAGGTCGCCATCGCCCGCGAGATCGGCCTGACCCTGGCGCGCCGCTACGACCCGCGCGCGCTCGACCTGATGACCCGCTACGACCCCGAACTGCGCGACAACACGGTGAGTGAATGGCGCCTGCGCCTGCTGCTGCGCCTCGGCCGTTGGGAAGACGCCTACGAGCTGACCCGGCGTCTGCCGCAGGACCTGGCCGGCAGCAACCGCTGGAAATACTGGCAGGCCCGCACCCTGGAGCTGGCCCAGCCGAACAACCCGCAGGTTCCATTGCTGTACAAGAACGTGGCACGCGAGCGTGACTTCTATGGTTTCCTCGCGGCTGACCGGGCCAAAACGCCTTATCAGCTGAACAACCGGCCACTGCTGCTGAGCCCGCAACTGGTCAACAAGGTGCGCAACACCCCCGGCATCCAGCGTGCCCTGGAGTTCCACGCGCGTGGCCAGGTAGTCGAAGGCCGCCGCGAGTGGTACCACGTCAGCCGTCACTTCAACCGCGACGAGATGGTCGCCCAGGCACGCCTGGCCTACGACATGCGCTGGTACTTCCCGGCCATCCGCACCATCAGCCAGGCGCAGTACTGGGACGACCTGGATGTCCGCTTCCCCATGGCCTACCGCGATACCCTGGTGCGTGAAGCCAAGGTGCGTGGGCTGCATTCGAGCTGGGTGTTCGCCATCACTCGCCAGGAAAGCGCCTTCATGGAGGATGCCCGTTCCAGCGTCGGTGCCAGCGGCCTGATGCAGGTGATGCCGGCCACCGCCAAGGAAACCGCACGCAAGTTCAGCATCCCGCTGGCCTCGCCGCAGCAGATGTTCAACCCGGAGAAGAACATTCAGGTCGGTGCGGCCTACCTGAGCCAGGTGCACGGCCAGTTCAACGGCAACCGGGTGCTGGCGTCGGCGGCCTACAACGCCGGTCCGGGGCGTGTGCGACAGTGGCTCAAGGGCGCCAAGCACCTGAGCTTCGACGTGTGGGTGGAATCGATCCCGTTCGACGAAACCCGCCAATATGTGCAGAACGTGCTGTCGTATTCGGTGATCTACGGGCAGAAGCTCAACGTGCCACAGCCGCTGGTGGACTGGCATGAGCGGTACTTTGATGACATGTGATCAGTGCTGAACCTTCACCGGCCTCTTCGCGGCGGTTCGGCGCCGCGAAGAGGCCAGGACAGGTTATTCGAGCACTTCGACTTCCATTCCCACTTCAAGCCAGCCACTGCCATCCACGGCCAGGTTCTGCCCGAACAGGATGTCGCCTTCCTTCTCGCGGAAAGTCTTCAGGGTCGTCAACGGCTCACGGTCAGCACTGCGTTCCCCGGTCGCCGGGTCGAGGGTGGTGAAGATGCACCGGACACTGGGTTTGAGCACTCGAAACTCCAGCTCGCCAATGCGGATCCGCTTCCAGCCGTCCTCGGCAAACGGCTCAGCCCCCTGCACCACCAGGTTTGGCCGAAAACGCAGCATTTCCATGGGCCGGCCAATCCGCCGGTTCAAGTCATCCAGCGAGCCTTGCCCGATCAGCAACAATGGAAAGCCATCAGGGAACGCCGCACGGTCGCTGTTCAGGCCGTAACCATTGGGCAGGTAGCGTGCCCGCTGCTCTGGGCAATGCACCAGGCGCACCGACTTGCCAAGCCATTGCGACAGCCAGGCAGCCACCTCGTCACCTGCGTCCGGCACACGCAAGGTATCGCGCCAGATGGTCACACCGCGCAGCGAATCGTCGGCGGCAGGTACCGCCACTGGCAACGGCGCCTGCCCGGGCAGCTCAAGCAGCAACTCACCCGTCTGGCTCGCGCTGGCCTTCAGCTGGCCCAGTTGGGGCCAGGCACGCTGAGTGAGGAAGCGTCCATTCTCTTCCTCGACTATCATCCAGCGTCGGTCGCCCTGCAGCCCTAGCAGCCCCACCGGTGAACCCTGCAAGCATTGCGCCTGGCCCGACTTCACCGGGTATCGATACAACTCACTGAGAAACATCCCTGCCCGCCTCATGCCTTGTCAAAAGCCAAGCTTATACCTGGCTGGCCGTGGGATCACGCGTGGCCGCCATCCAGCAGCAGGCGCTGCTTGACCACATCGACCAGGCGATCGGGCTGGAACTTGGAGAGGAAATTGTCACAACCGACCTTTTTCACCATCGACTCGTTGAAACTGCCCGACAAGGAAGTGTGCAGCACCACGTAGAGCTTGCGCAGGCGCGCATCGCTGCGAATCTCGGTGGTCAGCCGATAGCCGTCCATCTCGGGCATTTCCGCATCGGTGAAGACCATCAACAGCTTCTCGCAGACGTCCTCCCCCGCGTCGGCCCAGCCCTTGAGCAGGCGCAAGGCTTTCAGGCCATCACTGGCCACGTGCAGCTTCACCCCGAGTTGCGACAGGGTATCGCGCAGTTGCGCCAGGGCCACGCTGGAGTCATCCACCAGCAGCACTTCACGGCCACGGGCGCGCGCCAGCACCGGGTCGGCCAGTTTGTCGCCGGAGACCCGGGCGTTGTAAGGGACGATCTCGGCCAGCACTTTCTCCACATCGATCACTTCGACCAGCTTGTCATCCACTTTGGTGATGGCGGTCAGGTAGTGCTGGCGCCCGGCACTTGAAGGCGGCGGCATGATGGATTCCCAGTTCATGTTGACGATGCGATCGACGCCACCCACCAGGAACGCCTGCACCGAGCGGTTGTACTCGGTGACGATGATGGTGCTGTCCGGCCCTGGCTGCAGCGGGCGCATGCCGATCGCCTGGGACAGGTCGATCACCGGCAGGGTCTGCCCACGCAGGTTGACCACCCCACAGACGAAGGCGTGGCGCTGCGGCATCAGGGTCAGCTTTGGCAGTTGCAGTACTTCCTGCACCTTGAACACGTTGATTGCGAACAACTGGCGACCGGCAAGGCGGAACATCAGGATTTCCAGACGGTTCTCACCCACCAGCTGCGTGCGTTGGTCTACCGTGTCGAGAATGCCAGCCATTGGAAAACCCCCAGGTTTATGTCGAAAAATAGGAAATGATCCGTCCTGTATCGGCGCTTTTCTGCGTATCTTGACCCCGGCGAAAAAATGCCCTGCAGGGCGATTGATATCACATTAGCATCATGCTTTACTGCGGCGTGTCCTGCTTGGATCCATTTCAACGCAACCTGTCGCACCCTAGGCGCCATCAGGGAAACCCCTAGTAGCAATCAGGTGCAACCTGATGTTCGCGATATCCTTTAGCCATTAATGTGACGCCATTCTCACTGCATGAATGGAGTCAGGCTTTTGCTAGCGATCGATATGGCGTGGCCATCCCCTGCTCCAGCCCAACGCGCCGGAGTGACTTGATGGACAGCAGCGTCTCCAACTTCGACACCCTGCAGGACTTCCTGCTGGATGCCCAGGTCTTGCTGACCCAGTCCCAGGAATGCCTGCAGCATCTGGAACTGATCAGCAATGACCCGGACGCCTGTCAATGCCTGAACAGCACCCTCCAGACCCTGGCCCGACGCGCCAGCGCCCTGGGCCTGCTAGAAGTCGCCCACTACGCCAGCGTCCTGCACCGACTGCTGGCGCCGGCGTGCAAGCAGCAGTGCCTGGACCACGCCGTTCTGCCAGCGCTCAATGCCTGCCTGACCTTGCTGGCCTGGCAACTGGAACTGATCGATGTGCGCACCGGCCGCCTCGCGCTCGATGCCTGCGAGCAGGTAACGTTGCTGAGCGAACTGGCAGTTGCCCTGAATCAGCCGTTGCCGCAAACGTGTGCGTCCTGCAACGAAAACGCCAGTAACTGCTTGCATCCGCGCACCACCGTTTCGGGCAGGTCATCAGCCAACGGCCCCGCGCAGCACCACTAGGCAGCTGGTTCAACCCGCCCAAAGAGGCATGACTTGCGGGGGTTAATTCTTGCGTTCATCCCGGTGCACTTGCGCCGTCTGTTGCTGGTTGAACCTGTGGTGGTCATCACAGGACCGGGAGGTGGCATTTTGATACTCAATTTGCCTGCCCCGCACCGCTCCCGAGCCCGGAAATGCTTAGGTTTCAAAGCATTGCCCAGCGCGACCAAATTGAACCGAAGTGTTAAGATGCGCGCACACAAATGCTGGCCGGCTCCCCCTGTTTCGCATCAGGCCGCCCTCGCCATTTGTTGCAAGCACAGTTCCAGAACCTCTGCCAAGAGGTGTGCACAGCCCCCATCAGCAAGACTTCAGTGGCTTCTCAACTCTATGTCCCCACGCTTGAAGATATCTCTGCGTTGCCGTTCACGCACCACATTGCTGCGCTGGGTGACGGCAATGCTGTGCGTGGTGTCCCTGCTTGCCAACCTGGCGCTGTATGCTGGCGGGCAAGGCATGCCGGCCAGCCTGTTGTTGCTGCAGCTGGTGGCCACGCTTGGCGTCTGCTGGCACCTGAGCCACGGTGCCAAGTCGATCAGCCTGCGCCCGGCGGAGCTGGCCGGGCGCATGCTTCAGGTCCAGGAGACAGAGCGCCAGCACCTGAGCCGCGAACTGCACGACGACATCGGGCAGCTGCTGACTGCTGCCAAGATGCAGCTGGATTGGCTGCAACGCCGTGTACCGAGCGACTTGCAGGCGCACTGTGGCAGCTTGCGCAGCACCCTCGAAGACACCTTGAGCAAAGTGCGCGACGTTTCCGCCCTGCTCAACCCGCGGCAACTGGCCAGCCTCGGTCTTGAGGCCAGCCTGCGGGCACACCTGGTACGCACCTTGGCAAACACCGAAGTGCACTGGAGCCTGGAATGCCATCAACGCCTGGGCGGCATTTCCGAAGAAGTCGCCATGGCGGCGTTTCGCATCACCCAGGAGGCAGTCACCAACATGCTGCGCCATGCCCGGGCTCGCAACCTGACCATCCGCCTGCAGCGCAGTGCTGCAGGGCTTGCCCTGTCGATCCAGGATGACGGCCAGGGCTTCGTCCCGGTTGCCAATCCGGCCGAGGCCGGCCAGCGCGGCATGGCCGGCATGCAGGAACGCGCCACCGCCCTCAACGGCAGCATCGCGATCACCAGCCAGCTCGGCCTGGGCACGACGATCGACGTGCTGTTCCCGTGGCCACCCCGTATTCATGAACGCGCCAGGACTACCGCTTCAACATGACCTGTAGATTGCTGCTGGTGGATGACCACTCGCTGATCCGTGCCGGGGTTCGCGCCCTGGTATCCGACATCCCAGGCTACACCGTGGCTGGCGAAGCCGATGATGGCGACCAGTTGCTCGAGCAGGTTCGGCAACTGGCACCCGACATCGTCCTGCTGGACATTTCCATGCGCTCGACCAGCGGCCTCGATGCCCTCACCCAACTTCGCGCCACGGGTAACCCCTGCAAGGTACTGATCCTGTCCATGCACACCGACCCGGACCTGATCATGCGGGCGCTGGAAGGTGGTGCCCACGGTTACCTGCTCAAGGATGCCACGGCGACCGAGCTGGAGCAGGCCTTGGCCGCGCTGCGCAATGGCGAGCGCTACCTCAGCCCGGCCATCGCCCATACGGTGATCAACCAGGCGCTGATGCGCGCGCAACACGGCAAGCAACCCGGCCTCGACCGCCACAACCTCACCGCACGGCAACTGGAGATCCTGCGCCTGATCGTACGCGGCAAGTCCACCCGCGAAATCGCCGCTGGCCTGGGCCTGTCGATCAAGACCGTGGAAACCCACCGCTCGCAGATCATGAAGCGCCTGCAGATCTACGACGTGGCCGGCCTGGTACTGTTCGCCGTGCGCGAGAAAATCATCAGCCTGGACGACTGATCAGCGGTGAATTCAACGGCAGGTGCAGGCGCAGCGCACCTGGCAACGCCGCAAAGCGCAGGCTGTCGGCCTGCAGCGGCTCGCCATCGAGGTTGATGTCCAGCCCCTGCGAACAGGTGATCTCGACCCAGGGCAAACGCGCCCGCACGAACAAACCTTCACCCGCCAGCAAATCACGAAGGGCGCCTACCATTTCCTGGGGTGCTGGCAGGATGGCGATATCGAGCAGGCCATCATCGACTTGCGCTTCCGGGCACAATACTTGTCCGCCACCGGCCTGGCGACCGTTGCCGATCCCCAACGCCAGCAGGTCGCCCTGCCACTCGAAGCCCGGCCCTGACAGCTCGACCGAAGCGGCTTGCAGCTCGCTGAAGCGCGACAGCCCGGTGAACAGATAGGCCGCAGCGCCGAGCATTTTCTTCAGGTCTTCAGAAGTATTGGCGGTCACCTGGCTGCCGAAACCGCCTGTGGCCATGTTCAGGAACAATTGATCGCCCACTTGGCCCAAGTCGATCGGCCGTGGCGGCAGCTCCAGCAGCGCCAAGGCCTCGGATGGCTCAAGGGAAATGCCGGCGGCCCTGGCGAAGTCGTTGGCCGTTCCCAGCGGCAGCAGCGCCAGGCTGGCTTCGCTGCGTGCCCGGCCCATGGCTTCGGCGACGTCGCGCAAGGTGCCGTCACCCCCGCCAGCGATCACATGGCTGTACCCGGCCGCCAGCGCTTCGCCTACCAGCCGCTGGGCATCGCCACCTTCCCAGGTCACCCGCACATCCAGCGTCCAGCCACGTTCGCGCAGGGCGCTCACGGCGTGGCGCACCGCTTCGTTCATGGCCTGCTTGCCATGCAGGATCAAGATTGCCTTGCGCTGTGGCATGACGCGTCTCCAGGGGGTTGGCTCAGTCCAGATCTCGACCACAAAGTCTGCCCAAATACTTCATGCCACCGCTAAAACAGCTCTGTATCGGGGATGACATTGCGCATGGTCGAACAAAAAACGACCAGAGTCACATAAATATCATTGAAAGCTTTTTCCATGAGGCGCATGATCGACAAAAATTTGGCCTTCATGGACGAAGCTGTAGTGAAAAGTCGTTTTTTTGACTTTTCCGCCAAAACCGTGACAGGTCGCAACGTTTCCCTTCACTGCGCTGCACCCAGCGCCCAGAGTCGAGGCTGTGAAATGAGCGTTCTGATCCCCTGCATCATCGCCGGTGGTGCCGGCACCCGCCTGTGGCCGGTTTCGCGCGAAGCCATGCCCAAACCCTTCATGCGTCTGCCCGACGGCCAGAGCCTGCTGCAGAAGACCTTTGCCCGCGCTGCGGCGTTACCGGGCGTCGAACGGGTACTGACGGTGACCAACCGCGAAGTGTTCTTCCGCACCCAGGACGAATACCGCCAGGTCAACACGGACAACCTCGCCCTCGATTACCTGCTGGAAACCAACGGCCGCAACACCGCTCCCGCCATCGCTGCAGCCGCGCTGCATTGTGCCAGGCACTATGGCCAGGACAGCGTGCTGCTGGTGTTGCCAGCCGACCACCTGATCCAGGATGCCGACGCCTTCGCCAACGCCGTCGAACACGCCCGGCTATTGGCTGACGATGGCTGGCTGGCCACCTTCGGCCTGCTGCCCAGCCGCGCCGAAACCGGCTTTGGTTACATCGAGCAAGGCGAGGCGATCGGCAAGCATGCGCATCAGGTCACCTGCTTCGTGGAGAAGCCCGATGCGCTCACCGCCCGCGAATACCTCGAAGGCGGCCGTCACTTGTGGAATGCCGGCATGTTCTGTCTGCGTGCGGGCACCGTGCTTGCCGAATTGCAGGCGCATGCCCCGGACCTGCTGGCCTGCGTGGCCTGCTGCCTGGAACAGAGCGCGACCAAGCAGGGCGACAAGGCACTGCAGGTGGAATTGGACCCGAACAGCTTTGCCCTGGCCGAGGACATCTCCATCGACTACGCCTTGATGGAGCGCTCCGACAAGGTTGCCGTGGTGCCTTGCGAACTGGGCTGGAGCGATATCGGCAGCTGGGAAGCAGTGCGCGACCTGCGCCACACCGACGACGACGGCAACCACTGCAATGGTGAAGCCGTGCTGCACGATGTGACCAACTGCTACATCGACTCGCCAAAGCGCCTGGTCGGCGCGGTCGGCCTGGATAACCTGATCGTCATCGACACCCCCGACGCCCTGCTGATCGCCGACGCAGCGCGCAGCCAGGAGGTCAAGCTGATTGCCCAGCAGCTCAAGCACCAAGGGCATGAGACCTATCGCTTGCACCGCACCGTCATTCGCCCCTGGGGCATGTACACCGTGCTCGAGGAAGGCCCGCGCTTCAAGATCAAGCGGATCATGGTGCGCCCTGGCGAATCGCTGTCGCTGCAGATGCATCATCACCGCAGCGAGCATTGGATCATTGTCAGCGGCATGGCCTGCGTGACCAACGGCGAAGAAGAATTTCTGCTCGACACCAACGAGTCGACCTTCATCAAGCCAGGCCGCACCCACCGCCTGACCAACCCCGGTGTCATCGACCTGGTGATGATCGAAGTCCAGAGCGGCGAGTATCTGGGCGAAGACGACATCGTGCGCTTTACTGATATTTACGGACGCGTCCCGGCGGCAGCCATCGGCTGAAAGCTGGCGGGCGCGTTTTTTGTCCGCAGCCTTCAGCGAGGTTTCCGCTTCATGCGCATTCTCTGGACTCTGCCCTACCTGCCGTGGCCTACCACCAGTGGCAGCAAGACCCGGCAATATCACCTGCTGCGCGCCCTGGCGCAGCAAGGCCACCGGATCACCTTGCTGGTGCAGTCGAAAATCCCTTTGTGCGATGCCGCCCGCGAAGCCCTGGAACCCTTGCTCGAGCGCCTGATCGTGCTGCCCCGGCGTCCCTTGCACAGCCCGCTGAACCTGCTCGCCTCGCCGATCATCGACTACCCGATGCGGGCCATCATCAATGGCCTGTCGCCTGGCTTGCGGCGCCAGTTCGAGCAGCTGCTGGACGAACCCTGGGACGTTATCCAGATCGAGCACAGCTACAGTTTCCAGCCTTTCGAAAAAGCACTGCAGGCCCGCGAGCTGCCCTACATGCTCTGCGAGCACAACCTGGAATCAGTCACCGGCGCCGCCTGCCACGACCGCCTGCCGCTGTGGCTGCGCCCGCTCAATGCCTTCGACCGTTGGCGCTACCGGCGCTGGGAGCAGCGCGTGCTGCGCCAACCCACCGAGGTGGTGGCCGTGAGCCCGCATGATGCCGAGTTGATCAGCCAGGTCAGCGGCCGCCCGGTAAAGGTGGTGGTCAACGGCGTCGATTGCGACTATTACCAGAACGTCCACCCGGCCCTGCACAGCCAGCGCCTGCTGTTCGTTGGCAACTTCGAGTACGCCGCCAACGTGGAGGCGATCGAATGGGCCCTGGAAGAAATCCTGCCCCAAGTGTGGCTGAGCAATCCGGCGGTACGCCTGGCCATCGCCGGGCATGCCCTGCCAGCAAGCTGGAAACTGCGCTGGAACGATCCACGTATCGAATGGGTCGGCTATCGCCCGGACCTGCGCGAATTGCAACGCCGCTCCGCGCTGTTCTTCGCCCCCTTGCGCTATGCCGGGGGCTCCAAGGTGAAGATCCTCGAAGCCATGGCCGCCGGGCTGCCGGTGATCAGCACAGGCAAAGGCGTCTCAGGGCTGGTCGCCAACAACGGCGAGCATTACCTGGGCAGTGACGACGGCGACCAATTGGCGCTGCTGGTTACGCAATTGCTCAACCAGCCATGGCGCATGTGCCAATTGAGCGAGGCCGGCCGACAGTTCGCGCGCAATCGCCACGACTGGAGCGTGGCCGCCCAGCAACTGGAAACGGTGCACATGCGCCTTACCCAGGCAGCGACGGCCGACGCCACTCAAGGTGCTGGCGCCTGGCTGGGTCGCTCAACCGAGTAGTTCGCTCAGCGGGATGAACGGCACGTTATCGCCAGGCTTCGGCGTGCTGCCTTCACGCACCTCCACCAACCCCTCTGCCCAGGCCGCACTGCGCAGCACACCGGAGCTCTGGTTCTTGTAGATGCGCACCTGGCCTTGGTCGATGCGCGCACGCAAGTATTCGCGGCGCGTGCCGGCCTTGGTCCATTCGAACCCGGCCGGTACCTCGAAGCGCAGCGGCGTGACATCAGCCACACCCTGGCGGCGCAGCAGGTAGGGCCGCGTCAACAGGCCGAAGGTGACCAGGGTCGACGCCGGGTTGCCGGGCAGGCCGAGCACCGGCACACCGCGGTAATGGCCGAATGTCAGCGGCTTGCCAGGCTTGATCGCCAGCTTCCACAACGCCAGTTCCCCCGCTTCGCGCAGTGCGGCACCGAGGTAGTCGGCCTCGCCCACAGAAACCCCGCCAGTGGAGAGGATCAGGTCGACATCGCCCAAGGCACCCAGGCACTCGCGGGTACGTTCCAGGTTGTCGGGGACAATGCCCATGTCGCGCACTTCGCAGCCCAGCCGCTGCAGCCAGCTGACCAGCAGACGCCGGTTGCTGTTGTAGATCTGCCCTGGGCCCAGCGGCAGGCCAGGCTCGACCAGCTCGTCGCCAGTGGACAGCACCGCCACCCGCACCCGTCGCACCACCTGCAGCTCAGCATGGCCCAGGGTCGCCGCCAGGCCCAGTTCTATCGGCCCGAGCCGTGTACCGGCGACCATCACCTGCTCGCCCTTGCGGGTTTCCTGGCCCTGCGGGCGAACGTTCTGGTCAAGCGTCAGCGCTTCGAGGAAGCGCACCCGGCCGTCTTCCAGCACCTCGGTGTTTTCCTGCATTTCGACGCAGTCGGCACCCGCCGGCATCGGCGCACCGGTGAAGATCCGTGCGCATGTGCCGGGCTGCAAAGGTTCAGGCGCGTGCCCGGCGAAGATTCGCTGGCTGACCGGCAAAGGCTCGCCCTGCAGGTCGGCCAGGCGCAAGGCGTAACCGTCCATGGCACTGTTCGGCCACGGTGGCAGGTCAAGCGTGGCCACCAGCTCGGTGGCCAGCACGCGGCCTTCGGCTTCGGCCAGCGGGACGCGTTCGGTTTGCGTGATTGGCGCAGCCTCGGCCAGCGCCAGCAGGCGCTCCAGGGCTTGCTCCACCGGCATCAGTGGCCGGGCAGCGGGTGCATCAGCCACGGCTGTCACAGGCCGCTGCCTGTTTCAGGTGGGCGACGAAATTGCACGGACGATGGCGGGCATCCAGCTGCTCGGCGAGGATGCCGTCCCAACCGGTGCGTACGGCATTGGTCGAACCCGGCAGGCAGCACACCAGGGTGCCATTGGCCAGGCCGGCCAGGGCCCGCGACTGAATGGTGGAGGTGCCGATATCGGCCACGGAAATCTGCCGGAACAGCTCGCCAAAACCTTCAACCTGCTTGTCCAGCAGGCAGGTGACAGCCTCCGGTGTACTGTCACGGCCGGTAAAGCCGGTACCACCGGTAATCAGCACCACCTGCACGCTGTCGTCGGCGATCCAGGTGGCGACCTGGGCGCGGATCTTGTACAGGTCATCCTTGAGCAGCACGCGCGCGGCCAGGTTGTGGCCCGCGGCGGTAAGGCGCTCGACGAAGGTTTGCCCGGAGGTGTCGGTTTCGAACGTGCGGGTGTCGCTGACCGTCAGCACGGCAATGTTCAGCGCCACGAAGGGGGTATCTGCCTTGGCTTTCATGTGTGTCCGTCGCAGGGGAAAATGATGCGCGCAGTTATATCACAGGCGGCCGTGCAAGCAGGCACAGGTCAATAACCCTGGCTTGTCGCTATGCTGGAATGTAAAAGGAACTTGCGTGGACGCCCTGCGTCATAAAGTCATCTTGCACCATCGCACTGGAGAAACACGATGATTCAACGGACCCTTCCCGCCTTCTTGCTCGCCCTGGGCCTTGGCGCCCTCGCCGGCTGTGCGTCGCCGACCGTGATCACCCTGAACGACGGCCGTGAAATCCAGGCAGTGGATACCCCCTCCTTTGACGAGGACTCCGGTTTCTACGAATTCGAACAGCTCGACGGCAAGCGCACGCGCCTGAACAAGGACCAGATCCGTACCGTCAAGGAACTCTGATCCACGTGCCGTTTTTGGCATAAGCCCTTTGAACTACAAGGGCTTGCACGCCAAAATGCTATGCAGTAGGATTTTGTTCATCGGAGTGTAGCGCAGCCAGGTAGCGCGTCTCGTTCGGGACGAGAAGGCCGCAGGTTCGAATCCTGTCTCTCCGACCAGATCCGCAACAAATAGCCCGCCTCGCGCGGGCTTTTTGTTGCGCGTTGTTCGCCCCCGGCAACCATCAGGCGGTCAGACGCGAAGTAACTTCACCCAGCTGCCCCGACAAACCATGCAGGCGTTGCCCCGCCTGTTCGGTATGCTGCACGGCCTCTTGGTTGGCCGTGGCAATCCGGGTGATTTCGATCAGGTTGCGCGAAATATCCTCGGCCACGCTGGTCTGCTCCTCGGCCGCCGTGGCGATCTGCCGGTTCATGTCGCGGATCGCCTCCACCGCCATGGTGATGCGCTGCAGCATCTGCCCGGCCTGCTGCACCTGCTCGGCGCCCTCCTCGCTGCGTTGCTGGCCGCTTTCGATGGCCTTTACTGCCTCGACCGCACCCGACTGCACGGCTTCGATAATCTGATGAATTTCGGCGATCGACGCCGCAGTACGCTGGGCCAGGCTGCGCACCTCGTCGGCGACCACGGCAAAGCCACGCCCGGCCTCACCCGCACGGGCCGCCTCGATGGCGGCATTGAGCGCCAGCAAGTTGGTCTGTTCGGCGATGCCACGGATCACCTCCAGCACTTTGCCGATGCGTGAGCTGTCGTTCTCCAGATTGCGGATGACGGCGGCGGTTCCGGCGATCTCACGATTGACCACACCAATGGTGTCGATGGTCTGCTGCATCACCTGCTCGCCCGCCTGGGCGCTGTGGTCGGCCTCGTCAGCGGCACGAGCAGCATCCGCGGCGTGGCGGGCCACTTCCTGGGCGGTGGCAGACATCTCGTGCATGGCGGTGGCTACCTGATCGGTGCGTTGGAACTGGTCGTGGGTGCCACGGGCCATGTCACCGGCAATGTTACGCAGCTGGCCACTGGCGCCCTCCAGCTCCTGGGCATTGTCCTTGAGGCGGCCAACGGTGTCGGCCAGGAAGTCGCGCAGGGTATTGGCAGCACGCGCCAAGCGGCCCAGTTCGTCTTCGCGACGGCTGTCAACGCGGGCGGCGAAGTGGCCCTGGCTGAGTTGCGCCACGTATTCGATCAGTTGGCGGATCGGCTCGATCAGGCTGCGGTTCAGCAACCACAGGCTGAGCAGGCCGACCAGTAATGCCGACCCCAGCATTACCAACACGCCCAGCCACACGGTGCGTTCGGCACTGGCATTGATCTTGGCAGCGCGGTCACGGGCCTCGGCGCGCAACTGCTCGACCAGCGCGCTCATCTGCTCACTGGCCGCCCGGTCGACCCCCTTCACCGCCTGGTCACCGGCTACTGGGTCGCCACCGGCGGCCAGGAAGGCCTGACGCCCTTGTGCGTAGGCCTGGCCGAGCTGGCGATGGCTATCACGCAACTGCTGCAGCGGTGCCTTCAGCTTATCCTCGCTGCTGTCGATCAGTTGCCCGAGCAATTGCTGAACCTGCTGCTCACGGGCCTGGAACTGCTGCCAGTACTTGTCCAGCTCGGCAGGCTGGCGGCCGCGCAGCAGTACGTTTTTCCATTCCTGCACCTGGATCTTGAACTGCAGGTTGGCTTCATCGATCAATTGCGAAGCCCGCAGCGGCCCGTCCACCAGTTCGCCATAGCCACGCACGCTGGAGGACAGGAACTGGAAGCACACCAGGGCGATCAGCAGCATCGCCGCCAGGCTGCTGCCCAGCAGGGTAAGAATTTGCACTCGGAGTGATTTACGCAACATCGCGGATCTCGGGAACAAGGAATAAGGAAACGGCGCGCCGTTGCAGCGCCGCGACAGACATCCTTGTCCTCGTTCGCAGGCCAAAAAAAAGCTGCCATCAATCGATAGCAGCCAGGTCGAGCACTTACGCAACAGTTGCGATCCATACTCTCAGGCAATTGCTACAGAAATGTTACAGCTACACGACACCTAGCCCGTGGTGAACTGCAACTCGGCCAGGCGAGCGTACAACGGGCTTTGCTCGATCAGCTGCCGGTGGGTGCCGACCGCGACCACGCGACCCTTGTCGATCACCGCGATGCGGTCGGCGTGCTGCACCGTGGCCAGGCGATGCGCGATGACCAGCGTGGTACGCCCGGCCATCAGGCTCGGCAGGGCTTGCTGGATCAAGTGTTCGCTTTGCGCATCGAGGGCGCTGGTGGCTTCGTCGAGCAGCAGGATCGGCGCATCCACCAGCAGCGCCCGGGCAATTGCCAGGCGTTGCTTCTGGCCACCGGAAAGGCCAACGCCGCCCTCGCCCAGCAGCGTCTGGTAACCCTGCGGCAGTTGCCGGATGAACTCGTCGGCATGGGCGCCATGGGCCGCCGCCTCGACCTCGGCCAGTGTCGCCTCGGGCCGGCCGTAGCGGATGTTGGCCTCGACCGTGCCGCGGAACAGCGACGGGTTCTGCGCCACCAGGGCGAACTGGCGGCGCAGGTCGTCCGGGGCCAGCGCCGTGATGGGTTGGCCATCGAGGACGATGCGCCCCTGTTGTGGGTCGTAGAAGCGCAAAAGCAGGTCGAACAAGGTCGACTTGCCCGCCCCCGACGGCCCCACCAGCGCCACGGTCTGGCCGGGTTCGATGGTCAGGCTGAGCCGGTCGATGGCCGCAACCGAGGGTCGCGAGGGATAGGCAAAGCTCACGTGCTGCAGTTCGATGCGTCCATTGGCACGCTGCTGTGCCAGCGTTACGGGAACTTCTGGGGCCAGGATCGTGCTGCTCGCCGCCAGCAGCTCGGCGATGCGCTCGGCAGCCCCTGCGGCGCGCTGCAGCTCGCCGATCACTTCACTGAGCGTACCAACGGCACTGCCGACAATCAGGCTATAGAACACGAACGCCGCCAACTCGCCTGCGGAAATGCGCCCGGCGATCACATCCATGCCGCCTACCCACAGCATCACGCCTACCGCCCCCAACACCAGCACGATCACCAGCGTGATCAGCCAGGCACGTTGGGCAATACGTTGCCGGGCCACGGCAAACGCAGCCTCCACCGTACCGGCAAACAGTTCTCGGTCGCGTGCCTGGTGGTTGTATGCCTGCACGGTCTTGATCTGCCCCAGGGTCTCTGCCACATAGCTGCCTACATCGGCCACCCGGTCCTGGCTCTGCCGCGACAGGCTGCGCACCCGCCGGCCAAACAACAGGATCGGTGCCAGCACCAGCGGCAGTGCCACCACCACGATGCTGGTGAGCTTGGGGTTGGTGATGAACAGCAGGACCACGCCACCGATCACCATCAGCGCATTGCGCAGGAACATCGACAGCGACGAGCCGATGACCGACTGCAACAAGGTCGTGTCGGCAGTCAGCCGCGACTGGATTTCAGCGCTGCGGTTGTCTTCGAAAAAGCCCGGATGCAAACCCACCAGATGGTCGAAGACCGCGCGGCGGATGTCGGCAACGCAGCGCTCGCCGATCCACGACACCAGATAGAAGCGGCTGAACGTACCTGCCGCCAAAGCCAGCACCAGCACCAGGAACAGGCCGATGGTCTGGTTCAACTGGTGTGCTGAACGGGTCATGAAACCCTGGTCGACCAGCAGGCGGATACCCTGGCCCATGGACAGGGTGATGCCGGCGGTGACGATGAGCGCCAGCAGGGCCAACAGCGCCTGGCCACGGTAGGGACGCATGAACTGCCAAGCCATGCGCAGGGCACGGCGTTGGCGAAAGGAAGCCGAATCGGGCATGACAGGAACCACGAAAGCAGGAATAGGAAGACTACCACTCATCCACGCATGCAGTGCCTATAGCCCATCGTTCTAACAGGCCTCTGGAGCTTTGCTGCGCTTTCTGCTGGACTGTGCAGGCCTTGGTGCACACGATAACTTTTGTAACAGGCCAGTCACGGCGCAGGTTTAACCTGGGCCTGAACCTGATGAGGAGATATTCAATGAGCTTGCAACATGGCAGCGACACCGTGAAACCGCAGAACAAGCCACAACCCAAGGCCTGTGGTTCGATCATCGACGCCCAGGGCCGCGAGATCGAGATCACCGAGCAGATGATCCAGCAGGCCTGCAAGGCCCTGGAAGAAAGCCGCGTGAAGAAACGTCACCACGGCTGAAGCGCGGACTTTTTGAAACCCGGCTTGATGCCGGGTTTTTTATGGGTTGGCCGTGCTCAGGCCAGCACGCCACCCAGGGCATTGACCACCTGCGCCAGCTGCGGCGCTTCGCCCCGCACGCGCACCGCCAGCCCTTCGATCTCCCGGCGCGGTGGATACTGCTTGCGCAGCTGGTCGAACGCCGCCCGTTGCTCGGCCACATCGTCACTCAAGCTGCGACGGAAGTCGGCATCGTCACGTCGCGGGTCATATACCGCCCGGCACAGCGTCGCCAGGGCCCAGGCAGGCTCTGCAGTGCCGTCCAGCTCGATTTGCGCCAACGGCGCAGGTGGCAGCAGGTCGGCCAGCTGGACCTTTTCCGCCTCGCCCAGGTGACGGCACAGGGCCTGATAGATCTGCGCCGTGCCACGCTGGCGGCCATCCAGGCTATAACCGGCAATATGTGGCGTGGCCAGGGTGCACAGGTCTGCCAGTTGCAGGTCGACCTGCGGCTCGCCTTCCCAGACATCGAGCACTGCGTGCACGTCTTCGCGATCCAGCAGCAGCTCGCGCAGCGCTGCATTGTCCACCACAGGCCCGCGGCTGGCGTTGATCAACCACGCACCGGGGCGCAGCTGCGCCAGCTGCGCTGCACCGAGCAGGTGCCAGGTTGGATATTCACCGCCGCGCTGCAACGGGGTGTGCAGGCTGATCACGTCGCACTGCTCAAGGATCGTCGCGAGGCTGACGAAGTCGCCGCCCTCGGTGGCCTGGCGCAACGGGTCACAGACCAGTACCTTCCAGCCCAGGCCATGCAACACGCGCACCAGGCGGCCACCGACTTCGCCGGCGCCGACCACCCCATAGGTGCGTTGCGCCAGTACCGCGCCGTCCAGGTCGGCCAGGGTCAGCAGGCTGCCGAGGACGTAGTCGACCACCCCACGGGCATTGCAGCCCGGCGCGCTGCTCCAGTGGATACCGGCTTCGGCGAAGTAGTCGAGGTCCAGGTGGTCGGTACCGATGGTGCAGGTGCCAACGAAGCGCACCTTGCTGCCTTCGAGCAGCTGCCGGTCGACCTTGGTCACCGAGCGCACCAGCAGCACATCGGCGTCCTTGACGCTGGCGGCGTCGAGGCTGCGGCCGGGGTAACGGCGGATCTCGCCGAAACCTGCGAAAAAGGCATCGAGCAGCGGGATATTCTCGTCGGCAACTATCAGCATGGCGCTCTCCTGTCTGGGGAGCGCAGTGTAGGCGCTACGCGAGGCGTGTTCCAGCGCGGTTCAGTCGGCTTTCTTGCGGATCCAGTACAGGTAGGTGCCGGCTTCTTCCTGCTGCCCGAGCAATTCGTGGCCGAGGAAGTTGCAGAACTTGGGGATGTCGCGGCGGGTCGACGGGTCGGTGGCGATGACCTTCAGCAGGCCGCCGGCAGCCAGGTTGCGTACGTGCTGGTGCAGCATCATCACCGGCTCCGGGCAGTTCAGGCCGGTCGCGTCGAGAATGGCATCGGGGGTGAAATCAGTCATGGGGGGCTCCGCAAATGATCGCTATTGTGGCGCATCTGGATGGGCTGACCAAGAGGTGGGCGCTGGTGCATGCCTTGAGTGGTGCGTGGGCGTTGAGATCGAGCGCCGCCCGCGCGGCGCATCGCGGATAAATCCGCTCCTACATTTGTTGCAACGTGGCCATGTCTGTGAGGCCATGGTTGTCAGCCTTGTTGGCATCACGGGATATTGAGGCGGGCATTGATGCCGCCTCGCATGTCCTGAGGCATGTACCAAGGCGGGCAACCATGGCCTGTCAGGTTCGGCACGTTGCAACAAATGTAGGAGCGGATTTATCCGCGATGCGCCGCGCGGGCGGCGCTCGATCTCCGAGGCACTGCACCACTCAAGGCATGCACCTGACACCTCAACGCGGTTTCAGATCCAACCTACGCAGGTGGCAAGTCACTTCCTCACGGTCGTGATACAGCTGCTTGCAGGCAATCGATACCCTGATCTTGCGCGCCTTGAACGTCGCCTCCATACGGTCCAGCAACCGACGCACCTCGGCATAACGCTGCTTCATCGGCAACTTCAGGTTGACCACCGCCTCACGGCACAACCCCTCCCCCAGCCAAGTCTCGATCAGCGAGGTGGTCCGCGCCGGCTTCTCGACGATGTCGCAGACCATCCAGTCCACCGGATGCTTTGGCTGCCAGGTGAAACCGTCCGCCATCAAGTGCTCTACCAGCCCGGTCTCCATCAGGCTTTCAGCCATCGGCCCATTGTCGATGGCCGTGACCAGCATGCCGCGACGCACCAATTGGTAAGTCCAGCCGCCCGGCGAAGCGCCCAGGTCGACACCCTTCATGTCGTCACCAAGGCGCTCATCCCACTGCTCACGCGGAATGAACTGGTGCCACGCCTCTTCCAGCTTGAGGGTCGAACGGCTCGGCGCCTCACGCGGAAACTTCAGCCGCGGGATGCCCATCGGCCATAACGCGCTGTTGTTCGCCTCGGCCACGCCGACGAACACCCGCCGGCCGCTGATGAAGGTCAGCAGCAGACGCGGCAGCCCGGCGTTGTCCGCCAGGCGACCTGCTTTTTCCAGGGCCTTGCGCAGCGGTACTTCGAACTTACGGCAAAAGGTCGACAGTTCCTTGCCTTCGTTACTGTCCAGCACTTCCAGCCACAGGCTACCGAAAACCGGCTGTTCGGCCAGATGTGTCAACAGCACGCTGATGCGATCGGTCTCCGGCAGTTCGATATAGGTGCCTCGCGCCCACTGGCGCGGGAAGATCAGTTGCGTAAAGCGCAGCTGTGCCATCAGGCGTTCGGCACCTTCGGCCTCGGCGCAGACGAACTCGGCACAAGCGCTCTGCGGTTTGCCCTTGGCATAACCGGCCACACCCAGCCGGGCGGCGTGTTCGCTGATCTCGGCGCAGACCTCACCCTCGAAACCGGGCCGGCAATGCATGAACAGGGTATTCATCTCTCACTCCACTACGGCTGACGCACCACGGGCGCCGGCAGGGCGGCGATGATAAAGGAAGATCGGAACCTGCGACATGCCCCGCCGGTCCAGAAAAGAGTCAGGGGCAGCAAACAGAGCTAACCTGACCCTTCAGCCAGGCCCGTGCCGTGCGGGCCGAAACAGCGCGGTGGCACCGGCCATCCAGCCGTGCCGGGCCCCGCCGCACAAGGAGTTGGCAATGCCCTCGCTCGATAGCCTGAACACCCTCAAGACCCTCCAGGTGGCTGACCGCACCTACCATTATTACAGCCTTGCCGAAGCCGGCCGGCAGCTGGGCGACCTGCAGCGCCTGCCCATGTCGCTCAAGGTGCTGCTGGAAAACCTGCTGCGCTGGGAAGACGGCAAGACCGTCGGCACCGAAGACCTGCGCGCCCTCGCCGGCTGGCTGCTGAACCGCCGCTCCGACCGCGAAATCCAGTACCGCCCGGCGCGGGTGCTGATGCAGGACTTCACGGGCGTGCCAGCAGTCGTCGACCTGGCCGCCATGCGCGCCGCCATGGCCAAGGCCGGCGGTGATCCTCAGCGGATCAACCCGCTGTCGCCGGTGGACTTGGTCATCGACCACTCGGTGATGGTCGACCGCTATGCCACGCCACAGGCCTTCACCCAGAACGTCGACATCGAAATGCAGCGCAACGGCGAGCGTTATGCCTTCCTGCGCTGGGGCCAAAGTGCATTCGACAATTTCCGTGTGGTACCGCCGGGTACTGGCATTTGCCACCAGGTCAACCTGGAATACCTCGGGCGCACGGTATGGACCCGCGACGACGATGGCCGCACCTATGCCTTCCCCGACACGCTGGTTGGCACCGACTCGCACACCACCATGATCAACGGCCTTGGCGTACTTGGCTGGGGCGTCGGTGGCATCGAGGCGGAAGCGGCCATGCTCGGCCAGCCGGTGTCGATGCTGATCCCGGAAGTGATCGGCTTCAAGCTCACCGGCAAGCTGCGCGAAGGCATCACCGCCACCGACCTGGTGCTGACCGTGACGCAGATGCTGCGCAAGAAAGGCGTCGTGGGCAAGTTCGTCGAGTTCTACGGCGACGGCCTGGCCGACCTGCCGTTGGCCGACCGTGCGACCATCGCCAACATGGCACCTGAGTATGGCGCTACCTGCGGCTTCTTCCCGGTCGATGAGGTGACACTGGACTACTTGCGTCTCTCCGGTCGCCCAAGCGAGACGGTGCAGCTGGTCGAACAGTATTGCAAGGCCCAGGGCCTGTGGCGCCTGGCGGGGCAGGAACCGCTGTTCAGCGACACGCTGGCCCTGGACATGCATGACGTCGAGGCCAGCCTGGCCGGGCCCAAGCGGCCACAGGACCGGGTTGCCCTGGGGCAAGTAAACCAGGCCTTCGACCACTTCATCGAGCTGCAACCCAAACCGCTGGCCAAAGAGGTTGGGCGCCTGGAGAGTGAAGGAGGTGGCGGTGTGGCGGTCGGCAACGCCGATCAGGCCGGCGAAATCGCCTACAGCCATAAAGGCCAGACCTACACCCTGCGTGACGGCGCCGTGGTCATCGCCGCGATTACTTCGTGCACCAACACGTCCAACCCCAGCGTGATGATGGCGGCCGGCCTGGTGGCGAAAAAGGCCTTGGAAAAAGGCCTGCAACGCAAGCCATGGGTCAAGAGTTCACTGGCCCCTGGCTCCAAAGTGGTGACCGATTATTACCAGGCGGCGGGGCTCACCCCTTACCTCGACCAGCTTGGCTTCGACCTGGTCGGCTACGGCTGCACCACTTGCATCGGCAACTCAGGGCCATTGGACGAAGCCATCGAAAAAGCCATCGCCAGCGCCGACCTCACGGTCGCTTCGGTCCTCTCGGGCAACCGCAACTTCGAAGGCCGCGTGCACCCGCTGGTCAAGACCAACTGGCTGGCCTCGCCTCCGCTGGTGGTGGCCTACGCCCTGGCCGGCAGCGTGCGCGTCGACCTTACCCAGGATGCGCTGGGGACGGGCAACGACGGCAAGCCCGTCTACCTGCGCGATATCTGGCCCAGCCAGCAGGAAATCGCCGACGCCGTGGCCAAGGTCGACACGGCCATGTTCCACAAGGAATACGCCGAAGTCTTCGCCGGCGATGCGCAATGGCAGGCCATTGATGTACCGCAGGCGGCGACTTACGTCTGGCAGGACAGTTCTACCTACATCCAGCACCCACCGTTCTTCAACGATATTGGCGGGCCGCTGCCCGAGATCAAGGACATCCACGGTGCACGCATCCTCGCCCTGCTCGGCGACTCGGTGACCACCGACCACATCTCCCCGGCCGGCAACATCAAGGCCGACAGCCCCGCCGGGCGTTATCTGCGCAGCAAGGGGGTGGAGCCTCGGGACTTCAATTCCTACGGCTCACGGCGCGGCAACCACGAAGTGATGATGCGCGGCACCTTCGCCAATATCCGCATCCGCAACGAGATGCTGGCTGGCGAGGAAGGTGGCAACACCGTGCATGTGCCCAGCGGTGAGAAGCTCTCGATCTATGACGCCGCCATGCGTTATCAGGCCGAGGGGACGCCGCTGGTGGTCATCGCCGGCCAGGAATATGGCACTGGCTCCAGCCGTGACTGGGCCGCCAAGGGCACCAACCTGCTGGGGGTCAAGGCGGTGCTGGCGGAAAGCTTCGAACGCATCCATCGCTCCAACCTGGTGGGCATGGGCGTGCTGCCACTGCAGTTCAAGGCCGGGCAGGATCGCAAGCAATTGGCGCTGACGGGCAAGGAACAGATCGACCTGCTGGGGCTGGACGGCGCACAGATCAGACCAGGCATGAGCCTGCCCCTGCGCATTACCCGTGAGGATGGGCAACAGCAGCAAATCGAAGTGCTGTGCCGGATCGACACGCTCAACGAAGTGGAATACTTCAAGTCAGGCGGGATCCTGCACTATGTGCTGCGGCAGATGATTCGCAGCTGATCGTCTCAGGGAAATGCAGCGCCTGTGAGAAGAGCGCCGCCCGTGCGGCGCTCGTTCTACGCTGCAAAAACAACGTTCCCCACCGGGCAGTAGCACTTTGATGGCCGGTCAGTCATCATGTCGGCAAATTGTCACCAAATGGTCACAAAAACCGGCAACTGCGGCGAACACCACCGACCGCCTAGCGCACCCGCGCGTGCAGCCAATTGCCCCAGATCAAGTAAATTAAATATCCATTCAACAAAACCAATGGCTTGCCGATATCTGTCGAAAGCCTTACGGACTATTCAGCTCATGCGTAACAACCAGCCGATTACCCAAAGGGAACGGACCTTCCCTGCCCAACAACGGTTGATCTCTACCACCAATGCCAAGGGTGTGATCACCTACTGCAACGATGCATTCGTCGAGATCAGCGGTTTCACCCGCGAGGAGCTGAATGGCGCACCCCACAACCTGGTGCGCCACCCGGACGTGCCGACGGCGGTGTTTGCCCACATGTGGCAAACCCTCAAGCAAGGCTTGCCGTGGATGGGCATCGTCAAGAACCGTTGCAAGTCCGGCGATCACTACTGGGTAAACGCCTACGTCACGCCGATTTTCGAGAACAACCAGGTCGTTGGCTTCGAGTCGGTGCGGGTCAAGCCTAGCGCCGAGCAAATCCGCCGTGCCGAAGCCCTGTACCAGCGCATCAACGACGGCAAGTCTGCCATCCCGCGCCGCGATCGCTGGCTGCCGGTGCTGCAGGACTGGCTGCCGTTCATCCTGGTCAGCCAGGTCGGTTTCCTGATTGGCAACTGGCTCGGTCACTCGTGGGGCTTCGCATTGGCCGCCGGCCTGTCGGTACCGCTCGGCCTGCTCGGCCTGAGCTGGCAACAGCGTGGCCTGAAGCGCCTGCTGCGCCTGGCCGAACAGACCACCTCCGACCCGCTGATCGCTCAGATGTATACCGACAGCCGTGGGGTACAGGCACGCCTGGAGATGGCCATGCTCAGCCAGGACGCGCGCATGAAGACCTGCCTGACCCGCCTGCAGGACAGCGCCGAGCACCTCAGCGACCAGGCGCGCCAGTCCGACGCCTTGGCCCACAAGAGCTCCTCGGGCCTGGAGCGCCAGCGCGTGGAGACCGAACAGGTCGCCGCCGCCGTCAACCAGATGGCTGCCACCACGCAGGAAGTGGCCAACCACGTGCAACGCACCGCAGACGCCACCCAAGAAGCCAACCGTCTGACCAGCCAAGGTCGGCAGATCGCCGGGGAAACCCGCGATGCCATCGAACGCCTGTCGACCGCCGTCGGCGAAACCGGCCAGACCGTGACCCAGCTGGCCAAGGACAGCGACGAGATCGGTGGCGTGGTCGATGTGATCAAGGGCATCGCCGACCAGACCAACCTGCTGGCGCTCAACGCTGCAATCGAAGCGGCCCGTGCCGGCGAGATGGGCCGCGGTTTCGCCGTGGTCGCCGACGAGGTACGCCAGCTGGCCCAACGCACCGCCGAATCGACCGGGCAGATCCACGGCCTGATCGCCAAGCTGCAACAGACCGCCAACAACGCCGTACTGACCATGGAAACCGGCCACCGCCAGGCCCAGGAAGGCGTTGATCGCGTCATGCAGGCCGACCAGGCACTGGTCGGCATCAGCGAAGCCGTGGCCAATATCACTGACATGGCAACCCAGATCGCCGCCGCTACCGAAGAGCAGACGGCAGTGGCCGACGAGATCAGCCGCAACATCAGCACCATCGCCGAACTGGCCGACCAGACAGCCGAGCAGGCGCAGCATTCGGCGCTGCTCAGCGAAGAGCTGACCACCACTGCCGGCAGCCAGTACTCGTTGGTCGAGCGCTTCAACCGCTAGTTCCGGCCTGCGCGGCTACTGTGGGGGCAACCTGTGGGAGCGGGCTTGTCCCGCGAACACCGGCAAAGCCGGTGCCATGCAACGCGCCGACTGCTTCGCGGGACAAGCCCGCTCCCACAAAAATGGCCGCGAGAGCTACCAGTCCAGCGTCAGCCGGCTTTCGAAGCAGCGCTCCTCACCGGTCAACGGGTCGGCAAACCGCAAGCGCTGCGCCAGCAGCTTCAACGGCCGCTGATAGTCGTCCTCTTCATCGAGCAATTCGGGATAGAACGGGTCGTTGCAGATCCCCGCCCCCAACGCCGCCATGTGCACACGCAGCTGATGCGTCTTGCCCGTTATCGGCGACAGGCCGTAGCGCCACCACTCACCATTGGTCTCCAGCACATCGGCGAAGGTCTCGCTATTGGCCTCCCCTGGTACTTCCTGCATGCGAAAGAACGGCTCGCCATGCACCAGCCGACTCTTGTGCACCAAGGGGAATGCATGCTGCGGCAAGGCGGCAGCGATGGCCTGATAGTGCTTGTCGATCCGCCGCTCCGGGAACAACCGTTGATACGCGCTACGCGTCTGTGGATTGGCGGAAAACAGCACCAACCCGGCAGTGTGCCGATCGATGCGGTGCAGGGGCACCAGATGCGGGTTGTCCAGGCGTCGGATCAGGCGCCGCAAAAGGGTCTGCTCGACGTATTCCCCGGTGGGCGTCACCGGCAGAAAGTGCGGTTTGTCGGCCACCACCAGGTGTTCATCGACATGCAGGATGGTCTCCTGCACCGGAATCGGTCGCTCGTTGGGCACCTCACGGAAATAGTGAACGCGCATGCCGCGACGGTAGGGCAAGTCGGCGGCAATTGCCCTGCCTTGGGCATCGAGCACCCGCCCCCGAGCGAAGCGGTCAAGCCACTGCGCACGCTCGATCGCCTTGAAATGGTCGCACAGGCAATCGAGTACCGTGGCCCAGTTGCCGGGTGGCAGGCAGACCGTGCTGGCTTGCTGGTGGGCGGGGTCGAAAGGCGTGATCATGGCAGGGCTCGGGCAATCAAAGCCGCACATTATCCCCCAAGCCCGGCGCCTCAACCAGCCTCGACCATCCCCTCGCTGTGGGCCTTCAACCAGCGCAATACCTGCACCGGCTCCCAACGCCCGGGGTCATAGAGCGCATAGACCAGGCCCTGGTAACCCACCACATCCAGCCCGCGATGGTAACCGGCACGCTGGAACAAGGCTTCGATTTCTGCAAAGCAGGTATTGAAATGCACCTTTGCGAAGGGCGTGCGGTCATCGGTGACCAGGCCTTCGAGGCGCAATTCCAGCACGGCGTCGCACACCCGTTCCACCGGCATGCGGTTGACGCTGTACTTGAGTTGCTCGACATTGAGCATGATCCACCTCGATACTGTATTTATATACAGCATACGAAGAGTGGCACCGCTGCGTCAATCGGTTGCAACGCTACTGCAAGCCTGGGAGGTAGCCCGTACCCTTGCGAATGGTCAGCACCTGACGGCGCGGCACGGCCGCCGATACCGACAGGTGAACCCAGCTGTCGAACTCCAGAATCAACTGGTCGAACGCCAAGTCAGTCTGGCTGACCTGCCTGACCACTTCCCGGCTGTCGATGCCCAGCACCGTGAAATCCGCAGCCAGGCCTTTAACGTGCTGGCTGCCTGGCGCCCCGCCGACGCGCATATTGACCGCCTCGCTGCGGTATCCGCTGCTGACGATGACGGGGCGCCCGAAAATTCCCCGGACCTGCTCAAGCACCTGGCAAAGCAGGCGCAGATTACCCAGGACTTCAGGCGTAGGGGTATTGTCCAGCCCCGCTCTCGCGGCAATTTGCGAAGTAATCAGTTCTTCCAGGGCGAAATGTGGCGTGATCAGCATGACGAGGCTCTCGATGACAATGCAAAAGTACCGATGACCATTCAACGGTGCGGCATCATCATTTCTGGCCTGAGGCCATGCACGAGGGCAAAGATTCCCCCTGCCCGTCATGGGTGGAGAAAAGCCACTACCTGTTCGGCATCGAAGGGCCAAGGCAGCTCTGCCGAAGTGTCGCTGCGCCGCAACACCGGAATGATCAAACCGTACCGTTCGAACAACGCCTGGTCATCGGCGATATCGACCAACTCGATCAGCAAGCCGTGTTCAACAAAGGGCATCAGCACGGCTTCGGCCACTTCGCACAAGTGGCACCCGACGGTACCGAAGAGCTGGCATTCAGGCAGCATGGGGGGCAAGACCCGATTTGGCTGTAGGAAGAAACTTATTCTAAGTCCGTCCTGCCCCCTCTGCACCTGACCCCGCTCAATCCTGGCTGGTGGCGCCGATCCGGTGCAGCGACAAGTCTGCGCCCTGGAACTCCTGTTCATGGCTCAGCCGCAGGCCATGCACCTGGCGAATCAGGCCGTACACGGCAAAACCACCGATCAGTGCGACCAGGACGCCTGCCAGGCTGCCCAGCAGCTGGCTGACCAGGCTGACCCCGCCCATGCCACCCAATGCCACCTGGCCAAACACACCGCAGGCAATGCCGCCCCACAGGCCGCAAAGGCCGTGCAGCGGCCAGACACCAAGGACATCGTCGACCTTCCAGCGATTCTGCGCAGCGGTGAAACTCCAGACAAACAGTACGCCCGCCACCAGCCCGGTAGCCAACGCGCCAACGGGGTGCATCAGGTCAGAGCCGGCACAGATCGCCACCAGCCCGGCCAGCGGCCCGTTATGCAGGAAGCCCGGGTCGTTGCGCCCGGCCAGCAAGGCTGCCAGGGTGCCGCCGACCATGGCCATCAGCGAATTGATCGCTACCAGGCCACTGACACCTTGCAAGGTCTGGGCACTCATCACGTTGAAGCCGAACCAGCCGATGATCAGGATCCACGAGCCCAGCGCCAGGAAGGGAATGCTCGACGGTGCGAAGGCCACCAGGCGGCCGTCGCGGTAGCGCCCCCGCCGAGCGCCCAGCAACAGCACCGCCGCCAGCGCCAGCCAGCCGCCCATGGCATGCACGACCACCGAGCCGGCAAAATCATGGAACGGCGCCCCAAAGCGGGCCTGCAGCCAGGCCTGCACGCCGAAGTTGCCATTCCACACTACGCCCTCGAAAAAGGGGTAGATGAACGCAACGATCAACGCCGTGGCGCATAGCTGCGGCGCGAAGCGCGCACGTTCGGCGATCCCCCCCGAGATGATCGCGGGAATCGCGGCGGCGAAGGTCAGCAGGAAGAAGCATTTGACCAGTGCATAGCCGTGGTCGGTAGCCAGTTGCGACGCCGGCTGCAGGAAATTCACGCCATAGGCGATCCAGTAGCCGATGAAGAAATACACCAACGCGGAGATGGCGAAATCGCTGAGGATCTTCGACAGCGCGTTGACCTGGTTCTTGTGGCGCACGGTGCCCACTTCGAGAAAGGCGAAGCCGGCGTGCATGGCGAGCACCAGAATGGCGCCCATCAGGATGAACAGGGTGTTGGAGCCGTGGACCAGGGAGTCCATCGCGCTGTGCATGTTTTCCATGAAAGAGGCAGACCTGCTGAAAAAAAGCACCAGGACAGTTCAAGAACCTGCATCCCTGCACCGAATCGGTGCCAGCTTTTGCCCTGTTTTGCCGAACCGGGCGCGGCCTGCGTGGTTTTTTCTTGGGTTTGTCGTGGATTGGGTTAAGGTTTATCGGTATCCGCCCAGGGTCGACGCCCTGGTTCGGCGCACCGCTGCGGGCGACGCCCCGCGTTGTGGCAAATTTCAATAGCAAGGCCCATACCAGCGGCGCTACTGAACCTTCCAGACACCCGGTCACTCGAATGACCTACATACCTGCACACCTTCATAGGGAGAGCCCCATGGCCAGCAAATCGGCAAAGACTGCACAAGAGATATTGATGGCTGACTTCCAGGCCTTGGTTCGCGATACCGAGCGCTTGCTGGCCGATACCGCCAACCTGGCGGGCGACCAGGCCGATGAACTGCGCGAGCAGATCCACGAGCGCCTGACCCAAGCCCGTGAAACCTTGCAACTGACCCAGGATTCAGTGCGTGAGCGCGGCCAGGCAGCGCTCGGTAGCGCCGAACAGTACGTCCAGGAGAACCCCTGGCAGGCCATTGGTATTGCCGCAGGCGTCGGCCTGCTGATCGGCCTGCTGGCCAACCGGCGCTGAGGAGTACCCATGGAGAATGACAGCATTGGCACCAGCGCTTCCGGCAAACGCCTGGGCGCGGCACTGCTGGGGCTGCTGCACAGCCACATCGAACTGTTCGGCATCGAACTGCAGGAGCAGAAAGCACGCACCCTGAGCCTGCTGCTGTTCGCCGGCCTGGCACTGGTGTTCGCACTACTGCTGCTGACGGCCTTGTCCGGCTTGCTGCTGGTGCTGCTGTGGGACAGCTATCGGCTGGCTGGCATCATTGGTTTGTGCGTCTTCTATGGCGCGGCTGCGCTGTATTGCGGCCTGCGCCTCAAAGCGGCTGTGTTCGATGAGTCTTCACCCTTTGGTGCGACCCTCGACGAACTGGCCAAGGACCGGGAGCGCCTGTTGCCATGAGCCTGCCTGAACTACCAAACACCCGTAATCCAAGGGAGCTGCGCAAGGCGCTGCTACGCCTGCGCATGGAAATGCACCGCCAGGAGATCCGCCATGAATCCGGCCAGCTGCTGCAACCCTTGCAGCGCCTGCGCGGCATGGGCGGCTCGCTGCATGGCGGGTTGGGTATCAAGCACGCGCCGTTGTGGGGCATCGGTGCCGTCGTGGCGCTGGGCTTTCTGACCGGCAAAGGGGTACGCAGCGGTAACCTCGGCCGCCTGGTCCGGCTGGGAACCAGCCTGCTGCCACTGGTACGCCTGTACCTGCAAGGCAACCGTCGCCCTTGAACGTCGTGACCGGCCCCTGCGCCAGGGCCGGTCACGATCGTCCCCTTGCACGCCTGCTCGCGACGCTGGAAGCTATCCCCTTCGATCGACAGGAGACCGCGCCTTGGACTGGCACACCCTGCTCACCCGCGAACGCCTTGGCAAAGCGCTCTATAGCGCCGAAGAACTGGGCCGCAGCCCGTTTCACAAAGACCATGACCGGATCATCTTCTCAGGGGCCTTTCGCCGCCTCGGGCGCAAGACCCAGGTCCACCCCGTAACCAGCAACGACCATATCCACACGCGCCTGACCCATTCCCTGGAGGTCAGCTGCGTAGGCCGCTCACTGGGCATGCGCGTCGGCGAAACACTGCGCAGCAGCCTGCCCGAGTGGTGCGAGCCCAGTGACCTCGGCATGATCGTGCAGTCGGCCTGCCTGGCTCACGACATTGGCAACCCACCGTTCGGCCACTCCGGTGAAGACGCCATCCGCCACTGGTTCCAGCAGGCCGCCGGGCGTGGCTGGCTGGACGACATGAGCGACGACGAACGCGCCGACTTCCTCAATTTTGAAGGCAACGCGCAAGGTTTTCGTGTGCTCACCCAGCTCGAGTACCACCAGTTCGATGGCGGCACCCGGCTCACCTACGCCACCCTTGGCACCTACCTCAAGTACCCTTGGACTGCACGGCATGCCGATGCCCTCGGGTACAAAAAGCACAAGTTCGGCTGCTACCAGAGCGAACTGCCACTGCTTGAACAGATTGCCCGCAAGCTCGGCCTGCCGCAGCTCGAAGAACAACGCTGGGCGCGCCATCCGCTGGTGTACCTGATGGAAGCGGCAGATGACATCTGCTACGCCCTGATCGACCTGGAGGACGGCCTGGAGATGGAGCTGCTGCACTACGCCGAAGTCGAGGCGCTGCTGCTCGACCTGGTCGGCGATGACCTGCCGGAGACCTATCGTCAGCTTGGCCCTGGCGACTCCCGACGACGCAAACTGGCCATACTGCGTGGCAAAGCGATCGAGCACTTGACCAATGCCGCTGCCCACGCCTTTGTCGAGCAGCAGCAGGCACTGTTGAGCGGGCGCCTGAGCGGTGACCTGGTCGAGCACATGCACGGCCCGGCCAAGCGCTGCGTGCTGCAGGCCAAGGATATGGCGCGAAACAAGATTTTCCAGGACAAGCGCAAGACGCTGCATGAAATTGGCGCATACACCACCCTGGAAATCCTCCTCAACACGTTCTGCGCTGCCGCTCTGGAACAACATGGCGGCCGCACGCCATCGTTCAAGAGCCGACGCGTGCTGGACCTGATCGGTAACAATGCCCCCAACCCGCACGACTCCCTGCACCAGGCGTTCCTGCGCATGATCGATTTCATTGCAGGCATGACCGACAGCTATGCAAGTGATATGGCTCGGGAAATGACCGGGCACTCAAACCCGAGCTAAGGGCGAGGCGTCGCCCGGCACAACACCGAGCGACGCCCATGTTTAAGAAACGTCCTACAAACACCACTGCCTTATAAACAACGGGTACACAAAAGAACAAAAAGTATGCGAATTGTCTGTGACGACGAAGTAAATTTTTACACTTCGTAGCTCAATTTGTATTCCGCTGTAAGCCGTTTCCCATATATATCGAATTACCCTTCCACTTGCCCCCGGCGACTTGCAACTGGGGTAAGGTGCAACCCTGCCTCCGCCATTCGCCGCAGGGAAATTGAACATGAATAGCGTATTTATCGTCGATGACCATCCAGTCATACGCCTTGCTGTCCGTATGTTGCTGGAAAACCAGAACTACAAGGTCGTGGGTGAATCGGACAATGGCGTGGATGCCATACAGATGATTCGTGATACCCAGCCAGAATTGGTGATTCTCGACATCAGCATTCCCAAACTGGACGGCCTTGAGGTGCTTTCGCGCTTCCAGACCATGGCCCTGCCGCTGAAGATTCTGATACTCACCGCACAGACTCCGGCATTGTTCGCGATGCGCTGCATGCATTCCGGCGCCGCAGGCTATGTATGCAAAGAGGAAGACCTGAGCGAACTCCTCAGCGCGATCAAGGCGGTGCTGGCTGGCTATAACTATTTCCCCAGCCAGGCGATACACAGTGATCACGCAACAGCTGACACCGACCTGCAACTTTTCCGACTCGTTAACGACCGAGAACTGATGGTCCTGCAACTTTTCGCCCAAGGCCGCAGCAACCAGGAGATCGCCAAAGGCATGTTCATCAGCAACAAGACCGTCAGTACCTACAAGAAGCGGCTCATGCAGAAACTGCAGGTCGACACCTTGGTCGACCTGATTGAAATGGCTAAACGCAACGCGCTGGTCTGAGGTCCTCGATGGTGCATCTGATCACTTGCCTGGGGCTCGTACTGGCCTTGGCCTGCGAGCTGGCGCAGGCTTCATCCCATGAGGTCGAGCCCTATACCCTGCTGGCCCGCTCTTCGGCGATGCCTCTCAACCCGCCACTGACCGAGCAACAACAGAAGTGGCTGGAGGGCCGGCATACTCTGATCCTGGGCACCTCGGCGCCTGACTACCCGCCCTTCGACATCACCAGTGGCGGGCAGATTTATCAAGGCCTCACTGCGGAATATGCGAGCCTGATCGGCAGAGCACTGAACCTGCCGGTCAAGGTCATGCGCTACCCCCACAGGCAGGCGGCGCTGCAGGCGCTCAAACGTGGCGAAATCGACCTGCTCGGCAGCGCCAATGGTTATGAAGCAACAGCCGAAGGCGTCACGCTTTCGCACCCTTATGCGGTTGATCAACCTGTGCTGGTCACCCGCGAAGATGAAATGCGTGCCCTCAATGGCGGTCTGCATGGCATGCGCCTGGGCATGCTCTACCACTACCTGCCGCAGGAGGTAGTCCAGGCTAGCTACCCCAATGCCGAGGTGCTGGTTTTCGGCTCATCCACCCAGGCCCTCAACGCCGTGGCCTTTGGTCAGGCGGATGTGTTCGTCGGCGATACCATTTCGACCCATTACCAGCTCAATCGCGGGCATCTGCCACGATTGCGCATGGCCAGTTTCGGTCAACACGAGCACTTCGGTTTCAGTTTCGCCATGCGCGCCGAGGATGTGCAGCTCAAAGAGCTGGTCAATGCAACCCTCGACCGCCAGTCAAGCTCGGTGCAGGCCAGTATTCTCAAGCGCTGGAGCGCGGGCAGTGAACTGCTGCTGAGCAATCGCCAGCTGCAGTTGACGGCAGACGAGGAGCAGTGGCTGCGCAGCCATCCGGTGATGCAGGTGGCGATTGACGAAACGGCAGCTCCCCTTTCCTATTTCGATGGCAACGGCCATTTTCGCGGAATAACCGCCGACCTGCTGGACCTGATACGCCTGCGTACCGGTCTGCGCTTCGAGGTACAAAGGGCCAATGGCATTGCCGACATGCTCGCACGGCTTGAAGACGGGCGTGTAGACATGATTGCGGCCCTTGCCAGCGACGGCATCAACGACAAACGCCTGCATTTGAGCCGGCCGTACCTCGAAAGCCCCCACGTACTGGTTACCCGTACCCATGACGACCGGTTCAGTTCACTGGAGCAGTTGAACAAACATCGTATCGCCATCTCCCGCTACAGCAACATGGACGACCTGCTGTCGACCCACTTCCCGCAGATCGGCTGGATCGAGACCGAAAGCCCCTATTATTCGGTAGCGCTGCTCAACAGTGGCGCCGTCGATGCCGTGATCACACCCTTGATCGATGCCAACCACGCCCTTGCCGTCAATTCCAACCTGGTCATACGCAGCACGGTGGGCAGCGAGCCAGCCAACTTCGCGATGGCCACCCGCGAACAGGACAGAGCACTTGCCAGCATGCTCGACAAGGCCCTGCTGAGTATCTCGCCGGAAGAACTGGGGGTGATCAACAATCGCTGGCGCGGCTACGACGTGCATGAAGATGCCAGCTGGCAAGGCTTGCGACGCCTGATCCTGCAAGTGCTGCTGGGGACAGGCGTGCTGCTGTTGCTGGCGCTGCTGTGGAACGCTCGCCTGCGCGGGCAGATCAAGCAGCGTCAACGCGCCGAACGTGCGCTGAGCGATCAGTTGGAGTTCATGGGGGCACTGCTCAATGGCACCCCGCACCCCATGTACGTGCGCGACCGTGAGGGCCGCTTGCAAAGCTGCAACGCCAGCTACCTCGAAGCCGTCCAGTCCAGCCAGGAAGTCGTGCTTGGCAAACGCCTGGAAGAGAGCCTGTTCGCCGATGCCGAGAACACCCGCCAGATCCAGGCCGATTACCAACAGGTGATGGCTGCCGGCGTGCCGCTGATCATTGACCGCCCCCTGCGCCTCAAGGATCGCGAAATGACCCTTTACCACTGGATCCTGCCCTACCGTGATTCACTGGGTGAAGTACAAGGGATCATTGGCGGCTGGGTCGACATCAGCGAGCGGCGCAAACTCGTTCAGGAACTACGCGAAGCCAAGCGCCTGGCCGACGACGCCAACCGCGCCAAGAGTACCTTCCTGGCCACCATCAGCCACGAGATCCGCACGCCGATGAGTGCGGTCATCGGCATGCTCGAACTGGCGTTGAAGCGCTCACTGCAAGGGCAAGTGGACCCTACTTCGCTGGAAGTCGCCCACCAATCGGCCAGGGATTTGCTCGGTCTGATCGGCGATATCCTGGACATCGTGCGTATCGAGTCCGGCCACCTGTCCCTCAATCCAGAGGCCGTCGATCCGGCAGCGCTTGTCGAGTCGGTCGGCCGTGTCTTCCACGGGCAGGCGCGCCAGAAAGGCCTGGCCCTGGACATCAGCATCAGCGCTGAAGCCCGTGGTCATGCCTTGCTCGACCCGCTGCGCTTCAAGCAGATCCTGTCCAACCTAGTCAGCAACGCCATCAAGTTCACTGAGCAGGGCCAGATCAACATCACGCTCGGCTTGCGCGACGAAGGCCCGGGCGCGCACCCGACGCTGGAACTGGAAGTGCGCGACAGCGGCATCGGCATCAATGGCGAAGACCTCCAGCGCCTGTTCAACCCGTTCGTCCAAGCCAACCCGCATAGCCAGGGTGCCCGCGCCGGCACTGGGCTCGGCCTGGCTATCTGCCATAGCCTGTGCGAGATGATGGGTGGCAACCTGAGCATCAAGAGCCTCCCGGACTTTGGCACGCAAGTTCGCCTGCTGCTGCCGCTTGAGCGCGTCGACGCCCCGGCACCTCAGGGGCGGGAGGCCGAGCAGGTGGACATCCCGGACAGTCGCCTGAAAGTGCTGGTGGTCGACGATCACCCAGCCAACCTCTTGCTGATGGCACAGCAACTGGGCTACCTGGGGCTAAGCCATGCCAGCGCCAGCGACGGCCGCGAAGGCCTGGAAAAATGGCGCCGTACGCCGTTCGACGTGCTGGTGCTCGATTGCAACATGCCGCACATGAGCGGCTACCAATTGGCCACCGCCGTGCGCAGCGAAGAGCGCCAGAGCGGGCGACCGCGCTGCGTCATTCTGGGCTACACCGCAAACGCCCAACCCGAAGTCAGGCAAAAGTGCCTCAGCGCCGGCATGGACGATTGCCTGCTCAAGCCCATCAGCCTGCGTACACTCAGCCAATGCCTGGCCAAGATCGTGCCCAGACCACACCCAGCCATCGAGCCATTGTTCAACCTGGCGGGCCTGGCCGGCATCGTCGGCAACAACGCCAGAAGCCGAACCCGCTTTCTCACTGCCGTGCACACAAGCCTGCAGGACGACCTGGCAATGCTCATGAGCCTCGATCCCCAGCATCAGGCCGACGAGATTCGCGAGCAGGCGCACAAGATCCTCAGCGCGGCACGGCTGCTGGAAGCAAGGCGCATGATGACGGCCTGCGAGGCCCTGGAGGAAGAAACGTCGTCTGCCGGGTGCATCAGACTGCAACGGCAGGTACTGGCTCGGCATATGCGCCGAGTGGAGAAAGCGCTGGCCAGGGAACTGGCCAAGGCTTGACTGAGCGGCGCCCGCGCGGGGCGCCACTCATGCACAGGTCAGGAAGCCGGGTTGATCGGCTTTTCCGGATACCAGGCGTCCAACAGCGGGCTGACTTCGATGTTGGTCAGTTCGCTGCGGCCTTTGAGCCAGGCTTCGACAGTAGCACGCTGCTCTTCGCTGACCGAGCCGCGCTTGGCCGAGCACACCAGACCGAAGTCATCGCCGCCAACGTAATCGAGGCCGTTGGCATCCATGGCTTCAGCCAGGAAGGCGTCGAGGAAGGCATCGATGGCTTCGTCGGACAGGTCTTCCTTGAAACCCAGGTTCAGTTCGAAACCCAGCTCCTGGAATTCATCAACGCACAGCTTCTTGCGCAGACGACGGGAACGGTTGGTAGCCATGAAACAATCCTCTTGAGTATTAACGCGCGGCACTTTACCAGTTTCCACGCTACAAAGGCGCTTTTCCGTCGAACGTGGCGCATGAGCGCTGCGCTTGGGGCATAATGCGCTCTATATTTCATCCTGGGGTGATCATCTCGTACAGCCCCATTGTCTTTTTCCCTCGTCCGCAGGGTATTTAATCCATATGATCAAAAAGCTCCGCCCCCTCGTTCTCGCTGGCCTGCTGCTGCCGCTGGCATTGCCCAGCCAGGCAGCTGCCGTCAATACCTCCCTGCCGCCGAAAGTCCAACAAGCGCTCAAGGCCAACAAGCTGCAGGACAGCGCACTGTCGCTGGTCATGCTGCCACTTAACGGCCCTGGCCCGGCGACCGTGTTCAACGCCGATGTATCGGTCAACCCGGCCTCGACCATGAAGCTGGTCACCACTTATGCCGCCCTTGAGCTGCTCGGCCCCACCTTCCAGTGGAAAACCGAGTTCTACACTGACGGCACCCTGAGCAACGGTGTGCTCAATGGCAACCTGTACCTCAAGGGCGGCGGTGACCCCAAGCTGAACATGGAAAAGCTCTGGTTGCTGATGCGTGATCTGCGCGCCAATGGCGTACGCACCGTTACCGGCGACCTGGTGCTGGACCGCAGCCACTTCGTGCAGCCCAACCTGCCGCAGTTCGACGATGACGGGGGTGACGTCAACAAGCCGTTCCTGGTCAAGCCGGATTCGCTGATGATCAACCTCAAGGCCCTGCGCTTCGTTGCCCGTAACGACGGCGGCAAGGTCACCGTTGCCGTCGAACCACCGATCGCCAGCATCCACATCGACAACCAGGTCAAGGCCGTGGCCTCCAAGCAGTGCAGCGGCGACGTGCGCTACAACCCGGTGCAGCAACCCGACGGCATCAGCGTGACCGTCACCGGCCAGCTGGGCGATGGCTGCAATTCGCAGACCTACCTGTCGCTGCTTGACCACCCGACCTACGCGGCGGGTGCCGTGCGGGCGATCTGGAACGAGCTGGGTGGCAGCATCCAGGGCCGTGACCGCATCGAAAACGTGCCCAAGAGCGCTCGCCTGCTGGCCCGGGCCTTCTCGCCAGACCTGGTGGAAGTGATCCGCGACATCAACAAGTACAGCAACAACACCATGGCCCAGCAGCTGTTCCTGAGCCTGGGTGCACAATTCCGTACCGACGCCGATGGCGACGATGCCCGGGCCGCACAACGCGTGGTGCGCCAGTGGCTGGCGAAAAAGGGCATCACCGCACCGCACCTGGTGATGGAAAACGGCTCCGGGCTGTCACGCGCCGAGCGGGTCAGCACCCGCGAAATGGCAGCGCTGCTGCAAGCGGCGTGGAACAGCCCTTACTCGGCCGAGTTCATCAGCTCGATGCCGCTGGTGGGCATGGACGGCACCATGCGCAAACGTCTCAAGCGCACCGCCATGACCGGTGAAGGGCACATCAAGACCGGCACCCTGAATACCGTGCGAGCGATTGCCGGCTTCAGCCGCGACAGCAATGGCAATACCTGGGCGGTGGCAGCGATCCTCAACGATCCGAAGCCATGGGGTGCCTCGCAGGTGCTCGACCAAGTGCTGCTGGACCTGTATCGCCAGCCGAAGCTGAACAACAGCGCGACGGCTGCAGCACCTTGATGCTTCGATAACCTGCACTGGCCTCTTCGCGGGCAAGCCCGCTCCCACCGAGATACCACAATGCCTGAAGCCTGTGGTGCACCTGTGGGAGCGGGCTCACCCGCGAAGAGGCCGGTACGGGCAGCAAATAAACCTCAGGTCAACTCTGCCTCAACCCGGTCGCGGCCTGCCTGCTTGGCTGCATACACCCCCGCGTCCGCCCTCAGCAACAAGGCATCAGCCCCCTCCCCTTGCCGCCACCCGGCCACGCCAAAGCTAGCAGTCACCTTGCCCACCCCTTCGACCGGCACACTGCGCACGCCTTGCCACAGCTCCGTGGCCAGCGTCCGCGCCTGTTCGACATTGCTTCCAGGGCACAGCACCATGAACTCCTCCCCACCCAACCGGCAGAACACATCGGTGCGGCGCAAGCGCTGGCCAATGCGTTGGCACAGGCTGCGCAGCACACGGTCACCCACGGCATGGCCGTACTGATCGTTGATCCGCTTGAAATGGTCGATGTCGAGCATGATCACGGCCAAGTCCTGTGCATCCCGCTGGGCACGATCCAGTTCGACCTTGAGTCGTTCCTGGAAATAGCGGCGGTTATGAATACCGGTCAGCGAATCGGTGACCGACAGCGCCCGTAACTCTTCCTCCACCCCTTTGAGGTCCGAGATATCAGTGAGATAGCCATGCCACAGCGTGCAACCATTTTCGCCGACCTCGGGCGTTGCCTCGCCGCGCACCCAACGCAACCCGGCCCGCGGCAGGCGTACCCGATACTCTTCGCGCCATGGCGACAGGTGTTCGGCCGAATAGCGCACCGAACGGCGCACGCGCTCCAGGTCGTCGGGATGAATGCGCTCGAATACCGCCGAGGCATCCTCGCGCAGCAGCTGCAGGTCGACCTCGTAGATGTCGAACAGCCCCTGGCTGGCATAGGGGAAGCACGAGTGGCCATCGGCGTCCAGCCGGTACTGGTAGATCCCGCCCGGCACCTCCGCGCTGAGCTTCTCCAGCAAACGATCTCGCAGGGCCAGGGCCTCGTGCACCCGGCGCCGCTCGGTGACATCGATACAGATCGCCAGGTAGCCGACCCAGAGTCCCTGCTCGTCGAGCACGGCAGTCACCAGCATGTTGGCCAGCAAATGGCTGCCATCCTTGCGCACCAGGGTCCACTCGCCTGGTTCACCGCCGCTGTCCTGGATGGTCTCGGCGAACATTGCCTGGCCTCCGGCGATGTGCCGCCCATAGCGCTGGCTTAAAGCACGGGCACGCTGGCTGAGCTCTTCGGGCATCACCAGGTCCTCCAGGTGCAGGTGCCCGATTGCTTCGCTGGCCGAATAACCCAGCATGCGTTCGGCACCGGCGTTGAAGGTGCTGACTTCGCCTCTGAGGCCGGTCGCGATGATGGCCACCTGGGTCGCTGCATCCAGTACGCTACGCAACTGGTTGTGGGTCTCACGCAACGATTGCTCGCTGACCCGCAGCTCCGCCGTACGTTGTTCGACCAGGGTCAAGGCACGCTGGCGCTGGCTGAACAGGTTGTACAGCAGAACACTCAGCAGCAGGCTCAACAAGCCGCCCAGCAGACCCACGGCGAAGGCAGCAGTGGACGGGTTGGCCCGCAGGAATGCCTGGCTCGGGCGAATGTCGAGCTGGAAATGATGGTCGGCCAGACGCAGCAGCTGCGTGCTGACCATGGCCAGTGCCGCCACCGGATTTTGCGAATCGAACAACACTTCATGGCCTTCCCGCCCGCTCGGGTCGATGATGCGCACCACCAGATTGTCATCTTCAGCGATGGGCAGGCCTTCGGTGACCAACTGGCGCATGTTCAGCAAGGCCATGACATATCCCGCTGGCGGGTCATCCGGCCATGCAGCACGGAATACCGGTGCGACCATCAACAGCCCACGGCCAAGGTCCGGGGCGACACTGAGCATGTCCAGCGGTTCGGAAACCGCCATGCTGCCTGGCAGCATGGCGCGCGCCAAGGCCTGCTCGCGGGCCGGCTGGCTGCGCAGGTCGAGCCCGTAGGGTTGCCCCTGCATATGCTCGGCCTGGGTATAAAGCACCGGGTAGTAATAGGCTCGCCGTGGCGAAGGGCGCCAGTTACCAGCGCCATCCACCTCACGGATCAGGTAATCCTGCCCCAGCCAGGCACTGGCCTGGCGTTCGAACTCGCGCCGCTGCCCGCCCTCGACCCGCGGCGCCCAGGAATACGCCTGGGTCCGCTGCAACAAGGGGCGGGCATAGCCATCGAACTCGCTCGGGGTGATTTCATTGGCATAGGTGAAGAAACGCCGCAAGCCATCCAGGCGTTGCTCCTGGTCGTCGAAACGCTCGGCTATACGGCTATGGCGCTCGCTGGCCATCAGTTCGAAGCGCTGGCGCAACTGCTGCTTGTAGAGCGCCTGCGCGGCCAGCGCGAGGCCAGCCGAGAGCAGCACGCCGGCCACCAACGCGACCAGCGCCACCGCCCAGGCAGCCATTGCCTCGCTGCACAGGCCCAGCACCTTCGCACGCACGCCCCACTTCGACATAGAGAGATCTCATCACGTCAGCGTCCTGCGAAACTTCTGGCCCTGTGCTGAGTTATAGCTATTGGCCATTAGGCGCGCAATGCGCCTCGTCGAATTAACGCAACTGCAGGCGCCAGGCGCGGTGGATCCGGTTGTTGCGAGCGAAGTCCGGGTCCAGGGTCTGGGCGCTGATTTCCTCCACGGCATAGCGCGTACTGACATGCTCATCGAGCTGGAACTTGCGGAAGTTGTTGGAAAAATACAGCACGCCACCCGGTGCCAGGCGGGCCATGGCCAAGTCGAGCAATTGCACATGGTCGCGCTGTACGTCGAACACCCCTTCCATGCGTTTGGAGTTGGAGAAGGTCGGCGGGTCGATGAAAATCAGATCGTAGCTGTCGCGGTTGGCTTCCAGCCAGGCCATCACATCGCCCTGCTCCAGGCGGTTACGTTCGGAGAAGCCGTTCAACGCCAGGTTGCGCCGTGCCCAGTCCAGGTAGGTTTTCGACAGGTCGACACTGGTGGTGCTGCGGGCCCCGCCTTTGGCCGCGTGCACGGTCGCCGTGGCGGTATAGCAGAACAGGTTGAGGAAGCGTTTGCCAGCCGCCTCGCGCTGGATGCGCATGCGCATCGGGCGGTGGTCGAGGAACAGCCCGGTGTCGAGATAGTCGGTAAGGTTGACCAGCAGCTTGACGCCACCTTCGTTCACCTCCTGGAAGCGGCCTTCGGTGGCCTGACGCTCGTACTGGCGCGTGCCGCTCTGGCGCTCGCGGCGCTTGAGCACCACTCGCTGCGGGTCGATGTTCAGTGCCTGGGGGATCGCCGCCAGGGCGTCGAGCAGGCGTGCCTGGGCCTTGTCCGGGTCGATCGAGCGCGGGGCTGCGTATTCCTGCACGTGCACCCAATCCTGATAGAGGTCGACAGCCAGGGCATACTCAGGCATGTCGGCATCGTACAGGCGGTAGCAGTCGACCTGCTCGCGGCGAGCCCACTTGCCAAGCTGCTTGAGGTTCTTTTGCAGGCGGTTGGCGAACATCTGTGCGCCTTCCGACAGGCGTGCCGGCTCGCTGGCAACAGCCGCTGGGCGGCGGGCCTCGCCATTGTCGGCCTGGGCCTCGCGGCGCTCACCAGTGACGAACTGATCAGGCTGAACCTTGAACAGCAGCAGCTTGCACGGCAAGGCGCCGTTCCAGAAGGCATATTGCTTGTGGCTGCGGATGCCCATGCGCTTGCCCAGCTCCGGCGCGCCGGTGAACACCGCTGCTTCCCAGCCCATGCAGGCCTGGCGCAGGCGCTCGCCAAAGTTCTGGTAGAGGTACAGCAGGCTGGCTTCGTCACCCAGGCGCTCGCCGTACGGGGGGTTGCTGATGACCAGGCCTTTCTGGTTCTGGTCCGGGCGTGGCTCGAAGGTGCTGACTTCGCCTTGGTAGATCTTCACCCAGTCGCCCAGGCCGGCACGCTCGACGTTGTTGCGCCCCGGCTGGATCAGCCGCGGGTCGGCTTCGTAACCGCGAATCCACAGTGGCGGCTTGGCCAGGCCGGCTTGCGCACGGGCCAGGCCCTCTTCGTGGACCTTGCGCCAGGTGGCCGGCACATGGCCGAGCCAGGCACTGAAGCCCCAGCGCTCACGCTTGAGGTTGGGGGCAATGTCGGCAGCGATCATCGCCGCCTCCACCAGGAAGGTACCGACACCGCACATCGGGTCGGCCAGGGCGCCGCCTTGGGCAGCAATGCGCGGCCAGCCGGCGCGGATCAGCACCGCAGCGGCCAGGTTTTCCTTCAGCGGCGCGGCGCCTTGCTGCAGGCGATAGCCACGCTGGTGCAGGCTGTGGCCGGACAGGTCGAGCGAGAGGATTGCCTCGCCACGGTCCAGGCGCAGGTGCACGCGGATATCCGGGTCGACCTTTTCCACCGATGGGCGCAGGCCCTCACGGTTGCGCAGCTTGTCGACGATCGCGTCCTTGACCTTGAGGGCACCGAAGTGGGTGTTGTCGATGCCCGAACCATGGCCACTGAATTCCACGGCCAAGGTGCCGTCGGCAGCCAGGTGGTCGGCCCAATCGACGGCGTGCACACCATCATAGAGGTCGTCGGCATTCTTCATCGGGAAGCGCTTGAGCACCAGCAGCACGCGGTTGGCCAGGCGTGACCACAGGCACAGGCGGTAGGCGGTTTCCATGTCGGCGGCGCCGCGAATGGCCGAGGTGTGCTCACGCACATCATCCAGGCCGAGGCCTCGGGCCTCTTCGGCAAGCAGGCCTTCCAGGCCTTTGGGGCAGGTGAGATAGAGTTCGAAACGGTCCGACATGAGTATTCCAGCGCCTTGGGCTATGTAAGTGACGAGGCGACGCATCGCCTTGCCGATGTTTGCCCGAACGCCCTTCCAGCAAGCGTCCGAGTGGCCTCCCCGCTGCGTCATCGCAACCGAGGGGCCGGGCCGCCTGATCGATCTGCCGCTCGCCAAGTGGCAAAAACAGCTTAGATCATCAGGCAGTACCAATAATTTCCGTCGACGTCGCGGGCCGTGTGACCCTTCGTCGCATTACCAAATATTTCTGCCGTGCCGCCGCAACGCTGGCGAAATGACGCCAAGGTTCGGCAAACCCTGATCATAGCGGGCTCAACGCCAAACAAGGTTGAGTCGCATTTATTTACTTATCCCCTCACCCTCGGAAAGGTTACGTGCTTATGACAAATTGATCATTCCCACCGTGACCTGCATTCGTTAGAACTGGTCTCAGGCCGCTTCGCAATGAGGCGGCACCTTCAGCTCGCCACGCCGGCAGCGAGCGCAAAACCGGCAGAAAGACTCTGCCCGGCCTCGGAGAGGCCGACGGGACATTACAGTCAACAAGTGAGGGCAACACCCTATGAGAAGACTTAAGCGTGATCCGTTGGAAAGAGCATATTCACGTGGCTACCAATACGGGGTCACCGGCAAATCCCGCGAACTTTGCCCCTTTACACTTCCTTCAGTTCGCCAAGCCTGGATCAACGGCTGGCGCGAAGGTCGCGGTGATAACTGGGACGGAATGACTGGCACCGCTGGCATCCATAGACTCAACGAAAATCACGCCGTTGGCTGAACGAGGACACTGAATTCGAATTACCCATGCGCGCCCTATCCGGGCGGCGGGCTTCGGCCCAGGGGCCCCTTTGAAGGGGCCCTTTTTTATGGGCCCGATCTTACATCAACGCTGGATTCTTCGCGGGTTGACCCGCGAAGAGGCCCGGTCAGGTCAACGTGGCATCGCAGCAATGGCGTCCACCGCTTCACGAATCAGCGCTGGGCCTTTATAGATGAAGCCCGAGTAGATCTGCACCAGGCTCGCACCTGCGGCGATTTTCTCTGCTGCATGGCGACCTTCGGTGATGCCACCGGCGGCGATGATCGGCAGCTTGCCACCCAGCTCCCCCGCCAGCACCTTCACGATGTGCGTGCTCTTCTCCAGCACTGGCGCACCCGACAGGCCGCCGGCTTCGCCACCATGCTCCAGCCCTTCGACGCCTTCGCGGCCCAGGGTGGTGTTGGTCGCGATCACCGCATCCATCCCCGACGCCAACAGCGCGCTGGCGACCAGTGCGGTTTCCTCGTCGCTCATGTCCGGGGCGATCTTGATCGCCAGCGGCACGCGCTTGCCGTGCTCGGTGGCCAGCTGCTCACGGCGCTCGGCCAGGGCATCGAGCAGTTGCTTGAGCGAGTCACCGAATTGCAGGCTGCGCAGGCCCGGGGTATTTGGCGAGCTGACGTTGACGGTGATGTAGCTGGCTTCGGTATAGACCTTGTTCAGGCAGATCAGGTAGTCGTCGACCGCACGCTCGACCGGGGTATCGAAATTCTTGCCGATATTGATGCCCAACACACCGTCGTAACGCGAAGCGCGCACGCGCGCGAGCAGGTGATCGACGCCCAGATTGTTGAACCCCATGCGATTGATGATCGCCGTCGCCTGCGGCAGGCGGAACAACCGCGGCTTGGGGTTGCCCGGCTGCGGACGCGGGGTCACGGTGCCGATCTCGACGAAGCCGAAGCCCAGCTGGGCAAAGCCGTCAATGGCCGCACCGTTCTTGTCCAGGCCCGCCGCCAGCCCCACCGGGTTGGCGAAGTTCAAGCCCATCACGGTCACCGGCAGCGCCGCCGGCTGCTTGCACAGCACACCGTTGAGCCCAAGCCGGCCACCGGCGCCGATCAGGTCCAGGGACAAGTCATGGGAGGTTTCCGGGGAAAGCTTGAACAGCAGCTGGCGGGCCAGGGTATACATGGGCGGGCAAGGCTCGGGGTAAGTGAGGCAGCGATTATAGCCAGCGCGCGCCTGGCATGACAGGGGCTTGGCACATGGGTTGCTACTTCGTTTGCCTACAGCCTATTCAGTACGGGCGAGGACCTTCGTGAATACCCCACCTCTAGCCTGGGTAAACGGCAGCGACGCGCCGGAAAAAACCAGCCTCAACATCGGCTACATGGCCCTGACCGATTGCGCCTCGGTGGTGGTCGCCGCCACCCAGGGCTTCGCCCAGCAACACGGCCTGACCCTCAACCTGGTACGCCAGGGTTCCTGGGCCGGCCTGCGCGACAAGCTGGCCAGCGGCGAGCTGGATGCCGCCCATTGCCTGTACGGCCTGGTCTATGCCGTGCACCTGGGCATCGGCGGTGTACCGGCCAGCGACATGGCGGTGCTCATGGGGCTGAACCAGAACGCCCAGGCCATCAACCTGTCACCCGCCTTGCAGCAGCAGGGCGTGACCAGCCCTGAGGCACTGGCGCAGCGGGTGCACCAGCAGGGCGCACGGCTGACCTTCGCCCAGACCTTCCCCACCGGTACCCACGCCATGTGGCTGTATTACTGGCTGGCCAGCCAGGGCATCCACCCGCTGCACGACGTCACCAGCGTGGTGGTGCCACCGGCCCAGATGACGGCGCACATCCAGGCCGGGCGCATCGACGGCTTCTGCGTCGGCGAGCCTTGGGCTGCTGCCGCCGTCAGCCAGGGTCAGGGCTTCACCCTGGCCACCAGCCAGTCGATCTGGCCCGACCACCCGGAGAAAGTACTGGCCTGCACCCGCGCGTTCGTCGAGCACTGCCCCAACAGCGCACGTGCACTGGTCAAGGCAGTACTCGCTGCCAGCCGGTTCATCGAGCAGAGTCCGGAGAACTTGCGCAGCACCGCGCAACTGCTCAGCGGCAGCGTCTACCTCGACACACCGGTCGAAAACATCGAGCCGCGCCTGCTGGGTGACTATCAGGACGGTCTGGGCAACGCCTGGCATGACCGGCACGCCCTGCGCCTGTTCGATCAAGGCCGCGCCAACCTGCCCTACCTGTCCGATGGCATGTGGTTCATGACCCAGTTCCGCCGCTGGGGCCTGTTGCGCAATGACCCCGACTACCTCGGCGTGGCTCGCCAGGTGCAGCAATTGCAGCTGTACCGCGAAGCCGCTGGCGCACTCGGCGTGTACTGCCCCGACTCGGCCATGCGCAGCAGCCTGCTCATCGACGGCACGCGCTGGGATGGTACCGACCCCTATGCCTACGCCCGCAGCTTCCGCCTGCACGCCCTGGGCCCGGCGCCCGATGCCCGAGTCGGTCTGTGAGGGCCATCACCATGCTGCGCATCCTGCTGATCGACGACACCCAGAAGAAGCTTGGCCGCCTCAAGGCCGCATTACGCGAAGCCGGGTTCGAGGTGATCGAGGCGCCAGACCTGACCATCGACCTGCCCGCCTGCGTCGAAACGGTGCGCCCGGACGTCATACTGATCGATACCGACTCACCTGACCGTGACGTGATGGAGCAGGTGGTGCTGGTCAGCCGCGACCAGCCACGGCCCATCGTGCTGTTCACCGACGAGCACGACCCGACCGTGATGCGCCAGGCGATCCAGGCCGGGGTCAGCGCCTACATCGTCGAAGGCATCCAGGCGGCGCGGCTGCAGCCCATTCTCGATGTCGCCATGGTGCGCTTCGAGAGCGACCAGGCACTCAAGGCCCAGCTGTTGGCCCGCGACCAGCAACTGGCAGAGCGCAAGCGCATCGAGCAGGCCAAGGGGCTGCTGATGAAGATGAAGGACTGCAACGAAGAACAGGCCTACACCTTGATGCGCCGGCAGGCCATGAGCCGGCAGCAGAAACTCATCCAGGTGGCCGAGCAGATCATCGCCATGCATGAAATGCTCGGCTAGCCCTGCAGGTGCCTGCCCCCCGAAAGTATCGACAAAGCCGCCAGATGAAAAGTTGGCCCAGCTCTTGCTGAACATGATCCACCGGTAGCCAACGGCGGTTGCCTCATAAAACTCCCGACAAAGACGTCGCTCTCCGCTCCACGCCAGTGGGCCGGGCAGCGGCGTCTTTTTCGTTTCCGCTGCATTGCCGAGTGAGGTGTTCGATGAGTACCAGCTTCTGGAAATCCGGGCATGTGCCCACGCTGTTCGCCGCGTTCCTGTATTTCGACCTGAGCTTCATGGTCTGGTACCTGCTTGGCCCGCTCGCGGTGCAGATTGCTGCAGACCTGCAACTGAGCACCCAGCAGCGCGGCCTGATGGTGGCCACGCCGATCCTTGCCGGTGCAGTGCTGCGCTTCGTCATGGGCGTGCTGGTTGATCGCCTGTCGCCAAAGACCGCCGGCCTGATCGGCCAGACGATGGTCATCGTCGCCCTGGCCGGCGCCTGGTACCTGGGTGTGCACACCTATGAGCAAGCCCTGCTGCTGGGCGTGTTCCTCGGTGTTGCCGGCGCCTCGTTCGCCGTGTCGCTGCCGCTCGCCTCGCAGTGGTACCCGCCACAACACCAGGGCAAGGCCATGGGCATCGCCGGCGCAGGCAACTCCGGTACGGTATTCGCTGCCCTGCTGGCCCCGGTGCTGGCTGCAGGGTTTGGCTGGAACAACGTGTTCGGCTTTGCCGTGCTCCCGCTGTTGCTGACCCTGGCGCTGTTCGCCCTGCTGGCGCGCAATGCCCCGCAGCGGCCCAAGCCAAAGGCAGCGGCCGACTACCTCAGCGCCCTGGGCGACCGTGACAGCTGGTGGTTCATGTTCTTCTACAGCGTCACCTTTGGCGGCTTCATCGGCCTGGCCAGCGCCCTGCCCGGCTACTTCAGCGACCAGTACGCCCTGAGCCCGGTCACTGCCGGCTACTACACCGCCGCCTGCGTGTTCGCCGGCAGCCTGATGCGCCCGCTGGGTGGCGCCCTGGCCGACCGTTTCGGCGGCGTCCGCACGCTGCTCGGCATGTACAGCGTGGCTGCCGTCTGCATCGCGGCAGTTGGCTTCAACCTGTCGAGCGCCACAGCCGCCCTGGCACTGTTCGTCAGTGCCATGCTCGGCCTCGGCGCCGGCAATGGCGCGGTGTTCCAGCTGGTACCGCAACGCTTCCGCCAGGAGATCGGCGTGATGACCGGGCTGATCGGCATGGCCGGTGGCATCGGCGGCTTCCTGCTGGCAGCAGGGCTTGGCGCCATCAAGCAGCACACCGGCGACTATCAGCTAGGCCTGTGGTTGTTCGCCAGCCTCGGCTTGCTCGCCTGGTTCGGCCTGCACGGGGTCAAGCAACGCTGGCGTACCACCTGGGGCTCGGCAGCGGTTACCGCTGCGCGGGTCTGAAGACGACCATGAACCTGCAGCTCAGCTTCGCCCAGGCCAGCGCCACCGGCCCCCGCAGGGAGAACCAGGATGCCCTGCGCCTGGTCACGCCCGCGCCGGAGCTGGCCGCCAGCAAAGGCTACCTGTTCGCCCTTGCCGATGGCGTCAGCCAATGTGCCGACGGTGGCCTTGCCGCTCGCGCCAGCCTGCAGGCGCTGGCCATGGACTACTACGCGACGCCCGCGACCTGGGGCGTGGCCCAGGCCCTCGACCGCCTGTTGCTGGCACAGAACCGCTGGTTACGCGCCCAAGGCAGCCAGCCGCTGCTGACCACACTCAGCGCCCTGGTGCTGCGCGGGCGCCGTTTCACCCTGGCCCACGTGGGCGATTGCCGGGCCTATCGCTGGCACGCCGGGCGCCTGCAATGCCTGAGTGAAGACCACGTCTGGGACCAGCCCGGTATGCAACATGTGCTCAAGCGCGCACTAGGCCTGGACCAGCACCTGCTGGTCGACTACCTGGACGGCGAGCTGCAAGCGGGCGAGTGCTACCTGCTACTCAGCGACGGCGTGTGGGCCAGCCTTGGCGACCAGCACATTCAGGCCGTCCTGCGCGAGCAGCCCGACCTGCAGTCGGCCGCCGACACCCTGGTGGCCAGCGCCCATCACAACGGTAGCCAGGACAACGCCAGCGCCTTGCTGGTGCGGGTCGATCAGCTGGGCACGGCCGACCTCGGCGACACCCTGTTGCAACTGCAGCAATGGCCATTGCCTGGCCCGCTGCGCCAGGGCCAGGCGCTCGATGGCTGGCAGGTCGAAACGTGCCTGGCACACAGTCGCCAAGCACTGCTCTACCGCGTGCGCGATGCCAACGGCCAAGCCTGGCTGCTGAAAACCTTGCCCGCCGAGCGTGAACAACAACCTGGTGCCGCTCAGGCCCTGCTACTGGAAGAGTGGTTCCTGCGCCGGGTTGCTGGCCGACACTTCCCCGAACTGCATGCCGCCAGCCAGCGCCAGCACTTGTACTACGTGATGCGCGAACACAGCGGCACGACCCTCGCCGCGTACCTGGAAGCACATGGCCCATTAGCGCTCGCACAATGGCTGGAAATCGCCCGTCAGCTGCTTCAGGCCGTCGGCGTGCTGCACCGACGAAACCTGCTGAACCGCGACATCAAACCGGAAAACCTGCACCTGGGCGATGACGGCCAGGTACGCTTGCTGGACTTCGGCCTGGCGTATTGCCCGGGCCTGTCCCAAGAGCCGTTGCACGAATTGCCCGGCACGCCATCGTACATCGCCCCGGAAGCCTACCAAGGCCAGCCACCGAGCCCGCGCCAGGACCTGTATGCCGCCGGCGTCACGCTCTATCACCTGCTGACCGGGCATTACCCTTATGGGGAGATCGAGGCCTTCCAGCGCCCACGCTTTGGTCAGGCCATGAACCCCTCCCGCTATCGCCCCGACCTGCCCGAATGGTTGCAGCACAACCTGCTGCAGGCCGTGGCGGCAGACCCGGCGCATCGCTTCGAGACCGCCGAGCAATGGTTACTGTTGCTCGAACGCGGCGATCGTCAGGAACTGCCCAGCCGCCCTCGCCCGCTGCTGGAGCGTGAGCCGTTGAAGGTATGGCGCACCTTGGCCCTGCTGTCGCTGGTGCTGAATGTGATGCTGCTGTTCGCCCTGCTCAAAGGTTGAACGCGCCTGGGCGGAGGATGCGATGGCTGCATAAATGACAGGCAAAGAAAAACCCGGCCGAGGCCGGGTTTTTCATTGAAGCTTCAAACCAATTACTTGGCCTGGGCTTCTACCTGAGCTTCAACGCGACGGTTGATAGCGCGGCCTTCTTCGGTGGCGTTGTCAGCAACCGGACGGGTTTCGCCGTAGCCAACCGACTGAACGCGGCTGGATTCAACACCGTACTGCTGGGTCAGAACCTGCTTGACAGCATTGGCACGACGCTCGGACAGCTTCTGGTTGTAGGCGTCTGGACCGACGGAGTCAGTGTGACCTTCAACCACGGTGGTGGTCTGTGGGTACTGCTTCATGAAGTCAGCCAGGTTCTTGATGTCGCCGTAGCTGTTTGGCTTGACGACCGACTTGTCGAAGTCGAACTTGACGTCCAGCTCAACGCGAACGACTTCGGCAACAGCCGGGCAGCCATCAGCGTCAACGGTAACGTTGGCTGGGGTGTCTGGGCACTTGTCGACGTTGTCGCAAACGCCGTCGTTGTCGGAGTCGGAGCAGACTTCAGCAACTGGAGCCGGAGCAGCAGCCACTTTGCCACCGCTACCACCGAAGTTCAGACCAACACCAACGGTTGGGCCCCACTCGGTGTTGCCGTCGTCGATGTTGTACATGGCTTCAACGCCGGCACGGGCGAAGAACATGTCGGTGATGTACCACTTGGCGCCAGCGCCAACGTTGGCGAAGGTGGAGTGGTCACGGCCGCTACGAGTGGCCTGGCCCAGGCTCTCGTGAGCGAAACCTGCGGAGACGTACGGACGCAGAGCGTCGCCAACGGTACCGAAGTGGTAGGTAGCGTCCAGCTTGGCCTTGGAACCTTTGATGTCTTTGTTGAAGACTTCGCCACGAGCGTTGTGAGTCTCGTTGTAGCCCAGGTCCAGGGATACGTCGTCAGTCAGGAAGTAACCCAGACGAACACCAGGGTTGGTGCCGTCGTTCTTGAAGTTACGTTCGCTGTCGTAGTACTGCTTGGTCACGTTGCCTTCGACTTCGACCGCGCCTTGGCCCTGAGCCAGAACGCCGAACGAAGTAGCTGCGACGAGCGAGCCAATGGCCAAGCCCAAGGTGTTTTTCAATTTCATCCGTTAAATCCCCATCTGGTGATAGTTAAGCAGTCCCACCAACATCCGGGGGACAACTCGACGGCAAGTCTAGCAGAACTCGCCGATCCGTTAGAGATATTTGCAGAGGCCTAAGTTTCATCCAGCCCTGCAAATTTCTCGCGAAGCTTGTCTAGCGCGCGCTTGTAGCGCATTTTTGTTGCGCTCAGGCCCATGTGCATGATATCGGCGATTTCCTGAAATTCCAGTTCCGCGACAAAACGCAGCACCAGAATTTCCCGGTCAATCGGGTTCACATGCACCAGCCACTTGTCCAGCCCGCCTTTTTCTTCCGGCTTCGGAGCCTTCTCTTCGGACGCCTCTTCTACAGGGTCCAGGCTCAAGGCATCCATCAACCGGCGTTTACGACGCTCCTTGCGGTACTGGGTAATGCATTCGTTGTAGGTAATGCTGTAGAGCCACGTCTTGAACTTGGACTTGCCTTCGAAGTTCTTCAGACCGTAGAGCACCTTCAGCATCACTTCCTGACAGACATCATCAGCGTCGCGGTCGTTCCCCAGATAACGCGCACAGACGTTGAACAGGGTCCGCTGGTAGCGCCGCATGAGCTCTTCATAGGCGCGGGTCACGTGATACAGCTCTTCATGCGAACGCGCCACCAACTCCTCGTCGGTGAGTTCGCGGGGGTCGTAACGCATGGGCGGCGAATGAACTTTATTCAAAACGGATCTGGCCGACAGTCAGGTCAATGTCGCCGCTCAACCCTTGGGGCTGATTTTGCGGCGGCATACATTAACAGCTTTTGTGCGGTTAGCGGCTATTGACTCGCTGCTCAAGGAGCTCGCGATTGGACAGCGACACCAGTTCGCCCTCATCGGTCAACAGCGTCGTCTTGACCGTGCCGATCTCTTCGATCATTCCTTCAACCTCTCCAATCCGCACCTGCTGGCCGACCTGGTAGAGTTCACGAACGTAGATGCCGGCGAGGATCTGCCCGGCGATTTCGCGGCTGCCAAGGCCCATGGCTAGCGCAACGGCCAGACCAACGGTAATCAGCCCGATCACGATCACGTGGTTGAGCAGGTCGGTCTTGACCTCCAGCTGGCTGATCGCCACCGAGATGCTGATGATGATCACCAGCCCCTGGGTGATGCGCCCCAGGCCTGCGGAATATTCCAGCCCGATCCCCTCGGCCGCACCGCGCACCAAGCCGTTGGCCACCTGCGCCAGCAGCACGCCGGCCAGCAGCACCAAGGCTGCGCCGAACACCTTGGGCAGGTACAGGGCGAGCATGTCCAGGGTCGCCGAAACCCGCTCCAGGCCCAACGACTCAGCGGCCGAGACGAGGAAGATGAGCAACACGAACCAGTAGACGATCTTGCCGATCAAGGTCGAGATCGGCACCTGGATGCCAACCCGGCCAAGCATCTTGGTCAGCCCGGTACCGGCCATGAGGCGGTCCAGGCCGAACTTGGCCAGGAGCTTGGAAAGCAGTGTGTCGAGCAGCTTGGCCACCACGAAACCGAGCAGCACCACGACCAGCGCGCCGAACAGGTTGGGGATGAAGTTCGCTACCTTGGTCCATAGGGCGGTCATGGCAGTGACCAGGCTCTGGGTCCAGAGATCGAGTTCCATATTCAATCGGCCTTATCTGCTTTGCTGCCATCGGCAGCGTTGCGGGGAGAGTGTCGACGCACCGGCGCAACGTGCGCCGAGCCATTGTTCACGGCGATCAGCAGCGCCTGGCTCCAGCGGCCAAGCAGGCTGAACAGATCACCAGCACCGACCTGGCGGTTGGCGGTTTTCAGCACGCGCCCCAGGCACGCGGCATCGTCTCGCTCCTCACTGGAGGGCGACGCCTTGAGCAGGTCACGCAGTGATTCTTCAAACGGATCGTGCATGGGCACCTCGCGCAATGTCACTCAGAGACGAGGTAGCCGGGCGATGGGTCACACATCGCAGTGGAACGAATGTTTCGTGATGACCCGGCATGTTCATACCCAGCGCAACCGCCGGAACAACCACCACTGCCCGACCGCCAGGCCGAGCACGACGATGCAGGCAAGCAGGAAGCCATAAGGGTTGCTCGCCCCCGGAATGCCGCCGACGTTGATGCCGAGCAGACCGGTGACGAAGCTCATGGGCAGGAAGATGCAGGTGATGATGCCGAAGCGGTACATGGTCCGGTTCATCCGCTCGCTGCGTCGGCGGTCTTCGCTCTCCAGCACCAGTGCTGCCCGCTCGCGAGTCAGCTCCAGCTCTTCGAGGTAGCGGATGAGGCTGTTGTTCAGCTCGTTCCAGTAATCGCTGTCGGCATCGCAGAACCAGCTCCATTTGCTGCGCGACAGTTGGGCATAGATCTCACGCTGTGGTGCCAGGAAGCGGCGCAAGCCCGCGGCGCGGCGGCGAATCTGCTGCAGGCTGCCGTGCTCCGGTGTGTACCGTTCGTCGGATTCAACCTTCTCCTCTTCAAGATCGACCAGTTCCGAGAGGTCGCTGACCAGGCTCTGGACCTTCTCGGTCAGCAACTCGCCCATCAACAGCAGTAGCTCGGAGGCCGATTTCGGCCCCCTGCCCTCTTCCAGCTGCTGAAGGATTTCATCGCTGGCACGCAATGGCCGCAAACGCAGCGAAATGACGCGCTGGGCCTGGGCATGAATGCGTACCGAAACCATGTCCTCGGGCTCGGCGCCCGGGTTGAGGTTGACCCCGCGCAGGAACAGCAACATCTGCTCACCGGCCTGCGGCAACAGCCGTGGCCGGGTGTTTTCTTCCAGCAGCAGGTCGCAGGCGAATTCGCTCAGGCCACTGTCCTGCAGCAACCAGGTGCGGGTTTGCGGATGACTGCGATCCCAGTGCAGCCACAGGCTTTCCTGTGGTTGCAGCTGCAAGCCGTCCAGCTCGGTCCGGGCAATCGAACGCGCGCCACCTTTACCATCGAGCACCAGGGCATGCACCAGCCCCCACTGCGCGTTGTCTTCCTCGAACATCAAAGCTCCATCAGCGCGTACCGCGCGTCACTCCGGCATTTTCAGCGGGCTTGGCGAAATGATCACGCCATTGTTGTCGGCATACAGGTATTCGCCCGGGCGGAAGGTGACACCGGCAAAGGTCACGGCCACGTTAAGGTCGCCGATGCCGCGCTTGTCGGTTTTCATCGGGTGGCTGGCCAGCGCCTGCACACCGACGTCGGTCTGGATCAGTACGTCGACGTCACGCACGCAACCGTAGATCACCAGACCTTCCCAGCCGTTCCTGGCTGCCTTTTCGGCGAGCATGTCACCGAGCAGCGCACGGCGCAGCGAGCCACCCCCGTCGACCACCAGGACCTTGCCCTTGCCATCGAGCTCGACCTGCTCCTTGACCAGCGAGTTGTCCTCGAAGCACTTGATGGTGACGATCTGGCCACCGAAAGAGTCGCGGCCACCGAAGTTGCTGAACATGGGTTCGAGCACCTGCACCAGGTCGGGGTAGGCGTCACACAGGTCGGGCGTTACGTAATGCTGCATGGGAAGCTCCTGTCAGTCACAACGAAAGCGGGTATCGGCCAAGGCTACACCGTAGAAGCTGTTGCAGTCATCCAGGACTGAGCGGTCGTGTTTTGCCTGTGCCGGCGAAGTAAATTCAGCTGACAGGCAAAGGCTCGCGTACCAGCGTCGATTCATGCACCGGCAGCAGCGGATCGCGCAACCAGCGCTCAACCAACGGCCAGACCTGCACCTGCGCCGCCTTGCTCACCAGCATGTCGACATGGCCAAAGGCCTCGAACCCCTCTTCACGGCCCAGACGCAGGAACTGCTTGCGCTCCCCGCCAAGCTGATCGAACAGCTTGCGGCAGGCCCACACCGGGTCCTGAAAGTCCCCCGCGCCGGCCACCGCCAGCAACGGTACATCCACATCGGCCAGCCCCGCCCACCAGTCGTTCTGCTTGTCGCCAAAGCGCCCGAACAGGCCATGCCAGCGCATGCTCTCCAGCGCCAGGCCGATTGGCTCGTCCTCCGGCCCACGCTTGAAGCGCGGCCCGGAAATCTGCCCCCAACGCTTGAGCAGCAGTTTTGCCCCCCAGGTCAGCGGAGGCACCTTGAGTGGCCAATAGACCCGGCTGACCTGGGTGCCGAAAAGCGCAACGCTGGCCACCTGTTCAGCCTTTATAAAGCCGCCACCCAAGGCTGCCACCAAGGTCGTTCCACCCAGGGAGTGGCCGACCCAGTGCGGCGCCTGGCCAGCCTGCTCGCGCACGAATGCACCGATCAGCGGCAGGTCGTCGCGGGCATAATCGGCCACGCTGTTGTGCTTCCAGTTGCGGTTACGCGGCGACAGCCCGTGGCCGCGCATCTCCGGGATCCATACGTCGAACCCGGCCCGAGCCAGATAGGCCCCAAGGCCGATGCCCTTGGGCGAATACCAGAAACGCCGGTTGGAGAAACTGCCATGCAGCAGAATCACCGGCACACCCTGGGGTCGGCCTTGGTCAGCCAACCCCAGGCGGGTCACGGCCAGTTCGACGCTGGGGTCAGGGCCGTTGCCGGCCTTGATACGGTACACGTCTTCGCTGAGGTCGCCGCGGCGCTCGGCACTGAGCAAGGCCACGGGAAAAAGGTTGCTGCTGCTTTGCATAAGGTTGCTTGGTGCACAAAAAAGGGCGGGATCCATCACTGGAGCTCGCCCTGGAAAAAACCAGGCGGAGGCGCGCCAGACGCGCCCCCGCAATTTACCGCATCAGGCCGCGCCCTGGCCTTCGGCCAGGAAGAACCAGGTCTCCAGGACCGAGTCCGGGTTCAGCGACACGCTTTCGATGCCCTGTTCCATCAGCCACTTGGCCAGGTCCGGATGGTCCGATGGGCCCTGGCCGCAAATGCCGATGTACTTGCCGGCCTTGTTGCACGCCTGGATGGCGTTGGCCAGCAGTTTTTTCACCGCCGGGTTACGCTCGTCGAACAGGTGAGCGATGATGCCCGAGTCACGGTCCAGGCCCAGGGTCAGCTGGGTCAGGTCGTTGGAGCCGATGGAGAAGCCGTCGAAGTACTCGAGGAACTCTTCGGCGAGGATGGCGTTGGACGGCAACTCGCACATCATGATCACGCGCAGGCCGTTGTCGCCGCGGGCCAGGCCGTTTTCGGCGAGCAGGTCGACGACCTGGCTGGCTTCGCCCAGGGTACGCACGAACGGCACCATGATCTCGACGTTGGTCAGGCCCATCTCGTTGCGCACGCGCTTGAGCGCACGGCACTCGAGCTCGAAGCAGTCGCGGAACGACTCGCTGATGTAGCGCGAGGCGCCGCGGAAGCCCAGCATCGGGTTTTCTTCTTCCGGCTCATACAGCTTGCCGCCGATCAGGTTGGCGTACTCGTTGGACTTGAAGTCCGACAGGCGCACGATGACCTTTTTCGGGTAGAAGGCGGCCGCCAAGGTGCTGATGCCCTCGACCAGCTTCTCGACATAGAAACCGACCGGATCGTTGTAGCCGGCGATGCGCTTGTCGACGCTTTCCTTCAGCTCGACGGGCAGGCCGGCATAGTTCAGCAGTGCCTTGGGGTGCACGCCGATCATGCGGTTGATGATGAATTCCAGGCGTGCCAGGCCCACGCCGGCGTTGGGCAGCTGGGCGAAGTCGAAGGCGCGGTCCGGGTTGCCGACGTTCATCATGATCTTGAACGGCAGCTCCGGCATGGCGTCTACCGAATTCTGCTTGACGTCGAAGCCCAGCTCACCCTCGAAGATGAAGCCGGTGTCGCCTTCAGCGCAGGATACGGTGACGCCCTGGCCGTCTTTCAGCACCTGGGTGGCATTGCCGCAACCGACCACGGCCGGGATACCCAGCTCACGGGCAATGATCGCCGCGTGGCAGGTGCGCCCGCCACGGTTGGTGACGATGGCGCTGGCGCGCTTCATCACCGGTTCCCAGTCCGGGTCGGTCATGTCGGAAACCAGCACGTCGCCGGGCTGCACTTTGTCCATCTCGGACACATCGTTGATCACGCGGACCTTGCCGGCGCCAATGCGCTGGCCGATGGCGCGACCTTCGACCAGCACGGTGCCCTTCTCTTTAAGCAGGTAACGTTCCATGACGTTGGCGCTGGCGCGGCTCTTCACGGTCTCAGGGCGAGCCTGGACGATGTACAGCTTGCCGTCATCACCGTCCTTGGCCCACTCGATGTCCATCGGGCGCTGGTAGTGCTGCTCGATGATCATCGCCTGCTTGGCCAGTTCGTTGACTTCGTCGTCACTCAGGCAGAAACGGGCGCGATCGGCACGGTCGACCTCGATGGTCTTGACCGAACGGCCGGCCTTGGCTTCGTCGCCATAGACCATCTTGATCGCCTTGCTGCCCAGGTTGCGGCGCAGGATGGCCGGGCGACCAGCCTGCAGGGTTTGTTTGTGCACGTAGAATTCGTCAGGGTTGACCGCACCCTGCACCACGGTTTCACCCAGGCCGTAGGCGCCGGTGATGAACACCACGTCACGGAAGCCCGACTCGGTGTCGAGGGTGAACATCACGCCGGCTGTGCCGGTTTCCGAACGGACCATGCGCTGCACGCCGGCGGACAAGGCTACCAGCTTGTGGTCGAAGCCCTGGTGCACGCGGTAGGCGATGGCGCGGTCGTTGAACAGCGAGGCGAACACTTCCTTGGCCGCGCGGATCACGTTGTCGACGCCACGGATGTTGAGGAAGGTTTCCTGCTGGCCGGCGAACGAGGCGTCGGGCAGGTCTTCGGCAGTGGCCGAGGAACGCACGGCCACGGCCATGTTGTCGTTGCCCTGGGACATTTCGGCGAAGGCGGTGCGGATTTCTGCATCCAGGCGGGCCGGGAAATCGGCCTCCATGACCCACTGACGGATCTGCGCGCCGGTCTTGGCCAGGGCGTTGACGTCATCCACGTCGAGGGCATCGAGTGCCGCATGGATCTTGTTGTTCAGGCCACTCTGTTCGAGAAAGTCACGGTACGCCTGAGCCGTAGTGGCAAAGCCGCCCGGCACCGACACACCGGCACCAGCGAGGTTACTGATCATCTCGCCCAGGGATGCGTTCTTGCCCCCCACATGCTCCACATCGTGGACGCCGAGCTTATCGAGGGAAACTACGTACTCTACCAAGGTGATCTCTCCACTAACTGTATTGGAAAAGCTCAAGGGCGCCCGCCTGCCTTCGTTGACTGGGCCGGACGCTTGTGGCCTGTACCTGGAATATAGGTTTGCAAAATATGGCAGAATTGCTGACAGCCGCATTCGGCAAACCGAACTTATCATATCCAAGAAACGTCATCAGCTTAAGGCCCAGATCGCAAATGAAACGAACCGCGTTCTTCATCTCCGATGGCACCGGCATCACCGCCGAAACCCTGGGCCAGAGCCTGCTCGCTCAATTCGAAAGCATTCCGTTCAATAAATTCACTCGTCCGTACATCGACAGCCCGGAAAAAGCGCGGACCATGGTGCAGCAGATCAATGCCGCCGCAGAGCGCGATGGCATGCGGCCGATCATCTTCGACACCATCGTCAATCAGGACATCCGCGAGATCCTGGCGACGTCGAACGGCTTCATGATCGACATCTTTTCTTCGTTTTTATCCCCGCTCGAGCAGGAACTGACGGCCCATTCGTCGTATTCCGTCGGCAAATCGCATTCCATTGGTGGCAATTCCAACTACATGGAACGCATCGAGGCGGTGAATTTCGCCCTGGACAACGACGACGGCGCGCGCACCCACTACTACGACAAGGCCGACCTGATCCTGGTCGGCGTATCACGCTGCGGCAAGACGCCCACCTGCCTGTACATGGCCATGCAGTTCGGTATTCGCGCCGCCAACTACCCGCTGACCGAGGACGACATGGAGCGCCTGCAATTGCCGGCGGTGTTGAAGAAGCACCACAGCAAGCTGTTCGGCCTGACCATCGACCCCGACCGCCTGACCGCCATCCGCCACGAGCGCAAGCCCAACAGCCGCTATTCGAGCTTTGCCCAGTGCGAATTCGAGGTGCGCGAGGTGGAGAACCTGTTCCGCCGGGAGAACATTCCCAACATCAATTCGACGCATTTCTCGGTGGAAGAGATTTCGGCGAAGATCCTGGTGGAAAAAGGCGTGGAGCGCAGGTTCAAGTGAGCCTGCCCCGGCCTCTTCGCGGCGGTTCGGCGCGAAGAGGCCGGGACAGGAATACAAAAAAAGCCCCGGCATAATTGCCGGGGCTTTCTTTTAGGACGGCAGCACCGCCGCCTGCCCACTCAACGCCAGGTCGACCAACTCGCGGTTGGCCACCGCATACATCGCATAGTCGGTGCCGGTGGCGTTGCGCAGGTCGTCGAGCATTGCGCGCCAACGCTCGACCATCACCCGGTGCTGCTCGGCCCACAGCGCCACCCGGGCGTCCATGTCTTCCGGCGCATCGGCCATCTGCAAGACCGAGATGGTGATTGCCCGCTGCTGCAGGTCGATGTCGTCACGGAACGCCTCGCGGGCCAGGGCCTGCCAGTTGTTTTCCACCGGCAGGTTGCTGATTTCCTGCAGGTACCAGGTCAGGTCCAGCGCGCTGCCCACGGCGAAGAACGCCTTGGCCACCTGCGCCGGGTCATGCCCCGTCACGTCCGAGGCCTCGATGATCGGCAGCAGGGTGTACAGGTGGGTGGTACCGGCAACCATGCGCGCCAGCAATTCTGGCACGCCGGCGTCGACGAAGCTCTGGTAACGCACCATCCAGCGCTCTCGGGTCGGGCCTTCCAGCAGCTCGTCGAGCTTGAGCCCCAACTGGGCGATCTTCGGCCCGAAGTGCGCGCTGTCACGCCCGGCATCCTGCTCGTTGCGGCGGCTGCGCAGGAACCAGCGGGTGGCGCGGCGGCCCAGGCGCATCAGCTCGTCCATCAGGGTCAGCTGGATCTCCGCCGGCACCTGATAGTCCAGCGCCTCGATCTGGCGGAACCAGTGCGGCAGGTGGAAGATGTCACGCACGATCACATAGGCCCCGGCGACGTTGGCCGGGCTCATGCCGGTCGACTCCTTCAGGCGCTGGACGAAGGTGATGCCCATGTTGTTGACCAGGTCGTTGGCGATCTGGGTGCTGACGATTTCGCGCTTCAGGCGGTGACGGCGCATGGCGTCGGCGAACTTGCTGACCAGCGACGGCGGGAAGGCGGTCTCCATGTCGCGGGTCAGGTAGTCATCGTCCGGCACCAGCGACTTGAGCAACTGCTCCTTGAGGTCGATCTTGCTGTACGAGATCAGCACCGACAGCTCGGCGCGGGTCAGGCCCTGGCCAGCCGCCAGACGCTCGGCCAGCTGTTCCTCGGACGGCAGGAACTCGATCGCGCGGTCCAGCTTGCCACGGCTTTCGAGGTCGGCCATCAGGCGCTTGTATTCAGCGATCCGCTCGCGGGCGCGGCGGGCTGCCAGCGACAGGGCCTGGGTCTGCTTGTAGTTGTTGCCCAGCACCAGGCCAGCCACTTCGTCGGTCATGCTGCCGAGCAACTGGTTGCGCTGCTTCTCGGTCATGTCGCCACCCTGCACCACTTCATTGAGCAGGATCTTGATATTGACCTCGTGGTCGGAGCAGTCCACGCCACCGGCGTTGTCGATGAAGTCGGTGTTGGTGGCACCGCCATGCAGGCCGAATTCGACACGACCGAGCTGGGTCATGCCAAGGTTGCCGCCCTCGCCTACCACCTTGCAGCGCAGTTCGTTGCCGTTGACCCGCAGGGCATCGTTGGCCTTGTCGCCGACATCGGCATGGCTCTCAGTGCTGGCCTTGACGTAGGTCCCGATACCGCCGTTCCACAGCAGGTCGACCGGCGCCTTGAGCAGCGCGTGCAGCAGCTCGGTCGGGGTCAGGCGGTCGGCTTCGATGGCGAAGCGTTCCTTCATCTGCGGGCTGATGGCGATGCTCTTGGCGCTGCGTGGGAAGATCCCGCCGCCTTCGGACATGATGCTGATGTCGTAGTCGCTCCAGGCCGAGCGCGGCAGGTCGAACAGGCGCTTGCGCTCGACGAAGCTGGTGGCCGGGTCCGGGTTCGGGTCGATGAAGATGTGCAGGTGGTTGAACGCCGCCACCAGTTGCAACTTGTCAGACATCAGCAGGCCGTTGCCGAACACGTCGCCGGCCATGTCGCCGATGCCGATCACGGTGATCGGGTCCTGCTGCACATTGATGCCGCGCTCGCGGAAGTGGCGCTGCACGCCGACCCAGGCACCACGGGCGGTGATACCCATCTTCTTGTGGTCATAACCGGCCGAGCCACCCGAGGCGAACGCGTCGCCGAGCCAGAAGCCGTAATCGATGGCAATGCCGTTGGCGATGTCGGAGAAGGTCGCGGTGCCCTTGTCGGCTGCCACCACCAGGTACGGGTCGTCGTCATCGTGACGCACCACGTTGGCCGGCGGCACCACGCCGCCGTCCTTGAGGTTGTCGGTGATGTCGAGCAGGCCGGAGATGAAGATGCGATAGCACGCCACGCCCTCGGCAGCGATCTCGTCGCGGGTACCGCCCAGCGGCAGCCGGCGCGGCAGGAAGCCACCCTTGGCGCCGACCGGCACGATCACCGAGTTCTTCACCTGCTGGGCTTTGACCAGGCCCAGCACTTCGGTGCGGAAGTCTTCCTCGCGGTCCGACCAGCGCAGGCCGCCGCGGGCGACATTGCCAAAGCGCAGGTGCACGCCCTCGACCCGTGGCGAATAGACGAAGATCTCGAACTTCGGCACGGGCTTGGGCAGCTCGGGAATCAGCTTGGGGTTGAACTTGAAGCTGAAGTACGACTTGTTCTGGCCGTTGCCATCCGGCTGGTAGAAGTTGGTGCGCAGGGTGGCCTTGATCAGGTCCAGGTAGCGGCGCAGGATGCGGTCCTCGTTGAGCACCTGAACATCGTCCAGGGCGGTGAGGATCGCCTGCTCCAGGCGTTGCTGCTTGTCGTCCAGGTCTTCAGCGGTGAGCTTGCGCGCCAGGTAGAAGCGGGTCTTGAACAACCGGGTCAGCTCGCGGGCGATCTCGGTGTGGTTGTTCAGGGTGCTGGCGATGTAGCCAAGGTCGAAGCCCAGGCGGATCTGCTTCAGGTAACGGGCATAGGCACGCAGCAACGCCACGTCGCGCCATGGCAGGCCGGCGGTGAGCACCAGACGGTTGAAGGCATCGTTCTCGGCGTCGCCCTTGACGATGTGGATGAAGGCATCCTGCAGGATGTCGTTGAGCTGCTGGATGTCCAGGTCCAGGCCTTCGCTGTAGGTGAAGGCGAAGTCGTGGATCCAGAACTCGCGCCCGCTGGTGTGGCGCAGGCGGTATGGGAATTCGCCGAGTACGCGCAGGCCAAGGTTTTCCAGGATCGGCAGCACGTCCGACAGCGCCAGCGGGGTATCGGCATGGTACAGCTTGCAGTGCAGCAGGCGGTCGCCGAGGCGGGTCAGCGGCTGGTAGAAACTCATCGCCAGCGGCTTGTGCTCGGACAGCGCCACCACGTGCTGCAGGTCGACCACCGCCGAATGCGCCGGGAAACGCTCGCGGTAGCCAGCCGGGAAGCCTTTGGGGAAGTCAGCCAGGATGTTGGTGCCCTGGGCTTCGCCGAAGTTCTCGATGACCAGCGCCGAATAGTCGTCGTGCCACGAGCGGCAGGCCTGGATCACTTCGTTTTCCAGTTGCTGCGGGTCGATGTCGATGCGGTTCTTCGGGTCGACCCGCAGAATCAGCTGCACGCGCGCCAGAACCGATTCGGAGAAGAAGGTCCAGAACTCGCAGTCGCTGGCCTTCAGGCGCTCCATCAGCACCTGCTGGATCTTCTGCCGCACTTCGGTGGAATAGATCTCGCGTGGCACGTAGGCCAGGCAGTAGCAGAAGCGCCCGTACGGGTCCTTGCGCAGGAACACGCGGATCTTGTTGCGTTCCTGGATCTGCACGATCGACATGACGGTGTTGAACAACTCGTCGATCGGGGTCTGGAACAGGTCGTCGCGTGGCAGCACTTCGAGCACCTGGGCCAGTTCCTTGCCCAGGTGCGCTTTCGGGTCGAAGCCGGACCGGCGTTCGACTTCGGCGACCTTCACGCGGATGTAAGGGATGGCATGCACGCTCTCGCCGTACACCGACGACGTGTACAGGCCCATGAAGCGGTGTTCCTTGATGACCTTGCCGTCCGCATCCAGCTGGCGGATCGACACGTAGTCCGGGTAGGCCGGGCGATGCACGCGGCTGGGCAGCGCGGCCTTGGCGAACGACAGCAGCAGCGGCTCGTTGAGGTAGGCCACGGCGTAGTCTTCGATGCGCAGTTCTTCCGCCGTCAGGCCCACCCGCAGGCGGCGTGGCAGGCCGAGGAACGACTGCTCGTCGTAGTCCATCTGGCCACCGTCGCTGTCGGCCTGGACGGTGAATTCCTCGTAGCCGAGGAAGGTGAAGTGGTTGTCCAGCAGCCACTCGAGGAAGGCCTTGACCTCGCCCTTTTCATGCTGGGCCGGGCCGTAGGCGGTGTTTTCCACCTCGGCGACGATGTCGCGCAGCTTGGCTTTCATCGGCTCGAAATCAGCCACCGCCACGCGCACTTCGGCCAGCACCTGCTCGATCTCGCGGGCCAGCACGGTCAGTTCCGCGGCATTGGCGCAGCGGTCGATCTCCAGGTACATCAGCGACTCATGGCGCACGCCTTCGCCCTGGGTGCCCTTGGGCAGCAGTTCGAGCAGTTCGCCCTTGGCACCCCGGCGCACGCTGAGCACGGTGGTCTGCAGGGTGTGGATGCTGTAGCCGCGGCGGTTGAGCTCGGTGCGCACCGAGTCGACCAGGAACGGCAAGTCGTGATGCAGCACTTCGACCACGGTATGGGTCGACTGCCAGCCATTGCGCTCGTAATCAGGGTTGTACACCCGCACTTGCGGGTATTCGGGGTCGAAGCGCTCGATGATGCGCCACGCCGAGAGGGTACAGCCGGCAAGGTCCGAAAGCCTGCGCTGGGTGAGTTCGTCCAGAGAGATGATGCCGAAGAACTGCTCGGCGAACAGCGCCACTTGTGGCAGGGACTGTTCGCTGATGTGCTGCGCCAGGGCCGCTTGCAGTTGGTGCTGGAAGTCGGCTTTGCTGGCTGCGGTGAAGAACGCCATCTGTGGTACTCCGCTTGGGCTTTGTAATAGTTGAAGCGTCGCGAATGTCCGCCATGTACGGATCAACGATAGCCAACCCATGGCAAGCCGGACGGTAAAAACCAGACGTTGAACGTGGCAGGCACGTCCAGGGCTCGCCGAAGCTTAACGACTGAGCGGTCATTGCCGCTTGCGAGGCTGCGACAATTTCGGTCAAGGGCTGGTAACTTTACGTTTATGGATGGCCGCAAGGCTGTCAGAATTCCCTATCAATTCCCTGGACCGAGTCGTCGCCATGCAGATCCACACCGCCGTGCTGTTCGCCACCCCTTGCGATGACGAGGAAGACAACATGGCGACCTTGTGCTGCCACAGCGACAAGGGGCAGATGTTCTTGCTAACCCGTTATCCGGATGAGGACACCGTCGACCTGACCCTGGATGACGAGCCTTCGACGCTGGATGGGTTGAAGGTGACCTTGAGCGCGCAGCGTCTGCTGATCGAAGTGGCGGCCGGGGATCGTGATGCGCTGAAAGGGGATGAAGCGCTGGAGATCGTGCTGACTTCGGCGGGGACTGATCTCGAGGAGGTGGCGCTGACCTTGAAGAACATCCTGGATGGCACTGGCACCTTCGTCAGCGAGCTCTGAGTCCTCCTGTTCCGGCCCTTTCGCGGCGGTTCGCCGCGAAGAGGCCTGGCCTGCAAGGCAGATGCCCCATTGACACCCTGCCCTCACAACAGGCATTGTCTGACAACCTGATAACTAGGCAACCGTTTCCATGCTAGAGCTCCAGCGCCCCGACACCCTGGTAGACCGGGTCGTCAGCGCCATCCGTACCGAGATCGATTCCGGCCGCCTGGCCGCCGAATCGCGCCTGCCCACCGAACAGCAACTGGCCGAACAGCTGAATGTCAGCCGCTCGGTGGTGCGCGAGGCCGTGGCGCAGCTCAAGGCAGACGGTGTGCTGATCGCCCGGCGCGGGCTCGGTTCCTATATCTCGCAAACGCCCGCCGGTACCGTCTTCCGCTTCCCTGGCAGCCATGGCCGCACGCCTGACCTTACGCAGATGTTCGAAATGCGCCTGTGGATCGAAACCCAGGCTGCCGCCATCGCCGCCCGCCGACGTGATGAGCAGGACCTGGCGCACATGGCCAAGGCCCTGCAGGAAATGCTCGACAAGCGCAGCGACTATGCCACCGCCTCGGCCGCCGACGTGGCCTTCCACCGGGCGATTGCCGAAGCCAGCAAGAATGATTACTTCGTGGCCTTCCACGACTTCCTCGGCGGCCAGCTGGCCAGCGCACGGCGCACCGCCTGGGAAAACTCCGCCGCCCATTCGGTGGGCGGTTCGGCCGAGGCCAACCGCGAGCACCAGGCACTGTACCAGGCGATCGCCGATGGCGACCGCCACGCGGCCGCAGCCTGCGCCGAAGCGCATCTTCGCGCCTCGGCCAAGCGCCTGAAGATAGACCTGCCCGCCCTCGACTGACCCCCGGAGAAACTGACGCGGCCTGATGCGGGCCGTTTTGCGCACTACTTAGTCTGACAACCTGATAAGCAGATCCACCGACAAGAACACCAAGGTACCCCTGCATGACTTATGACTACTGCATCATCGGCGGCGGCATCGTCGGCCTTGCCACCGCGATGGCCCTGCTCGAACAACGCCCGGGCGCATCCCTGCTGATCCTGGAGAAGGAAGCCAGCCTCGGCCGCCACCAGACCGGCCACAACAGCGGGGTGATCCATGCGGGCATCTACTACGCGCCTGGCAGCCTGAAGGCCGAACTGTGCAAGCGCGGCGCCCAGGCGACCAAGGACTTCTGCACCGAGCACGGCATTGCCTTCGAGGTCTGCGGTAAGCTGCTGGTGGCCTCCAACGACCTGGAAGTGCAACGCATGCAGGCGCTGTACGAGCGCTCGCAACAGAACGGCCTGAAGGTCGAGCGCCTGGATGCGGCTGCACTGGCCGAACGTGAGCCGAACATCGTCGGCAAGGGCGCGCTGTTCCTCGATGCCACCGGCATCGTCGACTACACCCAGGTGTGCAACGCCATGGCCAAGGTGATCCGCCAGGCTGGCGGCGAAGTGCACCTGTCCACCCGCGTGCGTGCCATCCACGAGCACGCCGACCATGTCGCCGTAGGCACCGACAGCCACGCCTGGCGCGCACGCCAGCTGGTGGCCTGCGCCGGCCTGCAGTCCGACCGCCTGGCGCGCCTGGCCGGGGTGAAGATCGACCACCAGATCATTCCCTTCCGCGGTGAGTACTACCGCCTGCCGGCCAGCAAGAACCAGATCGTCAACCACCTGATCTACCCGATCCCCGACCCGGAACTGCCATTCCTCGGCGTGCACCTGACGCGCATGATCGACGGCAGCGTCACCGTCGGCCCGAATGCCGTGCTCGGCTTCGGTCGCGAGAACTACCGCAAGTTTTCGCTCAACTGGCGCGACGTCGCCGAGTACGCCAGCTTCCCGGGCTTCTGGAAAACCCTGTGGAACAACCTCGGCTCTGGCACCACCGAAATGAAGAACTCGCTGTTCAAGCGCGGCTACCTGGAACAGTGCCGCAAGTATTGCCCGTCGCTGCAAGTGGAAGACCTGCTGCCCTACGAGGCGGGTATTCGCGCCCAGGCAGTGATGCGCGACGGCACCCTGGTGCATGACTTCCTGTTCGCCGAGACCCGGCGCATGGTGCATGTCTGCAATGCCCCGTCGCCGGCTGCCACCTCGGCCATTCCGATCGGCCAGATGATCGCCGCGAAGATCCTCAAGGCCCGCTGAAATCTGCTTCACCCACAACTACAAAGACAATAAGGAACCCCCCATGTCGGTACATGAGGCGGCCCCGGCCGCGCACGAGACCCCGCAACAGCAACGCAAGCGCCTGCGCAAGGTGGCGGCGGCGACCATCTTCGGCTCGATGCTGGAGTGGTACGACTTCTATCTCTACGCAACGATGGCCGCGATCGTGTTTTCAAAGATCTTCTTTGATGCCAGCAACCCGGCGGTGGCCTCGCTGCTCGCCTTCTCCACCTTCGCCATCGGCTTCATTGCCCGCCCCTTCGGCGGCATTCTGTTCGGCTATCTGGGCGACCGTTTCGGGCGCAAGCACGTGCTGGTGATCACCTTCTGCATGATGGGCGTGTGCACGGCGCTGATCGGGCTGATCCCAAGCTACGCCAGCATCGGCATCTGGGCACCGATCCTGCTGGTGGTGATCCGCATCATCCAGGGCCTGGGCGCGGGGGCCGAGCTGTCCGGCGCGGCGGTCACCTCCTATGAACATGCCAGCGAAGGCAAGCGCGGCAGCCAGGGCGCCTGGCCGGCGCTGGGGCTGAACCTGGGGCTGCTGCTATCGTCGCTGACGGTGTACCTGCTGACCATGAACGGTAACGAATTCCTCCTGGCCGGTGGCTGGCGCATCCCGTTCATCGCCAGCATCGCCCTGGTGGCGATCGGCCTGTGGGTACGCAAGAGCATCCCGGAAACACCGGACTTCAAGGAGCTGGACAAGGCCGACAGCAGCAAGCCACAGGTGTCGCCATTGAAGCTGTTGTTCAGGAACGACCTCAAGGGCCTGGCCGTGGTGTTCTTCGTGGCCATCGGCTACAACGCCCTGAGCTACATTTTCAAGACCTTCTCGCTCGCCTACCTGACCCAGTTCAAGGGTGTGGAGGCGCATGTCACATCGCTGTCGGTGACCATCGCCAGCCTCGTAGCCATCTTCGCCGTGCCGTTCTTCGGTTGGCTGTGTGACCGTTGGAGCAGCAAGACCGTGCTGATGCTTGGCGGGGTCCTGTCGGCACTGTTCGCCTACCCGTTCCTGCAGCTGCTGGGCACTGGCGAGCCCACCCGGATCTACATCGCCATCGCGATCGGCACCGGCATCCTCGCGCCCATGATGTTCGCCCCGCAAGGTTCGTTCCTCAGCCGCCAGTTCCCGACCCAAACGCGCTCCTCGGGCTTCGGTACGGGCCGTGAGATCGGCACGGCGGTAGCCGGTGGCCTGGCACCGCTGGGCGGCCTGGCCCTGGTGGCCGGCTCGGCGACCCACTCCACCGACGGTGTGGCGCTGATCCTGGCAATCGCCGGGGTGCTGGTAGTGGTGTTCGCCCTGTGCGACCAGGGCCGCAAGCACTCCAGCTCAAAAAACTGAAGGTAGTTCCTGCCTCATCATCCGGCGGGTGATGAGGCAGGTTCTGTCGCCGCCCCCTTCAGCCAACAGGGTTCTCATGCACCACCCTGCCCCCCTGCGCCGGCCGGTCGACAAACAGTACATCCAGCCCGCTGCTGTGCAGCCCCTTCACTGCGTTCCAGTGTGCCGAGGCATGGACATACCTTGCTTGCAGCAACGCCTCCTCTTCAGCGGACAGCCCCTCCCCGCCGTTCAGCACATGGTCGTGCAGCGTGCCACTGATCCCCCGCAACTCATCCGGCAGCCGGTGCGCCTCGACATCGCCCAACGGCAGAAATGGCACGCCATTGCGCAACCCCAGCTCGCGCATGATGCTCAGGTAGACACGCGACAGGTGGCCACGCACTTGCCGCTCCCGATAAACCGCCGCATACACCTGTTTCTGCGCGTCATCCCGCTGCGCCCGGCCTCCGTTCAGCGGCACTTCCCACGTCAGCACACTCGCCTTGGGGTCGCCAAGGTCGGCGAGCAAGGCCTGGGCCTGGGCAAAGGCCTTGGTTCGTTCGGCCGACGTTTTCTGCGTCACTTGGCTCGAGAAGGGCTTGTTCAGCGACACCTGCTCGAGCATCGACTCCGGGTAGCCGCCACCGATGTCGGAATGCGCGCCTGGTACGATGATGTCATTGCCGCTGCGCACCAAGGCAAAGTTGTGCCGCTGCTCATCCCTGGCTACCAGTTGCACCACTTGTCGGGCAATGCCCTCTGGCAACCCAAGGCAGAGGTCGCCCAGGCGCGCGGCGGCGGGATCGAAGCAACCTCGCAGCGGTTCGACGATGGCCGCCACCGTGTCGAACAGGCCAATGAAGTTGATCAGCCGCGCCCGCTGCAGCTCGGCCGGCAGCCCTTCAGCACTGCCCAGCCGGTTGGCCAACTGCCTGGCCGCCGCCGCGCCGCGACTGAAACCGAACAGGTCGAACTCGACCCGCTCGGGCGCAGCCAGCAAGCGCAACTGCTCGGCAACCGCGGCCAACGCCTGGCCTACACGCGCCTGCACCCCCGTTGCGCCTCGGCCGGTTGCCTGTGCATACATCGAATCCGCCGCCCCCGTGGTCGTACCGACGCCTTCCACATACAGCCTGATGAACGTTTGGTCAGCCACGCGCCCTTGCGGATAAAGCCCATGCAACAGGGCAATGTTACTGGGCGGCTGGGCGGCATTGCCCTGGTTGTTGCCCGTCCCGTCAAAGAAAATACCCACTCGCACACCGCTGTATGACTTGCCCATGGTCAGGTTCCTGTTCGCCTTGAAAGCGACAGAAAGCGATACATTGTCCAGGGAAAACATCAGCGAACCCCGCAATGCCTGCGTGCAGATTTCGACGCGGCACAACGGATAGATTAAAGTATCCCCCCTGCCAGGCTGCCCGCACCCCTGGCGCATATCCAGGAACCGCCGCCGATGGAACACCGTGAAGCGCTGATCGCGCTACGCACCTTTCTTTCCTCTCAGATCCTAGGCCAGGAGAAACTGGTCGAGCGGCTGTTGATCGTGCTGTTGGCCGACGGCCACATGCTGGTCGAAGGGGCTCCGGGGCTGGCCAAGACCAAGGCCATCAAAGAGCTGGCCGAAGGCATCGAGGCGCAGTTCCATCGTATCCAGTTCACCCCCGACCTGCTCCCCGCCGACATCACCGGCACTGAAATCTATCGCCCGGAAACCGGCAGCTTCGTGTTCCAGCAGGGGCCGATCTTCCACAACCTGGTGCTGGCCGACGAAATCAACCGTGCCCCGGCCAAGGTGCAGTCGGCGCTGCTCGAAGCCATGGCCGAACGCCAGGTCAGCGTGGGCCGCAGCACCTACGACCTGTCGCCGCTGTTCCTGGTGATGGCCACGCAGAACCCGATCGAGCAGGAAGGCACCTACCCGCTGCCCGAAGCCCAGCTCGACCGCTTCCTGATGCACGTGAAGATCGGTTTCCCCGATGCCGCCGTCGAACGCCGCATTCTCGCCCAGGCCCGTGGCGAAGCACTGGGCGGCGAAGTGAAGCCCGAGCGCCGGGTCAGCCAGCAGGCGATCTTTGCCGCGCGCAAGGAAATCCTCGGCCTGTACATGGCCGACGCCGTGGAGGAGTACCTGGTGCAGCTGGTGATGGCTACCCGCACCCCGGCCAAGTTCGATGCCGAGTTGGCCGACTGGATCGCCTACGGTGCCAGCCCGCGCGGCTCGATCGCGCTTGACCGCTGCGCCCGTGCCCATGCCTGGCTGGCCGGGCGCGACTTCGTCAGCCCCGAGGACATCCAGGCGGTGCTGTTCGATGTGCTGCGCCACCGCATCATCCTGTCGTTCGAAGCCGAAGCCGCGGGGATCGATCAGGACCGCGTGGTCCAGCGCATTCTCGACGTCGTGGCCGTCGCCTGACCCATGCCCACCGCGCTGCAGGCCGAACCCGGCATCCGCATCGGCCTCGCCGAACTGATCGACATGCGCCACCGCGTGCGCGAAATCCAGTTGTTTTCCCGCCCTGGCCAGCGTAGCCCGCTGGTCGGCCTGCACCATTCCAAGCTGCGCGGGCGTGGCGTGGACTTCGACCAGGTGCGCGTGTACCAGGCCGGTGACGATGTGCGCAACATCGACTGGCGCGTGACCGCACGCACCCAGGAGCCGCACACCAAACTGTTCCATGAAGAGCGTGAACGGCCGATATTCATCCTCGTCGAGCAGAGCCAGCGCCTGTTCTTCGGCTCGGGGCTGATGTTCAAGTCGGTGCTTGCCGCCGAAGCTGCCGCGCTGTTCGGCTGGGCCGCGCTGGGCCACAACGACCGTATCGGCGGGCTGGTGTTCGGTGACAACGAGCACCACGAGATCAAACCCCGGCGCAGCAAGCAGAGCCTGCTGCAGCTGCTCAACCGCCTGGCCAAGGTCAACCAGGCCCTGCACACCGAAGCCGCGCCCCAGGCCGACAGCCTTGGCCTGGCCCTGCGCCGCGCCCGCGAGGTGCTGCGCCCTGGCAGCCTGGCCATTGTCATCTGCGACGAACGCTCGCTCAGCGCCCAGGCCGAGCAGCACCTGGCCATGCTCTCGCGTCATTGCGACCTGCTGCTGATGCCGGTCTCCGACCCGCTCGACCACGCCCTGCCCGCGGCCGGCCTGCTGCGCTTCGCCCAACGCGGCGCGCAGTTGGAGCTCGACACCCTGGACGCCAACCTGCGCCAGGCTTACCGTCAACAGGCCGAAGCGCGCATCGAGCGCTGGGAGCTGATGGCGCAGAAGCTGCGCGTGCTGCTGATGCCGCTGAGCACCCAGAGCGAGATGATCGAACAACTGCGCGAGTACCTGAACGCCCAGCGTCCACGGGGTGATTCATGATGAGGGGCGTCCAATGAACCCGCTGGACCAGCTGCAACCGCTGATCGCACCGCCGGCGATCGGCCTGTGGCCGCCGGCACCGGGCTGGTGGCTGTTGCTTGCGCTGCTGCCGCTGCTGGTCTGGGGCCTGTGGCGGTTGCGCCGCTGGCGCCCTGGCAAGCGCCCGGTAGTGCGCGCCGAGCTGCCGCTCGACCCGGTGCGCCTGGAAGCCCTGGCCGAACTCGCCCGCCTGCCACGCCCCTACGACGGCGCACCGGCCGGCGCCTGGCTGCAGCAGATCAACGCCCTGCTCAAGCGCCTGTGCCGCAACCACTACCCCGGCGCCAACAGCCATACCTTGAACGGCCGCCAGTGGCTGGCCTTTCTCGACAACCGCTGCCCGGCCGCCGGCCTGACCCGCTGGATGGTGCTGGTCGAAGGCGCCTACAAGCCGGAGTGCAAGCTCGACGACAAGGCCATCGTCGGGCTCAGCCAGGCGGTCGAAACCTGGATTCGCAAACATGTTTGAACTGGCCTGGCCGTGGATTTTCGTGCTGCTGCCGTTACCGTGGCTGGCGCGCGTGCTGCTGCCCGCCGCCGACAGCGGCGAGCCGGTGCTCAAGGTCGGCTTCCTCGACGAACTGGAGGGCCTGGCCGGGCGCCGTGCACGGCTTAACCTGCCGACCCTGCGCCAGCAGGCACCGTATGTGGTGATTTGGCTGTTGCTGCTGCTGGCCGCCGCGCGCCCGCAATGGCTTGGCGAGCCGGTACCGGTGGCCTCCAGTGGCCGCGACCTGCTGGTGGCGGTGGATGTCTCGGGCTCGATGGACTTCCCCGACATGCAGTGGAAGGACGAAGACATCAGCCGCCTCGACCTGGTCAAGGCCTTGCTCGGCGACTTTCTGCAAGACCGCGAAGGCGACCGTGTAGGCCTGATCCTGTTTGGCAGCCAGGCCTACCTGCAAGCCCCGCTGACCTTCGACCGGCGCACCGTGCGCACCTTCCTCGACGAGGCGCAGATCGGCATCGCCGGCAAGAACACCGCCATCGGCGACGCCATCGGCCTGGCGGTCAAGCGCCTGCGCCAGCGCCCGGCGCAAAGCCGGGTATTGGTGCTGGTCACCGATGGCGCCAACAACGGCGGGCAGATCCACCCACTGACAGCCGCCCGCCTGGCTGCCCAGGAAGGCGTGCGCATCTACACCATTGGTATCGGCGCCAACCCTGAGGCCAGCGGTACGCCTGGCCTGCTCGGCCTGAACCCGAGCCTGGACCTCGACGAAGCGTCACTCAGGGAAATCGCCGAAATCACCCACGGCGCCTACTTCCGCGCCCATGATGGCGCTGAGCTGAACGCCATCGGTGACACCCTCGACCAGCTTGAACCGGTGGCCCAGCAGCCAACCCAGGCGCGTACGGCCAAAGCCCTGTATGCCTGGCCGCTGGCCTTGGCCCTGCTGCTCAGCGTGCTGCTGGTGGTGGCGGTGCAATGGCCCGACAACCTGCTGCACAAGGTGCTGCGCAAACCCCGCTTCCTGCAGCCCCATCCGGAATGGCGCCAGCGCCTGAAACGCCTGCGCCTGAGGAAACGGCGATGATCGATCTGTGGCCACAATGGTTGCGCCCGCTCTGGCTGCTGGTCGTGCCCCTGCTCGGCTGGCTGCTGTTCAAGCTCTGGCACCGGCGCAAACGTGCCGGGCGCTGGCAGATGATCCTGCCGCCCGCATTCCACCCGGTGCTGCTCGGCGGTGGCAGCGGCAGCAACAGCAAGCTGCCCTGGGTGGCCCTGGGCCTGGCCTGGTTGCTGGTGGTGCTGGCCCTGCTCGGGCCGAGCTGGCAGCGCCTGGAAGAAACCCGCCAGCGCCCCGCCGACCCGCTGGTGATCCTGCTCGAACTGACCCCGCAGATGCTGGCCGAAGACGTGACGCCCAACCGCCTGGAACAGGCCCGGCGCAAGATCCTCGACCTGCTCGAACACCGCAACGACAGCCAGACCGCGCTGATTGTCTATGCCGGCAGTGCGCACACGCTGGTGCCGTTGTCGGATGACCTCGGCACCACGCGCAACCTGCTGGAAGCCATCGACCCATCGATCATGCCCAAACCGGGCCAACGCGCCGACCTGGCCGTGCAAAAAGGCCTCGCCCTGCTGGCCCAGAGTGGCCTCGGCCAGGGTCGCCTGCTGCTGGTCGGCTCGGCGCTGAGCGCAGCGGAGCGCCAGGGCATCACCCAGGCCCTCGGCCGCCAGGGCCCGAGCCTGCTGATGCTTGGCATCGGCACCGGCGACGGCGCGCCGGTGCGCCAGGCCAATGGCGAATACCTCAAGGATGACCAGGGGGGCATCCTCCTGCCGCGCCTCGACAGCGCCAGCCTCAAGGCCTTCATCAGCGGCACCGGCGGGCGCTACCGCCATGCCCGCATCGACGACCTCGACCTTCGCGGTCTTGGCCTGTTCGACAACCCGCGCCGCCTGAGCGACGCCGGCCAGACCCTGCAGCTGGACAGCTGGGCCGACCAGGGCTACTGGCTGTTGCTGCCGTTGTTGTTGCTGGCCGCCTGTGCCGGGCGCCGCGGCTGGCTGTTCTGCCTGCCGCTGCTGCTGGCCCTGCCCCAACCGAGCCAGGCCTTCGAGTTCAACGACCTGTGGCTGCGCCCCGATCAACAGGGCCAGGCGCTACTGCGCAAGCAACGCCCGGCGGACGCTGCCCGGCATTTCCAGGACCCGCAATGGCGCGGCATGGCGCTGTACCAGGCCGGCGACTATGCCGGTGCCGCCGAGGCCTTCGGCCAGGGCGACAGCGCCGCAGCCCACTACAATCGAGGCAATGCCCTGGCCCGCAGCGGCGAGCTGGAAGCCGCCCTGGATGCCTACGAACAGGCCCTGGAGCGCCAGCCCGACCTGCAGCCGGCACTGGCCAACCAGGCCCTGGTGCAGCAACTGCTGCAGCAACGCGAGGCCCAGGCCAAAGAGCAACCGGCCAACAGCGACGCCCAAGGCACCCCGGGCAGCGAAACCGAAGGCAACAGCAGCTCGGCCAGCAGCCCTGCCCAAGGTACGCCGGGCGGGGAAGAACAGGCCAGCGCCGAACAACCCGCTGAAGGCAGCAACAACAGCCAGGCGGCGCCTGGCAACCAGAGCGGCGATGACGACAGCATCACCCTGCCGCCGCAGCGCCCGGTATCGACCAGCCTCGATGCCGAACAGCGTCAGGCTCTGGAACAATGGCTGCGCGAGATCCCCGACAACCCGGCGGAACTGTTGCGGCGCAAATTCTGGTATGAACAGCAATTGCATCAGGAAAACACACGATGAGTCGCTTCGGCGTCTTTGTTCTCGGCCTGTTGTGGGCCGTCACGGCCCAGGCCCTGCCCACGCTGCAGGCCAGCGTCGACCGCACGCGCCTGGAGGCCGGCGAAACCCTCGAACTGACCCTCGAAAGCCAGGACGTGACCCAGTTCGGCAAGCCCGACCTGCGTGCCCTGGAAGGCGACTTCGAAGTGCGCGGCACGCGCCAGTTGAACAGCTTGCACACCCTCGACGGCGAAACCCGCGCCAGCACCCGCTGGATCATCACCCTGCTGCCCCGGCGCAGCGGCAGCCTGCGTATCCCCGAACTGCAACTGGGCCAGTCGCACAGCCAGGCCATCGACCTGCAAGTGCTGCAGGCCGACAGCAGCCGCCCGGAAGTCGCCTCGCAAGTCTTCGTCGAAGCCACCCTGGACAGCAACGAGGTATACGTCCAGGCCCAGGCCGTGCTGACCCTGCGCATCTACCACTCGGTGTCGCTGTACGACGACAGCAGCCTGAGCCCGCTGCAGCTGGAGAATGCCAAGGTCGAGCCGCTGGGTGAGTCGCGCACTTACGAGAAGGAAATCAACGGCGTGCGCCACGGGGTGATCGAAACCCGCTACGCGGTGTATCCGCAGCAGAGCGGGGACCTGGACATCCCGCCGCTGACCTTCACTGCCACCGCGGCCGACAACAGCCAGCAACCTGCCGGCACCGCCCGGGTCGGCCGCCAGGTGCAGGTCAGTTCGCTGCCGCTGCGCCTGGCCGTGCGCCCGATCCCCGCCGCCTGGCCGGCCAACGCGCCCTGGCTACCGGCGCGAGACCTGAGCCTGGAGGAACACTGGAACCCGGACCCGGCGAGCCAGCAGCCTCAGATTGGCGACTCGCTGACGCGCAGCATCACCCTGCGCGCCGAAGGCCTGTCGAGCACCCAACTGCCACAACTGCCCGCCACCGAGATCGTCGGCCTGCGCCGCTACCCGGACCAGCCGGTGCTGCGCAACGAAATCAACGAACGCGGCATGACTGCCAACCGCGAAGAGCGTGAAGCGCTGGTGCCGACCCACAGCGGCAAGCTGGCCCTGCCGGCCGTGGAAGTCACTTGGTGGAACACCCGCGAAGACCACCTGGAACACAGCAGCCTGCCGGCGCGTACACTGGACGTACAAGACAACCCGGCGCTGAGCGCCGACACCCCGGTTGGCGACCTTGGCGGTGCGAATCAGCTGCTCTGGCCCTGGCAGCTGGCTACCTTGGTGTTTGCATTAACCACGGTGCTGGGTTTCGCCCTGTGGTGGCGTGCCCGCTCACAGCCAGCGGTGCTGCGAGCGGCGCAGAACGGGCCGAGCCCGCGGACCTTGCTGGATGACCTCAAACGCGCCTGCCAGGCCAACGACCCGCAGGCTACGCGCCAGGCGCTCGATGCCTGGGCGCGGCAGCAGCCGGAGACCCTGGCCGAGATGGCGGCGCGGTTCGTGCCGTTGTCGGATGCGCTGGATGGGTTGAACGGGGCGTTGTATAGCGAGAGTGGGCAGTATTGGCAGGGGGAGGATCTGTGGCGGGCTATCGGGACTATACCGCCGGCGGAGCAGGTGTTGTTGCCTGCTGGGGAGAGTGGGAGCTTGCCGCCGCTTTATCCGAAATGAGGGTTGGGTTTTAGAGGTGCATGCCTTGGGATCTTCAGCGCCCTTGAGATCGAGCGCCGCCCGCGCGGCGCATCGCGGATAAATCCGCTCCTACATCTGTTTCGGGCCAGTCACTCCTGTGAGGTCACCGCTGACCGCCTTGGTTGTAGGGCTCAAGACATGCGCCAAGGCGGCCAACCATGACGTAACAGGTTCGGCACGTTGCAACAAATGTAGGAGCGGATTTATCCGCGATGCGCCGCGCGGGCGGCGCTCGATCTCACAGGCGCTGAATGTCTCTCGCCAAGCATTTGGCAGCCCTCACGCAATCGTGATTCGGACCAATCTTGGGTTACCATACCGCCCTTGCGCAACGCCCACCTTCCAAGCCAAGCCCTCGCTTGCTGACTCGACACCAACAGGTCATCCATGCGTCTGTTTCACACCTCCGACTGGCACCTGGGCCAAAGCCTGCACGGCCAGGAACGCGACTTCGAACACGCCTGCTTCCTCGACTGGCTGCTCGGCCAGCTGCGCCTGCGCCAGCCGGACGCACTGCTGATCGCCGGCGATATCTTTGATACGGTCAACCCGCCGGTCAAAGCCCAGGAGCGGCTCTACGACTTCATCGTCCAGGCCCATGAGCAGCAGCCGAAACTGGACATCGTGATGATCGCCGGCAACCACGACTCCGGCTCGCGCATCGAACTGCCCGCCGCGCTCATGCGCCGCCTGCGCACCCACGCGCTGGGCCGGGTGCACTGGCTCGACGAAGGCCAACTGGACGCCGAGCGCCTGCTGATCCCGCTGACCAACGGCCGTGGCAAGGTCGCCGCCTGGTGCCTGGCCCTGCCCTTCCTGCGCCCGGCCGAAGTGACCGGCCCTCAGCTGGGCGACGACTACCTGCAAGGCATCACCCAGGTGCACCAGCAACTGATTGGCGCGGCGCAGAACAAGCGCAAGAAGGACCAGGCGCTGATCGCCATCAGCCACGCCCACATGGCCGGTGGCGCGGTGTCCGAAGACTCCGAGCGCAGCCTGATCATCGGCAATGCCGAGGCACTGCCAGCCAGGCTGTTCGACAAGTCGATCAGCTACGTGGCGCTCGGCCACCTGCACAAGCCGCAGAAGGTCAACCGCGAAAACCGCATCCGCTACAGCGGCTCGCCGATCCCGCTGTCGTTCGCCGAAATCAATTACCCGCACCAGGTGCTGGAAGTCGAACTCGAGGGCAGCGAGCTGGTCAGCGTCGAGCCGCGCCCGGTGCCGCGTGCAGTGGCCCTGCAGCGGGTCGGCCCGGCGCCGCTCGGCGAACTGCTCGAACAACTGGCCGAGCTGCCGGTGATCGACCTGCTCGAAGACCCCAACCGTCAGCCTTGGCTGGAGGTGCGGGTGGTTCTCGACGAGCCGCAACCCGACTTGCGCCAGCAGATCGAAACCGCGCTTCAGGGCAAGGCCGTGCGGCTGATCCGCATCAGCGCCGAATACGCCGGCCGCAACAACAGCGAAGACGACGACCTGCAATTCGTCGAGTTGGCGCAGATGACCCCACAGGACCTGTTCAGCCGCGCCTGGGAACAGGCCTACGGCAACCCCGTCGACGAGCAGGCCCTGGCCGATTTCGCCCTGCTGCTGCAAGACGTCCAGCTGGAAGAGGAACAGCCATGAAGATTCTCGCCATCCGCCTGAAGAACCTGGCATCCCTGGCCGGCCCGGTCGATATCGACTTCACCGCCGAGCCGCTGGCCAGCGCCGGCCTGTTCGCCATCACCGGGCCGACCGGCGCCGGCAAGAGCACGCTGCTCGATGCCCTGTGCCTGGCCTTGTTCGGCACCGTGCCGCGCCTGAGCGACATCGGCCGCGAAGCCAAGGTGCCGGACGCCGACGGCGAAATCCCCACGTCCGACCCGCGCAACCTGTTGCGCCGGGGCACTGGCAGCGGCTTTGCCGAAGTCGACTTCGTCGGCATCGACGGCCACCGCTACCGCGCCCGCTGGGAGGCCAACCGCGCCCGCGACAAGGCAAACGGCAAGCTGCAGCTCAGCCGCCAGAGCCTGTATGACCTGGACAGCGAACAGCTGCTGGGAAGCGCCAAGAGCGAGTACAAGCAACTGATCGAAGCCCGTCTGGGCCTGAATTTCGAGCAGTTCACCCGCGCCGTGATGCTGGCGCAAAGCGAGTTCGGCGCCTTCCTCAAGGCTGACGACAAAGATCGCAGCGAGCTGCTGGAAAAGCTCACCAACACCTCCATCTACACCCGCCTCGGTCAGCGCGCCTTCAGCAAGGCACGGGAAACCGCGGAAACCCACAACGCCCTCAAAGAGCGCGCCAGCCACCTGCTGCCGATGGCCGCCGAAGCGCGCGCCGAACTCGACCAGCGCCTGGAGCAGGCGTTACAGCAGTTCAAGGCCGACCAGGCCAGCGAGCGCCAACTTGAGCAGCAACGTCACTGGCTCAATGAACAACACCAGCTGCAGGCCCAGCACGGCGAAGCCAGCGCCGCCCTGCAAGCCGCCGAACAAGAATGGCAACTGCTGGCCGAGCAACGCCTCGACCTGCAGCGCCTGGAACGCCTGGCGCCGCAACGCCATCAGTTCCACCGGCAGCAGATGCTCGGTGCGCAACTGGCACCACTCGCGGCGCAAATCGCCGAGCAACAGCGCCAGCAAACCGAGTTGCAAACGCGCGCAGGTGAACTGGAGCAGGCGCAGCTGGCGTCTCGCGAGGCCCTGGCGCAGAGCCAGGCCTTACACAGTGAAAATGCCCCGCGCCTGCGTCAGGCCTTCGCCGGCCAAGACAACCTGGCACGTCTTGATCAGCAACAGGTGGAGTTGCATGCGACCTGTCAGCAAGCCGAACAGCAAGTCGCCGAAAACCAGCAGCTGCTGCAGCAAACGGAAGAACACCAGCAGCGCAGCGAGCAGCAACTGGCGCAGATCGACACCGCGCTGGCTGACAGCCAGCACTTGGCCGGGCTGGCCAATGCCTGGCAGGCCTACCTGCCACAACTCAAGCAGGTGATGCTGATCGGTGGCCGCCTGGCCAAGGGCCGCGAGGAGCTGCCTGGCCTGCAGGCCCAGGCCAGCCAGGCCAATGTTCAGTTGCAGGCCCAGCGTGAGCACTTCGAGCTGCTGTTCCGCGAAGCCAAGGCCGAGCCCCAGGCTCTGGCCGAACAGATCGACCTGCTCGGCAACATGCTGCAGGACAACCGCAAACAGCAACGCGCCGTCGAAGAACTGTCCCGCCTGCATGGCCGTGAACTGGAACTGCGCCAGCAGCTCGATGCCCTGCGTGAGCGTCAGCAGCAGGCCATGCAGCAACGTCAGCAACTGATCGGCGAAGGCACGGCGGCCAAGGCCGAACTGGAAGCCGCCGAACAGGCGCTCAACCTTACCCGCCAATTGCTGGACCGTCAGCGGCTGGCACGCAATACCAGCGTCGAAGAATTGCGCGGCCAGTTGCGCGACGGCGAGCCCTGCCCGGTGTGCGGCAGCGCCGAGCACCCGTTCCATCAACCTGAGGCCCTGCTGCAGAGCCTCGGTCGCCATGACCAGGCTGAAGAAGAAGCCGCACAGAAACAGGTCGAAACCCTCAATAGCAGACTGGTCGAACTGCGCACCCAGCTCGGCGTGGTCAACGCTCAGCTCAAGGACCATCAACAGCAACAGCAGCAGCTTGGCGAACAGTTGCAACCGCTGGTGGCGCAGGTGCAGGCGCACAGCCTCTGGCCCGCCCTTGCCCCACAGGACGACAAGGCCCGCAGCGCCTGGCTGGACAGCCAGCTACGGCGCCTGGATGAAGAAATCGGCAAGGACGAGAAGCGCCAGAGCGCCCTGCTCGCCCTGCAGAAGGATGCCGCTCGCCTGAACCAGCAACTGCAGGCGGCACAGCAGGCCCAACAGCAGGCCCAGCGCCATCTCGACCAGCAGCACCAGGCCCTGGCCAGCGATGAACAACAGCTTCAGCAGGGCCTGGACGGCCTGGCCAACGTGCTGCCGGCTGATGTGCTCCAAGCCCTTGGCGATGACCCGGCCAACGCCTTCCTGGCCCTCGACCAGCAAATCGCCCAGCGGTTGCAGCAACTGGAGCAGCGCAAGGACGAGCAGGAAGAACTGCAGGCACGCCAGGTGCAACTGGACAAGCTGCGCGATCAGCAGCAAGCCCGCGAGCAAACCCTGGCACTCGTGCAACAGCAGCTCGCAGCCCTCGAAAGCCAACGTCAGCAGGCCCAGGCCGCACTGGCCGAGCTGCTCGGTGGGCAGGCCAGCGCCGAAGCCTGGCAGCAGCACATGGACAGCCAGCTGGAGCAGGCCCGCACCCATGATGCAGACACCGCCCAGCGCCTGCAGGACCTGCGCAACCAAGGCGTGCAACTGGCCAGCGAACTCAAGGCCAACACCCAGCAGCAGCAGGCGCTGGAAAGCGAGTACCAGCAGCTGCAGGGCGATATCGCCCAGTGGCGCGCCGAGCATCCAGAGCTGGACGACGCCGGGCTGGATCGCCTGTTGGCTATCGACGACGCCCAATTGGGCGAGCTGCGCCAGCGCCTGCAACTTGCCGAGAAGGCTGTGGAGCAGAGCCGTGTGCTGCTCCAGGAACGCGACCAGCGCCTGCAGCAACACGCCGCGCAGATGACCGTCGAATCGTCGGTCGAAGACCTTGAGCAAGCGCTCGGCGAACTGCGCGAGCGGTTGGCCGGCCATGAGCAGCAATGCGCCGAATTGCGCGCGCAGCAGGCCGACGATCAGCGTCGCCAGCAGGCGAGCCAGGCGCTGGCCGGGGAAATCGAGCAGGCCCACCAGCAATGGCAGCGCTGGGCGCGGCTGAATGCGCTGATCGGCTCGGCCTCCGGCGACGTATTCCGCAAGATCGCCCAGGGCTACAACCTCGACCTGCTGCTGCACCACGCCAATGCCCAGCTGCGCCAGCTGGCGCGCCGCTACCGCCTCAAGCGCGGTGGCAGCGCCCTGGGCCTGCTGGTGCTGGACACCGAAATGGGCGACGAACTGCGTTCGGTGCACTCGCTGTCCGGCGGTGAAACCTTCCTGGTCTCGCTGGCACTGGCCCTGGGCCTGGCATCGATGGCCTCGAGCACCTTGCGCATCGAGTCGCTGTTCATCGATGAAGGTTTCGGCAGCCTTGATCCTGAGTCGCTGCAACTGGCCATGGACGCCCTCGACGGCCTGCAGGCGCAGGGCCGCAAGGTCGCGGTGATCTCCCACGTGCAGGAAATGCACGAGCGCATTCCGGTGCAGATTCAGGTACGCCGCCAGGGCAATGGCCAGAGCGACGTGGAGGTGTGCGGGTGATCCTCTATTCGTTCCGCCGCTGCCCATGGGCCATGCGTGCGCGCCTGGCGCTGCGCTATGCCGGTTGTGCAGTGGAGATCGTCGAGGTAGCGATGAAGAACAAGCCGGCTGCGCTGCTGGCCTTGTCGCCCAAGGGCACGGTGCCGGTACTGGATACCGGCGCCGGGGTACTGGAAGAGAGCCTCGACATCATGCGCTGGGCGCTCGAACAACACGACCCGCAGGATTGGCGCCTGCGCGCCGACCCGGCCGCCGCGCAGCATGCCGAGGCGCTGATTGCCCGCAATGACAGCACGTTCAAGGCGCAGGTAAACCTGTACAAGTACGCCGAGCGCTACCCTGAGTATTCACGCGAGCATTATCGCCAGCAGGCCGAAGCCTGGCTGGCGGAGCTGGAACACTTGCTCGAAGGCCGGCCGTACCTGCTGGCCGATCATCCGAGCCTGGCCGATGCCGCCCTGTTGCCCCTGATGCGCCAGTTTGCCGGGGTCGAACCGCAGTGGTTCGCCGAGGCGGCTTATCCGCGGCTGCGGAGCTGGCTGGAGGGCTGGTTGGCTTCGGACCTGTTCAAGGCGGTGATGGGTCGGTAAGCGCTTCAGGCTCCCACAGGGGCCTGGCAAGGTTTCAATCAGTGGCTGTGCTTGCCGCTCAAGGCCGCATGGAAATTGGCGCTCTGGCGCAGGTACTGCTCGGTGTAGCTGTGGGTGGACGTGGCCTTGCGGGTATCGGCATGGGCATGGGCCGGCAGCACGACGGAAGCGGAAATGGCAGATGCGGCAATCACAGGGAAGAGATTGAAGTTCATGATGGCTGACCTCGACAGGTGTGGTTTGACGTTCAGCCGCTTGGGCCTTGAGCCAAACTTACGCCGCTGAGGTCAGCCGCAGAAATTCATTGCGCTGGTAGGCGTTATCACCGCCATCGATAGTCAGTCGATGAACTTGAGGTCCGAAGGCGCATCCTGGGGCAAGGTCTGTACCGTCTCGCCAATCTTGCCGCTGCGCGGGTCGCGGCGCATGACCACGATCTGGTTGCTCTTCTGGTTGGCCACCAGCAGGAAGTTGTCGCTCGGGTCCAGGGCGAATTCCCGCGGGTGGTCGCCTTCGACCGAACGGCGCTGCAGCAAGGTCAGCTGGCCGTCATCCTTGCCCACGCTGAACACCACGATCTCGTTCACCGTGCCGCGATTGCTGACATACAGGAAGCGCCCGTCCGCCGACAGGTGCAGCCCACCGGAAGCCTTGGCGGCGGCATCCTGCTGTTCGGTCAGCGGCAAGCGCTGGCGTTCCAGCAAGGCATCGTCCCTGACCTCGAACATCACCACCTCACCACTCATTTCCAGCGTCAGGTACGCATGCCGGCCCTTGGCATCAAACAGCAGATGACGCGGCCCGCTGCCCGGAGGCAAATCAACCGCAGCGGGGATCGCCGGGCTCAACGGGTGATCGACGCTGGCGCCGTCGTAGCGATAGATGAACACCTTGTCGGCGCCCAGGTCGCAGGCATACAGATGCTGGCCATCCGGTGACAGCACCAATGAATGCACATGGGCGCCGGCCTGGCGCTCGGGATTCACGCCGCTGGGCTTGTGCCGCAACTGCTGCACCACGTCCTTGAGCTTGCCGTCCCTGGTCACCGGGATCACCGCCAGGCTGCCGCCCGGGTCGGAGGCGACAGCGTAGTTGGCGACGAACAGATAGCGCTGGTCACGGCTCAGGCTGGCATGGGTCGGCTCGTCGCCACGACTGGCCACCTGGTTCAGCGGTTTGATCTCGCCCTTGGCACTGACGCTGAAGCTGCTGACATGGCCATTGGGGGTTTCATTGACCGCGAACAGTTGGCGCTGGTCGGCCGACAGCACCAGCCACGACGGGCTGACGCTCTTGACCACCTGTTGCGGCGTCGGGTCGATCTGCCCCGTCTTGCTGTCGAAGGCGTAGCGGTAGATGCCCTGGCTCTGGCCGTCGGTGTAGCTGCCAACCAGCAACGTGGCGGCGTGGGAGGTGATCGTCAGGCTCATCAGGCTAGCGCTCAGCAGGCTGGTCCAGATCCGCTTCATCGTCGTCTTCATCCGGGGCGCGAAAGGCACTCATACAGACTAGACGATGCTCGCCCTGAGCATCGGCGAGTTGCCATTGATCATCGGCACCGACGGCGGCAGCGATCTGCTCGGGGGTGAAAGACCAGCGACGCAGCTGGCGACCGTCCATGCACTCGATGGTCAGGCCGGTGTCGTCGCAAGTGAAGTCGAAGGCGTGCAGGCCGTCGATCAGGAGCATGTCGCAGGTTGCGAGGGCAGTGGCGAGGGGGGACATGGGGATACCGATCAGAAATGAACCGGCAGTATAACCCGAGGGCCGCGCTGCGGCCCTCGGCGAGATATCAATGGGCGAAGATCGACCCCCCCTCCTTGCCCACCATCTTCTCGGGTTTGATCAGGAACCGCGCCAGCGCCGGCAGCAGCCACAGCGCGCCGAACATGTTCCACAGCAGCATGAAGGTCAGCATCAGGCCCATGTCGGCCTGGAACTTGATCGCCGAGAAGATCCAGGTGCACACGCCAATCGCCAGGCACAGGCCGGTGAACAGCACCGCTTTACCGGTCGAGCGCAGGGTCTGGTAGTAAGCCTCCTGCAGCGGCAGGCCAGCACGCAGGAAGCTTTCCAGGCGGCTATAGATGTAGATGCCGTAGTCCACGCCGATGCCCACGCCCAGGGCCACCACCGGCAAGGTGGCGACCTTGACGCCGATGCCCATGAAGGCCATCAGCGCGTTGCCCAGCACCGAGGTCAGCACCAGCGGCAGGACGATGCACAGGGTCGCGGCGAAGGAGCGGAAGGTGATCATGCACATCACCGCCACGCACAGGTAGACCAGGATCAGGATGGTCAGCTCGGCCGACTTGATCACCTCGTTGGTCGCCGCCTCGATCCCGGCGTTACCTGCCGCCAGCAAGAACTGCAGGCCCTCCTTGTCGTGGCTGTCGGCGAACGCCTTGGCCACTGCGGTAACGCGTTCCAGGGTCTCGGCCTTGTGGTCGTTGAGGAACACCAGCACCGGCGCCAGCGAGCAATCGGCGTTGTACAGGCCGTCGGCGCGGGCGATGGAGTTGTTGAGGATGTCCGGGTTGCGCGACAGCGTCTCCCACTTCAGGCTGCCCTCGTTCATGCCCTTGATAACTTGCTTGGACACGGTCACCAGAGAGATCGCCGACTGCACGCCGGGGGTGTTCTGCATGGTCCACATCAGCTCGTCGATCGGCGCCATGGTCGAGTGGATCGAGCAGCTTTCCGGCGGCGTCTTGACCATGATCACCAGCACGTCGGAACTGGTCGAATAATTGCTGATGATGAAGTTGTTGTCCTGGTTGTAGCGCGAATCCGGGCGCAGCTCCGGTGCGCCCTGGTCGAGGTCGCCGATCTTCAGGTTCTGGCTGTACCACAGGCCGCCGGCGAAGGCGATCAATGCCAGGATGATGGACACCGGAGCCACCTTGGCGCTGGCGAAGTTCGACAGCAGGCGCCAGAACGGGTGCTCGCGGGTCGCGTCCTTCTTGCTGCGTTCGATGGCCTTCTTGCTGATGCCAACGTACGAGATTGCCACCGGCAGCAGGATCAGGTTGGTGAACACGATCACCGCCACACCGATGGACGCGCCGATGGCCAGTTCGCGGATCACGCCGATGTCGATGATCAGCAAGGTGATGAAGCCCACGGCGTCGGCGAGGATGGCGATCATCCCCGGCAGGAACAGCTGGCGGAAGGTGCGCCGGGCGGCGGTCAGGGCATTGTCCGCGTCACTGGACTGCAAGGCGATGCCGTTGATCTTCTGCACGCCGTGGGAAATGCCGATGGCGAAGATCAGGAACGGTACCAGCATCGAGTACGGGTCCAGGCCGAAGCCCACGGCATGCATCAGGCCCAACTGCCAGACCACCGCCACCAGGGTGGTGATGAGCACGGCGATGGTGCTGCGGATGCACCAGGTGAACCAGTACAACAGGACCCAGGTGATCACCAGGGCCACACCGAAGAACATCGCCACCATGACCAGGCCGTCGATCAGGTCGCCGACCTTCTTGGCGAAGCCGATGATGTGGATCTTCACGTTGGGGTTCTGTGCCTGGAACTTGTCGCGGATCTTCTCTTCCAGCTGGTGCGAGAACTGCTGGTAATCCAGCTTGACCTGCTTGCCAGGGTCCTGCGGGTCGGGGAAGCTCTCCAGCAGTGGCACGTCGACGATGCTGGACTTGAAGTTGTTGCCCACCAGGCGCCCGACCTGGCCAGACTTGAGCACGTTGTCGCGCAAGGTGTCGAGGCTGTCCTGGGAGCCGTTGTAGGTATTGGGGATGACTTCGCCCCCGGAGAAGCCCTCCTCGGTGACCTCGCTCCAGCGCACGCTCGGGCTCCACAGCGACTTGAGGCCGGCGCGGTCGACCCCGGGGATGTAGAACACCTCGTCATGGATCTGCCGCAGCGTTTCCATGTAGTCCTTGTCGAAAATGTCACCTTTGACCGCCTCGACCGAGATACGCACGGTGTTGCCAAGGTTGGCCAGGTCGTTGCGGTGCTCCATCATCTGTTCGATGAACGGGTGCTGCAGCGGGATCATCTTCTCGAAGCTGGTCGAGGGGCGGATCTGCGTGGCCTGCCAGAACAGGAAGATGCTGACCAAAAGGCACAGGGCGATGACCACCGGGCGGTTGTTGAAGATCAGGCGTTCAAGCAGCGTGGCCTTGTCCTGATGGTGCGGGTGCATGGTAATGCTCTCCCTGCTGGTCATGGACGCACCTCCTTGGCAGCCGACTCCGCACCTTCGGCGTTGGCCAGGTGCACACCACCCTGCCCCACCAGCAGCAAACCACCATTGGCCAGGCCACTGACACCGGCCAGGGCGATGCGGTCGCTGCGGTTGAAGACGCTGAAAGTCTGGCCATCATCGGTGCTGCGCAGCACGCTGCCGCCATTGCCGACCAGCACCAGGCTGCCATCTTCGACAAGCGTAGCGCCTGCCAGGCCGAATTCGAGCTCACCACGGCCAGCCTTGAGCGTGATCGGCTGCCAGCTGTCACCGAAGTCGGTGGAACGGAACAGGTTGCCGCGCAGGCCATAGGCCAACAAGGTATTCGGCTTGCCGGTAGCGATCACACCGAACAGCGACCCCTCGTAGGGGCCCTCAACCTTGGCCCAGGTCTGGCCATCGTCGCTGGAGCGGTACATGCCGCCCTGCTCGCCGACGATGAACAGCCCGGCATCGCGCACCCGGGTGATGCCGTTGAGGTGGAGTTGGTCGGGGTTGTCCAGGCGTTCGCCGATGTCCTGCCAGTGCTGGCCGCCGTCACTGGTTTCCAGCAGCGCTCCGTAGGCCCCCACGGCAAAGCCGTGCTGGGCGTCGAGGAAGGTGATGTCGAGCAGCGGCGCTTCACGGGACAGGTCTTCGAACTGCTTGCTCCAGGTGGCGCCACCGTCGCTGCTGGCGAGGATCTGCGCATCATGGCCGACCGCCCAGCCACGCTTGTCGTCGAGGAAGAACACGGCGGTGAGCAGCTGCCGGGTGGGTACCCGGGCCTGGGTCCAGGTGCTGCCCTGGTCGTCGGAGAACAGAATGTGACCGCGATCACCGACCACCACCAGGCGCTTGCCGGCATGGGCGGCGCCGATCAGCAGGCTCTGGCTGGCCTTGGCTGACTCGGTCGAGTATTCGTCGGCCGCAGCGGCCTGCGCGCTGTCAGCCCACATCCCCAGTGCCAGCGCCAGCATCGCGCCGGCCGCCAATGGCCAGGCACCACGCCTGGCCTGCGTCATCACCCGCTGCTTCATGACCATCCCCTGTTGTGTTCTTCTTGGTGGGTCTGTGCTGTGAAAAGCCTGTTTTAGAGGCTTGGGGGGATCGTATCGGGGAAGGTTGCGCGATTACAACGAACGGGACGTTATGTTTTGTTAACCGGAAAAAACTGGGGCCGCGTTGCGGCCCCAGGATCCACCAAGCTTAAGCCAGGCTCTTGCTCACCACTTCATACACATCACTGGACAGCTCACCGGAAGCAAGAATCCGCTCCAGCTCGCCCTTCATCAGCACCTGGCGCGCAGCGTCATACTTGCGCCAGCGGGTCAGCGGCGCCAGTTGACGCGAAGCGATCTGCGGGTTCAGCGCATTCAGCTCGATCACCAGGTCGGCCAGGAAGCGATACCCCGAACCGTCGGCGGCATGGAAGTTGATCAGGTTCTGCCCGGCAAAGGCACCGATCAGCGCCCGCACCTTGTTCGGGTTCTTCAGGGTGAACGCCGGGTGCTGCATCAGCGCCTTGACCCGCGCCAGCCCGCCCGGCAGCGTGCTGGCTGCCTGGACGCTGAACCACTGGTCCATGACCAGTGGGTTGTCCTTGAAGTGCTCGGCAAAGCTTTCCAGCACCCTGGCACGCTCGGCCTCGAACGGCGAGTTGACCAGCACGGCCAGCGCGGTGAGGCGCTCGGTCATGTTGTCGCAGTGTTCGAACTGCTCCAGGGTCGCCTCCAGCACCTGCGGCTTGCCGCTCAGCATCAGGTAAGACAGGGCGATGTTCTGCAGGCTGCGGCGGGCGAAGTGTTCGGCAGCGGCCACATAGGGGGTGCTGCGCGACACCTCGCGGTTGGCCTGGTAACGCGCCCACAGGGCGTCGAACAGCTGCTCGGCGATCTGCTGGCGGGCGAACTCACGGGCGGCGTGGATGGCATCGACGTCGGCCACCTCGCTGATCTCGGTCAGGTAGGCCTCGCCTGGCAGCGAGAGCATCTCGGCGACCATGGCGGGGTCCAGCGCCTCGTTGCCCAGCACGGTGCCGAGCGCAGTGATCAGGCGCTGGTCGAGCTTCAGCGCTTCGCCGCGCTGGTGCTGGCCAATCAGCTCCTGCAGCACCTGCACCGACAGCTGCTGGCCCGCTTCCCAGCGGTTGAAGCCGTCGCTGTCGTGCTGCATGAGGAACATCAACTGGTCGCGGTCGTACGGGAAGCTCAGCTTGACCGGCGCGCTGAAACCGCGCAGCAGCGAAGGCAGCGGCTTGGCCGCGATGCCCTGGAAGGTGAAGGTCTGCTCGGCTTCGGTCACCGACAGCACGCGGCTGGTACCGTCAGCCGAGCCTTCGCCAGCCAGTTGCAGCGGCAAGTCGTTGCCCTCGGCATCGAGCAGGCCCAGTTCGACCGGGATCACGAACGGCAGCTTCTCGGCCTTGTCCGGGGTCTGCGGGCAGCTCTGGCGGAAGGTCAGGCTGTAGGTCTGCGCGGTGGCGTCATAGGCTTCGCTGACCTCCAGGCGCGGCGTGCCGGCCTGACTGTACCAGCGCTTGAACTGGGTGAAGTCGACGCCGTTGGCGTCTTCCATGGCCTTGATGAAGTCGTCGGTGGTCACGGCCTGGCCATCGTGGCGTTCGAAGTACAGGTCGCTGCCCTTGCGGAAGCCCTCGGCGCCCAGCAGGGTGCGCACCATGCGCACGACTTCGGCGCCCTTCTCGTACACGGTCAGGGTGTAGAAGTTGGAGATCTCGATGAAGCTGTCCGGGCGCACCGGGTGGGCCATGGGGCCGGCATCTTCGGCGAACTGATGGGTGCGCAGGTAGGCGACGTCCTCGATGCGCTTGACCGTGCGCGAGTTCATGTCAGCGCTGAACTCGGCATCGCGGAACACCGTGAAGCCTTCCTTGAGCGACAGCTGGAACCAGTCGCGGCAGGTCACGCGGTTGCCCGACCAGTTGTGGAAGTACTCGTGGGCGACCACACCTTCGACACGCTGATGGGCAGCATCGGTGGCGGTTTCGGCGCGGGCCAGTACGCAGCTCGAGTTGAAGATGTTCAGGCCCTTGTTTTCCATGGCGCCCATGTTGAAGTCATTGACCGCGACGATCATGAAGATGTCCAGGTCGTACTCGCGACCGTACACCTCTTCGTCCCAGCGCATGGACTTCTTCAGGCTGACCATGGCGTGTTCGCACTTGTCGATGTTCTCAGGCTCGACGTAGATGCGCAGGGTCACGTCGCGGCCGGACTGGCGGACGAAATTGTCCTCGACGCACCACAGGTCACCGGCCACCAGCGCGAACAGGTACGCCGGTTTCTTGAACGGGTCTTCCCAGGTCGCCCAGTGGCGGCCATCTTCTGCCGGCCCGCTGTCGATCGGGTTGCCGTTGCTGAGCAGCACCGGGTAGCGATGCTGCTCGGCGATCACCGTGGTGGTGAAGGTGCTCATCACGTCCGGGCGGTCGAGGTAATAGGTGATCTTGCGGAAGCCCTCGGCCTCGCACTGGGTGCAGAACATCTTGCCAGACTTGTACAGGCCTTCCAGCGCGGTGTTGCGCTCCGGGTGGATCTTCACGCTGGTATCGAGGGTGAAGCGCTCGGCCTTGGGGTGAACGGTCAGGCTGTCGGCGTCGAGCTGGTAGTCGCCCGCCTGCAGCTCCTGGTCGTCCAGCGAAGCGCGCAGCAGCTCCAGCTGCTGGCCGTCCAGCTTCAGCGGCGGCAGGCCGGCACCGCGTGCCGGGTTGCGGCGCATGACCAGTTGCGCGTGGACCAGGGTGTGGTCCTCGAACAGCTCGAAGGTCAGGTGCGTCTCGTCGATCAGGTACTCGGGCGCCTGGTAATCCTTGAGGTAGATCACTTGCGGTTGTTCGGTACGCATGTGCAGGTCCTTTTTACTGGAGCACGGCCAACTGGTAGGCCGTGTACTTGCGAATATTGATCACGCCGGTATCGAAGATCAGGTACTGACCCTTGATACCCAGCAGCGTGCCTTCGGCCACCGGATCCTTGTCCAGGTTGAAACTGACGATTTTCTTCGGGTAGGCCTCGACCGGATAGCGCATCTGCACCACTTCGGCGTCGGGCAGTGGCTGGATAGCTTGCAGGCCAAAGCGGTCCTGCAGCGCGCGCAGGCCCTCGGCACAGGCATCGAAGATACCTTCGCGGATGGCCGGCAGGTCGAGTACCTCGGCGTCGCCCTTGAGCAGCGTGCGCCAGTTGGTGCGATCCGGCACCTGGCTGCGCAGTATGTCTTCGACCAGGCCCGATTGCTGGCGGGTAGCCACGCGCATGATCGGCAGGGCCTGGATGGCGCCCTGGTCGAGCCAGCGGGTGGGCAGCTGGGTGGCCCGGGTGATGCCGACCTTGATCCCCGACGAGTTGGCCAGGTACACCACGTGGTCGGTCATGCAGAACTGTTCGCCCCACGCCGGTTCACGGCAGGTGCCGGCGTCATAGTGGCACCTTTCCGGGGCCATGATGCACACGTCGCACTGGGCCAGCTTGGTCATGCACGGGTAGCAATAACCCTGGCTGAAGCTGGTCTTGGTGCGCTTGCCGCAATGGCTGCAGTGAATGGCGCCAAGGTATTCCAGGCGCACGCGCTGGCCGATCAGCGGGTTGACCGGCACCTGGGTGTCATCCAGGCGGAAGCTGTATTGCACCACCGGAGCCTGCAGGCTGACCGCCATCTTGCTCAAAGAGCCACGAGCGAGTTCGATCAATGTACCGAGTCCGACTTGAACAGAATGTTGGCGATGGGTGCGGACTTCGACGCGCATTCCTGCGGGCCCATGTAGCCGGTACGCTGCTCTTCGGGCAGGTTCTTCATCTCCCAGGCGATCACCGCCTGCAACGACAGTTCTTTCTGCTCGGCGGTGAGTTTGCGCCCGTCCGACCATTTGCCGATTTCCACGGCGAGTTTCAGGCTCTGGTAGATTTCCGGGGTGATGTTTTCGATCATTTGCGCGAAAGTGGACATAGTGTCTCCTGATTCAAGCCGACAGTTTACGCCGGGCCAGCGCCCCGCCCAAGAGCCCGGTCAGGCATCCGATGAGCAGCCCGCCGACGTGGGCGGCATTGGCGATCTGGCCGAAGCCAAGCTGGCCGACCACGCCGGTCAGGCAGATCACCAGCCAGATCAGCATCATCACCAGCACGCCCTTGGGCAGGTTGAAATAGGGGTTGGGCGCCAGCCACTGGTACAGCCAGACGTGGCCGAGCAGACCGTAGAGCACGCCGGACAGGCCGCCGAACAGGCTCGGGCCACTGGTGGAGTGCTGGGCCAGGTTGGACACCAGGCTGAACAGCAGGGTCAGGCCGAGCAGCAGCCAGGGGCCCTGGCGCAGCTCGATGCGCTTGCCCAGCTCCCAGTACCACAGGCCGTTCATGGCCAGGTGCAGCACGCCGAAATGCAGCAGCATGGGCGAGACCAGGCGCCACCACTGGCCTTCGGCGAGGCCTTGGGCCAGCGGCGTGAAGTGCAGGTAGTCGCCCTGGACGCGGAAGTCGAGGAAGGTGAACCAGCTGATGACGTTCAGGTTGTCGCCCAGGCTGGTGAGGCCGGCGACGATCAGGCAGAGGACGAGGACCGTGGCGGTGACCTTGCAGGCTTTGGCCTGGTCGGCCAGGGAGGGCTGTGTGGGGGCCATCGCGGATAAATCCGCTCCTACGTCAGCATTACCGTCGGGAAAGCGCTGGTAGAGCTCGCGCACGTCGGCAACCAGGGTGTCGGGGGCCCAGAGCACCTGCTCCTCGCCCTCCTCGCTGACCCGGTGCGGTACCTGCAGGCGCTGCAGCAGGTGGACGAAGCCGCTGAGGTCGACCGACAGCGGCAGGCGCATCACTTCGATGATTTTCATTGGTTGGCCTGGGGGCGTTCGACGTCGACCCAGACGAACTTGTGCGGGTCGATGCGGGTTTCATCATCCAGCCGGTAGGCCGCCAGCTTGCCGTACAGCACCGCGCTGTAGTCCAGGCACGCCAGGTTGGCGCGGATCGGTGCCGGGCGGCCGCTGCGCCAGTAGTGGCCGACGAACAGCAGGGGTTCGTCCTCGGCGTAGCGCAGCAGGGCATTTTTTTCGCTGTGGCTGAGTGGCGTACGGGCTACGTCTTCGGGCAGCGCATCAGGCTGGAAGACGATGTCACCGTAGGTCTGCGGGTCTTCTTCCCAGAACTTGGTGCGGAAGAAGGCGCGGGTCAGGCCGTCGCCGCCGGTCAGGGTCAGGCCGTCCGGCAGGCGCATGTCGGTGCCGCGCAGCAGGCGGTTGCACACGGTGGCGGCAAAGCTCCCGGGCACCGCCGACGCCTGGATGAAGTGCTCGTCGATACGCCCGCCCGGGTACTGCTGGCGCAGCGGTTCGATCAGCCGCGGGTCCCAGCAGGCGTGCACCAGGCGGAAGCGCCCGGCATCGACGAACAGCGGCAGGTCATAGAACCACTGCACGAAGTCGTGCCAGTCGCCCGGGTGATGGGCGAACTGGGTCAGGGTCTCGTCGATCAGCCGGGCGTGGCGCGGGGTGTGTTCGCGCACGAACGACTTGCCGCTGCCGGGCAGTGCCGGGGTGACCCAGCCCAGCGCGTTGTACTCGTGGTTGCCCATGATGCAGAACGCCTGGCCGGCCTCGACCATGTCATGGACGATGTGCAGCGCCTCGCGGATGCGCGGGCCACGGTCGACGATGTCGCCCAGGAACAGCGCCTGGCGCCATGGATGACGCCAGACCCCGCCGACACGTTTGTAGCCGAGGGCGTCGAGCAGGCGTTCGAGGGTCAGTGCACAGCCGTGCACGTCGCCGATGATGTCGAAACTGCGCGCCGGATCGAGCATCAGTCGTCCCTGCCTCCCAGGCGGCTGCCCCAGCCGAGTTTGGTGCGGCACACCTCATAGTAGTTGTGGTCGAGCGGGTGGATCAGGCGCAGCTTCTGCGGCTTCTTGCTGACCGTGATGGTGTCGCCCGGCGCACAGGTGAAGTGGTTCTGGCCGTCGCAGGACACTTGCGGGTAAATCTGCAGCTCCTTGGACACCACGATCTTCAGCTCACTGTTGCCGTCGACCACGATCGGCCGCCCCGACAGGGTGTGCGGGTACATCGGCACGATGACGATGGCGTCGAGCTTGGGGTGCATGATCGGTCCGCCCGCCGACAGGGCGTAGGCGGTGGAACCGGTCGGAGTGGCGACGATCAGGCCGTCGGCCTTCTGGCTGCAGACGAACTGGCCGTCGATGTAGATCTCGAACTCGATCATCCGCGTCGACTTGCCCGGGTGCAGGACCACGTCGTTGAGCGCATCGCCCTGGCCGATGGCCTCGTGATGGCGGCGCACCTCGGCCTGCAGCAGGAAGCGGTTTTCCACCAGGTAATGGCCATCGAGCACTTCGGCAACCTTCTGCTCCAGCTCGTCCGGGCGGATGTCGGTGAGGAAGCCCAGGTTGCCGCGGTTGATGCCCAGCACCGGCACATTGTGCCGGGCCAGGGCGCGGGCGGCGCCGAGCAGGCTGCCGTCGCCACCGACCACGATGACCAAGTCGCAGACCTCGCCCAGCAACTTTCGCGTGGAGGTTTGCAGGCCGTGGCCGGGCAGTACTTCGGCAATGGTGTCCTCGAGAATCACGTGCAGGTGGCGCTCGAGGAGGAATTTTTTCAGTCGGCGAATGGTGTCGAGCACCTGCGAGCTGCCAAGGCGGCCGATGATACCGATATTGCGAAATTGCTCCATGGGGCTCCTGCAAGGCTCTGCGGCGGGTGACGATGTCGCGATTATGGGCGAAACGACCGGGTAGCGGCAAACCGGCTATGCTCGCAGCATGACGCCTTTCGCCGAGCTCCATGAGCTGCCCCGTCGCTTGCGCCGCCCTGCCGTGCGCGACCTGGCGTGGACCCTGCTGTCGCCCGCGCTACTCAGCGCCCCGCCCTGCCCCCAGCGCCATCCGCTGGCGGGTAGCGCCTGGGCGGCCGATCCGCAGCGCCTGCACGAATGGTTGCGCGCACTGGATGCGGATGACCTGCCCTTGCGCGACTGGCTGGCAAGGATCACCAGCCGGCGCCTGGGACTGTACTACGAAGGCCTGTGGCAGTTCGCCCTGAAACAAGCGCCCGGGGTCGAGCTGCTGGCGTCCAACCTGGCGATTCGCACAGGGGGACGGACCCTGGGCGAGCTGGACATTCTGCTGCGCGATAGCGAAGGCACGCATCATCTGGAGCTGGCCATCAAACTGTACCTGGGGCCGACCGTGGACCACGGGCGCGACCCGGCGCACTGGCTCGGGCCTGGCTGCCATGATCGGCTCGGCAGCAAACTGGCACACCTGGCCGGGCACCAGCTGCCCATGTCGGCGGACGCGCAGAGTCGCGAAGCACTGGCTGCCTTAGGGGCCGATCAGGTGCACGCGCACCTGTGGCTGGGTGGCTATCTGTTCTATCCGTGGCCGGGGCACGCCGAGCCGCCTGCGGGTGCCAATCCCCGGCATTTGCGCGGGCGCTGGGCAAGGCGAAGCGACTGGCACACGGCGGCGGATGAACACTGGCAACCATTGGCGCGGCATGCCTGGCTGGCGCCAGCGCGGGTCGAGGCGGACGAATGCTGGACGGTGCAGCGCTTTGGAGACTGGCTGAGGCAGCTGGACGAGCATGCACCGGCGCAGTTGCTGGTCAGGCTGGAGCCTGATGACGAGGGCGCCTGGCAGGAAGCCGAGCGCTTGTTTCTGGTGGCTGACAGTTGGCCGCATCTGCCAGGAAATTGAGGTTGCCTGTGCCCGCGAAAGGGCCGCCACTGACAACACAAATTTCACCGACCTGGCGCAAAACTATATTCCCGGATAGCGATTACAGTTACCCCAGAGCGCCAGCAAGAGCGCCATTCCAACCTGATGACGAGGACCGATCATGGTTTCATCCACCCCCGCGCCCCATTACGCACGCCTGTCCATCGCCCTGCATTGGCTGATGGTGCTGTTGTTGGCCGCCGTGTACGCCTGTATCGAATTCCGCGGCCTGTTCCCCAAGGACAGTGCCGAACGCAACCTGATGAAAGACCTGCACTTCATGCTTGGCCTGAGCGTGTTCGTGCTGGTCTGGCTGCGCCTGGCCGTGCGCCTTAGCCGCCCGACCCCGCCGATCATGCCCAAGCCACCCGCCTGGCAGACCGGCCTTGCCCACCTGGTGCACCTGGCGCTGTACCTGATGATGATCGGCCTGCCAGTAGCCGGCTGGCTGATCCTCAGTGCCGCCGACAAACCGGTGCCATTCTTCGGTCTGGAACTGCCGCACCTGATCGGCCCAGACCCGGACCAGGCCAAGTTCATCAAGGGCTGGCATGAGCGGGTGGCAAGCTGGGGTTACTGGCTGATCGGGATACATGCACTGGCCGGGCTCTACCACCACTACGTGCAGCGCGACAACACCCTGCTGCGGATGCTGCCCTACAAGTAACCGCGCCGGCCCTGCAGGCCACCGGTGTGGACGAAGATCAGGCGGGTACCGGGCGCGAACAGCCCGGCCCCGACCTGATCACGCAGGGCCAGCAAGGCCTTGCCGGTATACAGGGCTTCGAGTGGCACACCACTGCGCCGCTCACTCTCGGCGATGAAGGCCAGCAACTCATCATCGAACTTGCCAAAGCCACCTCGGCTGGCGTCATGCAACTGGTAGCCCTGCGAGCCAGCCAGTGCAGCGACTGTCTGCGGCACGCCGTGATCCAGCGGCACCGCCAGGGCACCATGCACCGCGTGCTCGCCTGCCTCGGCAAGTACCAGGCCGGCCACTGTCGTGCCGGTACCAGCTGCCAGCCACCAGGCGTCGTAGCCAGACCACCCCAGCGCTGACAGCTGCCAACGGGCTTGCTCGACGATCAGCGCACACCCTTCGGCACCCGCCGTCCCGCCGCCACCCTCGGGAATACAATGCCAGCCTGGATAACGAGCCTGCCAAGGCTCCCAGAAGCCCGGCTCATGGCGGGCCCGATAACCGCCGTAGCCCAGCCAGTGCAATTGCATGCCCAGGGCTTGCAGGTCGCGTACCGTCGGGGTGTCTTGCGGGTGGCCGCGCAGCAGGCCGGCGGTGGCGAAGCCGAAGCGTTTGCCTGCGGCAGCCAGGGCGTGCAGGTGGTTGGAGTGGTTACCGCCGAGGCTTACCAGGCCAGGGGCGCCTGCGCCATGGGCATGCTGCAAGTGGTGGCGGAGCTTGAACCACTTGTTGCCGCTGATCAGAGGATCAATCAGGTCCAGGCGCAGGATGGCGGCTTCAACCTTGGCTTTTGTCAGCCAAGGGAGAACCAGGTGCTGCAGCGGCGGTTGAGGTAGATGAAGGTACATGGCGCGCAGTTTATCAGTGAAACCCCTGGGGGCGCGTTGCGCCCCCGGCGATCTCACAGTTCGGCAGCGAGTCGCGAGCCTTGGTTGATCGCCCGCTTGGCATCCAGTTCGGCCGCCACATCGGCACCGCCGATCAGGTGCACCGATTGCCCCGCCGCAACCAGCCCGTCATGCAGCTCGCGCAACGGCTCCTGCCCGGCGCAGATCACCACGTTGTCCACGGCCAGCACCTGCGGTTCGCCTTCACCCATACGAATGTGCAGGCCAGCATCGTCGATCTGCAGGTACTCGACGCCATTGAGCATCTGCACCTGCTTGTTCTTCAACCCGGTACGGTGAATCCAGCCCGTGGTCTTGCCCAGCCCGTCGCCGACCTTGGTTTTCTTGCGCTGCAACAGGTACACCTGGCGCGCCGGCGCATGCGGCTCGGCCGTGATCCCGGCAACGCCACCGCGTGCCTCCAGGCGGGTATCGATCCCCCACTCCTTCCAGAACGCCTCGCGGTCCTGGCTGCTGGCCACGCCCTGATGCACGAGGTACTCGGAAACGTCGAAACCGATGCCACCGGCGCCAATCACCGCGACCGACTTGCCCACCGGCTTGCGCTCGATCAGCACGTCCAGGTAGCTGAGCACCTTGGCATGCTCGACACCCGGGATGGCCGGGGTACGCGGCGCGATACCGGTAGCCAGGATGATTTCGTCGTAGCCACCCGCTACCAGCGCCTGCACATCGACCCGGGTATTGAGCCGCAGATCGACGCCGGTGCTTTTCACCTTGTTGCGGAAGTAGCGCAAGGTCTCGTGGAACTCCTCCTTGCCCGGTACCCGCTTGGCCACGTTGAATTGCCCGCCAATCTCGCTGGCGGCATCGAACAGCGTCACTTCATGGCCACGCTCGGCCGCGACGGTGGCCGCTGCCAGGCCCGCAGGGCCAGCGCCGACCACGGCGATGCGCTTCACGGCACGCACCGGCAGATAGTTGAGCTCGGTTTCGTGGCAGGCGCGCGGGTTGACCAGGCAGCTGGTGAGCTTGCCACCGAAGGTGTGGTCCAGGCAGGCCTGGTTGCAACCGATGCAGGTGTTGATCTCGTCGGCACGCCCTGCGGCCGCCTTGTTGACGAAGTCGGCGTCGGCCAGGAACGGCCGGGCCATGGAAACCATGTCGGCATCGCCCTCGGCCAGCACCGCTTCGGCCACTTCCGGGGTATTGATACGGTTGGTGGTGATCAGCGGAATGTTCACCGCGCCGCGCAGCTTGGCGGTGACCTTGCTGAACGCCGCACGCGGCACCTTGGTGGCAATGGTCGGGATGCGCGCCTCGTGCCAGCCGATACCGGTATTGATCAGCGTCGCGCCGGCCTGCTCGATGGCCTTGGCCAGCAGCTCGATCTCGTCCCAGGTGCTGCCGCCCTCGACCAGGTCGAGCATCGACAGGCGGAAGATGATGATGAAGTCTGGCCCTACGGCCTCGCGCACACGGGTGACGATCTGCACCGCCAGGCGCATGCGGTTCTCGTAACTGCCACCCCAGCGGTCGGTGCGCTGGTTGGTATGGGCGGCGAGGAACTGGTTGATGAAGTAGCCTTCAGAACCCATGATCTCGACGCCATCGTAGCCGGCACGCTGGGCCAGCACGGCGCAATTGACGAAGTCGGCGATCTGCTTCTCGATGCCCGCTTCATCCAGTTCCTTCGGCTTGAACGGGTTGATCGGTGCCTGGATAGCGCTGGGCGCTACCTGACGCGGGCTGTAGGCATAGCGCCCGGCATGCAGGATCTGCAGGCAGATCTTGCCCCCGGCTTCATGTACGGCCTGGGTAACGATGCGGTGCTTGTCGGCTTCTTCCTCGGTACTGAGCTTGGCCGCGCCGGAGTACACGCCGCCTTCATCGTTCGGGGCGATACCGCCAGTGACCATCAGGCCGACGCCACCACGGGCGCGCTCGGAAAAATACGCCGCCATGCGCTCGAAACCGCCCGGGCGCTCCTCGAGGCCGGTGTGCATCGAGCCCATCAGGGTGCGGTTGCGCAGGGTGGTGAAGCCCAGGTCGAGCGGGGCCAGTAAATGCGGGTAGCGGTCGGCGGCCATGGAAAGGTCCCCAGTTGGCGTGATCACGGAGTGCGGGTACCTCAGAGGGCCCCGTCGTTTATCTGCCTGCGACATTAAACAGCCGTTTGAACGGGCTCAATGATCGAAACTGACAACTTATTGATCCTCCCGCGCAGCGGGACTACCCTAGGGAACCCTCGATTCCCAAGGCGCTGTACCGCTTGATGCGAAAACTCCTGGCAGGCGCCCTGGCGCTGGTAATGATCACCGCCCTGTGCGGCTACGGTTTCTGGACCCAACAGCGCCCGGAAGGCCATTACCTCTCCGATCTGCGCATCGAACTGGCGCTCAACCATGGCGTGCCCGGCGAGCACGGCAACCTGCTCGGCATCGAGCCGTTGCTGTTCCCTAGCGACTACCAGAGCCTGCAACGGCTGCACCGCAAGCTTTCCGCCTACCTGGAACAGGCGCGCGCCAAGGGCCTGGTTGGCCCCCGCACGGTCGTGGTGCTGCCGGAACACATCGGCACCTGGCTGTGGGCACGGGGCGAAAAGAACGAGCTGTTCCAGGTCACCCGCAATCGAGACGCCGAGCAATGGCTGGAGCTGAGCAACCCGCTGCGCTATGGCCTGGCCATGCTGAGCGCCAATGGCGATGACCGCCGCGCCGATGCCCACCTGCGCATGAAGGCCCGCCAGATGGCCAGCGATTACCAGCAGCTGTTCGGCGGCCTGGCCAAGGAATTCGGTGTGACCCTGGTAGCAGGCTCGATCGTGCTGCCTGCCCCCTATGTCGAACAAGGTGTGCTGCACATTGGGCAAGGGCCGCTGTTCAACAGCAGCCTGGTGTTCGCCGCGGATGGTTTGCCGCTAGGCCAACCGCAACATCAGCAATACCCCGACAGCGAGACACGGCGCTACATCCATCACGGCCGGCATTTCCCGCTGCAAGTCCTGCAGACCCCCGCCGGGCGCCTTGGCGTGCTGATCGGCAGCGACAGCTGGTACCCGGAAAACCAGCGCCAGTTGCAGCAACAACAGGCCCAACTGATCGCCAACCCGGTATTTCTCAGCGGCAAAGGCAGTTGGGATACCCCCTGGCGCGGCAATCGCCACCAGGACGCCGCTGCCGAACTGCCCCTGCAACGTGGCGAGGTCAGCGAGCAGGCCGCCTGGCAACGCCTGACCCAGGCCGCAGGTGACAGCACCAGCAGCATGAGCGTGTTCATGCGTGGGCAATTCTGGGAACAAGGCAGCGACGGCCAAGGCTTCGCCCACCAGGCAGGTGAATTGCTGGCAGGGCCTCCCAGCCGCGGCGCACGCCTGCTGAACCTGTGGCTGTAGGCACATGAGCCGCCCCCGCGTGCGCCTGGGCGACCTTTCGGTGGGTTTCGTCCAGCCCCTGGCCGAAGCGCTGCGCGAGCAAGGACATGATCCGGCGCCGCTACTAAAGCAATACGGGCTCGATACCGCACGCCTGGCCGAAGCGGGCGCACGCTTGTCGATCCCGCGCTACATGCACCTTGGGCATGCGGCCATCGCGCTGTGTGGCGAGCCAGCGCTGGGCCTGCGCATGGGGCGTCGCAGTCGCCTGGCCCAGGCCGGGCTGGCCGGCGTCACGGCAGCCCAGGCTCCGACCCTGGGCGAGGCAGCGCGTACACTGCTGCGCTTCGAGCCACTCTACGCGGCGAATTACCGTGGCCACTCCAGCTATCAGGAAGACCCCCAAGGCGCGTGGCTGCGTTTCTACTCGATCAGCCCCTACAACGATTACAACCGCTTCGTGGTCGATTCGCTGCTGGCGGGCTGGCTGGCGCAGCTTGCCACCCTGGCTGGGATCCCTGTACAGGCCGAGCGCCTTGAAGTCGAATTCGATGCCCCCGACTACGCGGCCGCGTACCAGCCCCTGTGCAGCACACCGGTGCAGTTCGGCTCCAGCGCCAACCGCTTGCGGCTGAGCCGCAGCACGCTCGAGCAGGCCAACCCACAGCATTGCCCGAGCACCTTCAGCCACCTGCTGCACCTGTGTGAAACAGAAATGCTCCAGCGCACTCGCGTGCGCAGCCTGGGCGAGCGCATTACCCATCTTCTCGGCCCGCTGCTCAATGGCGGCCGTGAACCTGACCTCGAGGAAGTGGCGCTGCGCTTGCAACTGCCCACCTGGACACTGCGGCGCAAGCTGGCGGAAGAAGGCACGCGCTTTCGTGACCTGCTCAACGACACGCGACGCGACCTTGCCGAAGCCTACATCCGCGATACGGAGTTGGCCTTTGGCGAGATCGCTTATTTGTTGGGGTTTGCATCGGCAGAGGCCTTCCAACGCGCATTCAAGCGCTGGACGGGCCTTACGCCGGGGGAGTTTCGCCGCAGCCAGCGGCGGGCAGGTTAAAGCTCCGTGGCGTCGTCTGCCGGTTCTGGCGGATCCAGTTCGTAAGCCTGAAACTCGAGCAGCTCTTCCTGATAGTCATCCATCGTCCTGCGTCCTCTTCTCATCTGTCTTCGTTGGTCATGCCTTCAACCTAAGCGGCCCGGGTGAAGGAATGATGACAAGCTTATGAGTGGTAAACGTAGCAGGTGTTCAGGAAGTTATCGCCGGGCATCTGTAACAGCGAATTAAAGCGACGCCGGTGCCTCCTGCGCAGGCTGCGCGTCTTGCTGCACCTGAATCGGTGCGGCCTCCGCTGGCGGTGCCACCGGTTGCGAGGCCTGGCTATCATCGACCACGGGTTTGGCCGCGGCTTCAGTGGCAGGTACAGCCGCCGCAGGTGCGGGAGCAGCTTCAACCAATGGCGCAGCCGCCGGTGCTGCAACGGCCGGGGCTGCCGAGGCCTGCTCCGGCAAACCCAGGTCAGGCGCCGGCTTCTCAGGCTTTGGCGCAGGCGCTTCGACCTTGGCCTTGGCGACCTTCTTCGGCTTGGGCAGGAAGCTTTCGACCAGGGCGAAGTAGCGGTCATAGAACTGCGCCGCCGTCACCGTCTCGCTGGCGACCTTGACCATCGAGTCGTCGCTGGAGCCGATCGGCATGGATACCGAACCGAGCACGCCAACACCCAGGCTGGCAGAGCTATTGGACTTCTTCAGGCTGTAACGGTCCTGCAAGGCGTTGGCGAACATCGTCGAACGCTTGTCGTCGTTGACGTCTGGCGCACAGGTCACGTTGAAACTGATCTGCAGGTGGTTTTCGCTGTTCTGCTGGAAGCTCTTGTTGCCCATCACCTGGTTGGCGCCACTGCTGGTGATGATGTAGCCCTGGCTGAGCAACGCACGGCGAGCCGCTTCGCAGGAACCGGCATCGGTCACCGGGAAGCTGCGCGAGTAAGTGCCCGAGTCGTCGAAGTTCTCGTGCTCGTAGATGGCGGCTTTTTTCGAAGAGCAACCGGTCACGCCCGCCAGCACCAGGGCCAGCCCGAGCGCACCAAAGACGGAGGATCTGGTCATTGCGAATTCCGGGTAAGTCAAAAGAGGCCTATTGTGCATCACTGCAGGCAAGCACAGGAACCGTTGATCGGTGAAGAGTGTGTCAGGTTCGTGTAAATCTGGTGCCGGCATGGCCCAGAAACGAAAAAAGCGACCCGAAGGTCGCTTTCTCGTTGCTTCAAGGCGTTCAAGGGGCCTTGAGGCGAAGATGGCGCAGCGGACGGGACTCGAACCCGCGACCCCCGGCGTGACAGGCCGGTATTCTAACCGACTGAACTACCGCTGCGTATCATTCAGGCTTGCGCCCGATTGAAACCTGGGTCTACCCTTCCGGCGCGATGGCCTCAGGGCAGGCACAAAAAAAGCGACAGGTGATCGCTTCATTTGTGTTTGCTTCGAGGCGTTCTAGGGACCTCGAAACGAAGATGGCGCAGCGGACGGGACTCGAACCCGCGACCCCCGGCGTGACAGGCCGGTATTCTAACCGACTGAACTACCGCTGCGTATCGTTCAGGCTTGCGCCCGATTGAAACTGGGATCAGCCCAAGGCGTTTTGCCTTGTGGCTTCAGACCGGTGCCAGGCACCCGTCTGTTACTGAAAAATGGCGCAGCGGACGGGACTCGAACCCGCGACCCCCGGCGTGACAGGCCGGTATTCTAACCGACTGAACTACCGCTGCGCAGTGCGTTTCTCTCCGGCTATCGGCTTCATCAGAAGCGTCCAGCGCTAGAAACAATCTCAGGAAGTGGTGGGTGATGACGGGATCGAACCGCCGACCCTCTGCTTGTAAGGCAGATGCTCTCCCGGCTGAGCTAATCACCCTCGCGATGTTGCTTGTTGCGTTTGCTTCGCTGAGGCCGCGAAATTTACGCAGGTGCCGATGCTAAGTCAATAGCCCCGTTGAATTTTTTTCAAAAAAGGCAAAAACGGAAAAGGGACCTTTCGGTCCCCTTCGCTTACCACTGCTTGCTCAGGTGTAGATCATCTTGCGGGTCATGCCGCCGTCGACCACGAACTCTTGGCCGGTGACGAACCCGGCCTGGCGCGACAACAGCCAGGCGACCATGGCTGCCACATCCTCCACCGTGCCGACCCTGCCCGTCGGGTGCTGGGCATGGTCGGCCTCGGTCAAGGGTTCGGCACGGCGCTGGGAAGGGTCACGGGCATCGATCCAGCCCGGGCTCACCGCATTGACGCGGATCTCCGGGCCCAGGCTCATGGCCAGGGCATGGGTCAAGGCCACCAGTCCCCCCTTGCTCGCCGCGTAGGCCTCGGTGTCCGGCTCGGACTGCCGGGCACGCGTCGAGGTCAGGTTGACGATCGCACCATTGTGCGCGCGCAGGTACGGCGCGCAATGCTTGGCCAGCAACATCGGGCCATTGAGGTTGACCGCCAGTACCCGGTTCCACTGCGCCAGGCTCAAGCTTTCGAGGGTCTGGTTGTGCGGGTTGGCGATCGCCGCGTTGCACACCAGCGCATCCAGGCGCCCGAACTGGCCGAGCACTTCGGACACCCCGGCGCTGACCTGGGCCTCGTCGGCCACGTCCATTGTGATGAACCAGGCGTTTTCGCCCAGGGCCTTGGCCACCTTGGCCCCGCGCTGGCGGTCAAGGTCGCTGAGCACCACTTGCCAACCTTCGCAGATCAGCCAGGCGGCAATGCCCAGGCCGATGCCACGGGCAGCACCGGTGACCAGGGCAACCCGACCATTATGGCCTGGTACACCGCCGCGGATTTCCATCAGAGAGCCGCCAGCCCACGGGCGAGGTCCGCCTGCAGGTCAGCCACGTCTTCCAGGCCCACGGCAACCCGGATCAGGCTGTCGCGAATGCCCGCCGCTTCACGCTCCTGCGGCGTCAGGCGACCGTGAGAAGTGGTAGCCGGGTGGGCAATGGTGGTCTTGCTGTCACCCAGGTTGGTGGTGATCGAGATCACCCGGGTAGCGTCGATGAAGCGCCAGGCGCCTTCCTTGCCACCTTTGACTTCGAAGCTGACCACCGCACCGAAACCGCTCATCTGGCGCTTGGCCAGCTCATGCTGCGGGTGGCTTGGCAGACCGGCGTAATGCACCTTCTCCACGCCCTCCTGCTGCTCGAGCCATTCGGCCAGGACCTGGGCGCTCTCGCAGTGCGCACGCATGCGCAGCTTGAGGGTTTCCAGGCCCTTGGTGAAGATCCAGGCGTTGAACGGGCTGAGGGTTGGCCCAGCAGTGCGCAGGAAGCCCACCACTTCTTTCATCTGCTCGGCACGGCCGGCGACCACACCGCCCATGCAACGGCCCTGGCCGTCGATGAACTTGGTGGCCGAGTGGAACACGATGTCGGCACCCAGCTTGAGCGGCTGCTGCAAGGCCGGAGTGCTGAAACAGTTGTCCACCACCAGCATGGCGCCACGGGCGTGGGCGATTTCGGCCAGTGCGCTGATGTCGACCAGCTCGGCCAGCGGGTTGGACGGGGACTCGACGATCAGCAGCTTGGTGTTGGCCTTGATGGCCTTTTCCCAGCCCGTGAGGTCGACCAGTGGCACGTAGTCCACCTGCACACCGAAGCGCTTGAAGTACTTCTCGAACAGGCTGATGGTCGAGCCGAACACGCTCTGCGATACCAGTACGTGGTCGCCGGCACTGCACAGCGACATGACCACGGCGAGGATCGCCGCCATGCCGGTGGAGGTACCCACGGCCTGCTCGGCGCCTTCCATGGCCGCCAGGCGCTCTTCAAAGGCACGCACGGACGGGTTGGTGTAGCGCGAGTAGACATTGCCCGGCGTTTCGCCGGCAAAACGCGCAGCGGCATCGGCCGCCGTGCGGAACACATAGCTGGAGGTCAGGAACAGCGCTTCGCTGTGCTCGGCCTCCGGTGTACGGCTTTGACCGGCGCGCACCGCCAGGGTGTCGAAACCGACACCCTCGAGGTCACTGTCCAGTCGCCCGGCATCCCATTGATCCGTCATGCCGTCGCTCCCAAATCAGTTGTTGTAGAGGTCGATGATCGCGCTGACCGCCTGGTTCTTGACCTTGGCCAGGTCATTACGGGCCTGTTCGATGCGGTCAAGGTAGGCTTCGTCGATGTCGCCGGTGACGTATTCACCGTTGAACACCGCGCAATCGAAGTGATCGATCTTGATCTTGCCGCCACCGACCGAGTCGATCAGGTCCGGCAGGTCCTGGTAGACCAGCCAGTCGGCGCCGATCAACTCGGCCACCTGCTCGGTGGTACGGTTGTGGGCGATCAGTTCGTGCACACTCGGCATGTCGATGCCGTAGACGTTGGGGTAGCGCACCGCAGGGGCTGCGGAGCAGAAGTAGACGTTCTTGGCGCCGGCTTCACGGGCCATCTGGATGATCTGCTTGCACGTGGTGCCGCGCACGATCGAGTCGTCCACCAGCATCACGTTCTTGCCGCGGAACTCCAGCTCGATGGCGTTGAGCTTCTGGCGCACCGACTTCTTGCGCGCGGCCTGGCCAGGCATGATGAAGGTACGGCCGATGTAGCGGTTCTTGACGAAGCCTTCGCGGAACTTCACGCCCAGGCGGTTGGCCAGCTCCAGCGCGGCAGTACGGCTGGTGTCCGGGATCGGGATGACCACGTCGATATCGTGCTCAGGGCGCTCGCGCATGATCTTGTCGGCGAGCTTTTCACCCATGCGCAGACGGGCCTTGTACACCGAGATACCGTCGATGATCGAGTCCGGGCGGGCCAGGTAGACGTGCTCGAAGATGCACGGCTGCAGCTTCGGTGCATCGGCGCACTGCTTGGTGAACAGCTGGCCTTCCTCGGTGATGTACACCGCTTCGCCCGGCGCCAGGTCGCGGATCAGGGTGAAGCCGAGCACGTCGAGGGCGACGCTTTCCGATGCAATCATGTATTCCACGCCTTCGTCGGTGTGACGCTGGCCGAATACCACCGGGCGGATGCCGTTCGGGTCACGGAAGCCGACGACACCGTAGCCGGTGATCATCGCAACGACGGCGTAGCCGCCGACGCAACGGCTGTGCACGTGGGACACCGCGGCGAACACGTCTTCTTCGGTCGGCTGCAGCTTGCCACGCACGGCCAGCTCATGGGCGAACACGTTCAGCAGCACTTCCGAGTCGGAATTGGTATTGACGTGGCGCAGGTCGGACTCGTAGATCTCCTTGGCCAGCTGCTCGACGTTGGTCAGGTTGCCGTTGTGTGCCAGGGTGATGCCATACGGCGAGTTGACGTAGAACGGCTGGGCCTCGGCCGAAGTCGAGCTGCCCGCAGTCGGGTAGCGCACATGGCCGATGCCGATGTTGCCGACCAGGCGCTGCATGTGACGCTGCTGGAAGACATCGCGCACCAGGCCATTATCCTTGCGCAGGAACAACCGGCCGTCGTGGCTGGTCACGATACCGGCAGCGTCCTGGCCGCGGTGCTGGAGGACCGTAAGCGCGTCATACAGCGCCTGATTGACGTTCGACTTACCGACGATACCGACGATGCCACACATGCGACGCAACCCCTACTTTGATAAAACTTGAACGAACAGCACTCAGGGCTTTGCCGGCCCGAGCAACTGCTCCTTGAATGGAAGATCAGCCGGAGCGCTGATCACCCCACTTGAAGACCACTGATGGGTGAAACCCAGGATCAGGTTTTTCGACCAGTCAGCGACCAATAGAAACTGTGGTATCAGGCGTGATTCCTGCCACCAGCTGTCTTGCTGCACCGGCCCCAGGCTGAGCAGGCCAACCGCTACCACCACCAGCAAGCCCCCGCGCGCGGCACCAAAGGCCATGCCGAGGAAACGATCGGTGCCGGACAGCCCGGTCACGCGGATCAGCTCGCCGATCAGGAAGTTGAGCATGGCGCCTACCAGCAGGGTGGCGACGAAAAGAATGGCGCAGCCGGCGATGGTGCGCATCGACGGCGTCTGGATATAGCTCTCAAGGTACACCGAAAGCGAACCACCGAACATCCAGGCGACCGCCCCTGCGACGATCCAGATGAGCAGGGACAAGGCCTCCTTGACGAAGCCGCGCTTGAGACTGATCAGTGTGGAGACGGCGATGATCGCGATGATCGCCCAATCAACCAGGGTAAAGGCCACGGTGCTGCCTGCAGACGTTTGAGGCGGCGCATTTTACCAGAGCAAAAGGCTGGGAGTAAGCGGAATGTCAGGTGGATCGGCGGGTCAGGTTTTCAGGCCTGCGCCGAGCCTCTGAGAGGCCGCCGCCGCTTCAGCCTTTTTCAGGCTGGAAGCGCGTCACGAAGCCATTGAGCTTCTGCTGGCGGTTGATCACGTCTTTCAGCTTGTCTGCCTCGGCACGCTCGATCAACGGCCCGACATACACCCGGTTCATGCCGCCGGCCGAACGGATATAGGCGTTGTAGCCCTGGCTGCGCAGGGTCTTTTGCAGGTTCTCGGCGCCGGCCCGGCTGGACAGGCTGGCCAGCTGGATAGACCAGCTTACCGGCAGGCCATTGACGTCGATCTTCGACGGTGCAGGCGCGGGTGCAGTCGCCACTGGCGTGGCCGGCTTGGCAGCGGCTGCTGGCGTTTGCACTGTCGCCTGCGGCTTGGGCTGGGCTTGTACCGGGGCCTGGGCCTGCGGCGACGGCGTGATCGGCTGGCTCGGCGCCTTCACTGGCGCCGTCGACTCGCTGACCACCACTGGCGGCTGCTCGGGCTGTTCGGGCTGCTCAGGCAGCGGCTGCGGCTCAGGCACCGTTACCGGCTCAATCTTGACCTCCGGCAGGGTCGGCATGGCCGGCGCCTGCGGGGCGTCGACCTGCACCTGGCGCATCTCGTCCTGGCGGCTGAACAGCATTGGCAAGAAGATCACCGCCAGCGCCACCAGCACCAACGCACCCACCATGCGCTGCTTCATCCCTTTGTCCAGCACTGCCATCTAGTCACCCCTCCAGGGCCTGCCGCTCCAGCCATTCCAGGGCCTCGGCGACACAGAAAAACGAACCGAACAGCAGAATCTGATCATCCGCCGTCGCCTGCGCGCATTGCCCCTCAAGGGCTGCACCGACGCTGGGGTAAGACTTCACCGCAGCGCCGTGGTTCGTCAAGGCAGCAGCCAATTCGGCAGCCGGACGGCTGCGCGGGGTTTGCAGCGGCGCCACCGCCCACTCGTCGACCAAGCCGTGCAGCGGCGCGATGACACCTTGCAGGTCTTTGTCGGCGAGCAGGCCGAACACTGCCAGGCGCCGCCCCTTCACTGGGCGCGCAGCCAGGCGGCGGGCCAGATATTCGGCGGCGTGCGGGTTGTGCCCGACATCCAGCAGCAGCTCCAGGGCCCTGCCCTGCCAAGTCAACTGGCGACGGTCGAGACGACCGGTGATGCGGGTGTCGAGCAAGGCCTGGCGGATCTGCCCGGCCTCCCACGGCAAGCCCATCAGCAGGTAGGCCTGCAGGGCCAGGGTAGCGTTTTCCATGGGCAGGTCGAGCAGCGGCAGGCCGTGCAACGCTACTGGCTTGCCATCTGCAGTGACGCCGCGCCAGTCCCAGCCACCTTCGCTGCTGGCCAGATCGAAATCACGGCCGCGCAGGAACAGCGGCGCCGCCAGTTCGGCGGCCTTGTCCAGCAACGGCTGCGGCGGGTCGAGGTCTCCGCACAGCGCCGGCTTGCCCTGGCGGAAGATGCCGGCCTTCTCGAAGGCCACCCGCTCGCGGGTATCGCCCAGGTATTCGACATGGTCGACACCAATGCTGGTCACCAGCGCCAGGTCGGCATCCACCACGTTCACGGTGTCCAGGCGGCCACCGAGCCCCACTTCGAGCACCACGGCATCCAGCTGCGACTGGTAGAACAACCAGAACGCCGCCAACGTGCCCATTTCGAAGTAGGTCAGGGAAATCTCGCCCCGCGCCGCCTCGACGGCGGCGAAGGCCTCGCACAGGCGCTCATCGCTGGCTTGCTCCCCATCGATCAGCACCCGTTCGTTGTAGCGCAACAGGTGGGGCGAACTGTACACCCCCACCTTCAGCCCCTGGGCCCGCAGCAGCGAGGCCACGAAGGCGCAGGTCGAGCCCTTGCCGTTGGTGCCGGTCACGGTGACCACCCGTGGCGCCAGCTTGCCCAGCGCCAGCCGGGCAAACACCTTCTGCGACCGCTCCAGGCCCATGTCGATGGCCGAGGGGTGCAACTGCTCGAGGTAGGCGAGCCACTCGCCCAGGGATCGTTGTTTCATCACGCGACTGCAGCGACCTCACGGGCCTGTTCCGGGGTCTGCTGGCCGGTCATCTGTGCCAGCAGGCGAGCCAGACGCGGGCGCAGTTCGCCACGGGAGATGATCAGGTCGATGGCGCCATGCTCCAGCAGGAACTCGCTGCGCTGGAAGCCTTCCGGCAGCTTTTCGCGTACGGTCTGTTCGATCACGCGTGGGCCGGCGAAGCCGATCAGGGCCTTCGGCTCACCGACGATGACGTCGCCAAGCATTGCCAGGCTGGCGGAAACGCCGCCGTAGACCGGGTCGGTCAGCACCGAGATGAACGGGATACCTTCTTCGCGCAGGCGTGCCAGCACGGCCGACGTCTTGGCCATCTGCATCAGCGAAATCAGCGCTTCCTGCATGCGCGCACCGCCGGAGGCGGAGAAGCAGACCATCGGGCAGCGGTTTTCCAGGGCGTAGTTGGCGGCACGCACGAAACGCTCACCGACGATGGCCCCCATGGAACCGCCCATGAACGAGAACTCGAAGGCGCTGACCACGATCGGCATGCCCATCAGGGTACCGCTCATGGAGATCAGCGCGTCTTTTTCGCCGGTCTGCTTCTGCGCACCGGCCAGGCGGTCCTTGTACTTCTTGCCGTCACGGAACTTCAGGCGGTCGACCGGCTCCAGCTCGGCACCGAGTTCGGCACGGCCTTCCGGGTCGAGGAAGATGTCGATGCGGGCACGTGCGCCAATGCGCATGTGATGGTTGCACTTGGGGCAGACATCCAGGGTCTTTTCCAGCTCCGGACGATACAGCACGGCCTCGCAGGCCGGGCACTTGTGCCACAGGCCTTCCGGCACCGAGCTCTTCTTCACCTCGGAACGCATGATCGAAGGGATCAGTTTGTCGACTAACCAGTTGCTCATGCTTTATTTCTCCAGTATTGGCGGACGGGGACCGGACTGGCCGGCCATGCCCTGCCCTTGAGCTCAAATTCTTCTATGAAACGATGACGGCCCGGCCACAGGGGCTGCCTGCGTACCGCGCCGTCTTCAATCTGTCGTTTGGCCACACGGCTTGCCGCTGGCCGCCCCGCAGGGCTGCGAAACCTATGGACGATGGCGCGCCGCCAGCCGTCACATCTGCCGTCACGCCTGTTTCACCGCACGCATGAAGGCTTCGATCTTCGCTGCATCCTTGATGCCCTTGGCCTGCTCGACACCACCACTGACATCCACCGCATACGGCCGCACCTGGGCGATCGCCTGGCCGACGTTGTCGGCCGACAGCCCGCCCGCGAGGATGATCGGCTTGCTCAGCCGCGCCGGGACCAGCGACCAGTCGAAGGCCTCGCCGGTACCGCCCGGTACACCGGCCACGTAAGTGTCGAGGAGAATGCCGCGGGCGCCGGCATAGAGCTGGCAGGCGGCCTCCAGGTCATCGCCCGGGCGCACCCGCAGCGCCTTGATCCAGGGGCGATGATAGCCTTCGCAATCAGCCGGGGTCTCGTCGCCGTGGAACTGTAGCAGGTCCAGGGGCACCACCTCGAGGATCTCGTTCAGCTCGCAACGCGAGGCGTTGACGAACAGCCCGACCGTGGTCACGAACGGCGGCAGCTCGGCAATGATCGACCGCGCCTGGCGTACGTCCACGGCACGCGGGCTCTTGGCATAGAAGACCAAACCGATGGCATCGGCGCCCGCCTCGGCGGCCGCCAGCGCGTCTTCGATGCGGGTAATCCCGCAGATCTTGCTGCGAACGTTGCTCATGGACAGCAAACCTTGAGTGAGTGGTGAAAGGCCCGATGGTAGCAAATGACTGCTGACGCGTCAGTCGGCGAGCGCCTCGTAACCGGTCAAAAAGTGTGGGCCGATGTAACGCTGTGGCAGCTGGAATTCTGCCGGGTACTCCACTTGCACCAGGTACAGGCCATAGGGGTGCGCAGTCACCCCGCCTTCACGGCGGTTGCGCCCCTCCAGCACTTCACGGGCCCACTCGACCGGACGCTCACCCGCCCCGATGGTCATCAGCACGCCGGCGATATTGCGCACCATGTGATGCAGGAAAGCGGTGGCACGCACGTCCAGCACGATCATCTGGCCATGACGGGTCACGCGCAGGTGATGGATGTGCTTGATCGGCGACTTGGCCTGGCACTGGCTGGCGCGGAACGCGCTGAAATCATGGGTACCGAGCAGGTACCGGGCGGCCTGGGCCATGCGCTCGACGTCGAGCGGGCGGTGGTTCCAGGTCACTTCCTCGGCCAGGTGCGCGGGACGGATCGGGTCGTTGTAGATCACATAGCGGTAGCGCCGGGCACAGGCCTTGAAGCGCGCATGGAAGTCCGCCGGCATCGGCCGCGACCAGACCACGCTGATGTCGTGGGGCAGATTGAAATTGGTGCCCAGGGTCCAGGCGCGCTCGTCACGTACGGCGCGGGTATCGAAATGCACGACCTGCCCGCAGCCGTGCACGCCGGCATCGGTGCGCCCGGCGCAGATGACGCTGATCGGCTCGTCGGCCACCTTCGACAGCGCCTGCTCCAGGGCCTGCTGGACGCTGGGCACGCCGCTGGCCTGGCGCTGCCAGCCGCGATAGCGCGAGCCTTTGTATTCCACACCCAGGGCAATGCGGGTGAAGCCTTCGGCGGCCGATTCGGAGGCGGCGGTGTCGATGATGTCCAAGAGCGTGAAACCTGTGGGTAATACGGAATGGCGGGATTATAACGACAACGGCAGCCGTGTAGGGCTGCCGTCGTGGCCGTGGCGGGTTGGCGCGCGGTCAGACCAGGCGCGAGAGCATCTCTTCGGCTTCCTGACGCTGGCCGTCATCACCGTCCTTGACCACTTCGTCGAGGATGTCACGAGCCCCTTGATGGTCGCCCATGTCGATATAGGCACGCGCCAGGTCGAGCTTGGTCGCGACTTCGTCGGCACCGGAGAAGAAGTCGAAGTCCAGGTCATCCAGCGGCTCGGGTTCGGCTGCGGCGTCCTCGGCGGTGAAGTGTTGCTCCAGGGACGGCGACTCCAGGCTCTGCGACAGCTTGTCCAGCTCGGCGTTGACGTCGTTCAGCTCCGAGGCAAAGCTCTTGGCCGCCGGCGAGTCGTCCTCCAGTGACAACGACAGATCGAAGTCTTCCGGCAGTTCCAGCTCGGAAATCGGCTCGAACTCCGGAAGCGTGTCGAAGGCTGCCAGTTCGGCGGCGACATCCACCGGTTCGTCTTCCGCTGCAGCCGGGGCAACCGGGGCAGCCGCCTCGCCACTGTCAAGGTCGAAATCGGACAGGTCGAAATCCGCCAGGTCGTCGACGCCCTGCGGCTCGGCCTGGGCTTGGGCCAGCAAGGCTTCGAAATCGGCATCGGCGTCGGTTTCCGGCGCCGGGGCTTCCGGTTCAGCGGGCACCTGCGCTTGCGCCAATGAAGCCTCATCCAGCGTCGGCGGCTCAAGATGATCATCCAACGGCAGATCATCGCCGAGGCTGAGGTCGAAGGCGCTGTCCAGGTCGTTGTCATCGAGCACCGAGGTCTCGGTGAAAGCCTCGGCGGCGGCTTCCAGGTCAGGCTCGCTTGCCGGCTCTGGCTCGACCACTGCCTGCGGCTCAGGTTCTGCTTCAACTGGCGCTTGCGGCTTTTCCTGCAGCAACTCCTGGACATACTGCTCGTCCATTTCCGCAGCCAGTGCCGCAGCCCCCGCGCCAACGGCGGCAGCGAGCCCCAGCATGGCCGGGTAGCGCTCCTTGAGGCTGTTGACCTGCGCCGTGTTCGCTTCGCTGCCAGGCAGCTTGCGCTCCTGCTCGACGAAAGCGCTGTGGTCGCCCTGGCGAGCGTAGACGTCCATCAGCTTGAGGCGCAGGGTGTCGTTCTCCGGCTGCGCCGCCACTGCTGCTTCCAGCAGGTCGGCCGCGTGGTTCAGGCGTCCACGCGACAGGCTCAGATCCACCTCGGCCAGCAATTCGGCATTCGGGTCCTGTACCGGCTCGGGCTCGGCAACCGCGGCCACAGGGGCGGGGGCGGCCGGTTTTTCCGCAGCCACGGCAGCGGCAGCAGAAGCCGCCACCACGGCAGGCGACAGGGTGACGCTCGGCGCGGACACTTCCAGCCCATCGAAGCTGCTCGGTGGCAGGTCGAGGTCCGGGCTGCGCTCGCCTTCCTCGGCCAGTGCGCGGGCCATGCGCAGGTGTTTTTCCGCTTCTTGCTGAGCCTTGCGCTTGCGCGCCAGCAGCAACAGCAGGAGCAACAGCACGAGGAACGCGGAGCCGGCGATCAAACCCAGCACCACAGGGTTGCCCAGCATCTCGTCGAAAGCACCTGGCTGCGCAGGGGCAGCCTCGTCGGCGGGAGCTGCTGCCGGAGCCGTGTCGACTGCTGCCGGGGCCGGCGCGACCACAGGCTCGGCCGGGGCCGAACCTGCCGCAGGTGGCTGTGCAGGTGCCGGCTCACCCGGCAAGGCGCCCGCAGGCGGTGCTTCAGTTGCCGCGCCCTGGGCTTCGAGGCGCGCCAACTGGTCATTCTTCAGCTGGATCAGCTTCTGCAGCTTGTCCATCTGACTCTGCAGGTCACTCACCCGGCTTTTCAGTTCTTCGTTGTCACGACGGCTGGTATCCAGGCTTTCCTGGGCCACCGCCAGCTTGTCGCTGATGGCCTTGGCGCTGTTGCCGCCAGGCTGCGTGCCGGGGCTGACCAGGCGCAGATTGTCGCCCTGGGCGATACGCTCGGGCGCGGCATCGGCGGCACCGCGGCGGGTGGCATCCAGCTGCCGGGCACGCGGCCCCAGGCGCCGGCCTTCACGCCAGGCGGCGTACTGCTCGGCCACTTCGCGATTGGCTTCGCCCTGGGGAATGCTCTGGATCTGCTGCTGGTCGGGCAGGCGCAGGACCTGGCCCACCTTCAGCTGGTTGATGTTGTTGCCGATGAAGGCATCCGGGTTGAGTGCCTGGATGGCAATCATGGTCTGCTGCACCGAGCCACCGCCCTGGGTATTGCGGGCAGCGATCTGCCACAGGGTGTCGCGGCGCTTGGTCGTGTAGCTGCCCGCGCTGCTGGTGGCCGGGTTGACGTTGCCGGCAGCAGGCTGCTGGCCCTGGGCCTTGGCCTGGTCGAGCAGCACGCTGTAGTCACGCAGCAGGCGGCCCTGCGGCCACATCACCTGGACCAGGAACTTGACCACCGGGCCAGGCAGTGGCTGGCTGGAAGTAACCCGCAACACGCTCTTGCCGTTGGGGTTGATCACCGGGGTGAAGGTCAGGTCTTCGAGGTAGCCTGGAAGCTCCACACCGGCCTTGCTGAACTCTTCCGGTGGCGCCAGGCTCGGCGCCACTTCGGCTGCGGTGAGGTCGCGCACGTCGAGCAGTTCGATCTCGGCGTCCAGGGGCTGGTTCTGCGCCGACTTCAATGTCAGTTCACCCAACCCCAGGGCATTCGCCATGCCAGACGTCAGCGCCGACGCTGCCGCCATGGCCAGAACCAGTTTGCGAATTCGAAGCATGACCTCTTCCCTTGTATGAATCGTCCCAAAAACCTGCGTGAGGCGTGGGACAAAAGTGCTCGCCAGTATCTTTTACACCATGTGTTTAATCAACAATTGCGCCACCTGTACGGCGTTCAAAGCAGCGCCCTTGCGCGCATTGTCGGTGGTCAACCAAAGGTTGAGCTGCTGCTTTTCGTCAATTCCATGGCGTACACGACCAACATAGACCACGTCTTGGCCGACTGCGTCACCGACCGGGGTCGGATAATCGTCGTTTGCCACCAGCTCGATGCTTTCGGCCTGTTCCAGTGCCTGGTTGACCTGGCCCAGATCGACCGGGCGACGGCTCTGTACCGCTACACTGAAGCTATCGCCGAAAAACACCGGGACTTGAATGCAGCTCACAGAAATCTTCAGCTCCGGCAGGCCCAGCAGCACGCGAAGTTCGCCCACCAGGCGACGCTCCACGGCAGTATGACCCTGCTCGTCGACGCCCCCGACCTGGGCCAGCACGTTAAAGGCCATCTGGCGATCGAAGAAGCGGGGCTCCAGCGGGCGGGCATTGAGCAACTCGGCGGTTTGCCGGGCCAGTTCGCTGACCGCTTCACGGCCTTGCGCCGACACCGCCAAAGCAGCCATGACCTGCACCCGCTCGATATCCAGTTGGCCCTTGAGCGGTGCCAGGGCAACCGCCAAGGCCACGGCGGCGCAGCTGGGGCTGGTGATACGCGCTGGCAGGCTCAGTTTGGCGACGCTGTCACCATTGGCCTCCGGCACCACGGCGAGGGCATTTTCCAGGCCACCGGAAAGGTCGATGACCGTGCAGCCGGCCTGCTCGGCCTTGCTGGCAAAGCTGCGGCTGACGGCCGGGCTGGTGGCGAAAAAGGCCAGCTTGACCTGGGCGAAGTCGAAACTGTCGACCTCACGCACCTTGAGCTTCCTGCCGGCGAACATCACGCTGCTGCCCGCCGATTCCATGCTGGCCAGCAGGTGCAGGGTGCCAACCGGGAAGGCCAGTTCTTCGAGGATCTGCACGAGGGTTTCACCGACGCTGCCGGTGGCGCCGACGACGGCGATATCCAGGGGAGTGGTCATGGTAGGGATCCTTTTGCTGAAACGGCGGGGGCGGCACTTTACTTGGATTGTAGGCGTTTGTCTGTGCTGGCCTCTTCGCGGGTTCACCCGCGAAGAGGCCAGTGCAGGCATAAAAAAACCCGCGCTGTCGCCAGCGCGGGTTTTCGGTGCAGCCCAAGCGATCAACGCTCCAGCAGGATCCGCAGCATGCGGCGCAGCGGTTCGGCGGCGCCCCACAGCAGCTGGTCACCCACGGTGAACGCGCCCAGGTACTGCGACCCCATGTTCAGCTTGCGCAGGCGGCCAACCGGGATGTTCAGGGTACCGGTCACCTTGGTCGGGGTCAGCTCTTGCATGCTGATCTCGCGCTGGTTCGGCACCAGTTTCACCCACGGGTTGTGCTGGCTGATCAGGCCTTCGATGTCGGCCAGAGGCACATCCTTGTTCAGCTTGATGGTCAGCGCCTGGCTGTGGCAGCGCATGGCGCCGATGCGCACGCAAATGCCATCGACCGGGATCGGGCTCTTGAAGCGGCCGAGGATCTTGTTGGTTTCGGCCTGGGCCTTCCACTCTTCGCGGCTCTGGCCGTTCGGCAGCTCCTTGTCGATCCAGGGGATCAGGCTACCAGCCAGCGGCACGCCGAAGTTCTCGGTCGGGAACGCATCGCCACGCATGGTTTCGGCCACCTTGCGGTCGATGTCGAGGATGGCGCTGGCCGGGTTGGCCAGGTCATCGGCAACGGCTGCATGGGTAGCCCCCATCTGCTTGATCAGCTCGCGCATGTTCTGCGCGCCGGCACCGGAAGCTGCCTGGTAGGTCATGGCGCTCATCCACTCGACCAGGCCGGCTTCGAACAGGCCGCCCAGGCCCATCAGCATCAGGCTGACCGTGCAGTTGCCGCCGATGTAGTTCTTGGTCCCGGCGTCGAGCTGCTGGTCGATGACCTTGCGGTTGACCGGGTCCAGCACGATCACCGCATCGTCCTGCATGCGCAGCGACGAAGCGGCATCGATCCAGTACCCCTGCCAGCCGGCTTCACGCAGCTTGGGGAACACCTCGTTGGTGTAGTCGCCGCCCTGGCAGGTCAGGATCACGTCGAGGGTCTTGAGTTCTTCAATCGAATAAGCGTCCTTGAGCGGAGCAATATCCTTGCCCACGTTCGGGCCCTGGCCACCCACGTTGGATGTGGTGAAGAACACTGGCTCGATAAGGTCGAAATCCTGCTCCTCCAGCATCCGCTGCATGAGCACGGAACCGACCATACCGCGCCAACCGATCAGACCTACACGTTTCATCGCAACTACACCTTTGCTAAAAGTGGGCCGCCACCTCGAGTTTTTGGTGGCGGGCCAGAGAGATTACAGATTCCGCAGCGCTGCGACTACTGCGTCGCCCATTTCCTGCGTGCCTACTTTGTTGCAGCCGGCCGACCAGATGTCGCCGGTACGCAGGCCCTGGTCCAGCACGATGCTGACCGCCTTTTCGATTGCCTCGGCTGCCGCCTGCTGGTTGAAGCTGTAACGCAGCATCATCGACACCGAGAGGATGGTCGCCAACGGGTTGGCGATGCCCTGCCCGGCGATGTCCGGGGCGGAACCGTGGCAAGGCTCGTACATGCCCTTGTTTTCGGCGTCCAGAGAGGCCGAAGGCAGCATGCCGATGGATCCGGTCAGCATGGAAGCCTCATCCGACAGAATGTCACCGAACATGTTGTCGGTCACCACCACGTCGAACTGTTTCGGTGCGCGGACCAGCTGCATGGCAGCGTTATCGACGTACATGTGGCTCAGTTCGACGTCCGGGTAGTCCTTGGCCACGTCTTCGACCACTTCACGCCACAGCTGGCTGGAGGCCAGGACGTTGGCCTTGTCCACCGAGCACAGCTTCTTGCCACGCACGCGGGCCATGTCGAAGCCGACCCTGGCGATACGGCGCACTTCGCTTTCGCTGTAGGGCAGGGTGTCGTAGGCCTGGCGCTCGCCACCTGGCAGCTCGCGCTGACCGCGCGGGGCACCGAAATAGATGCCGCCAGTCAGCTCACGGACGATGAGGATATCCAGGCCCGAAACGATTTCCGGCTTCAGCGAAGACGCATCGGCCAGTTGCGGGTAGAGAATGGCCGGGCGCAGGTTGGCGAACAGGCCCAGTTGCGAACGGATTTTCAGCAAGCCGCGTTCCGGGCGGATGTCGCGTTCGATCTTGTCCCACTTCGGGCCGCCTACGGCGCCCAGCAGCACGGCGTCGGCCTTGCGGGCGCGCTCCAGGGTCTCGTCAGCCAACGGTACGCCGTGCTTGTCGATGGCGGCGCCGCCGATCACGTCGTGCTCGAGGCTGAAGCCGAGCTGGAACTTGTCGTTGGCCAGCTCCAGCACCTTGACCGCCTCGGCCATGATTTCCGGGCCAATGCCATCACCTGGGAGAATCAGAATCTGCTTGCTCATGCTTTCCTCTATCCATTCACGCGGTGCGGCCAAGCGGGCCTCACCGAAAAGTGCTTATCGCTCGGCCCACAACACCAGCACATCGGTGCTGAACGAGCCGTCGGCCTCGATCTGGTAATACTGCCGTACTTCTGCGCCCATGGCTTGCTGCAATTGGAGAATGGCAACGCGCATCGGCTCGGGGGTGCGCATGCGCTCGACCCAGCTGCTGAATTCCAGGCGCAGTGGCTGGCGCGTGTGGCTGCGCACGTGCAGGCCGGCTTCGCTGACCTGGCGCTGCCATTCGGCGGCCGAGTAGTCGCGCACGTGACTGGTGTCGCGCAGCACTTCCACGGCCTGCAGGTAGGTGTCGAGCAAAGGGCTGCCCGGCGACATCACGTCGATGAACGCTGCCACGCCGCCCGGCTTGAGCACCCGGCGCACTTCGCGCAGGGCCACGCCAAGGTCGCTCCAGTGGTGCGCCGAATAGCGGCTGAAGACGAAGTCGAACGAAGCGTCGGCAAACGGCAAGCGTTCGGCCGCACCGCATTCGGTGGTGATATTGCCCAGGCCGCGCTCGCTGGCGGCGCTGGCAACCACGTCGAGCATCGATTGCGAGAGGTCGTAGGCGACCACTTCAGCAACCAGGGGCGCGATGTGGAAACTGACATGACCGGCACCGCAGCCCAGGTCCAGCACGCGGGCAGCGCCCTGCCCCGCCAGCGCGGCCTGCAACAGGGCGAATTCGCTGCCCTGGGCGTGCACGGCGCTGCTGAGGTAGGCGCTGGCCTGTTCGCCGAACTGGCGCTGGACCACATCGGTGTGGGTGGTGCTGGTCATGGGTATCGATCCTTGGGTGGTGTGTTGCCTTCACCGGCCTTTCGCGGATGAATCCGCTCCTACAAGGATCACGCACGGTCTGTAGGAGCGGATTTATCCGCGATGAGGCCAGCCGCTCAATCAGGCATCCCGGAACAACCAGGGCTGCGCGGCACGGTGCTTCTGTTCAAAAGCCTTGATCGCGTCACTGTCCTGCAGGGTCAGGCCGATGTCGTCCAGGCCATTGAGCAGGCAATGCTTGCGGAACGCGTCGATTTCGAAGTGCAGCACCTTGCCATCCGGGCGGGTCACCGCCTGCGCCTGCAGGTCGATGGTCAACTGGTAGCCCGGGCTGGCTTCGACCTGCTTGAACAGTTCGTCGACTTCCTCATCGCTGAGGATGATCGGCAGCAGGCCGTTCTTGAAGCTGTTGTTGAAGAAGATGTCGGCGAAGCTCGGGGCGATCACGCTGCGGAAGCCGTATTCGTCCAGCGCCCAAGGCGCGTGCTCACGGCTCGAACCGCAACCGAAGTTCTCCCGTGCCAGCAGCACGCTGGCCCCCTGATAACGCGCGTGGTTGAGCACGAATTCCTGGTTCAGTGGGCGCTTGCTGTTGTCCTGGTACGGCTGACCGACATCCAGGTAACGCCATTCGTCGAACAGGTTGGGGCCGAAGCCGGTGCGCTTGATCGACTTGAGGAACTGCTTGGGGATGATCTGGTCGGTGTCGACGTTGGCACGATCCAACGGCGCGACGAGACCGGTGTGCTGGGTAAAGGCTTTCATGCTGCGCTCCCTTGGATCAACTCGCGGACATCGATGAAATGGCCAGTCACCGCGGCGGCGGCGGCCATGGCCGGGCTGACCAGGTGGGTACGGCCACCCGCGCCCTGACGGCCTTCGAAGTTGCGGTTGGACGTGGAAGCACAGTGCTCGCCGCTTTCCAGGCGATCCGGGTTCATCGCCAGGCACATCGAGCAGCCGGGCTCACGCCATTCGAAGCCGGCTTCGAGGAAGATCTTGTCCAGGCCTTCACGCTCGGCCTGGGCCTTGACCAGGCCCGAACCCGGCACCACCAGCGCCTGCTTGACCGTTGCGGCCACCTTGCGGCCCTTGGCGATCTCGGCGGCGGCGCGCAAGTCTTCGATGCGCGAGTTGGTGCACGAACCGATGAATACGCGGTCGAGCTTGATGTCGGTAATCGCCTGGTTGGCGGCGAGGCCCATGTACTTGAGGGCGCGCTCGATCGAACCACGCTTGATCAGGTCTGGCTCGGCAGCCGGGTCCGGCACGCGCTGGTCAACGGCCAATACCATTTCCGGCGAAGTGCCCCAGCTGACTTGCGGCTTGATCTGCGCAGCATCGAGCTCGACCACGGTGTCGAACACGGCATCGTCGTCGGACACCAGGTCCTTCCATGCCTCGACGGCACGCTTCCAGTCCTCGCCCTTGGGCGCATACGGGCGACCTTCGACGTAGGCGATGGTGGTGGCGTCGGTCGCTACCAGGCCCACACGGGCACCGGCTTCGATGGACATGTTGCAGATGGTCATGCGGCCTTCCATGGACAATTCGCGGATGGCGCTGCCAGCGAACTCCATGGCGTGGCCATTACCACCGGCCGTGCCGATCTTGCCGATCACGGCGAGGACGATGTCCTTGGCGGTGACGCCGGCTGGCAACTGGCCTTCAACCCGTACCAGCATGTTCTTCATCTTCTTGGCGACCAGGCACTGGGTGGCGAGCACATGCTCGACCTCGGAGGTGCCGATGCCATGGGCCAAGGCGCCGAAAGCGCCGTGGGTGGAGGTGTGCGAGTCACCACAGACCACGGTCATGCCTGGCAAGGTGGCGCCCTGCTCCGGGCTGATGACGTGGACGATGCCCTGGCGTTCGTCGTTCATCTTGAATTCGACGATGCCATATTCGTCACAGTTTTCATCGAGGGTCTGCACCTGCAGGCGCGACACCTGGTCGACGATGGCTTCGATGCCGCCCTTGCGCTCTGGCGTGGTCGGCACGTTGTGGTCCGGGGTGGCGATGTTGGCATCGATGCGCCACGGCTTGCGATTGGCCAGGCGCAGGCCTTCGAAGGCCTGGGGCGACGTCACTTCGTGAATGATATGGCGGTCGATGTAGATCAAGGACGAGCCGTCATCACGGCGCTTGACCTCATGGGCTTCCCAGAGTTTGTCGTAGAGCGTTTTGCCAGCCATCAGACTGTTCCTCATCAGCGTCTTTCTATGCCAAAGACCCCTTGGCTTGTACGGACGATGCTATGGGGTTAGATTGAATAACTCAAATTCATAATTTTTATGCTTTGGATAACCAAAAGGAATCCTGAACCGTGGACCTGGCCAACCTCAGCGCCTTCATCGCCATTGCCGAGACCGGCAGCTTCTCGGGCGCCGGCGAACGCCTGTTCCTCACCCAACCGGCGATCAGCAAACGCATCGCTGGCCTGGAACAGCAACTGGATGTACGCCTGTTCGACCGCCTGGGTCGCGAAGTGACCCTGACCGAAGCCGGCCGCGCCCTGCTGCCCCGCGCCTACCAGATCCTCAACGTGCTCGATGATACCCGACGGGCGCTGACCAACCTCAACGGCGAGGTGAGCGGTCGCCTGACCTTGGCCACCAGCCACCATATCGGCTTGCATCGCCTGCCGCCGCTGCTGCGGGCATTTACCCGTCAATACCCCGCCGTAGCGCTGGACATTCAGTTCATGGACTCGGAACAGGCCTACGACGAAATCCTCCATGGCCGCGCCGAAATCGCCGTCATCACCCTCGCCCCCGAGCCTCACCACCTGGTCAAGGCCGTTCCGGTCTGGGACGACGCCCTGGACTTCGTGGCGGCGCCCGAGCATCCGCTGGCCAGCAACCAGGCGGTGAACCTGGCCGATGTCGCCCGGCACCCGGCGGTATTTCCCGGTGGCAATACCTTCACCCACCATATCGTCCAGCGCCTGTTCGAAAGCCAGGGCCTGACACCGAACATCGCCATGAGCACCAACTACCTGGAGACCATCAAGATGATGGTGTCGATCGGCCTGGCGTGGAGCGTGCTACCCCGGACTATGCTGGATGATCAGGTTGCACCCATCGCCTTGCCCGGCATACAGCTGTCGCGCCAGCTAGGCTACATTCTGCACACGGAGCGAACGCTATCGAACGCTGCCAGGGCCTTCATGGCCCTGCTCGACAGCCACGCAGGGTCCGCCTGACCGGTCGTCAGCTCGGCATTTCCAACTTCATGGACGCGTCACACGCCAAAGGTCTGGTACCAATGCCCAAATCAGCAAAACGTTTTCCGCGTCTGCCGCGCATCCCAGCGGCCGACCCGCAGGAATCGGAACAGGCCTGGCAGAATGCCCCGCAGCTGCTGGCCGCCCTCAACGGCGCACGCCTGGGCGCCTGGCTGTGGGATATCGACACCGGCAGGATCAGCTGGTCAAGGGGCACCCAGGCGCTGTTCGGCTTCGACCCGCAACGCCCGCTGCCGAACGACATCGATTACCTCGACCTGCTGCCGGAAGAAGACCGTGCGCGCACGCGGCAACTGTTCCACGCGGTGGTCAATGGCGAGCCGGTGGAACAAGCCATGCGCCATCGCATCCGCTGGCCGGATGGCACCCTGCACTGGCTGGAGATCAACGGCAGCCTGACCCATGACCCTCATGGCCGACGGCAGATGATCGGGGTGATCCGCGAAATCACCCGTCAGCGCGAACGGGAAACCGCGCTGATCAACTCGGAAAAGCGCTTCGCCACACTGTTCCACCTGAGCCCCAACGCCATTTTGCTGAGCCGCCGCCAGGACGGCATGATCATCGAGGTCAACCAGCACTTCGAAGACATGTTCGGCTGGCCCGGCGGCCAGGTGATCGGCAAGACCAGTATCGAGCTGGGCCTGTGGGTGAACCCCGAACAACGACACCAGGTCATCGAGGCCACCCGCGGCAACCACGGCCCGGCGATCATGGAGGTGCAGTTCCGCGCCAGCACCGGCAAGCTCCACGACGGCATCTTGTGCACCCAGAGCATCGAGATGGAGGGCGTGACCTACCTGATCAGCACCTTTGTCGACACCACCGAGCGCAAACGCGCCGAACAGGCCCTGAAGGACAGTCAGGAACGCCTTGACCTGGCGCTGGACTCGGCGCAACTGGGTACCTGGGACTGGCACATTCCGAGCGGCATGCTCTACGGCTCGGCCCGCGCCGCGCAATTGCACGGGCTGGACCCGGTGCCGTTCCACGAGTCGTTCGATTCGTTTTTCGAAGGCGTGCCGGAGCACGAACGCTCCAGCATGCGCCAGGCCTACCGCAGCCTGCGCGAAGGCCCGGCGGGTAATTACCAGATCACCTACCGCGTGCAGCTGGAAAACGGCACCTCGCGCTACATCGAGAGCCGTGCTCGCCTGTATCGCGATGAGCAGGGCAACCCGTTGCGCATGGCCGGTACCTTGCTGGATATCACCGAGCAGGTGGAGCGCGAACAGCGGCTGAGCGCCTCGGAAGAAAAGTTCGCCAGCCTGTTCCAGGTCAGCCCCGACCCGATCTGCGTGACCCGCCAGGACACCGGCCAGTTCATCGAGATCAACCCGGCCTTCACCCAGACCTTCGGCTGGAGCGCCGAACAGGTGATCGGCCGCACCGCCGAAGAGATCGGCCTGTGGGCCGAGTCGATCGAACGCGCCCAGCGCATCGAGCGGGTGATCCGCGAGCAGGCACTGAGCAATGTGGCGGTGGTGGTCAACCACCGCAATGGCGCGCCACTGACCTGCGTCATCGCCAGCCGCCTGATCACCGTCGATGACCAGCCGTGCAGCGTCACCACGCTGCGCGACATCACCCAGCAGCAGCGCGCCGAAGCGGCGCTCAAAGCCAGCGAAGAGAAGTTCGCCAAGGCCTTCCACTCCAGCCCGGACGCCATCACCATCACCGAACGCCGCAGCGGCCGCTACCTGGAGGTCAACGACGGCTTCTGCCGGCTGACCGGCTACAGCGCTGACGAAGTGATCGGCCGCAGCGTCTACGAAATCGGCATCTGGGCCGACGACAAGCAACGCAGCGCACTGCTCAGCGAACTCAAGGAGCGTGGCCGGGTGCACCACCGGGAGATGCTCGGGCGTAACAAGCGCGGCGACATCCTCACCGTGGAGGTGTCGGTGGAGCCGATCAGCCTGAACGAGACGGACTGTCTGCTGCTGACCGCCCGCGATGTCAGCCAGCTGAAGAACGCCCAGGCGCAGATCCGCCACCTCGCCTACCACGATCCGCTGACCAACCTGCCCAACCGCGCCTTGCTGATGGATCGCCTGAGCCAGCAGATCGCCCTGCTGCGCCGCCACAACCTGCGCGGCGCGCTGCTGTTCCTCGACCTCGACCACTTCAAGCACATCAACGACTCGCTCGGGCACCCGGTGGGCGACACCGTGCTGAAGATCATCACCGCTCGCCTGGAGGCCAGTGTGCGCCTGGAAGACACCGTGGCGCGCCTGGGCGGCGATGAGTTCGTGGTGCTGCTCAGCGGCCTGGAAGGCAGCCGCGAGGCCGTGGAAACCAAGGTCCGCGAACTGGCCGACACCCTGCGCGAACTGCTGGCCGAACCGATGTCGCTGGATGGCCAGCGCCTGCAAGTGACGCCGAGTATCGGCGTGGCATTGATCCCCGACCACGGCACCACGCCGGCCGACTTGCTCAAGCGCGCCGATATCGCCCTGTACCGGGCCAAGGACTCCGGGCGCAATACCACCGAACTGTTCCACACCACCATGCAGAAGGCCGCCAGCGAGCGCCTGCGCATGGAAAGCGACCTGCGCCTGGCCCTGGCACGGGGTGAACTGGCCTTGCATTTCCAGCCCCAGGTCGATGCCCGCGACAATCGCATCGTCGGTGCCGAAGTGCTGCTGCGCTGGCATCATCCGCAACTGGGCCAGCAACCGCCGGCGCAGTTCATCCAGGTGCTGGAAGAAAGCGGCCTGATACTGGAAGTTGGCAGCTGGATTCTCGACGAAGCCTGCGATGCCTGCGCACACATGCTCGAAGACGGCCTGATCGACGCCAATGATTTCAGCCTGTGCGTGAACATCAGCCCGCGGCAGTTCCGCCAGAACGATTTCGTCGAGCGGGTACTGCGCAGCCTGGATGACTACCGCCTGCCACGGCAGATGCTGAAGCTGGAGATCACCGAAGGCATCGTCATCCAGAACCTGGAAGACACCATCAGCAAGATGCGTGAACTCAAGCGCTACGGCGTGAGCTTTGCCATGGACGACTTCGGCACCGGCTATTCCTCGCTGACCTATCTCAAGCGCCTGCCGGTGGATGCCTTGAAAATCGACCAGACGTTTGTCCGCGACGCGCCGGATGACCCCAACGATGCCGAGATTGTCCGTGCCATCGTGGCCATGGCCCGCAGCCTGGACCTGGCGGTAATTGCCGAAGGGGTGGAACTGACCGAGCAACTGGCGTTTCTCGAACGCCTGGGCTGCTATCTGTACCAGGGCTACCTGCACAGCCGGCCGCTGCCGCTGCCGGAGTTCAGGCAGATGTTGCTGGAAGCACCGGCGGATTACTGAAACGAAAAAAGGGCACCCGAAGGTGCCCTTTCTTCACACTGAACTCAGTTCAGCGCAGGCTGGTCGCCATTGATCGGGATGCGCTTGGCCTTGGCTTCTTCCGGCACGATGCGCAGCAGGTCGATGCTGAGCAGGCCGTTGGCCAGGCCAGCCGACTTGACCTCGATATGGTCGGCCAGGCGGAACGACAGCTTGAAGGCACGCTGGGCAATGCCCTGGTGCAGGTAAGTCACTTCAGCAGTGCCGTTCTCGCGTTTGCCACCGGTTACGGTCAGGACACCCTTTTCGACTTGCAGGTCGAGGTCCTGCTCCTGGAAGCCGGCTGCGGCAACCACGATGCGATAGTGGTCATCGCCATGTTTTTCCACGTTGTAGGGAGGGTAGCTGCTACCCGCCTCATTGCGCGCCGCAGACTCGAACAGGTCGTTGAAACGGTCGAAGCCAACGGAATGACGGAACAGTGGAGCGAGAGAGAAAGCGGTAGTCATGGTCATAAACTCCTGAGTTTCAGCAAGTAAAGTCACTGCGCGACCCGACTTCGGCATCGCGTACTCAAGAGATAGGGGCTACAAGAAAGCTTTCAAGGGGTGCCCTGAAAAAATCTGTTTGGAGCTGATGGCCCTTTCGCGGGTGAACCCGCTCCCACAGGGATTTCACAGGTCCCGAGGGCAGCGCTGTACCTGTGCGGGTTTACCCGCGAAGAGGCCGGATCAGGCGACACAAGACTCGAAGGAAGTCACCTCGACCCCAAGCAACCGGCTGATGCGGGCGCAATCGTCTTCTCGGCGCAACTCGGCAAACAGCACCACCGCCTCGGGATAACTACGGGTCAGCATCGCCAGCCACTGCTTCATCCGCCCCGGCGCATAGCGCGGCGACAGCTTGGCCTGGGCCTGGCGCCAGAATTCGCGCAACAACGGCAGCAGCTCAACCCAGCTCATCGGCTGGTATTGCTGCCCGTCGCGCGCCGCGGCGATCTGCAGGGCCAGGTCCGGGCGCGACACCAGCCCGCGCCCCAGCATGATGTCTTCGGCACCGCTGACCTCGCGGCAACGCCGCCAGTCGTCAACGCTCCAGATTTCGCCATTGGCAAACACCGGCACCCGGACCACATCCTGCACCCGCGCTACCCACTCCCAGTGGGCGGGTGGCTTGTAGCCTTCGACCTTGGTCCGCGCATGCACCACCAGGTGCGCCGAACCGCCCTCGGCCAACGCCGTGGCACATTCCAGCGCCCCGTCCGGGCTATCGAAACCCAGGCGCATCTTGGCAGTGACCGGGATGTGCGCGGGCACCGCACGGCGCACTTCGCGAACGATGGCATGCAACAGCTCCGGCTCCTTGAGCAGCACTGCGCCGCCACGCGACTTGTTCACGGTCTTGGCCGGGCAGCCGAAATTCAGGTCGATGACCGGCGCCCCCAGCTCGCAGGCCAGCGCGGCGTTCTCCGCCAGGCACACCGGGTCCGAGCCCAGCAACTGCACACGCATCGGCACGCCAGCGGCCGTGCGTGCGCCCTGGCGCAGCTCAGGGGCGAGCTTGTCGAACGAGGAGGCCGGCAGCAGGCGGTCGCACACGCGGATGAACTCGGTGACGCACCAATCGATGCCGCCCACTCGGGTCAGGACGTCGCGCAGGATGTTGTCGACCAGCCCCTCCATGGGGGCCAGGGCAATTTGCATGTCGGGGTCTCGGCGTAAAAAGGCGGCAGTCTAGCAAAAAAAACCGTGGCTTCAGTTGCCGATCAGCGCCGGCCCGTAACCCTCGAGAAATTCGGCCGGCATGCGCTTGGGCTTGCCGCTGGACAGCTCGATGCAGGCGAAGGTGGTCTGTGCACGCAGCAAGGTCACACCATCACGTGGACGCTTGAGCTGGAAGCGCCGGGTCATGCGCAGGCGCTGGTCCCAGTCGATGATCCAGGTGGCCAGTTGCAGCTCATCGTCCTCGTAGCCCGCAGCGAGGTAGTCGATCTCGTGGCGCACCACCGCCATGGCCCGGTCCAGGCGCCGGTACTCGGCCAGGTCCAGGCCCAGACGCTGGGAGTGGCGCCAGGCGCAGCGCTCCAGCCAGGTGACGTAGACCGCGTTGTTGGCGTGGCCGAGGCCGTCGATGTCCTCGCTGCCGACACGCAGGTCGATGATGAATGGCGCTTCCAGGTCCCAGCTCATGCCCGCTCCCAATCTCAATGAACGGGCCGAGTGTAACGGATGTTCAGGCACTCTGCCGCGTAGGCTCACGGGCCAGAAGCTCCAGCACCGCCTCGCCCAGACGCGGGTCAGCCAGCAGGCGCTGATGCCCACCCTCCTCCAGTAACATCAGTCGGCTGTCGAACCAGGCCTTGTGGATGAGCTGCGCCTCACCCGCGGGCACCAGCGCATCATCCGCCGCATGCACCACCAGCCCGGGCAGCTCCAGCTGGTAGCCACTGACATCGAGGCGAGCGATCTGCATGCCGACATCGCGCTCGACCTGGCGAATGAACGCCGCCCTGGCCCGCGCCGGCAGCCCAAGGCGCTGGGCAAAGCCACGCAAGACACCCAGCAGCTGTGCAGGCGCCGCAATGCTCACTGCGGCCTCGGCACGCAGCCCCATCTGCAGCGCCAGCAACACGCTGGCGCCGCCCATGGAGTGACCGATCACGGCACGTAGCGGCGGCAACTCGGCGGCCGCTTCCAGCAGCGCCCGGGCAAACAGCACCACATGCGCCTGCTGGCCGGGCGAGCGACCGTGGGCCGGGCCCTCCAGCGAGACCACCGTGTGCCCGGCCCGCACCAGCGTTTCGATCAACGCCGCGAACTGGGTCGGGCGCCCTTCCCAGCCGTGCATCAGCAACACTGTCGGCCCTTTGCCCCAACGCAAGGCCGACAAGCCGAAGCGCAAGGTGATGCGCTCGGCACTGGCCAGCAGCGGCAGCTCCCATTGCCGTGGGGGCAGATTGCGCGGGGTCATGAAGGCACGGCGCATCTTGCCGGCGACATGCTCGGGGGCCAGTCGACCCAAGGTGCCATTTACGCCACGAATCCAGCTCAGGGTAGTCATCGCCTTGCTCCAGGACCAGGGGTATCAGAGAACTGCCGACTTGGCGGCACGTAGAATGCGATCGGACAACTCGCCCGGGCCCAAGGCCCGCGCCAGGGCCAGGCCACCGATCATCAGGGCCAGGTCAGCCAAGGCTTTGTCGGCGTCTTCCGGGCGGTCGACCATCGCCGCCGTCATCAGCTCGATATGCTCGGCCAGCACTTCACGGAAGGCTGCCGGCAGACGCTGCATCTCGCCGAGCGAGTTCGGCAGCGGGCAAGCATGCACCTCGGCGTCACGGTGCTTGCGCGACAGGTAGAAGGCGCTCGCCAGGGCACGGCGCCCTTCGCCATCCAGGTTCGGGTCTATCTGGGCGAGCAAGGCACGCCGTTCGCCCAGCAACTGGCGGAAGGCTTCGAGCATGAGTTCGTCCTTGCTCGCGAAGTGCGCATAGAACCCCCCCACGGTCAGGCCTGCCGCGCCCATTACCTGGCCGACGCTCGGCTCGGCCGGGCCATGCTGGATCAACGCGCTGCGGGCTGCTTCGAGAATGCGTTCGCGGGTCTTGCTCTTCTTGTCGCTCATTGGCCGGTTGCCGATCAAAATATTATGATCGAAATATTATTCTCATAATATTTTTTGGCAAGCAGAATTTGCCGCCGCTTGTCGGTAGCAGCATTTTTTCGGCGGAAGAAAAACAAAAGGCCCATTCAATAATCGAATGAGCCTTAAAAGTCCCGCAAAACGCGGGTAAAAATGGCGTCCCCTAGGGGACTCGAACCCCTGTTACCGCCGTGAAAGGGCGGTGTCCTAGGCCACTAGACGAAGGGGACGTAACCTTCGCGAAGGTCCGACGCATCGAACCCTGGCAGAATTGGTGGAGCTAAGCGGGATCGAACCGCTGACCTCCTGCATGCCATGCAGGCGCTCTCCCAGCTGAGCTATAGCCCCGAAACAAAAGACTCATTCAATATGCGAACGAGCCTTTTAAAGTCCCGCAAAACGCGGGTAAAAGTGGCGTCCCCTAGGGGACTCGAACCCCTGTTACCGCCGTGAAAGGGCGGTGTCCTAGGCCACTAGACGAAGGGGACGTAACCTTCGCGAAGATTCGACGCATCGAACCCTGGCAGAATTGGTGGAGCTAAGCGGGATCGAACCGCTGACCTCCTGCATGCCATGCAGGCGCTCTCCCAGCTGAGCTATAGCCCCGGATTTCTAGCCTCTCGGCCCAGCGACATCCTGAAACATCGCTTGTGTAAAACTGGCGTCCCCTAGGGGACTCGAACCCCTGTTACCGCCGTGAAAGGGCGGTGTCCTAGGCCACTAGACGAAGGGGACGAACCTTCTTACCTTCAAGACCCGGTTGCTGGACCCGGTCTTGCTTGACAGCCTTGGCCATCAAACGGAATTTGGTGGAGCTAAGCGGGATCGAACCGCTGACCTCCTGCATGCCATGCAGGCGCTCTCCCAGCTGAGCTATAGCCCCACAATGTCGCTCTGAACAGAAGCGCTGGCTGGGTGCCTGGCGTTTCGTTTTCGTTCATCGCTGTGGACGGGGCGCATATTAAGATCGGATTGCAGGGCTGTCAAACTAAATTTTGAAAATATTCAAAATTTTTTTCACAGATAACAATCACTTACCGCCCTGCCCCGTGCAAACCTGAACATCGAGCCTTGTAGGAGCGGGTTTACCCGCGAATGCTGCGGTGAATGCATCATCGTATTCGCGGGTGAACCCGCTCCCACAGGTTCAGTTATCGCTGCGCAAGGCTATCAGGCGATGTTCGCCAGCAGCTTTTCCCATTCCTTGTTTTCTTTCTTCGACACACCGCCGAGCAGGTCCAGGGCCTGGCGCAGACGGTAGCGGGTCAGGTCGGGGCCAAGGATTTCCATGGCGTCGAGCACCGACACCGAGCTGGCCTGGCCGGTAATGGCGGCGAACATCAGTGGCATGGCGTCACGCAGCTTCAGCTCAAGCGCTTCGACCACGGCCTGGATGCAGCCGGTGATGCGCTCTTTCTCCCACTGGCGCAGGCCTTCCAGTTTCCACAGGATCAGCTGCATCACCTGGCGCACCTGGTCGGCGGACAGCTTCTTGCTTTCGAACAGCTTGGCATCGAGCTTGAGCGCGCCCTCGAAGAAGAAACCACCCAACGGGGCGATCTGGCTGAAGGTCTCGACCCGGCCCTGCACATGCGGGGCGATTTTCATCATGTAGTCGCTGTTGAATGCCCACTTCTGCACACGTGCGGCGAATTCTTCTACCGGCAGCTCGCGCAGCCACTGGCCATTGAGCCAGGACAGCTTCTCGATGTCGAAAATCGGGCCACCCAGGGAGATACGCGACAGGTCGAAGTGCTCGACCATCTCGGCCAGGGAGAACTTCTCGCGCTCGTCCGGCATCGACCAGCCCATGCGGCCCAGGTAGTTGAGCATGGCCTCGGGCATGAAGCCCATGCGCTCGTAGAAGGTCACCGACGTCGGGTTCTTGCGCTTGGACAGCTTGGACTTGTCCGGGTTGCGCAGCAGCGGCATGTAGCAAAGCTTCGGCTGCTCCCAACCGAAATACTCATACAGCTTGATCAGCTTCGGTGCCGACGGCAGCCACTCTTCGCCGCGCAGGACATGGGTGATGCCCATCAGGTGGTCATCGACCACGTTGGCCAGGAAGTAGGTCGGCAGGCCGTCATTCTTCATCAGCACCTGCATGTCCATGCGGTCCCATGGAATTTCGACGTCGCCACGAAGCATGTCCGGAACCACGCAAACACCTTCGCTCGGCACCTTCATGCGGATCACATGCGGCTCGCCAGCGGCCAGGCGGCGCTGCACCTCTTCGGCGCTCAGCAGCAGGGCACGGCCGTCGTAGCGCGGGGTTTCGCCCCGGGCCATCTGCTCGGCACGCATCTGCTCCAGCTCTTCGGCGGTGCAGAAGCAGTAGAAGGCGTGGCCGGCATCGACCAGCTCCTTGGCGTACCTGGCGTAGATCTCGCCACGCTCGCTCTGCCGGTACGGACCGTGCGGGCCACCGACATCCGGGCCTTCGTTCCATTCGATGCCGAGCCAGCGCAGGGCGTCGAAGATCTGCTGCTCCGACTCGCGCGTGGAGCGCAGTTGGTCGGTGTCTTCGATACGCAGGATGAACTCACCGCCGTGCTGCTTGGCAAAGCAGTAGTTGAACAGGGCGATGTAGGCGGTGCCGACATGGGGGTCGCCAGTGGGCGATGGCGCGATACGCGTGCGAACGGTGGTCATGAGAGTCTCGAACGAAAGATGAAACAAAGGCGGGATGTTAGCAGGGAGCAGGCACCGGGCTCCAGCAATGGCGCGAACGTCACTTGTCGACGGGCCATCTGCCGCTGTTAAATTTATTTACATTTCTGGAACGATAGTCCCCATGCCTGCCCAACTCAAACGCCGCCTGGCGATCTTCTTCACCCTGGTGGCCCTCATCGCCCTCGCCTTCCTGGCCGAGTGGTATTTCAAAGGCCGCTTCTTTGAGAGCACCGACAATGCCTACGTGCAGGGTGAAATCACCCGTATCTCCAGCCAGCTCGGCGCACGCATCGACGAGGTCCGGGTCGACGATAATCAGCACGTGAACAAAGGCGACCTGCTGGTGCGTCTGGAGGCAGCCGACTTCGAGCTGGCAGTAGAGCGCGCCCGCGCCGCCCTCGCCACCCGCGAGGCCGAATATGCCCAGGCCCAGAGCCGGCTGACCCAGCAAGGCAGCCAGATCGCCGCAGGGCAGGCGCAGGTCGCCGCCAACCAGGCCACGTTCGACCGCGCGCGCCTTGACCTGAGCCGTGCCGAAAAGCTGCGAAAGCCCGGCTTCGTCTCCGAAGAGCGGGTGACCACCCTGTCAGCAGACAGCCATGTGGCCGGTTCCCAGGTCGACAAAGCCCGTGCCGACCTGCAAAGCCAGCGCCAGCAGGTCAACGCCTTGACCGCCGACCTCAAACGCCTCGACGCGCAAATCGCCAATGCCCGCGCCGACCTGGCCCAGGCGGAACTGAACCTGACCCGCTGCGAGATTCGCGCGCCACTGAGCGGCACCATCGGCCAGCGCAATGCCCGCAATGGCCAAGTCGTTCAGGCCGGCGCCTACCTGTTGTCGATCGTGCCCGATGAGAACATCTGGGTGCAGGCCAACTTCAAGGAAACCCAGATCGGCAAGATGCATCCCGGTCAGCGCGCCGAACTGCTGTTCGACAGCTACCCCGACACCCCGATCGAAGGCCGCGTCGACAGCCTGTTCGCCGCGTCCGGCGCGCAGTTCAGCCTGCTGCCGCCAGATAACGCCACCGGCAACTTCACCAAGGTGGTGCAGCGCATTCCGGTGAAGCTGACGTTCGCTGCCGACAACCCGTTGCATGGGCGCATTCGCCCCGGCATGTCGGTCACCGCCACCGTCGACCTGCGCAACGAAGACGCAGGCCACGATGGCCGGTGATCAACTGCTCCGCCCGACTGCGGAGCCGACCCGACGCGACTGGATCGCGGTGATGAGCGTGATGCTGGGGGCCTTCATGGCCGTGCTGGATATCCAGATCACCAACTCCTCGCTCAAGGACATACAGGGCGCGCTTTCAGCGACGCTGGAGGAAGGCTCGTGGATATCCACCTCCTACCTGGTGGCGGAAATCATCATGATTCCGCTGACCGCCTGGCTGGTGCAGCTGCTCTCGGCGAGGCGCCTGGCGGTGTGGGTGTCTGGCGGTTTCCTGGTGTCCTCGTTGCTCTGCTCGATGGCCTGGAACCTCGAGAGCATGATCCTGTTCCGTGCCCTACAGGGTTTCACCGGCGGCGCGCTTATTCCGCTGGCATTCACCCTGACCCTGATCAAACTGCCTGAGCATCACCGTGCCAAAGGCATGGCCATGTTCGCCATGACAGCCACCTTCGCCCCGTCGATCGGCCCCACCCTTGGCGGCTGGCTGACCGAAAACTGGGGCTGGGAATACATCTTCTATATCAACATCCCGCCCGGGCTGGTGATGATCGCCGGCCTGCTCTATGGCCTGGAGAAGAAAGAAGCGCACTGGGAACTGCTGAAAAGCACCGATTATGCGGGCATCGTCACCCTCGGCGTGGGCCTGGGTTGCTTGCAGGTCTTCCTTGAGGAGGGCCACCGCAAGGACTGGCTGGAGTCGAACCTGATCGTCGGCCTGGCGACCGTCGCCGTGATCAGCCTGACCACCTTCGTCATCCTGCAGCTGTCCAAACCGCAGCCCCTGATCAACCTGCGCATCCTCGGCAACCGCAATTTCGGCCTGTCGAGCATTGCCAGCCTGGGCATGGGCGTGGGGCTTTACGGTTCGATCTACCTGCTGCCGCTGTACCTGGCACAGATCCAGGGCTACAACGCCCTGCAGATCGGCGAAGTGATCATGTGGATGGGCATTCCGCAGCTGTTTCTGATTCCGCTGGTGCCGCAAATCATGAAGGTGGTGTCGCCCAAGCTGCTGTGCGCCCTCGGCTTCTGCCTGTTCGGTGTCGCCAGTTTCGGCTCGGGGGTGTTGAACCCGGACTTTGCCGGGCCGCAGTTCAACCATATCCAGATCATCCGCGCCCTCGGCCAGCCGATGATCATGGTGACCATTTCGCTGATCGCCACGGCGTATATCCAGCCGCAGGATGCCGGGTCTGCGTCGAGCCTGTTCAACATTCTGCGCAACCTGGGCGGCGCGATCGGCATCGCCCTGCTGGCAACCTTGCTGGATGCGCGGACCAAGGTGTATTTCGATTACCTGCGGGAGTCGGTGGTACCGAGCAATCCGCAGGTGGCGGAGCGGCTGGCGCAATTGGCGGAGCGATTGGGCAGTGACAGTGCGGCGTTGGGCAAGCTGAGCGAGATTACCCACCAGCAGGCGCTGATCATGGCCTACAACGATGCCTTCCACTTTGTCGGGATCGGGCTGGCGGTGAGCATGGTGGCAGTGCTGTTGACCCGGAAGCTGCCGGAGGGGTTGAAGGCTGGGGAAGCCCACTGAGATTTGTATTGCCTGTACCGGCCTCTTCGCGGGTGAACCCGCTCCCACAGGGATCTCACAGCACTTGAGAGCTATGTAATACCTGTGGGAGCGGGTTTACCCGCGAAGAGGCCGGTACAGTAAGCAAAGAAATCAGCTGGTGATCAGGCGCTCGCGCAACTGGGTAATCTCGTCCCGCAGCTGCGCGGCAGCTTCGAATTCGAGGTCGCGGGCAAGCTGCATCATCTTCTCTTCCAGCTGCTTGATGCGCTTGGTGATCTCGCCCGGCGTTCGCAGCTCGGCCTCGTAACGGGCGCTCTCCTCCGCCGCCTTGGCCATGCCCTTGCGCTTCTTGCTGCGCGCGCCGGGCACGGTGGCGCCTTCCATGATGTCGGTGATGTCCTTGACCACACCCTTGGGCACGATGCCGTTGGCCTGGTTGAACGCGATCTGCTTCTCCCGGCGCCGCTCCGTCTCATCGATGGCGCGCTGCATGGAGCCTGTGATGTTGTCGGCATACAGGATCGCCCGGCCATTGAGGTTACGTGCGGCACGGCCAATGGTCTGGATCAGCGAGCGCTCGGAACGCAGGAAGCCTTCCTTGTCGGCATCCAGAATGGCCACCAGCGACACCTCAGGCATGTCCAGGCCCTCGCGCAGCAGGTTGATGCCCACCAGCACATCGAAGGTGCCCAGGCGCAAGTCACGGATGATCTCAACGCGCTCCACCGTGTCGATGTCCGAGTGCAGGTAGCGTACCCGCACATCGTGGTCGGCCAGGTAGTCGGTGAGGTCTTCGGCCATGCGCTTGGTCAGCGTGGTCGCCAGCACCCGGTCGCCCTGGGCGACGCGCTTGCGGATCTCCGACAGCAGGTCGTCGACCTGGGTCAGCGCCGGGCGCACTTCAACCTGTGGGTCGACCAGGCCGGTCGGGCGCACTACCTGCTCCACCACCCGGCCGGCATGCTCGGCTTCATAGGGGCCAGGGGTGGCAGACACGAAGATGGTCTGCGGGCTCACAGCCTCCCACTCGTCAAAGCGCATCGGCCGGTTATCCAGTGCCGACGGCAGGCGGAAGCCGTATTCGACCAGGGTTTCCTTGCGCGAGCGGTCGCCCTTGTACATGGCGCCCACCTGGGGAACGCTGACGTGGGACTCGTCGATCACCAGCAGGGCATCGGCCGGCAGGTAATCGTAGAGCGTGGGCGGCGGCGCGCCGGCCGGGCGCCCGGACAGGTAGCGCGAGTAGTTCTCGATGCCGTTGCAGTAACCCAGTTCGAGGATCATTTCCAGGTCGAAACGGGTGCGTTGCTCCAGGCGCTGGGCTTCGACCAGCTTGTTGGCCTTGTGCAGGTACTCGAGCCGGTCCTGCAACTCTTCCTTGATGCCCTCCACCGCCTCCAGCAGGGTTTCCCGCGGGGTCACGTAGTGGCTCTTGGGGTAGAAGGTGAAGCGTGGCAGCTTGCGGAAAACCTCGCCGGTCAGCGGGTCGAAGGCGGCGATATTCTCGACCTCGTCATCGAACAGCTCGATGCGGATGGCCTCGAGGTCGGATTCGGCCGGGAAAATGTCGATCACATCGCCACGCACACGGAATGTGGCGCGGGCGAAGTCCATCTCGTTGCGGGTGTATTGCAGGTCGGCCAGCCGGCGCAACAAGGCGCGCTGGTCAAGCTTGTCGCCCCGGTCGACGTGCAGGACCATCTTCAGGTAGGTCTCGGGGCTGCCGAGGCCGTAGATGCACGACACGGTGGTGACGATGATCGCATCGCGCCGTTCCAGCAGCGCCTTGGTCGCCGACAGGCGCATCTGTTCAATGTGGTCGTTGATCGAGGCATCCTTCTCGATGAAGGTGTCCGACGACGGCACGTAGGCCTCTGGCTGGTAGTAGTCGTAGTAGGAGACGAAGTACTCCACCGCGTTGTTCGGGAAGAACGCCTTGAACTCGCCATACAACTGCGCCGCCAGGGTCTTGTTCGGCGCCAGCACCAGGGTGGGCCGCTGCACCTGCTGGATGACATTGGCGATGCTGAAGGTCTTGCCCGAGCCGGTCACCCCCAGCAGGGTCTGGTGCGACAGGCCTGCGTCGATACCCTCGACCATCTGGCGGATGGCCTCGGGCTGGTCGCCGGCCGGCTGGAAACGGGTGACGAGCTGGAACTCGGACATGACGGACCTCGCGGTAACGCAGTAACTGTAAATTTAGCCAGTAGTCTATACCCAAATGCGCCCGCCTGGGGCCGGAATCAAGGCCAAGCTGTGAGTGCGCATTACGGTGGACCGGGCATTTCGACCAATGGTCGAAAAATATTTGCGCAAATCGCCGGAAAAGCTGCGCCCGACTGTCGCAGTGACCGGGCGGTATCACTATACTGACTCCCCGTTTGTGCACCGCTTCAGTGCATTCGGCTGGAGCGTGTACGCCCTATCACTCTCCAATCAGAGCCGAAGTAACAATGAGCCTGTTTTCCGCTGTCGAGCTGGCACCCCGCGACCCTATCCTGGGCCTCAACGAAGCATTCAACGCCGACCCTCGTACCGACAAGGTCAACCTGGGCGTAGGCGTGTACTGCAATGAGGAAGGCCGCATTCCGCTGCTGCGCGCCGTGATCGAAGCCGAAACCCAGCGTGCAGCCCAGCACGCCTCGCGCGGCTACCTGCCGATCGATGGTATCGCCACCTACGACCAGGCCGTGCAGAAACTGCTGTTCGGTGCCGAATCGCCCCTGCTGGCCGCTGGCCGCGTGGTCACCGTGCAGGCTGTAGGCGGCACTGGCGCTCTGAAGATCGGCGCCGACTTCCTCAAGCGCATTTCGCCGAATGCCGTGGTTGCCATCAGCGACCCGAGCTGGGAAAACCACCGTGCGCTGTTCGAAAGCGCGGGTTTCCCGGTGCAGAACTACCGTTACTACGACGCACCGAGCAACGACGTCAACCGCACCGGCATGCTCGAAGACCTCAACGCCCTGCCATCCGGTTCGATCGTCGTGCTGCACGCCTGCTGCCACAACCCGACCGGCGTAGACCTGACCCTGGACGACTGGAAGAATGTTCTGGAAGTGGTCAAGGCCAAGGGCCACGTGCCATTCCTCGACATGGCCTACCAGGGCTTCGGTGACGGCATCGGCGAAGACGCCTTCGCCGTGCGCCTGTTCGCCGAATCGGGCATGGAGTTCTTCGTTTCCAGCTCGTTCTCCAAGTCGTTCTCGCTGTACGGCGAGCGCGTCGGCGCACTGTCGATCGTCACCGCCTCGAAAGACGAAAGCACCCGTGTCCTCTCGCAGGTCAAGCGTGTGATCCGCACCACCTACTCCAACCCGCCGACCCACGGCGCGACCATCGTCGCCACCGTGCTCAACAGCGCCGAGCTGCGCCAGATGTGGGAAGCGGAGCTTGGCGAGATGCGCGAACGCATCCACGGCATGCGCAAGCAGATGGTATCGCTGCTGGCCGAATACGGCGCCAAGCGCGACTTCAGCTTCGTCGGCCGCCAGGTGGGCATGTTCTCCTACTCGGGCCTGACCGTTGAGCAGGTTACCCGCCTGAAGAACGACTTCGGCATCTATGCCCTGGACACCGGTCGCATCGCCGTCGCCGCGCTGAACCAGAGCAACATTCACGTGGTTACCAAGGCCATCGTTGAAGTGCTGTAACTGATTGATTTGTCAGGGGGAGGCTTGACTTCCCCCTGGCAATCGGTAAGATACGCGCAGATTCCGCGATAGCTCAGTCGGTAGAGCAAATGACTGTTAATCATTGGGTCCCTGGTTCGAGTCCAGGTCGCGGAGCCAAACACTGAGAAAGCCCCTGTATGCGCAAGCATCAGGGGCTTTTTCGTTGTCTGACGGAAGATCTTCAGCCAGGCATCTCAGGCCCCACACATCACTGCCTGACCGGCGCCCGGCGGCACAGGGTGCAAACGGCCAATCAGAAGGAAAAGCAGCAGGCCAGCCGGCACGCTCTCAGCAATTGCGCCCGATCGGATAGAACACACCATGGCTCCACACCCCGAGCCACTCCTCGCCATCGATCACCCGTGGCACCGCCAGGTCGACCAACTGGTAGAACACATTGCGGTGGATCAACGCCTCGAGATTGCTGCGCATCAGCACATAAGGCGACGGCTCCTGGGTATCAGGATCGATTTCAACCCGCAACGGGTGCTGCGGCCCTGCCTCGGCCTGATCCTCGACATTGCTGGTAAAGCGCAGCACCTGTGCCTCACCACTGCCGAGCACCTCAAGCGACACGGCCACGAATGGAGCATCATCGACGCGGATGCCGACCTTCTCCACCGGGGTAATCAGGAAATAATCATCGCCATCGCGGCGTATGATCGTCGAAAACAGACGAACCATGGGCTTACGCCCGATGGGCGTACCCAAGTAGTACCACGTCCCATCGCGGGCAATACGCATGTCGATATCGCCGCAGAAATCCGGGTTCCACAGATGCACCGGCGGCAGCCCCTTGTGCTTGGGAACTTGCGCCAGTAGATCGTTGGCCTTGCCGGAATCCGTCATCGCCCTGCCCTCACTCGCTCATGCCCAGAAGGCTACGAGCGTACTCGCGCATCGGTGCTCCAAGCAAATCCTGGGGCGACTGGTCGTGGAACGTCAACAAACCGCCGCGGCTCTTGATCCGCACCGTGTCGATCAGGTATCGCGTATTGGTCTCGATCAGCATCATCTGGACGACACCGGTGTCCCAACCCACGCGGTCGACGGCCTGCTCGTCATACCATTCATCGCCGTTGCCGATGCGGTCATCCGTGCGAGCGAAGCGGGTATACAGGACATAGTCGGCGCCCACCGAGCGGGCCTGGGTGATCGCCTCTTCGAGCCCAAGCGGCCCTTGCGCGCGACGCACCAGCGGGAAGTACTCGATGAAGCTCTTGAATGCCTCTTCGGCCACTACATTCTGCTTCGGCAACGGCCCCTTGCCTGGCGGCATGAACGCGCCTTGGCCGATGAAGATGAACGAATCAGGCTGCAGGCGAATCGACAAGCTACGACGGGTATCGCTGTGGTCCAGCAAACCGGCATCGCTCATGTGGTAACGGACGCCCTCGCCCATATCGCTGACATTCATGCAACCGCCCAACGCCATCAGCGTCAGCAGCAAGACCAGGCTACGCATCTTTCCTCCAGTGGCCGGTGACGAAAAACCGGCGAATAGCCGGCGGATGCAGCTTTTGCGCCAGCTTCAGCCGCCAATCACCTTCATCACCATCACATCACCTGAAAACGCCAGTTCCTGCTTGTCTGCCAAGGCTTTTACCAGTAGCCGCTGCAAGCCAGGGAGCGCCTGATGACGGGGTTTCTCCAGCAGGTCGCCGACATAGTGACGATTGCCGGAGGACAGGCAGCCGTGCAGCCAGCCGGTCGAGGACAGGCGCAGACGCGAGCAGGTAGGACAGAACGGCACGCTTTCATTGGCTATGACGCCGAAATGGCCTTGCCCCGGGATCTGGTAGCGCAGCGCCGTAGCATCCAGCGGTGCGTCGACCTGCTGGTAGGCATAACGGCCGCCGATCACATCGAGCAATGCCTCGAGCCCGACAAACTGCTGCAGGAACGCGTTGTTGTCCCGGGCCAGGTGGCCCATGCGCATCAGCTCGATGAAACGCAGCTCGAACCCCCGCGCCATGCAGTAGTCGAGCATCGGCAGCACCTGATCGAGGTTCTGCCCACGCATTGGCACCATGTTGACCTTGATCCGCATGCCCATGGCGCTGGCCTGGTCCATGCCTGCCAACACGCTGGCCAAGTCACCGCCACGGGCGATGCGGCGGAACGCGTGGGGATCGAGGGTATCGAGCGACACGTTCAAGCGGCGAATACCGGCTGCCTGCAGTCGTGGCAGCTTGCGGGTGAGCAGTTGCCCGTTGGTGGTCAGCGTGATGTCGTCAAGGTCGAGCTTGGCTACCGCCGCCAGAAAGGCATCCAGTCGAGGGCTGACCAGCGGCTCGCCTCCGGTAATGCGCAAGCGCTCGATACCAGCAGCTTCGATGAGGTAGGCCACGCCCCGCGCCAAGGCATCCGCCGACAGTTCATCCTGGGTTGCTACCAGGCGCTTGCCGTCCGGCACACAGTAGCTGCAGGCGTAATTACAGGCAGCCGTCAGGCTGACGCGCAGGTTGCGAAAACGCCTGCCTTGACGATCGACGATCATGGATGACTCCGGCATGGATGAATCGGGGCTGGCAAAACTTGACTCATGGTTCAAGTTTTTGCAAGTCCCCTTTTACACCCCAGTTTCACCCGGTGACGACAAGTACCTTCAGTTAGCCGCTTCCGGATCACGCTTGCGCTTGTTGCCCATGCGCACGCCGATATCCATGAGGAACTGGAAGAAGCCTTCCTGATCTTCCAGCACGTTGCTCCAGAACGGCGAGTGGTACAGCGCCACGGCGCCATGTACCAACGCCCAGGCGGCGCAGTAGTGGAAGTACGGCGGCACGTCTTCAAGCTTGCCTTCGCTGATGCGGCCCTTGATCAGCTGGGTCAGGCGGTCGAAGTTGGAAGCGCGGATGCTGTGCAACTGCTCGACCATTTCCGGTACCTGGTTGCCCTTGACCACCTTTTCTTCCAGACGGTCGAACAGCCGGTAGCGCTGCGGGTCGCGCATGCGGAACTCGAAGTAGGCGCGCGACAGCGCCTCCTTGTCGCGATCGACATCGGCCGAGTGCAACAGCGCGTTCAGGTCACGCTCATAGTCGAGCATCAGGCGCAGGTAGATCTCCGCCTTGGACTTGAAGTGCTTGTAGATCGTGCCTTTGCCGATACCCACGGCGTCGGCGATCATCTCGACAGTGACGCTGTCTTCACCCTGTTCGAGGAACAGCTTCAACGCGGTATCGAGGATTTCCTGTTCGCGACGGCGAAACTCACGGACCTTACGAGGTTCTTTCTGCATAGGAAGGACTGGATGACAGTGAAGCGGTTTATTATGCCTAACTTGCAGCAAATTGCACGGATCATCCAACCATGTCTATGTTTCTCGATGAGTTTGCCCAGGCGCCGGGGCTGCGTTACCTGAACCATGCGGCCATCGCGCCCTGGCCACGCCGGGCCAGCGAGGCCGTGGCACGCTTTGCTCAGGTCAACGTGCGCCTGGGTGCGAGCGACTACCCGGCATGGCTGGCCACCGAACGCAGGCTGCGGGAAAGGCTGGCACGCCTGGTCAACGCCCCATCCCAGGCCGATATCGCGTTGGTGAAAAACACGTCAGAGGCGCTTTCGCTGGTCGCGTTCGGCCTCGACTGGCAAGCCGGTGACCAGGTGGTGATCAGTGACGAGGAATTTCCCTCCAACCGGGTCGTCTGGGAAGCCTTGGGCGCGCGTGGCGTCGAGGTAACCAAGGTGAGCCTCGCCGGGCCTGACCCTGAAGCGGCACTGCTCGCGGCCTGCGGGCCGCGTACACGCCTGCTGGCAGTGAGCGCCGTGCAGTTCGCCAGCGGCCTGCGCCTGGACCTGCACCGCCTTGGTGAGGGATGCCGGGCACGTCATGTCCTGTTCTGCGTCGATGCCATCCAGCAGATTGGCGCCCTGCCTTTCGACGTGCAGCACGCTCAATGCGACTTCGCCATGGCCGACGGCCACAAGTGGATGCTGGGCCCCGAGGGCATGGGCCTGTTCTATTGCCGCGCGGCACTGCGCCCGCAGTTGAAGCTGCATGCTTATGGCTGGCATATGCTCGAACAGCTGGGCGACTTCGACCGCCGCGAGTGGCAGCCGGCACGTAGCGCAAGGCGTTTTGAATGCGGCAGCCCGAACATGCTGGGTGCGTGCGCACTGGAGGCCAGCCTGTCATTGCTGGAGGAAATAGGCATGGCGGAGGTTGGCCGGCACTTGCAACTGCGGGTCGAGCAACTGCTTCAGGGCCTGGCCAGTATTCCCGGCGTATACCTGCATAGCCCCGTATCCCCTGAAAAACGTGCGGGTATCGTCACTTTCAGCCTCCTGGGACAGGACAGCACGGCTGTCTATCGAAGCTTGATGGCGGAGCAGACGATCTGTGCTCTGAGAGGTCCAGGTATACGATTTTCGCCACATTTCTATACCAGTGAGCAGCTGATCGACGAAGCTGTCCAGCAAATACGGCGTTTGGCCATGCGCTGAGGGAGGAAGGGATAGCGGGCGTATTCCAAATCTGTTTAAAAAACGAACAGAGAAGCACTGGCACTGCGCCAAACCTGACCAATACTTGAAGTGTTGGCGCGGCGCATCCCCCCCAAGTGGCGCGCCAATAAAGGTGCCCAGGGACCGCGTACCTTTGTTTTACTCCTAATGGTCTTAACCCGGATTCCCCCCCCAGAACCCGGGTTTTTTTTGCCTGGGGAGAAGCAGGAAGATTGCAATTGGGCCGGGAAGTGCCTGCCTTGGCATCTTCTGCGCCTGCAAGATCGAGCGCCGCCCGCGCGGCGCATCGCGGATAAATCCGCTCCTACATTTGTTGCAACGTGGCCATGCCTGTGAGGCCATGGTTGTCAGCCGGTTTGCACGGCTCAAGCCATGCGCCAAGGCGGGCAACCATGGCCTATCAGGTTCGGCACGTTGCAACAAATGTAGGAGCGGATTTATCCGCGATGCGCCGCGCGGGCGGCGCTTGATCTCTGCGACAACGCCAACCTCGAGCCCTACCCCTCAGGCCACTCTTGCCAACGGGAACAGGCGCTTGAAATTGCCCGTGGTCTGCTCTGCCAACTGCTGGTAGCTGACCCCACGCAACGACGCCACATACTCCGCCACCTCCCGCACATACTGCGGTAGGTTCGGCTTGCCACGATGCGGGATCGGTGCCAGGTACGGCGAGTCGGTTTCAACCAGCAGGCGATCGACCGGCACCTGCCGCGCCACCTCGCGCAGAGCATCGGCATTGCGGAAGGTAACAATACCGGACAACGAGATGTAGTAGCCCAGGTCCAGTGCCGCCTTGGCCATCTCCCAGTCTTCAGTGAAGCAGTGCAGCACGCCCGCCTGCGGCAGGTTCGCTTCACGCAACAGCGCCAGGGTATCGGCCCGCGCCGCACGGGTATGCACGATGACCGGCTTGCCGGTCTGGCGCGAGGCCTCCAGGTGCAGGCGGAACGATGCCTGCTGCAACGCGGCGGCTTCCGGCTCGTAGTGGTAGTCCAGGCCGGTTTCGCCAATCGCCACCACATGCGGGTGCGCCAACTCGCGCAGCAGCCATTCCAGCGCAGGCGTCTCACCCGGCGCCAGGTCCAGCGGGTGCACGCCCACCGAGCAGTCGACATCGGCGTACTGCTCGCTCAGCGCCTTCACCGCCCCGGCATTTTCGGCGCTGACGCCAATGCACAGGAAATGCCCGACCCCCCGCTCGCGCGCTGCCTGCAGGGCAGCATCGAGGGAGCCCTGATGGGCGCTCAGGTCAAGACGGTCGAGATGGCAATGGGAATCTACGAGCATGGGAGGCGGCACACATGAAAGATGAAAAGTCAGCGGGAACCGGGCAGCTGCACCCAGTGGCCCAGCAGCGCTTCCAGCAGCAATACACGATTGAGGTTGGCCTTGCCGAGCACCTTCTGGCGCTGTTCGAGGATCCAGGCCTGGACCTCCAGCACCTTGCCCTGACGAGCCTTCTGCGCGAGGTACTGCACCACCTTGCGCATGTCGGCCAAGCCCAACCCCGCTTCATCCTGGGTCAACTGGTAGCGCAGGATCAAGTGCGACCAGTCGCAAAACCAGTCGAACAGCAACAGCAGCGGCACATTGCTCCAGGCCTCGGCCAGCTGACTGGGCGATTGCTGCTGCTTGAGCAGCTTCTTCACCCCGTCGGTCACCAAGGCCCGTTGCTCACGCACACCTTGCGCTTGCAGGCTGACCGCCATCAGCGGCGAACCGGCGGCGAGGGTCAGCAGCTCTTCGCGCTCGGCCTCGTCGCTGTCGGGCAACGCCGTGGCCAGCCATGCCTGGCTCTGCGCCAGGCTGGGCTGTGGACAGACGACTTGCTGGCAGCGGCTCTTGATCGTCGGCAACAGGCGGCTGGGCTGATGACTGACCAGCAGCAGCACGGTATCGCCCGAAGGCTCCTCCAGGCTTTTGAGCAAGGCGTTGGAAGCGTTGACGTTCATCGCCTCGACCGGCTCGATCAGCACCACTTTACGCCCGCCCAGCTGCGCCGTCTGTACCACGAAAGACACCAGTTCGCGCACCTGATCGACCTTGATCGGCGTGTCGGCCTCCTCCGGCTCCAGCACGAAGTTATCCGGGTGGCTGCCAGCCTTGAGCAACAGGCACGACTTGCACTGCCCGCAGGCATCCAGCGCCTGCGGCTGCTGGCACAGCAGACGCGCCATCAGCCGTTCGGCCAGGGCGCGCTTGCCGATGCCCTGCGGCCCGTGCAGCAGATAAGCGTGGGCGTGGCGGGCGCGCCCGGCCAGCTGCTGCCACAGCGCCTGCTGCCAGGGGTAGGCCTCAGCCACGGCAACGCTCCACGATGCCCGGCAGCAGCGCGTCGATGGCGCGCTGCACGGCCTCCAGTGGCTGGGCAGCGTCAAGCAGGCTGTAGCGTTGCGGCGCGCCGTGGGCGCGTTGCAGATAGGCTTGGCGCACGGCCTCGAAGAAGGCCAGGCCTTCCTGCTCGAAACGGTCCAGGCGACCGCGGGCGGCAGCACGGGCCAGGCCGACGTCCACCGGCAGGTCGAAGACCAGGGTCAAGTCCGGACGCAGGTCCGCCTGGACGAATTGTTCCAGCGCAGCGATACGCTCCACCGACAGCCCGCGGCCGCCGCCCTGGTAAGCGTAGGTGGCATCGGTGAAACGATCGCAAAGCACCACCGCGCCACGGGCAAGCGCCGGGCGAATCACTTCGGCCAGGTGCTGGGCACGGGCAGCGAATACCAGCAGCAATTCGGTGTCTGCGGCCATCACTTCAGCGCTGGGTGCCAGCAACAGTTCGCGGATTTTTTCAGCCAGCGGCGTACCGCCAGGCTCGCGGGTCAACACCACGTCCAGGCCCTGCTCGCGCAGGCGTGCAGCCAGGTAATCGCGATTGGTGCTCTTGCCCGCGCCTTCGGGGCCTTCAAGTGTAATAAACAAGCCGCTCACTGGCAGTCCTTAATGTTGTTCGTCGGGCGTTGGCGTGTCGGCCGGCGCGGCCTCGCTGGCAGGGTCCTGCTCGACGGGTTCGGCCGCGTCTGCAGGCGCACTTTGCGACGCCGGGCTGGACCGGTAATCCGCACGACGCTTGAGCTGAAACTCACGCACCGCCGAGTTGTGATCGTCCAGGTCATCGGAAAACACGTGGCTGCCATCGCCACGGGCAACGAAGTACAGGCTGGTGCCATCGGCCGGGTTGAGCGCGGCATGAATCGCCTCGCGCCCGACCATGGCGATCGGTGTCGGTGGCAGGCCGGTCATGGTGTAGGTGTTATAGGGCGTCGGTTCGCGCAGGTCGGCGCGGGAAATCTTGCCGTTGTAGCGCTCACCCATGCCGTAGATCACCGTCGGGTCGGTCTGCAGCATCATGCCCAGGCGCAGGCGGCGGACGAAAACCCCGGCGATTTGCCCGCGCTCCTGGGGAATGCCGGTTTCCTTCTCCACCAGCGAGGCCATGATCAAGGCCTGGTAGGGGTCACGGTAAGGCAGGTCAGTGGTGCGCTCGGCCCACTCCTTGGCCAGTACTTCGTCCAGGCGCATGTAGGCCTGCTGCAGCAGCTCGACGTCACTGGTGCCGCGGACGAAGCGGTAGGTGTCAGGGAAGAAGCGGCCTTCGGGGAACACACCGGTGTGGCCGAGCTTGTCCATCACTTCAGCGTCGGAAAGGCCATCCAGGGTGTGCTTGAGCTTTTCATGCCTGGCCACCGCCGAACGCACCTGGCGGAAGGTCCAGCCTTCGACCAGGGTCAGGTTGTATTGCACCACATCGCCACGGCGCCAGACGTCGAACAGTTGTTCCACGGTCATGCCGGGGGTGAGGCGATACTCGCCGGTATGCAACTGCGTGCCGGCCATGTTGAAGCGCCAGTACAGCCGCAGCCAGACGGCGTCATCGAGCAAGCCTTCGGCCTGCATGCGATAGAACATGCGGTTGGGGTTGGTGCCACTGGGCACGTCGAGCAGGCGCTCTTCGGCCACATGCAGGGGCTGCCCCAGCACCGAGTTGATCTTCCAGGCCGACCAGCCCAGGGCCAGGCCGGCGAGGATCAAGCCCATTTCCAGCAGCAGCAGGAATTTGCGTCTCACGAATTCAGGTATCCAGTAACGTACGGGCAACGGCCTGCAGTTTACGGGTGAGCGGGCCCGGCGACCAGTTCAGGGCGGCAATTGCGCGCACGGGCCAGACGCCGTAGACACTGTTGCAGACAAACACTTCGTCCGCCTGTTGCAGTTCTTCGAACGCGATATCCCGCACCTGCACCGGCATGCCCAGCCGTTGCGCGTGTTCCAGCAAGGCACCTCGCATCACGCCGGCAACCCCGCAACGGCTAAGGTCGGCCGTGAGCAGCACGCCACTGCGCACCAGGAACAGGTTGCTGTATACACCTTCGACTACTCTGCCCTGCCCGTCACGCATCAGGCCTTCGGCATGCTCGCTGTCCTGCCATTCGGCACGGGCCAGCACCTGCTCCAGGCGATTGAGATGTTTGAGGCCGGCCAGCAACGGTTGCTCCGCAAGCCGGGTCTGGCAAGGGAACAGCCGCACGCCGTGCTCGGCATGTTCGACAGGATAGCCGGGCAGCGGGCTGCCCTGGAGGACCCGCCGCGGCGCAACGCCGGCAACCGGCGCGTAGCCACGCTGGCTGTCGCCGCGGGTGAGGACCAGCTTGGCGACACCGTCACCGAGCTGACTGGCGAAGCGCTGGATTTCATCACGCACCAGCGCCAGGTCGACGTCGATCATCAGCCGCTGGCAGCCCAGTGCCAGGCGGGCCAGATGGCCGTCCAGCAGACTGGGCCGCCCAGCGCGCACGGCGATGGTCTCGAACAGGCCATCGCCGTAGGCCAGGCCGCGGTTCTGCAAATTGATCGCAGTCGCAGGCTGGCCGTCGATCCAGCTGTGCATCAATCGGCGAACCGGCGGAACACCAGCGAACCGTTGGTGCCACCAAAGCCGAACGAGTTGGACAGCACCACGTCGATCGGCATGCTGCGCGCCTGGTGCGGTACGAAGTCGAGGTCACAGCCTTCGTCCGGCTCATCGAGGTTGATGGTCGGCGGTGCCATCTGGCTGTTGATCGCCAGCACGCTGAAGATCGCCTCAACTGCACCGGCGGCGCCGAGCAGGTGGCCGGTCATCGACTTGGTCGAGCTGACCGCCAGCTTGTAGGCATGCTCGCCGAACACGCGCTTGATCGCCGCGACTTCAGCAATATCGCCGGCCGGGGTCGAGGTACCGTGGGCGTTGATGTAGCTGACCGCTTCTGGCTGGATGCCGGCATCGCGCAGGGCGTTGGCCATGCAACGGGCAGCACCTTCACCGCTGTCAGGTGGCGAGGTCATGTGATAGGCGTCACCGCTCATGCCGAAACCGACCAGCTCGGCATAGATGGTCGCACCACGGGCCTTGGCGTGCTCCAGTTCTTCGAGTACCAGGGCACCGGCACCGTCGGACAGCACGAAGCCGTCACGGCCCTTGTCCCACGGACGGCTGGCACGGGTTGGTTCATCGTTGCGGGTCGACAGCGCACGGGAAGCACCAAAGCCGCCCATGCCCAGGCCACACGCAGCCATTTCGGCGCCACCGGCAATCATCACGTCGGCTTCACCGTAGGCGATGTTGCGCGCGGCCATGCCGATGCAGTGGGTGCCGGTGGTGCAAGCGGTGGCGATGGCGTAGTTCGGCCCCTGCAGCCCCAGGTGGATCGACAGGAAGCCGGAGATCATGTTGATGATCGAACCGGGCACGAAGAACGGCGAAATACGGCGCGGGCCTTGCTCGTGCAAGGTACGGCTGGTTTCTTCGATATTGGTCAGGCCGCCGATACCCGAGCCCATGGCTACGCCAATGCGCTCACGGTTGGCGTCGGTGACTTCCAGGCCGGCATTACGCACCGCCTGAAAACCGGCCGCCAGGCCGTACTGAATGAACAGGTCGAGCTTGCGGGCCTCTTTCGCCGACAGATACTGCTCAACCTCGAAGCCTTTCACCGAGCCGCCAAAACGGGTGGAGTAGGCAGACAGGTCCGTATGCTCGATCGGACCAATGCCACTGCGGCCAGCCAGAATGCCCTGCCAGGTGCTCGGTACATCGGTACCCAGTGGCGACAGCATGCCCATACCGGTGACCACGACGCGTCTACGCGACACAGTACTCTCCTTTTCTAATCACAGAGTTTCTTGCCATTGCATTCAAGCGATGGAATGAAATGGCAACAAGCTCTCGTAGCGAGCGAAACGACGGCGCTGGCTCGCAAAGAAAAAACCGCACGCCGGCAAAGGCAGTGCGGTTCTTCTCGACAAGAAGCGTCGACTACAACGTCTTAGGCCTTGTGGCTGTTGACGTAGTCGATTGCAGCTTGAACGGTAGTGATCTTCTCGGCTTCTTCGTCAGGGATTTCGGTCTCGAATTCCTCTTCCAGAGCCATCACCAGCTCAACGGTGTCAAGCGAATCGGCACCCAGGTCATCGACGAAGGAAGCTTCGTTCTTCACTTCCTCTTCCTTGACGCCCAGTTGCTCGGCGACGATTTTCTTGACGCGTTCTTCGATGGTGCTCATACCTAGTTTTCACTCCTAATGGACATATGTCAGGCAGCTGGCCGGTGACCAAGTTTATAGAAAGACGTTCGCTTTTCAAGCGGAACGCACCTCCCCTTGAGCCACCGCACCCGCTGCCTGGAATCTGGTTGCAGCTTTATAACGGATTTTAGGCTCGCAGTATGACTCTTTTTTGAAGCAATCCGTCACATTGCGTTGCAGTTTTACATGTACATCCCGCCGTTGACCGGCACGGTAGCGCCGGTAACGTAGCCAGCGCCGTCCGATGCCAGGAACGAAACCACCTTGGCGATTTCGTCAGCCTGGCCCAGGCGGCCCAGCGGAATCTGGGTCTGCAGGGCTTCGCGCTGCGCTTCTGGCAGTTCGCGGGTCATGTCGGTGTCGATGAAGCCCGGGGTCACCGAGTTGACGGTGATGCCACGCGAGCCCACTTCACGCGCCAGGGCGCGGCTGAAGCCTTCGAGGCCGGCCTTGGCCGCCGCGTAGTTGGCCTGGCCGGCGTTGCCCATGGCACCGACGACCGAACCGATGCTGATGATACGACCCCAGCGCGCCTTGGTCATGCCACGCAGCACGCCCTTGGACAGACGGTAGAGGCTGTTCAGGTTGGTGTCGATCACGTCGAACCACTCGTCGTCCTTCATGCGCAGCATGAGGTTGTCGCGGGTGATACCGGCGTTGTTGACCAGAATGGCCGGTGCGCCGAACTGCTCACCGATGGCGGCCAGCACGGCCTCCACCGACTCGGCGCTGGTGACGTTCAGTTCCATGCCAGTGCCGGCGATGCCATGTTCTTTCAAGGTGGCGGCGATGCGCTCGGCACCGGAAGCCGAAGTGGCGGTGCCGATCACGGTCGCGCCCTGGCGGCCCAGCTCGAGGGCGATGGCTTGGCCAATACCACGGCTGGCGCCGGTGACCAGTGCAACTTTACCTTGCAGGCTCATGCAAGCTTCTCCAAATCAGGCCAGCGCCGCACGGGTGGCGGCGACAGCGTCAGGGGTATTGAGGTTGTAAGTGGTCACGCCGTCGGCACAACGCTTGTTCAGGCCAGCCAGGACTTTGCCCGGGCCGCACTCGACCAGGTTGACCGCGCCATTGGCAGCCAGGGTCTGCACGCACTCGACCCAGCGTACCGGCTGATACAGCTGTGCCAGCAGGTCCTGCTTCAGGGCGTCGAGGTCGGCAGCGATGGCGGCGGTGACGTTCTGCACCACCGGGATCTGCGGGGCCTTCCATTCGATAGCATTGACCGATTCGGCGAAACGCTCGGCGGCCGGCTTCATCAGGGCGCAATGCGACGGCACGCTGACCGCCAGCGGCAGGGCGCGCTTGGCCCCCTTGGCCTTGCACAGCTCCATGGCGCGATCGACCGCAGCCTTGTTACCGGCGATGACCACCTGGCCTGGCGAGTTGAAGTTCACGGCGCTGACCACTTGGTCTTCGGCCGCTTCGGCGCAGATTTCCACCACGACGGCGTCATCCAGGCCCAGGATCGCCGCCATGGCACCGTGACCGGCAGGCACGGCTTCCTGCATCAGCTGACCACGACGCTCGACCAGGCGCACGGCGTCTTTCAGCGACAGGGCGCCCGCAGCGACCAGGGCGCTGTATTCGCCCAGGCTATGGCCGGAAACGAACGCCGGTTGTACGCCGCCCTCTTCCAGCCACAGGCGCCACAGGGCGATGGAAGCGGTGAGGATCGCCGGCTGGGTCTTGTCGGTTTGGTTGAGTTGTTCTTCCGGGCCTTCCTGGACCAGCTTCCACAGGTCGTAGCCCAGAGCCTCGGAAGCCTCCTTGAAGGTCTCGATGACCACCGGCTTATCAGCGCCGAGTTCGGCGAGCATGCCCAGCGACTGGGAACCTTGACCGGGGAAGACGAATGCGAGGGATGCAGACATTGAACAAGCCCTTATGATCTTGTCATCGGATAGGTGCGCCGGGCCTTGGGCCGGGCGCGGAATCTGAAAACTTGGATGGAAATACAGACCAAGCGGTCACATTTAAGCACTTCATCGGCGAAATGCCTAAGGCAACAAATCTTCGAGGCGACCATGCAGCCGCTGCGGGAGGTTTTCCTGGATCTCGATCAGCGCCCGCTGGATCGCGCTCTGGAAGCCCTGCACGCCTGCCGAGCCATGGCTCTTGATGACGATGCCCTGCAGGCCAAGGAAGCTCGCGCCATTGTGCCGCGCTGGCGCCAGGTCGGCCTGCAGGCGCTTGAGCAACGGCATCGCCATTGCCCCTGCCACCCGCGACAACGCGCCGCCCTTGAACAGCTTTTCGATACGGGCGCCGATCATGGTCGCCAGGCCTTCGCTGGACTTGAGCAGGATGTTGCCGACAAAACCGTCACACACCACCACATCCGCCTCACCGCGGTACAGGCCATCACCTTCGACGAAGCCGACATAGTTGAGGCCACGGGCGTTCTGCAGCAAGGTGGCCGCCAGCTTGACCTGCTGGTTGCCCTTGATGTCTTCGGTACCGATGTTCAGCAGCGCCACGCGTGGCCGGTGAATACCCAGGGCCTGGGCAGCCACGGAGCCCATGACGGCGAACTGGTAGAGATTTTCCGCACTGCAGTCGACGTTGGCGCCAAGGTCGAGCAGCTGGCAATAACCAGCCTGGGTCGGGATCGCCGCGACCATGGCAGGCCGATCGATACCCGGCAAGGTCTTGAGCACGAATCGCGACAGCGCCATCAGCGCCCCGGTATTGCCGGCACTCACGCAGGCCTGGGCCTTGCCGTCACGCACCAGTTCGAGGGCGATGCGCATCGACGAATCCGGCTTGCCGCGCAACGCCTGGGATGGCCGCTCGTCCATACCGACTACCTCGCTGGCGGCGACAATCTGCAAGCGCGCGCGATCCGCAGCCGCAAGGCCGCTGACAAGATCTTCAAGGAGGGAGGGTTGACCGACGAGGGTCAGGTGCAGCGAGGGGGTAGCTGAAAGGCAGGCAATGCTAGCCTGGACAATGCTGCGGGGACCGAAGTCCCCGCCCATTGCGTCGATCGCGATGATCTGAGCGGACAAGGATTACTCGTCAGCGCCCTTGTCGACCACTTTGCGGCCACGGTATACGCCTTCTGGCGAAACGTGGTGACGCAGGTGCACTTCACCGGTGGTCTTTTCTACCGACAGCGCGTTTTCCGACAGGGCGTCGTGGGAACGGCGCATGTCACGGGCAGAGCGGGATTTTTTGTTCTGCTGAACAGCCATAATTGATTAACTCCTAAACGTTTGGGTCACGCTTTAACTGCGCCAAAACACTGAACGGGTTGGACCGCGATACCTCGTCCTTGCTCGATTCGGGCTCGTCTGCGCCCGCCGGCTGCTGGCATTCTTCCGGATGGTGAGCAGGCACGATAGGCAAGGCGAGCAGCAGCTCCTCCTCGACCAAGGCCTGCAGATCCAAAGGATCTTCGCCCAGTTCCAGCACGTCATAGCCTTTCGGCAACGACTGGGTATTCGCACCCTCCTTCACCACGGCGTAAGTACATTCGCTGTGGATCGGCAGGGTGACCAGCTCAAGACAACGCTGGCAAACCATTTTGACTTCGACGTCCAGCTCGCTGTGGATAACCACCACGTGCTGTTCATCTCGTTCAAAATCGAACTTCGCCTGCACCGTACCGACATCGTCGGAAAGCGGGTCGCAGAGTCTTTCCAAATCAGCGAGTTGCAGCGTACCAGTGATGGATACGCCTCGGTCGGCTAATTTGCGCGGGTCAACGTGAGGTGGAATCGGGTCATTCAACATAGGCGCAGCATTCTAGGGATGCCCCCCGCCCCTGTCAAAGGAAATTAGGCGGCATCTCACATGTTAGAATCGGGTTCAACTGACCAGGAGTCTATCATGCTGCCTCTGTTGCTGGCTTCCAGCTCTGCCTACCGGCGCGAACTGCTCGCGCGCCTGCGCCTGCCCTTCACCTGGGCAAGCCCCGACCTAGACGAGCGACGCCTGGCTGACGAGCCCGCCGTGGAGCTGGTGAAACGCCTGGCCAGGCAAAAGGCCGAAGCGCTGGCCGGCAGCCATCCGGGGCACCTGATCATCGGCTCCGACCAGGTCGCGGTATTGGGCGAGCAGATCCTCGGCAAGCCGCACACCTTTGATCGCGCCTGCGAGCAGTTGCTCGAAGCCAGCGGCCAGCAGGTGACCTTCCTGACCGGGCTGGCGCTGCTCAATACCGCAACCGGGCACTGCCAGGTCGACTGCGTGCCGTTCACGGTCATCATGCGCGAGCTGGATCGGGAGCGGGTGGAGCGCTATGTGCAGGCGGAGCAGCCGCTGGATTGCGCGGGGAGCTTCAAGGCGGAAGGTTTGGGGGTGAGTTTGTTTCAAAGCACCCACGGGTGCGATGCCACCAGCCTGATCGGGCTGCCACTGATTCGGCTGGTGGATATGCTGACCCGGGAAGGCGTGGTAATACCTTGAGACACCAGGGGGCCGCTGCGCAGCCCCGACAATCTCGAATCAGCGCAACTGCGGCCCCTGGAACCCCATCCACATGGCCAGGTGTTCAGCCACGCTGGCACCAATACGCTTGGAGAAGCGATCGAACGGCGATTCCTGCACGGTGTAATCGACCAGGTCCTTTTCACCCACGATCTCACGCGCCACATAGCTGGCACTGCCCAGCCCATCCACCAGCCCCAGCGCCTTGGCCTGCTCGCCCGACCAGACCAGGCCACTGAACAGCTCCGGATGCTCCTTGTCCTTCAGGCGCTCGCCCCGCCCCTGCTTGACCATGGCGATGAATTGCTGGTGCGTGGTATTGAGCACCCCCTGCCAGAACGCACGCTCCTCAGGTTTTTCAGGCGAGAACGGATCGAGGAACGCCTTGTGCTCGCCAGCGGTGTAGGTACGACGCTCGACACCCAGCTTCTCCATGGAGCCGACGAAGCCGTAGCCGGCCGCTGTTACACCAATGGAGCCGACCAGGCTGGCCTTGTCGGCATAGATCTCATCCGCCGCACTGGCGATGTAATAAGCACCGGAAGCCCCCAGGTCGGCTATCACTGCATACAACTTGGTATCCGGGTGTTCAGCACGCAGGCGACGGATCTCGTCATACACATAGCCTGCCTGCACAGGGCTGCCACCCGGACTGTTGATGCGCAGGACCACCGCCTTGGTCTTGGGGTCCTTGAACGCATCGCGCAGGCTCTTGACGATATTGTCGGCGCTGGCCGCTTCCTGGTCGGCAATCACCCCGCGCACTTCAACCAGGGCTGTGTGATTACCACTGCGCGACGCGGCCTTGTCCACATCCATGAACGGCAGGAACAGGGCGAGAATGCCGAACAGGTAGATAAAGGTCAGGAGCTTGAAGAAGATCCCCCACCGCCGGGACCGACGCTGCTCCTGGACACCGGCCAGCAAGGTCTTTTCCAGCAACTTCCAGCTCTTCTGCTCGACACGAGCCTCTTCGCGCTGCGCTTCACGCGCTTCGCGGGCGAGGCGCTCCTCTGCGGTCTCGTTAACCGGCGCTTTCCACTCGTCAGCCATGCTCACCTACCTTGGAATTGGACTTGCCTGGAACCAGCCAGCCACTCGCGCAGCTGGGAAAAATGATCAATGCAGACTTGCGGACCGAACTCGGCCAGCGCTTGCAACGACATCGCACCGTAGCCCACCGCCACCGAATGCATGCCGGCATTGCTGGCCATTTGCAAGTCGAATGCCGAATCTCCGACCATCAGCGCCCGACCAGGTTCGACGCCGCAATGCCCGAGGATTTCTTCAAGCATGAGCGGGTGAGGCTTGCCACGGGTTTCGTCGGCGGCACGGGTGACGTCGAAGAACTGCTCCCAACCATTGGCCTTGAGCACCCGATCCAGGCCGCGGCGCGCCTTGCCGGTCGCGACTGCCAGGCGATAGCCCTCGGCACGGAAGGCATCCAGCGATTCGACCACACCTTCGAACAGCGGCGAAGGTTGTTGATCCAGGGCCATATAAATGTCGGCGTAGTGCTGACGGAAGGTTTCGACCTGCTGCGGCTCGAGGTGTGGATACAGCGTCGAGATCGCCTCCCCCAGCGCCAGGCCGATGATGCCCTTGACCGCACCCTCAGGGCTTGGCGCCTCGCCGGCACGCTCGGCAGCGGCATTCATCGCCTCGACGATGCGGCCGATGGAGTCGGCCAGGGTGCCGTCCCAGTCGAAGATCAACAACTCATAGTCACGACGCACTCAAACGCTCCACGGTCTTCGCCCAGACTTCATCCACAGGTGCTTCGAGTTTCAGCTCGCCGCCATCGGGCAGCGGCACGGTCAATGCGTAGGCATGCAGGAACAGGCGCTTGCCACCCAGCTCGCGGATCTCGCGGCTGAAATCCTCGTCGCCATACTTGCTGTCACCGGCGATCATGTGCCCGGCATGCAGGGTATGCACGCGGATCTGGTGGGTGCGACCGGTGATCGGGCGCGCCTCGACAATGGTGGCGAACTCGCCGAACCGGCGCAGCACGCGGAACAGCGTCAGCGCCTCCTTGCCCTCGTCGTTGACTTCGACCATGCGCTCACCGGAGCGCAGGTTGCTCTTGAGCAGCGGCGCATTGACCTGCTTTTTCGAGGTTGGCCAGTGACCGCGCACCAGCGCCATGTAGCGCTTGTCCACGCCATCCCCCCGCAAGGCAGCATGCAGGTGGCGCAGCATGCTGCGCTTCTTGGCAATCATCAGCAGGCCAGAGGTGTCGCGGTCCAGGCGGTGCACCAGCTCCAGCTCCTTGGCGTCCGGGCGCAGCTGGCGCAGCGCCTCGATCACGCCGAAGCTCAGGCCGCTGCCACCGTGCACGGCGATGCCGGCTGGCTTGTTCATCACGATCAGCGCCTTGTCTTCGTAGACGATGGCGGCTTCCAGGCGCTGCAGCAGGCCCTGGGCCACCGGCGCCGGCTCGTCACGCTCGGGCAAGCGGACGGGCGGCACGCGCACGATGTCGCCGGCCTGGATCTTGTACTCTGGCTTGACCCGCCCCTTGTTGACGCGCACCTCACCCTTGCGCAGGATGCGGTAGACCAAGGTCTTGGGCACGCCCTTGAGCGCCGTGATAAGGAAATTGTCGATGCGTTGGCCGGCAAGTTCCGGCGCGACTTCGATCAGCTGAACGCCGGAAGTCGGAGGGGTATTGGTCGTCATGGAGGGGATCATAACAATTATTTATGGAATTGAAGCACTTAATCATTACTGCTATAGTCGCGAACGCCGCCAAAAGCGGCAGGCCAGTGAAACCAGGCCCTGGGCCGGTTCCTGACCTAAGCAGTTCTCCAGGACGCGAGGCCGTCCTACGGGGTTTTCGCCAGTTTACCGAATTGCCTGGAATCGCCACCAGCGCTGTGTAGAGAAGACCGAAAAAAAACGACAAGTGTGGTTTTTCACCTGCTTCCCGATTCTTTTCGCTGCACCTCTGCCCGCCCCCGTCGCTTCCACGCAACGCAAGGCGAATGCTTCGGAAATACCTGCCTTGGACATGTAATGGCGTCAGCTTCCCGTTCGAAGCTGGCGAAAAATGCAACCCGTTGCGGATTCAGCGCGCGGCAGCACCCGAATTATCAGGGATACGTGCAGGGTGGAGATGCACAGCCCTCGGACCGTGTAGCACCGCGTCCGGCCACCGGCCCACTGAACGGCCGGCGAGCGGATAAGGTCCTGAACAGATGCCTCCGGGCGTCCACGGCTGACGGTTGATTCCTCCTCCTGACTGAGTGCACGAGGCCCGCTTGGTTGATTCGGATACCCATTCGAAGCCACCGGGGCCTGGTAGGCACCGCAGCAAACAGGACGCGTCGTCGCGACAACGGCAGGCTGGGCAACCGGCTGGTGCCGAACGTTGCTCGACACGGGGGTGGCCCGGCCACCCTTTGCGCACCTTGGCACCGACCATGAGAAGTCGTGTGTGCCGCACGCCGTTTCCGGCAGCCCGGAAACCGACGGTACAACATGAAAAGAATGCTGATTAACGCAACTCAACCTGAAGAGTTGCGTGTAGCCCTGGTGGACGGCCAACGTCTCTACGACCTGGACATCGAGTCCGGCGCGCGCGAGCAGAAAAAGGCCAACATCTACAAAGGCAAGATCACCCGGATCGAGCCCAGCCTCGAAGCCGCCTTCGTCGACTTCGGCTCCGAACGTCACGGCTTCCTGCCGCTGAAGGAAATCTCCCGCGAGTACTTCAAGAAGGCCCCTGAAGGCCGGGTCAACATCAAGGAAGTCCTGAGCGAAGGCCAGGAAGTCATCGTCCAGGTCGAGAAGGAAGAGCGCGGCAACAAAGGCGCCGCCCTGACCACCTTCATCAGCCTGGCTGGCCGCTACCTGGTGCTGATGCCCAACAACCCGCGTGCCGGTGGCATCTCGCGCCGCATCGAAGGCGAAGAGCGCAACGAACTGCGTGAAGCCCTGAACGGCCTGACCGTACCAGGCGACATGGGCCTGATCGTGCGCACTGCCGGCCTTGGCCGCAGCAGCGAAGAAATGCAGTGGGACCTCGACTACCTGCTGCAGCTGTGGACCGCCATCAAGGAAGCGTCCCAGGACCGCGCCGCCCCTTTCCTGATCTACCAGGAAAGCAACGTCATCATCCGCGCCATCCGCGATTACCTGCGCCAGGACATCGGCGAAGTGCTGATCGACAGCATCGATGCCCAGGAAGAAGCCCTGACGTTCATCCGCCAGGTGATGCCGCAGTACGCCAGCAAGGTCAAGCTCTACGAAGACAGCGTGCCGCTGTTCAACCGCTTCCAGATCGAAAGCCAGATCGAGACCGCCTTCCAGCGCGTCGTCGACCTGCCGTCCGGCGGCTCGATCGTGATCGACCCGACCGAAGCCCTGGTGTCCATCGACATCAACTCGGCACGTGCCACCAAGGGCAGCGACATCGAGGAAACCGCCCTGCAGACCAACCTGGAAGCGGCCGAGGAAATCGCCCGCCAGCTGCGCCTGCGTGACATCGGCGGCCTGATCGTCATCGACTTCATCGACATGACCCCGGCGAAGAACCAGCGCGCCGTAGAAGAGCGTGTACGCGAATGCCTGGAAGCCGACCGTGCCCGCGTGCAGGTTGGCCGCATCTCGCGCTTCGGCCTGCTGGAAATGTCCCGTCAGCGCCTGCGCCCATCGCTCGGCGAAAGCAGCGGCATCGTCTGCCCACGCTGCTCCGGCACCGGCATCATCCGTGACGTCGAGTCGCTGTCGCTGGCCATCCTGCGCCTGATCGAAGAAGAAGCCCTGAAAGACCGCACGGCCGAAGTGCGCGCCCAGGTGCCGATCCCGGTAGCAGCCTTCCTGCTCAACGAGAAGCGCAACTCGATCACCAAGATTGAACTGCGCACCCGCGCCCGCATCATCATCCTGCCGAACGACCACCTGGAAACCCCGCACTTCGAAGTCCAGCGCCTGCGCGACGACAACCCGGAAGTGCTGAACAACCAGTCCAGCTACGAAATCGCCGCCTCCGAAGCCGAAGAAGCGCCGCAGCCGACCGCCACCCGCACCCTGGTTCGCCAGGAAGCTGCGGTGAAGACCGCCCCGGCCCGCGCCAACGCCCCGGTACCGAGCGCCGCCGAAGAGCAACCTCAGGCGGCCGCACCGGCAGCCCGTGCGCCGAGCGCACCTGAGCCAAGCCTGTTCAAAGGCCTGGTGAAGTCGCTGGTCAGCCTGTTCGCCGGCAAGCAAGAGCCTGCCGCCGCTCCGGTCGTCGCTGCCGCTGAAAAGCCGGCCGCCGAGCGCAGCCAACGCAACGAAGAGCGCCGCAACGGTCGCCAGCAGAGCCGCAACCGCAACGGTCGTCGCGATGAAGAGCGCAAGCCGCGTGAAGAGCGTGCCGAGCGCGCCCCACGTGAAGAGCGTCAACCGCGCGAAGAACGTGCTCCGCGTGAAGAACGCGCACCTCGCGAAGAGCGCGCTCCGCGTGAAGAACGTGCACCTCGCGAAGAGCGCGCCCCACGCCCGCCACGTGAAGACCGTCGTGGCAACCGCGGTGAAGAACGCGTACGCGAACTGCGCGAGCCGCTGGACGCCGCACCCGCCGAACGTGAAGAGCGTCAGCCGCGTGAAGAACGTGTAGCCCGCGAGGAGCGTGCCCCACGTGAAGAACGCGCACCGCGTGAAGAGCGTGCCCCTCGCGAAGAGCGTGCCCCGCGTGAAGAGCGTGCCCCTCGCGAAGAGCGTGCACCGCGTGAAGAGCGCGCCCCGCGTGAAGAGCGCCAGCCTCGCCCACCGCGCGAAGAGCGCCAGCCTCGCCCGGCCGAACAAGCCGCAGAGCAGGCTGCCGAGCTCGCCGAGGAGCAACTGCCGAACGAAGAGCTGCTGCAGGATGAGCAGGAAGGTACCGATGATGAGCGTCCGCGTCGTCGCTCCCGTGGCCAGCGTCGCCGCAGCAACCGTCGTGAGCGTCAGCGCAATGCCAATGGCGAACTGATCGAAGGCAGCGAAGAAGAAGGCAGTGAAGAACAGCCGCAACAGCACCAGGCCACTGCGCTTGGCGCCGATCTGGCTGCCGGCCTGGCCGTCACCGCCGCTGTCGCCAGCAGCCACATCAGCGCCACTGCAGAGGCTGAAGCCAACCAGCAGGCCGAACGCGCCAGCGCCGAAGCTGTGACCACTGAAAACCGCGAAGTCGCCCAGCCGACCGAGCAGGCTGAAGGGGTTGCCCAGGCCGAGGAAGCTGTCATCGCCCCAGTGGTCGAGCAGCCCGTCAGCGGCCCCGTCGCCGTGGTCGAAGCCGGCGTCGAGCCAGTGGTCGAAGTCGCACCACAGCCGGTGGTTGAGGAAGCCCCTGCCGCTGCCGAGCCAGTGATTGTTGCTGAAGCACCGGTCGAAGCGCCTGTAGCTGAAGAAGCGCCAGTTGCCGAAGCCGCAGTCGTCGAGGCCGGTGAAGCCGAGAAGGCCCAGGTCGTGGTCGAGCAAGCCCCCGTTGTCGAGCAGCCAGCGCCTGTCGCCGATGCCCAGCCAGAAGTGGCTGCAGAACCTGCGCCGGCAGTCGTCGAAGCCGCACCGGTAGTTGTCGAGCCAGCCCCTGTGGAACAAGCGCCGGCCGCCACCGTAATGCTGCCAAACGGCCGCGCCCCGAACGACCCACGTGAAGTGCGTCGCCGCAAGCGTGAGGCCGAGGCTGCTGCCAAGGCCGCCCAGGAAGCTGCCCAGGGCGTGCTGGAAACCGCCGATGAGCACAAGCCTCATCACGGTTGATAGCCGACGCTGAATGAAAAAGCCCCGCCAGTGCAAACTGGCGGGGCTTTTTCTTGGCTATCTGTTTGTCAGCACCGGCCTCTTCGCGGGGCAAGCCCGCTCCCACAGGTATTGCGATAGCGCAGGCTCACGGGGCACATGTGGGAGCGGGCTTGCCCCGCGAAGCGGCCAGTACAGCCACAGCAATCAGTAGAGGTTGGGCTCCATCTCCAGCGCCACCCCGAAGCGCTCCAGGATGTCCGCCTGAATCCGCTGCGCCAGCGCATGCACTTGCGCCCCGCTCGCCTGGCCATAATTGACCAGCACCAGCGACTGCAACCGATGCACCCCGGCATCTCCCTCGCGATAACCTTTCCAGCCCGCTTGCTCGATCAACCAGCCCGCAGCCAGTTTCACCTGGCCGTCAGCCTGGGGATAAGCGACCACACCCGGATACTGGGCACGGATGCGCTCCACCTGCTCAGCCGACACGACCGGGTTCTTGAAGAAGCTCCCGGCATTACCCAGCTCGGCGGGGTCCGGCAATTTCTCGCGACGAATGCTGCAAATTGCGTCACTGATCGCCTGCGCGGTCGGTTGTTCGACGCCCTGCTCCGCCAGGCGCTGGCGCACCGGGCCGTAGTCCAGATGAGCCTGCAGCTCATGACTGAGGGCAAAGCGTACTCGCAGAATCAACCAACGCCCCGGGTTGCGCTTGAACACGCTGTCGCGGTAACCGAAAGCACAATCCTCCAGGCTGAAATCGCGCAGCTCGCCGGTTTCCCGGTCCAGCGCAGTCAGGCCGGCGAACACATCCTTGATCTCGACCCCGTAGGCGCCGACATTCTGCATCGGCGCAGCCCCCACGGTGCCGGGGATCAGGCTGAGGTTTTCCAGGCCGCAGTAGCCTTGCGCCAACGACCATTGCACGAATGGGTGCCAGGGCTCACCCGCTTGCGCTTCGACCACCACACGGTCGCCATCGTCGCTCATGACCCGTCGACCACGGCTGGCCATGTGCAACACCACTGCGTCGATATCGCGGGTCAGCAGCAGGTTGCTGCCCCCCCCGATCACGTGCACCGCCAGCTCGCGCTGGCGCGCCTGAGCCAGCGCCTCGCGCACGTCTTCATCGCTGTGCGCCTGGGTGAAATAACGGGCTTTCACATCGATGCCGAAGGTGTTGAAGGGCTTCAGCGAAACCTGTTCCTGCCAAACCGCTGTCATAGCCGCCCCTTGATTTCCACGACCAGCTCGCGGCACGCCGCCTCGATCAGGTCGAGCACCTGCTCGAAGCCCTCGGCACCGCCATAGTAAGGGTCCGGCACCTCGTCCAGCGCCGCGCCATAGCGGCGAAGGAACAGGTCGAGTTCACCAGCGGCGTCGTGTGGGCGCAGCGCGCGCAAGTGGCCAAGGTTGCTTTCATCCATGGCCAGGATCAGGTCGTACTCGGCGAAATGCGCCGGCTTGACCTGCTGGGCACGTTGCTTCGACAAATCATAACCACGCGCCAGCGCAGCCTTGCAGGTGCGGCTGTCCGGGGCCTTGCCGACATGCCAGTCGCCGGTACCGGCAGACGCCACATGCACCTGCTCAGCCAGGCCGGCCAGCTGCAACTGATGGCGCAGCACGCCTTCGGCGGTGGGCGAGCGGCAGATATTGCCGAGGCAGACGAACAGGATGCGCATCAGGCCTCCAGCAAGCGCCGTACGCGCTCGAGGTCTTCAGGGGTATCGACACCCACGGCGGGCGCTTCGATAGCGTCCTCGACGTGAATGCGCACGCCATGCCACAGCGCACGCAGCTGCTCCAGGGCCTCGGTCTGCTCGAGCCAGCACGGGCCCCAGCTGACGAAGTCCTGGAGGAAACCGACACGGTAGGCGTACATGCCGATATGGCGGCGATACGGCACGCCTTCCGGCAGCACGTTACGATCCTTGGCAAAGGCATCACGGGCCCAAGGCAGCGGCGCGCGGCTGAATGTCAGGGCCAGGCCGTTCTTGTCGCTGACCACCTTGACGGCATTGGGGTTGAATACCGTTTCCGGCTCATGGATCGGCTCGGCCAGGGTGGCGATACCCGCTTCCGGGTGGGCAGCCAGGTTGGCGGCCACCTGGTCGATGATCACGGGCGGGATCAGCGGCTCGTCACCCTGCACGTTGACCACGATGGCGTCAGCCGCAAGGCCCAGGTGCTCGGCCACCTCGGCCAGGCGGTCGGTGCCCGATTCATGGTCGGCGCGGGTCATCAACACTTCGGCGCCAAAGGCCTGGCAGGCTTCGAGGATGCTGGTGTCATCGGTGGCGATGACCACACGGCTGGCACCGCTCTTGCGCGCCTGCTCCCAGACGTGCTGCACCATCGGCTTGCCAGCAATCGGCAGCAATGGCTTGCCTGGCAGGCGCGTGGAGCGCAGCCGGGCAGGAATGACCACGGTGAAATTCACGCTCATTTGTCCAGGCGCTCGTCATCGGTCAGGGTGCGCGCCTCGCTTTCCAGCATCACCGGGATGCCGTCGCGGATCGGGTAGGCCAGGCCCGCGCCCTTGCTGATCAGCTCGGTCTTGTCGGCGCTGAGCTTGAGCGGGCCCTTGGTGATCGGGCAGGCCAGGATATCGAGCAGTTTGGTGTCCATGGTAGCGTCCTTGAGGCCGGATGGCCGGAAATTGAAGAAGGGCTCAGGGCTTGCGCAGCAAGCGCTGCAGCTTGCTGTCGAACCAGGCGCCGAAGGCCGGCGTGGGCTGTGCCTCGACAGCCAGGTACCACCAGTCATCGGCAGCGAAGGCCCGGCATTTCACCGCATCCTTCTCGGTCATGACCAGCGGCAGCGGCGGGCTGAATGCCAGGCTTTCGGCGCTGAACTGCGCATGGTCGGCAAAGGGATGCGGCACCGGTTGCCAGTTTAGCCCCAGCAGGGTATTGAAGAAACGTTGCGGGTTGCCGATGCCGGCGACCGCGTGCAGGCGCTGGCCTGCCGGGAAATGATCAAGCCCACGGCGCTCACCGCTACGCAGGTTGACCAGGGCGGACGGCTGCAGGCTGAAAGCGAAACCTTCGGCGCAGTCTGCACTGGCGCCGTTGAACAGTACGGCGTCGGCATCCTGCAGGCGCTCGGCAGGCTCGCGCAGCGGCCCGGCCGGCAGGCAGCGGCGGTTGCCCAGCCCGCGGGCGGCATCGATCAGCACCAGTTCAAGGTCACGGGCCAGGCGGTAGTGCTGCATGCCATCGTCACACAGGATCAGGTCCAGTGGCTCGCTGGCCAGCAGCGCCTGAACAGCGGCGCAGCGGTCAGGGTCGATCATCAGCGGCACGCCGGTGCGCTGGACGATCAGCAAGGGTTCGTCACCGGCCTGTTCGGCTGGCTGGCTCGCCTCTACCCGCCACGGGAAGTGTGGCGGCCTGGCACCGTAGCCACGACTGACCACACCGACCTTGAGGCCCTGGCGGCGGCAATGCTCGATCAGCCAGAGGATCATCGGCGTCTTGCCGGTACCACCCACCGTGATGTTACCCACCACGATCACCGGTACCGGCGCGCGGTAGCTGGCACTTTCACCGCTGAGAAAACGCGCACGCTTGCGCGTCACCACGCGCCGGTACAGCGCTTCGAGCGGGCGCAGCAGCGCCAGGGCCGGATGCCCGGCGTACCAAGCGGCGAGCAAGCGGTCGGCGAGCGCCATCAAGGTGTCCCCTGGGCGGCCTCGACGGTGGTCATGCGCAGGTGGCTGAAACCGAGCTTGCCGGCAGCATCCATTGCGGTGATCACGGCCTGGTGCGGGGTCTTGCCGTCGGCGCTGATGGCCAATGGCAACTTGTTGTCACCGCCGGACTCGCGCTCGATGGCCTCGGTCAGGGTCGCCAGGTCGCTCTTGGGCAGCAAGTGGTTGTTCACCGAATACACGCCATCGGCGCTGATGGTCACTTCCACCAGCTTGCCCTGGTCCGCAGGCGCCTGCTCGGCGCTGGCCGCTTCGGGCAGCTCGACGCGCAACTGCGTCTCGCGTGTGAAGGTGGTGGTGACCACGAAGAACAGCAGCAGGACGAACACCACATCGATCAGCGATGCGAGGTTGATGTCGACGTTCTCGCGCTGGCGATTGCGCCGGAACTTCACGCCTTGCCTCCGGCCACTTCCACTTCGCGGTCGCCCTGGATGACTTCGACCAGCTTGATCGCCTCCTGCTCCATGCCCACCACCAGCTCATCGATGCGGCGCAGCAGGAAGCGGTGGAAGAACACGGCTGGGATACCGACCATCAGGCCGGCTGCGGTGGTGACCAGGGCCTTGGAGATACCACCGGCCAGCACGGCGGCATTGGCGGTCATCTGCGAGCCCATGAAGGCGCTGAAAATGTCGATCATGCCCAGCACGGTGCCCAGCAGGCCGAGCAGCGGCGCCATGGCGGCGATGGTGCCGAGGGTGCTGATGTAACGCTCGAGCTCGTGGATGACGCGCGAGGCGGCTTCCTCGATGCACTCTTTCATGATCTCGCGGCCATGGCGCGAGTTGGCCAGGCCCGCCGCGAGGATTTCGCCGAGCGGCGAGTCGGCGCGCAGGGCCTTGAGCTTGTCACTGGTGAGTTGCTTGTCCTTGATCCACATCCACACCTGGCCCAGCAGGTGCGGCGGGGTAACGCGGCTGGCGCGCAGGGTCCACAGGCGCTCGACGACGATAGCCATGGCGGCGATGGAACTCAGAATGATCGGCAGCATCATCCAACCACCGGACTTGACCAATTCCCACACAGTAAACGCCCCTCTGGAAAAAGGCCGCCACTCTAACATACGAGCGCGGGGGGCTCATCTGCCGAAGGTCAGGGAAATCACCTTCAGACGGGGCCGGCCTCTTCGCGGCGGTTCGGCGCCCCGATAAACCCACACACAGTTATTGCGCTGTTCTCAGGCTGTGCGCAGCACCTGTGAGAGCGGGTTTATCGGGGCGCCGAACCGCCGCGAAGAGGCCAGATCAGCCAGCGCCCATATCGCGCCAGAAACGTCGCTGCCGGCGCACACCTTCAACTTCACCTTGCCCACCCAACACCACCCGCAAAGCCCCGTCCACCGCCGTGTCATACACCACCACCCCATGCCGCCGATAACGCTCGACCACCTGCATATGCGGGTGCCCGAAGCTGTTGTTGCGCCCCCGCGAAATCAGCACCCCGCGCGGTGCCGTGGCGCGGATGAAGGCCTCGCTTGAAGAGGTACGGCTGCCATGGTGCGGCGCCTGCAGCCAATCGATACCGGGCGCTGCGGTATCCGCCAGCCATGCCCGCTCGGCGCCGGCCTCCATGTCCCCCGCCAGCAACATCCGCTCGCCTTGTGCCTCGACCATCAGCACGCAGGAACGGTCGTTACTGCTTTGCCCGTCCGCCCAGCGCCATAGCGAAAAATGCACGCCGTCCCATATCCATTGCTCGCCACTGGCACAAGGTTGCAACTGCACGTCAGCCAGCGCTTCACCGCCAATTGCCCGCTCGACCGGCAGGCTGCGCAAGATGGCCGCAGCGCCTCCCGCATGGTCGGCATGGGCGTGGCTCACCAGCATCAGGTCCAGGCGGTCAACCCCCAGCTTGCGCAGGGTCGGCAACACCACCCGCTCACCCAGATCAGTTTCGCCCTTGGCCGGCCCGGCGTCGTAAAGCAGGGTGTGATGCTGCGTGCGCAACAGCACCGCCAAGCCTTGACCGACGTCCAGCTGCCAGACTTCAACCTGCCCATGCGGCACCGGCTCCCTCGGCACCCACAAGGCCAGCAGCATGACCCCGCCCAGCCCACGCAGTGGCACACCGCGAGGCAACAGCAACAGTAACGCCCCCAAACCCACCAGCAACCAGGCCCACACCGGCAGGGCCGGCGGTATCCAAACCGGCCGCCACCCTGCCATCAAAGCCAACAGGCGGAACAGCATATCCAGCAAGCCACCTGCGGCCCACAGCAGCCCCTCGCCAATGCCCGCCAGCGGCAACAGCAGCGTACCGAGCAATGCCAGTGGCAACACCGCCAGGCTGACCCAGGGCACCGCCAACAAGTTTGCCGCAGGCGCACTCAGGCTGACCGGCAAGCCCGTGGCCATCAATACCGGAAGCAAGCCGACGGCGATCACCCACTGGGCTCGCGTCCACGCCTGCCAGGGTCGCCAGCCGCCAAGCCGCGCCGCAAAGCTGTAGATGAGGATGGCCACCGCCGCGAACGACAGCCAGAAACCAGCGAGCAACGCCGCCAGCGGCTCGGCCAGCAACACCAGGTTCAACGCCAGCAACAACGGCAACATCGCCCCCAGCTGGCGAAAACGCAGGCGCCACAGCAACACCACTGCCAGCATCAGACAGGCACGCTGCACCGGCACACCCGCCCCGGCCAGCCAGCCGTAGCCCAGCGCCGCAGCCAGCGCCAGGCCGCACGCCCAGGGCAACCAGGGCCAACCGCGCGGCCAGATGCCCCAGCGCGCCAGGCCCGCAACCAAGGCATACAACAAGCCCGCGACCAAGCCGATGTGTTGCCCGGAAATCACCAGCAAGTGCACCGTGCCGGTAGCCTGCAAGGCTTGCCATTGCTCGCGGGCCAGGCCCGCCCCGTCGCCGAGCACCAAGGCGACCAATGCTGCTTCCTGCCCCTGGGCATCGACCTTCAGCAGGCGCTCGCGCAGTGCATCCCGCCACCCCGGTGCCACCGCGTGCACCCGCTGGCCCGCCTTGACCGTACCCGTGGCGCCGATGCGCCGGGCCAACAGCTGCGCCTCGCGATCCGGGCCATGCGGGTTCAGCAACCCGGCCGGGCGCTGCAAGGTCACCGCCACGCGCCAATGCTCGCCGGCCCGTATGGCCGGGCCTTCGAACCAGCTCAGTTGCAGGCGCCGAGGCAGCCCGGCGCGGCGCGAATGCGCCTGTGCCAGCTCGAAGCGTACGCCCTGTGCGGTACGTGTCGGCAACCCGACAACCTGGCCTTCCAACCATAGCGTGCGGCCATCCAGGCCCACTGCCAGGCGGTCGTCCAGCGCCTGCTGGGCCGACCAGCAAGCCCAGCACAGCCCCAACAGAAAGCAGCCCAGCGGCCGCAGCCTGGTAAAAAAGCAGGCCAGACCACCCAGCGACAGCAGTAGCAGCCACCCGACCGACGGCAATGCGGGCAGAAAACCCAGGCACAACAACCCGAGCGCGAGCGCAAACATCCCTGTGCGCATGAGGTAGAGCTCCAGAAGCGGAATCGCTTACTGAGGCATAGACGAAAAGCCGGCATGGCCCGCTCAACAATTGTCACAAACTCTAAACGAGGCTGAACGCGAATCGAGGCATACTGCCCGGATCAACGCTCCGGGAGCCTACATGCCGCGCCGACTTTTCAAACGCTACATGCCGGACCCGACCAGCATTCGGGAACACAAGTCCTTACGCTTTTTCGGCAAGCTGCTGCATGACCCGAACCTCTGGCACCTCAACCGCCACTCGGTGGCGCGGGCCATGGGTGTGGGCCTGTTCGCGGCATTGATCCCCATCCCCATGCAGATGCTGCTGGCCGCGGCGCTGGCGATTCCGGTGCGCGGCAACCTGCCGATCGCCGTCAGCCTGGTCTGGCTGACCAACCCGCTGACCATGCCACCGGTGTTCTTCGTCACCTACATGACCGGCGCCTGGCTGATGCAGATCCCGCCGCGCTCGCTGCCCGACGAGCTGACCTTCGAATGGATCACCGACCAGCTGGCCACGCTGTGGCAGCCATTTCTGCTGGGTTCGGTGGTGTGCGGGGTGGTGCTCGGCGTGCTCGCCTACTTCGCCACCCTGCTGTACTGGCGCTGGTGGATTGGCCGGCAGTGGCGCCGGCGCAAGCAACGGCTGTCAGGCGCGCATGCCGCGGCCGCTGACCAGCAGGCGGACGCACAGCACATAGAGCACCGCGGTGGCCACCAGCATGAAGGTGATCGCCGTGCCAATACTGATGTCCGACACCCCTAGAATGCCGTAGCGGAACGAGTTGACCATGTGCAGTACCGGGTTGGCCAGCGAGACGGTCTGCCAGAACGGCGGCAGCAGGTTGATCGAGTAGAACACCCCGCCCAGGTAGGTCAGCGGCGTCAGCACGAAGGTCGGAATGATCGAGATGTCGTCGAAGTTGCGCGCGAACACCGCGTTGACGAAGCCCAGCAACGAAAAGATGGTCGCAGTCAGCAGCACCACGATCACCGTCACGCCCAGGTGATGCACCTGCAGGTCGGTGAAGAACAGCGACAGAATGGTCACGATCACCCCGACCGCCAGCCCCCGCAGCACCCCACCCAGCACATAGCCGACCAGGATGGTGTGCGGCGACACCGGCGACACCATCAGCTCCTCGATCGAGCGCTGGAACTTGCTGCCAAAGAAGCTCGACACCACGTTGCCATACGAGTTGGTGATGACCGACATCATGATCAGGCCTGGCACGATGTACTGCATGTAGGTGAAGCCACCCATGTCGCCAATCTGCCGGCCGATCAGGTTACCGAAGATGACGAAGTACAGGACCATGGTGATCGCCGGCGGCAGCAACGTCTGCGGCCAGATACGCAGGAATCGCCGCACTTCGCGGTAGACGATGGTCTGCAGGGCGACCCAGTTGGTGCGCAGTTCCACACTCATACGGCCACCTTCGACAGGTTTTTTTCCACCAGGGACACGAACAGCTCCTCGAGTCGGTTGGTCTTGTTGCGCAGGCTCTGCACTTCGATGTTCTGCAGCGCCAGCTGGCCGAACAGCGCGGTGATGCCGCTGTCTTTTTCCACCTGCACCTCCAGGGTGTGCGGAGTCAGCAGCCGGCACGGGTAGCCCTGCAGCACAGGGGCCGTGGCCAGGTCCTGCTTGAGGTCGAGGACGAAGGTCTCGACATGCAGCTTGCCCAGCAACTGGCGCATGCTGGTGTTCTCGACGATGGTGCCGTGGTCGATGATGCCGATGTTACGGCACAGCTGCTCGGCCTCTTCCAGGTAATGGGTGGTAAGGATGATGGTGATGCCCTTCTGGTTGAGCTCGGTGAGGAAGCTCCACATCGAACGGCGCAACTCGATGTCCACGCCAGCGGTGGGCTCGTCGAGAATCAGCAGGCGCGGCTCGTGGATCAGCGCACGGGCGATCATCAGCCGGCGCTTCATGCCGCCGGACAGGGAGCGCGAAGGCACGTCACGCTTGTCCCACAGGCCCAGCTGGGTCAGGTACTGCTCGGCGCGCTCCTTGGCCACCTTGGCCGGGATGCCGTAGTAACCCGCCTGGGTCACGACGATGTCGAAGCACTTCTCGAACTGGTTGAAGTTGAACTCCTGCGGCACCACGCCCAGGCAGCGCTTGAGCGCCGAAGGCTCACGGTCGAGGTCGTGGCCGAACACGTTGACCGTGCCGCTGGTCTTGTTGACCAGGGTCGAGAGGATGCCGATGGTGGTGGACTTGCCGGCACCATTGGGGCCGAGCAAGGCGAAGAAGTCGCCTTCGGCGACATCGAGGTCGATGCCCTTGAGGGCCTGGAAGCCGTTGCCGTAGGTCTTGGTCAGCTGTCGGATGGACAGGGCGGAACTCATAGCGGGTCACTTACCGAAGAATTAGGTTCAGGACACGCCAGGGCAGGTCACTGGCGCAGTGAGTGCGGCCATGGTGCAAGGCCCGGCCGCACATGTACAGTCATGTGTATTGATAGTGACTATCGAAACAGCCGTGGTGTTCGATCAGGTCAGTGCGGTCATTACGGCGGCCTGATAAGCCGGGCGGGCCTTGAGGCGCTCATACCAGGCTTCCAGGTGGCGCATGGCCGGGCGTTCGATGGGCATTTCGAACCAGGCGTAGACGAAGCTACCCAGTGGGATGTCGCCCATGCCGATCTGGTCACCGGACAGGTACGGTTGTTTGGCCAGGGTTTCATCGGCGATGGCCAGTAACTGGGCGCATTGTTTGTGTGCGGCGTTGATCGCCACCCAGTCGCGCTGATCTTCCGGGGTGCGCAACAGGCCCCAGAACAGTGGGCGGAAAGGGCCGGCGAAGGATGAGGTGGTCCAGTCCATCCACTTGTCGGCCAGGGCGCGCTGGCGGGGGGCTTGCAGGTACCAGCCCTGCTCGGCGCCGTACTCGGCGCACAGGTAGCGGACGATGGTGTTGGACTCCCAGAGGGTCAAGTCACCATCTTCGAGCATCGGCACCAGGCCGTTGGGGTTGCGGGCGCGGTAGTGCGGCTCGTTGACCACGCCGAAGGCGCCACCGGCATCGATCGACTCGAAATCCAGGCCCAATTCATGGGCGATCCACAACGCCTTGCGCACATTGCTCGAATTCTTGCGGCCCCAGATCTTCAGCATGGCAACGTCCTTATGAATGCGGAGGTGGGACAGTCTACTCCAGAGTTTTGTCACCTGTACCCGCGAAAGGGCCGGTACAGGCAAACAATGAACTGAAACTCCAACCGCCACACCCTGTCACTGTTCTGACCCTGCCGCTCGCAGCGTAGCGTCTAAGCTCTGTGGGACGGCTCAAGCCCCCCTGGTTCCAAGGAGGACCGATTATGTTGCTGTTGTGGCTGGTAGTGCTGGTGATCGGCGCGGCATACCTCACGCACCGGCGCCTGGCGCCCTTGCAGATTCTCGGCATCATGGCGGCCTACGTGCTGCTGATGGGCATCTTCAGCAGCGCCCCCGGCTGGCTGCTGACGCTCATCTGGATCGTGCTGGCACTGAAAATCGCCCTGGTGGCCCTGCCAGACTGGCGCCGCAAGGTGTTCACCGGCCCGGTGTTCAACTGGTTCCAGCGCACCCTGCCGCCGATGTCACAGACCGAGCGTGAAGCGATCGACGCCGGCACCGTGTGGTGGGACGGCGAACTGTTCAGCGGCCGCCCCGACTGGCGAACCCTGCTCAGCTATCCGGCACCGAAGCTGACCGAGGAGGAACAGGCTTTCATCGATGGGCCGACAGAAGCGTTATGCGCCATGGTCAGCGACTGGCAGATCGGCCAGGACCTCGACCTGCCGCCCGAGGCCTGGGACCATATCAAGCAGAACGGCTTCTTCGCCCTGATCATTCCCAAGGAATATGGCGGCAAAGGCTTCTCCGCCTACGCCCACTCCCAGGTAGCGATGAAACTGGCCACCCGCAGCGGTGACCTGGCGTCCACTGTCATGGTGCCCAACTCCCTCGGCCCTGCCGAGTTGCTGTTGCACTACGGTACCGACGAGCAACGCAACCACTACCTGCCACGCCTGGCGCGTGGCGAGGAAATCCCTTGCTTCGCCCTCACCGGCCCGCTGGCCGGCTCCGACGCTGGCGCCATGCCCGACACGGGGGTGGTCTGCAAGGGTCAATGGCAAGGCGAAGAAGTCATCGGCCTGCGCCTGAACTGGGAAAAACGCTACATAACCCTGGGCCCGGTCGCCACCCTGCTGGGCCTGGCCTTCAAGGCCTACGACCCGGATCACCTGCTGGGCGAACAGGAAGAACTGGGCATCAGCCTGGCGTTGATCCCTACCGACACTCCCGGCGTCGAGATCGGCAAACGTCACCTCCCCCTGGGCGCCGCGTTCATGAACGGCCCCAACAGCGGCAAGGACGTGTTCGTGCCGTTGAGTTTCCTGATCGGCGGCCAGGCCATGCTCGGCAAGGGCTGGATGATGCTGATGAACTGTCTGTCGGTCGGCCGCTCGATCTCCCTGCCTGCCGTCGGCACCGGCGCTGCCAAGTACACCAGCCTGGTCACCGGCCAGTACGCCAGTATCCGTGAGCAGTTCAACGTGCCGCTGGCGGCCTTCGAAGGCATCCAGGAATCACTGGCGCGCATCGGCGGCAACGCCTGGCTGATGGACAGTGCCCGCCTGCTGACCGCCAAGGCCGTGGACCTCGGCGAAAAACCCTCGGTGCTGTCGGCGATCCTCAAGTACCACCTCACCGAGCGCGGCCGCGAATGCATCCAGCACGCCATGGACGTTCACGGCGGCAAGGGCATCATCATGGGCCCGAACAACTACCTGGGGCGCAACTGGCAAGGAGCGCCGATCTTCATCACCGTCGAGGGCGCCAACATCCTCTCTCGCAACCTGATGATCTTCGGCCAGGGCGCCATCCGCTGCCACCCGTTCGTACTCAAGGAAATGGCCCTGGCCGGCCGCGAGGACCGCGACCAGGCACTGCGCGAGTTCGACGACCTGTTGATGAAACACATCATGTTCGCTGCCGGCAACGCAGCCAGCACGCTGGTGTTCAACCTGGGGCTGGGGCGCCTGGAAAAGGTGCCGGGCGATACCCTGAGCCAAGGCTACTTCCGCGCCCTTAATCGCCAGGCTGCTGCTTTTGCGCTGCTGGCCGACCTGTCGATGATGCTGCTGGGCGGCGCGCTCAAACGCCGTGAACGCCTGAGCGCCCGGCTTGGAGATGTGCTGAGCTACCTGTACCTGGCCAGCGCCGCGCTCAAGCGCTATCACGACCTCGGCTCACCGGAACACATGCAGCCCTTGCTGCGCTGGGCCATGGAAGAAAGCCTGGGCCAGGCGGAAAAGGCCCTGGACCGTCTGCTCGACAACTTCCCCAACCGCTTTGTCGGCTGTGCGCTGCGCGTGCTGGTCTTCCCCTTCGGCCGCCGCCATACCGGCCCCAGCGATGAACTGGATGCCGAGGTGGCGGCATTGATCGGCCGCAGCAAGGGTGATCCCGCACTGGAAGCGCTACTCGCCGGCTGCTTCAGGCCACAGGCTGAAGGTGACCCGGTGGCGGCGCTGCAACGGGCCTGCGACTTGCTGGATGAAGCCGCGCCGCTACACAAGGCGCTGCATCAGGCAATCAAGGAAGACAAGGTGCGGCCAGCACCCGGGCAGTCAGTGATCGATGCAGCCGTTGAGGCCGGTGTATTGCAGCCTGACGAAGGACAACGGCTGAATGCGGCGGAACAGGCTCGAAGGGCAGTGATCGATGTGGATGCCTTCGACAAGGCACAGTTGCTGCCAGAGCAAGGCAAGGTGCGCTGAACCCAGGGGCCGCTTTGCGGCCCCATCACCAACGGACGTATACTCCGCGCCCGTTTCAATCATCCCGAGGACCACCTCATGGTCAATCCCCACCTGGAATACCACCTGCAACTGCTGAACCACCTGCGCACCATCCTGGTAGCCCTCGGTGAGGCCGAACAGGTGCCGGAGGAAAGCCACGCCCTGTTCCTCGAACGCTTCGATGAACTGCTGACCTTGCTGCCGCAAGAACCGCTGGAAAGCCAGTACCTGGGCCAGGACCTGCTCTGCCAAGTCATCCAGCGCTACCCGCAGATCGCCCACCTGGTGCCGCGAGACCTGTTGTGGTTCTTTGGTGGTGACTGCCTGCACTACATGCCCGACGAAGAGCTGGAGCTGTACCAGCAACTGGAAGAGCGCCGATACGAAGCCGAGCAAAATGATGAACCCTTCGACTGGCACGCTGAAAAGCAGTTGTTGAACACGCCGAATCAGGCCCCAGGCCACTAAGCCCGACGAATAGCCGTACCATAAGTGCGGCCATCCTACTTTCCACGTCCTAATCACGAAAAGTACTACAGCCCCGCATAACGCATATCCATAGCCTGTCGTGGTCACGAAAGCACTCGGTTCATTGCCTTTCGCTGACCTGTGGAGAGCCTCCGCAGCCAACACTTCAACTGTATGGATATATCAATGAAAAAGCTCACACTGGCGCTTGCTCTGGCACTTTCAGCCGGCACGGCAATCGCTGCAGACGAAACAGGACAGATCGAGTTCACCGGCTTTATCAACCCGGGTGGCACTTGCCCGATCGACCTGGTCAACCCGGGCCTGGGAGATGTCCCATGGGTCTCGTTGGGCACTCCCAATGCCAACAAATTTGAGAACACAGGTGATACCAGCGAGGAAGTAGCCTTCGCCTTGCGGGTCACCCCTGGCGGTGGCTGCTCGCTTCCGGCCAACCCGACAGCCAAGGTCAAGTTCGAGCCTCTACACGGTATCGTTGGCCCAAGCGCCGACCTCTACGGCATTCGCCAGGGTGGCAGCGCGGCCACCGGCGTTGGTATCGCTATCAAAGACGATACCCACGCGAAAATCACGCCGAATACCGAGTCCAAAGAATACGACCTGTTCCAGAACTCGCCAACCGACATGCTGTTCTACGCGAACTACGAGTCGATTGTCGACACGGTCACAGACGGCCTGGCCCAGACCCAGGTGAAATTCACCGTCGCCCTGCCTTGATCAAGTTGCCAGGTGCCGTGCGCACCTGGTTCCTGCCGCCTGGATTTCATTCGGTCACTCCTCATGTCACTCTTCTCCCGCACGTCGGTGCGCCTGGGCTGCCTGTTGGCACTGGCCTGCACGCTTGGCAACGCCCATGCCGCCCTGACCATCAGCAGCACCCGCATCGTCTACAACAGCGACAAGCGCAGCGCATCAGTGGTCATTGCCAACCCGGGCAAGCAACCCTACGCAGCCCAGACCTGGGTCAATACCGCAGCAGATGACACCACTACTGCAGTGCCCTTCGCCACCGCCCCGACCCTTTTTCGCTTGAACCCCGGCAAGGAACAGACCGTTCATATCAGCGGGTTGCCCAACGATCTGCCGCAGGACCGCGAATCGCTGTTCTTTTTCAACCTGCAGGAAATCCCCCAAGCGGTCAGCGAGCAGCGCAACGCCCTGAACGTTGCCTTGCGCACCCGCATCAAGCTGTTCTACCGACCAAGCCAGGTCAGTGGCGACCCTGTTCGCCAACTGAAAGAACTGCAAGTCCACAGGACCATGGTTGACGGCGTTGCGCACCTGCGCATCCTCAACCCCACGCCCTACCACTACACCTTCAACCGCCTGGAAGCGGTCAACGGCAAGCAAAACCGCCCGCTGGCCAACGCCGACATGCTCGCGCCCCTGAGCGAACAGCTGTTTGCCCTGCCCATCACAGCCAAGCAGGTCCTCGTCAGCATCATCAACGACTACGGCGGCACCAGCGAGCCCATGACCCTGCCTGTACTCGACGCGCCCTGACACCGACCGGCACGCTCCAGGAGCACCCGTATGCCCAATTTCCCACTTTGCCGTGGCCGCCATCGCTTGCGCCGCGCTTGCCTGCTGCTGGCGGCCCTGCCGGCTGCAGCGGCCTTTGCCGAGCCGGAAACACCCGGCGAAATCGAATTCCAGGCCGGCTTCATGTTCCAGCACCCGGACCAACCGGCCAACAGCGCGCAACTGGCATTACGTCAACTGGCGAGCACGGTTGACCTTGCACCCGGCATCTACCAGGTCGAGCTGTCGGTCAATCTCGAATACGTGGGCCAGCGCGAAATCGCCTTCGCGCTCGACAGCAGCGGCGACCGGTTGCAGCCTTGCCTGTCGCCCACCTTGCTCGGTGAGCTGGGCCTGCGCCTTGACGCCTTGCCGGACCCTGCCCTACTCGAACAGCTTTGCCTCGACCTGCCAGCCGTGGTCCCGGGTGCCCGCGTGGACTTCGACGACAGCCGACTACGGCTGGCGGTGTCAATCCCGCAAATTGCCCTGCGCCGCGACATCCGTGGGCAAGTCGACCCCGCGCTGTGGGACAGCGGCATCACCGCTGCCTTCGTCAACTATCAGGCTTCGACGCTGCAGGGCCAGAGCCGCGGGCAAGGGCGCTTCGACAGCCACGATCTGTACCTGAACAGTGGTGTGAACCTGGCCGACTGGCGCCTGCGCAGCAGCCAGACATGGCGCCAGGACAGCCAGGGCCACCGCGAATGGACCCGGGCCTACACCTATGCGCAAACCGACCTGCCCGGCACCTGGGGTAACCTGACGATCGGCGAAACATTCACCGACAGCGATGTATTTCGCGGCATACCGGTAACAGGCGTACGCCTGTCTTCGGACTTCGACATGCTGCCCGACACCCATCGCAGCTATGCACCGACCATCCGCGGCGTGGCCCAGACGCGGGCCAAGCTGGAGATCTGGCAAAACGGCTACCCGCTCTATTCCACCTATGTCAGCCCAGGCCCTTATGCCATCGATGACCTGGCAGTCGGCGGCGCCGGCGAACTGGAAGTGGTGTTGACCGAGGCCGACGGCCAGGTCCGCCGCTTCATTCAACCGTATGCCAACATCGGCAACCTGCTGCGTCCAGGCGTGACCCGCTACAGCACCACCGCAGGCCGCTACAACCCCACCGGCGACCTGCAGACGCCACAGTTCTGGCAAGGCACAGCAGCACTCGGCACTGCCTGGAACACCACCCTGTATGGCGGCCTCATGGCCAGCGAGGGCTACCGAGCAGAAGCCCTGGGCTTTGCCCGCGACCTGGGCAGCCTGGGTGCGGTGTCATTCGACATCACCCACTCCAACAGTGAGTTTGCCAACGCCCAGACCCGCGACCTCAACGGCATGAGCTACTCGTTCAAGTACAGCAAGGCATTCGCCGCCGGCACCAACCTGCGCTTCGCCGGCTATCGCTATTCCACTGAAGGTTACCGCGACTTCGACCAGTGGGTACGCCAGCTCAGCCACGACCAGCAGTTTCGCGGCGGCCAACGTCGGCGCCTGGAGGCCTCGCTGTATCAGACATTTGGCGAGCGCAGTTCGGTGAGCCTGAACCTGACGCAGCAGGACTACTGGCAGCGTCAGGATGTGGAGCGCCAGTTTCAGATCAACCTCAGCACCTCGCACGGCGGTATCAGCTACTACCTGTATGCCTCACAGTCCCTGGAGGACAACGGCTATGGCAAGGACCGCCAGATCGGCCTGAGCCTGTCGTTGCCGTTGGGATTCGGCCGCAGCAGCAACATGAGTATGAACATGCAGCACTCACGCAACGGCACTCGGCAGCAAACCAACCTGACCGGCAGCTACGACGAGCAGCTGAGCTACAGCCTCAGTGCCAGCCGCAATGAACGCCAGCAGCACGACTTCACGGTCGGCACCGGCTATCAGACGCCGCACGCCACCCTGGGTGCCGGGCTGAGCAAAGGCGAGGACTACCACAGCCTGTCACTGCACGCCAACGGCGCCCTGCTGGTGCACGCGGACGGCATCGAGGCGGGGCCTTACCTGGGTGAAACCATGGCACTGGTGGAAGTCCCCGACATCGCCGACGTTGGCCTGCAAAACGCCGCTGCCGTTCGCACCAACGCCAAAGGCTATGCACTGCTTCCGTACCTGCGGCCCTACAAGAACAATTCACTGGTGCTGGACACCGACCGCCTTGGGCCAGACGTGGAAATTGACAACGGTACCGCGCAAGTCGTCCCCCGCCGTGGCGCAGTGGTAAAAGCCACGTTCCAGGCCCGCCGGGTTAATCGCATGGTGCTCACGACCGTGCTGCCCAATGGCCAACCCCTGCCCTTCGGTGCCCAGCTGATCGATGCTTCGGGCGAAGTGCTGGGCATGGTTGGCCAGGCTGGCCAGGCCATCCTGACCACCAGCCTGGAGGCACAACAGCTCAGCGCCCACTGGGGCGATGAAGCCGCCGCCCGTTGCAACGTAGATCTCGACCCGTCAAGCATGCTCGAAGCCGACGGCTACCGCCTGCAAACCCTGACGTGCATCTGACCTTCCCATCTCGTAACACGCCGCGTGGCGAATACGCTCGCCACGCGGCATCAGGAACACACCCATGAAACTTCTTCGATACGCCATGTGCATCGGCTTGCTCGCTGCCCCCGGGCTAGCCTTCGCAGACGAGAACAACTTCTGCAAATGGAACGGCGCAGGCCCTCAACCCATGGAGTTCGTGCGCGACCTTTCCACACTTCATATCGCCAAGGATGCACCGCTAGGCAGTGTGATCGCCGAGATCACGGATGGTTACACGATTGTCAAAGGCGGCACCAACCTGACGCTATCGTGCCTCTCAGACGGTAACCCTCCGTCGCCCATGCAATTCAAGTTCGTTGCCGTTGCACCGATTTTTCCAACCCCCTTGCCACCGTTCGAAGACGGCCACGTGTTCAAGACCGACGTCGACGGCATCGGCGCCCGCGTGAAGCTTTCAAGGCCGTTCAACGGCGGAGCCAGCAACCGCTACTGGCCGGATCAAGGTCATACGCTGGTGCCCTTCAGCGCCAGCCTCACACAGGCGACCGGCTTCTTTGCCGATGTCACCAGGCTGCTGTACAACGACATAACCTTGATAAAAACCGGTGACATCCCGCCAGGCCAGCACGACGTCGATACCCTGCTGTTCCGCGCCATGTACGACTTCCAGGGCATTGGTGAAGTTTTCAACTACACGGTAAGGGCCAAAGTGATCCAGGCGCAGTGCCAGATCATCGGCGACCCGGTAAAGCCCAACCCGGTAGACTTGGGGTCGTGGGAGCTCAGCGATTTCACCGGCCCGCCATTCACCACCAGCACCACAGCCTTCGAGATTGCCCTGACCAGTTGCCAGACCGACCCGAGTGGCCTCACCCAGGTATCCATCGAACTGGACCCGACCAATGGTTCACGGCCGCTCGACCCGGCCAACGGAATCATGAGCCTGAGCAATGATGCGAGCGACGACGCCGGTATTGGCATTCAGGTGGTCAAGGAGGATGGCAGCCCGCTGCCGTTGAGCCGTGAGGTGACCTTGCTGCCGATCAGCCCTGGCAGCATGGCCTTGAAGTTTGGTGCCCACTTCATTCAGACCGACACAAAGGTCAGGGCCGGTGAAGCCAAAGGCGCGGTGAATTTCACCTTGCGTTACCGCTAAAGTCCCCCCGGCGCCTTTTGCAGGCGCCGGGGGCGAAGGTCGAGCATCAGTTGCTTAGGGTACCGCTCAAGATGTCCTTGGCATCGTAGTAATAGTGCTGAACTTTACCGTCACGGGTCGCAGTGATCAGCTGGTTCAACGCGTTGTAGGTCATCGTCAGGCCCTGAGCATCATCGGTCATGTTGCCGTAGTCGTCGTATTTCAGTTCGAACGTTTGCGGTTGGCCGCCTGCTGCAAGATGGACGAAACCGGTGAGTTGCGCCGGATCGGCAGTATTCTTGAACTGATACTGTGTCCTGTGCAGCTTCATGTCGGTATCCGTGGTGGTCAGGGCAATGATGTTGTTCACCGCGTCGAAGCCGAATACCTGCTCATAAATCCTGTTACCCCATGAATCTTCAGGCGGCTGCTCCGGCATGGTGTCCTCATCCTTGCCCTTGCACTGGTATTCCGTCAGACGATCACTGGTGTCGTACAGATAGCGTTCGTCGCGCAGCACGCGTTCGCTTCCCTCTGGCCCTTCGGTCAAGGTGCGCTGGCTCATGCCGTCGACATCGTTGTAGCACTGGTGCAAGGTCTGTATCGAGTCGCCAAAATCGAAGGTACGACGGGTTTCCAGCTCGAACTCGTTGTACTTGAGCGATGTGATCAGTTTGCGACCCCCTTCCTCGGTGGTATAGGACTCGGTACGGCCAAAGTCGTCGTACGTGAAGGTGGCCTTGACACCCGCCAGACTCGTGGATTCGAGCCTGCCATATTCGTCATACTCGTACGTCTGCTCCTGCTTGCGAACATCGCTATAACTTTCCAGCCTCCCGAGCAGGCTGTAGCGGTACTTCATTTCGAACGGCTCTGCCTCACCGTCGAGGGTCCGGGTTTCGGTGTCTACTTCCCCTGTTGTGAAGTAAGTGCGATGCACCTTTTGGCCCGGCACATCGAAATCGGTCAAGCGAGCATTTTGCAGGTCAAATTCATATACCGCCTTGTCCTGCTCGATGCCATTGATCTTGCGCTCGACAGGCTCTTCACCCAGGGCCGGTTCATAGTCATATTCAATCACGTCGAACTGGGCAGGGTCGCGTTTGTACTTGGTCGCTTTCCACGGCTGGCGTTCACCTTGCCGGTACTCGAATGTCTGCTTGCGCCCACCGGTCGTCTCGCTGTCCCGTCGGCCAAGGCCATCGAAGGTCTGCAGGCCAAGCACCTTGCCTGCAACCGAGATTTTTGTAGGCAGGTCATCCGCACTGTGGCTGGCATACTCGCGTGTGACCACATCCCCGCTCGGTAGCTGATGGGTAATCAGGCGATCAAAAATGTCATAGCGGTATTCGTTGATGCGCAGCTTGCTCAAGCCGACGGTTTCCTTGGCCGACCGGCCCACACCATCGTACTCGGTCACGGTCAGGCTGTTCGGCTTGCCCTTGAGATCGAAGCGCTCTACCCGTACCGGTTTTTCGAACACGTTGAGCCAGGTTTCGGTAACGCCGGTCTTGTTGCCTTTGGCGTCCTCGCGCCAGGCGTACTGCACCGGCCCCTCCTGGTAGCGCGCGTTGCCGATGGGGTCAGTCTGCTCAACGGTCTTGACCCCGTCCGGGGAGGTCACGCTCAACTGTTGGCCCCAGTCATCTTGAGCGAATGTGCTTTTCAGCTTGAGTAGCTTTTTCTTGAGCCAGTCGATTGCGGTCTCACTGGCGAGCTCGCCGAATACCGTATAGCTGGCCTCATAGCGCAGGTGGAGTTTGTCTGTGCCCAGCCCCATCAGGTTATCCTTGTCCTGGCGATACTCCTCGATCGGCCGCTGCAGGCCGTCGAACAGCGTGCGGGTTTCCACGTCCTTGACGTCCCAAGCCTGCTGGCTGGCCTGTTGCCGCAATTCGGCGCGCACCGTCGCGCACAGCGCTTCGTACAACTTCGCGTACCGCTCCGAACCCGAAAGAGGGGCCAGTACGGTGCTCAGTTTTTCGAGCAACGGCTCATACTCCTCCTCGTATAATTCAGCGCACAGGTGATAAACATAGCGGCGTTCGGCCTCATAATCCTTACCGGGTGCCACGATTTCCCGCACGGTTTGCCGCAAGGTGTTGTACTCGTAGCGGATCTCAACGCCCTGGTCATCACTGTTGAGCAGTGGCAGGTCGTGCAACACCGAGTGCTCGGTGGTGATGTCCTTGTAAAACCCGTCGAAGCCGGTCAATGTCTCTTTGGTCTGCAGCACCATCTCGCCTGCGCGGGGGCTGGCGACATAGGCAGCATTGCGGCTCGGTCGTCCCTTGGGGGCATAGGGTAGCAAGTCGTACGCGTAGGTCGAGGTAGTGGCTTTCCCGGCCATGGTCGTGACCTTGCTGACAACCCGGCCAAACTTCCAGGGCTGGGCTGTTGATTGCTCATACTCATAAACCGTGCGTTGCCATTCGGTTTCCGAGCTGCCTTTTTCCACGAGTGTTTCGTAGTCCATGACATACCAAGGGTCCAGGCCTGGGCGATCACCGCCGGTCAAGGCTGGCAGGGTCTTGTAGAAATAACGGTTGATGACGGTGGCAGCCTTGCCAGCCGTCGACGGGGCTGGGATGACATGCTTTTCCTTAAGATGGCGAATGAAGCCCTCCGGGTCTTTGGGGTGACCGACCTGCTCGTCAGGCGCATACCAGACGTACTCTTCCTTCACGCCCTGTTGCTTTGCTTCCTCTTCGTTTTTGCCAACGAACTTCACACGCGACAACAGATTGCCCTGGTTATCGTATCGCGTGCGCTCGACCTCCGCGAGGCGATTGGGCGTTGTACCGCTCAGCCACCATAGACGGCTGGTCTCCAAGGGCAACTGGAAATTGCGCGGCAAATCCTTGAACGCGATGAACCTGTCTTCATCATCTTTCAGTTTGTAGTGCAGTGCAGTCTGCCTTACACACTTGCCCTGTGTAGTCTTCTCCAGCGTCGACAAGTGGAACTGGTTGAAGCGACGCTCGATGCTGCGTACGGGTTGATTGTCGAGGTACAGCGACTCCACCGAGCCGTAGCTGTAATCGCCGACGTACTGATAGAGCGCATCCTGCGCGTCACCCTTGGTCCAGTCGATATCCAGGCCGTAACCAAGGAAGTTGTGCTTGACCGGCTTCTCGGGGTCGTTCGGGTAGGTGTAGCGCACATCCTCAACGGGTTGGCCATGCCCTGGGTCTGTTTCATGGTGCGTAACGCGCGGTAACGTCTTGAGCGTGCTTTTCGTCGGGAACAGGTGACCTTCGTCCAGGTACTGCACCGTTTCCACTGCGTTAGTCGGCGTCTCCACACGGGTGATGCAGTGGAAGTCGTTTTTCTTCTCGTACTTTATCCGCCAGCTGCCACGCTTCTGCGGGTTTGGGTCGGACGGCAGGACAATGCGTTCAACCACCCCCTCGGCCCCCAAGCCGAACTCATATTCTGCCAGCCCGCCACCCAGGCCATCCGGGTAACCCAGCACCGTGAACGATGAGCCGCCACGCTTGATCTGCAGCACCGGTTCGCCATCATCCTGGTAAACGTAATGCAGCCGCGGGCTACTGTCGTAAGACTCGTAATCCAGGCGTACGCCATGCCCTTCCTGCGAATAAATGTGCACGGGTACGGCAAGAGAGTTGCGCACCTCGAGAATTTCAACCAGGCCCGAGCGATGCACCACCCGCCAGGCACCGTTGCCATGGCGATACAGGTGAAAACTCTCCAGCTTCTGCTCGCTCATGGTCAGGCGCTGGGTGACTTTATCCTCGCCATCGACCTCGAATGTTTCACCGCTGCTCAAGGTGATCACATTGTTGCTCGGCGAAAACTGGGTAAGTTGCAAGTTCCAGCCCATGCCATAACCGGAATCCTGGCGGTTTAACGGGCTGAAGAAAAGGCGCAAAGGGAACGCCGGGCCTTGCAGGTTGTTGCATTTGATGTCTGGCAATTCAATCGTCATGGTGTACTGACCGGTGCGGGGGTCTACACCGTTGCGTAGGTAACTCATGAAGTTGAATGCATTGGATGAAACCGCTGTTGATGCGCTCATGACAGCCTCCCGAATTAATGATCAACTTTCACGCACGACAGCTTGCCTTCGATATTGCCGCCTTCATCGTGAGACCGCTCCAGCATCACGCCTCCTAGATCAACAATATCCTTGTCAGGGCGACCCCTGAGGCCGTCTATTGATATCCATCCCGTCGTTGTTGGCTGCCGTGTAGTACGCAGATAAAAAATCCAACGCGTTTGTGAATCGGGCCTACATTCGCCGGGTTTCAACTGTTCCGCATCAGACCTCAATTGAAAAAGAACCGCCGAAGGTGCATTCTCTACACGAAAGAACGAATGTACGTCATTATGACACTCGGTATCAGAAGTCCTAAGGTTATAGACTCTCTCGGAACCGGATGACTCGATAGGTATCGCACACTGCTGCCCATTAGGCTCACCATTTACCAGCTCTTGCGCAAACATGATTCTACCCGTAGCAGTGGGCGCTTCGGAAACCAACGCGCCCTTACAACCCGATAATCCAAACACTAGTGCCGCAAGCCACAAAAGTTTGATATTCATAAGTACGATCTCCTTAACGTAACGTAAAAACCACGGACAGCCATTGCGCTTCAGGCCTGGACCGCGCCGATACCCTCACTACGCCCACGGAAGTTATAGATGTGCTCGTAACAGGCGGCGCACATACATCCAGCCAGTTACTGCAATTAATCTTTATTCCTAACCAAAGCCCAGGACACCACGTTGCGATCACCCGACTGCCCTGTGGGGCCGTAGGAAAACTCGATATGGTGCGCATTACCGTATTCATCGACAAACTTGATAACCATCGGCTCCGCCAAGTATGCCTGCTCACCCAACGGCTTGTACGGTATGTCATCCAGGCGGTCATTGCAGATAACCGCCATCCCGCTGCTGAACGCGGTGGACTCAACGTCATTCCCCCACACTTTCACCTTGTACCCCAACACCTCATCAAGGCCTTCGTCAAATTCGACAATCCGCGTATTCTCTTCATCCTCATCAGGTGCTGGCTCGACTTTTTTCAGCCGATCGTCAAAAATGAAACCGGTGTAGCTGGCCATGATTTCATAGCGGTTTTCACTCTCCCAACGGATCATCGAAAAATTGACCTTCTCCTTGTCCTTCCATTCAGCAGTTTTATTAAGGAATTCCGCCGTTACGAAGTCGGCATTCAGGTATCGGAATTGCCAGTAATCCCTTGATCGGTACTCAAGGTAGTATTCATCTCCCGGCCTCCCTTCGGGCCCGGGCTCTATACCCTTCACTCGCCTGCGTTCGATCTTGTAGTTCTCAAGCTGGTGGCTCGGCAACGGCAATACGGTTACTTCCGCGGTCCCAGTGAGTGGGTTAATTTGCAAAGACGTATATTCACCGCCACCGTCCTTGGTGAACCTGGCATAGAACTTGTTAGACTTCGCGCTCGGATCGTTGACATGCAAGAAGCGGGTTACATACGACGTCGTCCCTGGTGTCTTCAGGCGCCGCTCATACGGGTCGTCTTTGACCCCCGCCTGACTGTACAGTTTGAATTTATTCCGCAGCGTACGGGTTGCGTACCTCTGATCGTCTTCAATTCCTTCGCTGGCCTCGGGCAATGGAGGCACGCGGTCATTGGACGCGAGTTCGACCAGTTCCATGCTGGCCTCCTCGGTACGTGACAATTGGTATTCCTCAGTGCCCACAGGGTTTGTTTCCACCACGATGTCGAATTGCTGCTGCATATACCGGTTGCCATACACAATTTGCCGGTTGGCGGGTAGCGACACATCGAACTTCATGATCGTGCGCCAACTACTCTCCTCAGCCAGCGTGGATATCTGCAGCGCGTTGTATGCACCACTGAACAGAACGCCTTCGTGCTCCAGATCGCATACCACCGCATCCACCCCCGACGAAACGTTTGCCGAAGCCGTGTAGAGCCCCTGCGCATTGACCGTTCCGTCCCCCAGCGCCCGCCAGGCCAATGCCGCACCCGGGAGAAAATCATCGGCATCAAAGCTGAACTGCACCGCTTCCCCTGGCTTGACCCGTTGCGCGGTTTTGCCGGTAGCCTGCGAACTGGCTTGGCCAGGCGCTGATTTCAGCCGCAACGCGTAGTGCGCGTTAAGCAGCAGCACACCTGCACGCACCTGATCCCCCTGTTCAACCTGAACCTGCTGCAACGCGATCGGCACCTTGCGCCGGGCACTGGAGGGCGTGAACACGGTGCCAGCCCCACTGGGTTGCAACGCCCCCAACTCAGGCGCCAACAATGTCCACGACAAGCTTGCACCACTGGCATGGCTCCCGTTCAGGGTCAGCGACGGGAGGGTAGACGGGAGGGTTTCCAGGCGTTGGGCAAGCTCGATGGCCTCGTGCGTGACCAATACCCGGGCGCTGGCGCTCACCGTCTCTTTTGTGTTTGCGAGTTCGTAATCGGCGGTCACCACCACCGTCAGCGTTTCGTGCCCCATGTCCGACGCGCTGGCGGCGCGGTACAGGCCGGTGTCCGAGATCACACCATGCGCGACAGCACGATGGCTCTTGATGCTAGTGGCCCTCCATGCGCTGGCGACCAGCTTCTTCCCTTTCGCATCAAGCAGGTCGAACTGCAGGGTCCCCCCCGGGCGCAGCGTGCCGGTGGACGGTGAAACCGTCAGCATCGCGTGATGGGGCGTGATGCGGCCAAACACAGCAAGGTCCTGGGGTGTATCCCGGCCTACCTCGGAAAACACCTGCTGGCCTGGGAACAGCAGGCTGTTGAGCACCTCCAGGCGCTTGTCCGTGACGTGCTCCAGCAGGTTGCTGGCAACCACCAAGGTGGCTGAGTACATGTCCTCGCCACTGCCATCGCGGTCATTCGGGATCAGGTACGGGAAGCGGCTGTCAGGTCGCTGCCCATCGCTGTCATTGCCAGCCAGACGGATGAACGCCAGCACCGCGCCATCGCCATAGTTGTCGGCGTGCCTGAGGGCGGCACCAGGCGCCGCCTGGGTATACAAAATGAAACTTCTGGGTGCCAGTGCCGTATAACCGTGATAATCGATAAAGCCCAGTTCGAATACCGTTCGGTGCTCCGGCAACTGAGCAAACCAGGCCTCCAGCTTCCGGCTCAGCGCATCTGCCGCAGCCCCTTGCAACAGATTGCTGTTGAAGCGCGCTCCTTTGGCCAGGTCCAGTGTGACCCGCCCACGGCGGTCGACCTTGCCTACGGCCAGCTTCAGGTCGACTTCCATTTCCAGGTAGTAACCCATGCCTTCGGTCAGGTCACCCTGTGCCTGGTCGCTGTCGCTCAGCGGGTTGCGCTTGCCCAGGCTGCCGCCAATGATGTTCATGGTCAGCATGGCTTTGGAATCATGCATCGACGCGGTGTGGAACGACAGGCGCGGGGCGCCGAACTCGATCAAGTGCAACTGAATATTCCAGCCCAGCCCGCTTTCGTCCGGCACTTCGCCGTTGAACAGCGGCAGAAAGCGCAACTCGTGCAGCCGGCTGAGGTATTGCTGGTTCAGCACGTGGTTGAGCCGGGACCGGTTGAATGCGGTTACCGCGCCCCAGCCCAGGGTAATGTTCTTGCCTTTCATGCCCGCGACAATATCGTCGCGTGAGTAGCCAGCCATGATGCTGTCCTCCAGGTTGACCTATGTTCGATCAGTGCTGCTTGCCGTTCGCCGGCGGGGGAGTAAGGAAGGCCCGAACGCCTGTGTGTTCTTCCAACGGCAGGGGCAGGATGAGGTAGCCCTCCAGGGTCCCGACGGGCTCGAGTACGTACTTGGCGCGAAGCAATGCAAAGCGCTCGGTGGCATACACGTCAGGTTTGTACAGACCCTGCCCGTCGAGACTGCCCGGCATGCCGGGGTGCAACGACCAGGTCACGCCCTCGATTGGCTTCCCGCTGAGCCGAGCCTGCAATTGCACGCCGAACGGCGGTTGCTGATCGGGGTCAATGAGCACTTCAAGGACAGGCGACTTGTGCTCGACCAGGATCAGGCTGCTGGTACTTTCGCCGCTCTCACTGGTAACCATCACCTCATCGACGGTAAAGGTAATGTCAGGCGCAGGTTCGCCAGGCGGCGTGTAGGTGTTGGTCGGGCCAACAGCGCCGGGATCAATGCTCCCTCCTCCCTGCTCATCGGCAATCAAGGCCCACTTGTACGTGCTGCCATCCAACGCGCCGGCAGTGAGTGCGACCTGGAAATCTTCATGGGCATTGGCGTGAGTGACATGAATCAGAGGATTGAGGGTTACGCCCTTGGTCAGCACGGTGACCTTGGCAACACTCTCGGCGTTCGTTGCCGGGTCAGTGGCAATCACCAGCACTCGGGTTTCCAATGGCCCCATCTTGCCCTCACTCGGTGCGGTGTATTCCCCCGTAACGGGATCGATGTCGCCCCACTCTCCGGAACTGCCAGGCAAGGCCACCCTTGACCATTGAACATTGGGGGTCTCGGTATCCAGCTGGAAAGGAAACTTCTCACGAGGTTTGAGCAGCACGCTCTGCTCTTTGATCGAGAATTGCACAGGCTGGCTGCTTACCGATGCGAATACCGCCAGATTGTTGGGTGCTTCGACCTGCGCCTGCGTACTGGCAAAGTGCCTGATGTCGGCCAGATGAAACTGTTCCATCAACTTCTCAGGGCTGCGCGCACTTAGCGTGGGCGCGATTGCACGATAGATCCCGCGGGTGATGGCGTAGGCAATGAACTCGTGAATCTGGGCGAGTTCGTCCGCGCCGATATCCCCAGGCAATCCGGAAACCAGCTCGACTTCTGCCTCTTTACGCAGGGAGGCAAAATACCGCCCGCGGGTCAGGTGCTGTTGCTCGCTGTCATGGAACAACTGGAATTGATGAGCCAGGTTGAGTCTGAACGTCGGGGTATGGGTTTGCCTGTCGGCACTCCCGCTCCGCCAATAGGTAAACGTGACCGCAAACTCTTGCTGCCAACCCAGGCGAGGCTCGTCTTCGCGGAAATCGACTTCCAGCCCCACGCCTTTCAGTTCAAATGCCTGTGACTCGAACTGGAACGCACTGCTTTGGTAATCTGCGGGAGGGATGCGCAAGGTGCCGGCTGTAGCTTTCATCACCGCCAACTTGCCGCCGCTGCCCTGCTGTTGATATTCGAAGGCTCCCCCCTCGAGCAGATGCTCCACGGCGTAGCCCAGTGCTGCACGTTCCATGCTTTGAAGGTTGACCAGCAGGGTGCCCCGGCCGGCCTTGGCGATTTCTTCCGGGAGCGGAAAAGGAAAGTCACCACCAGGTAGCGGCGTCTGGCCACCTTCGCCGTGTGCTAACGCAACCAGCAACAGCAGCGCCACACGTTTGCCGTCGGCGCTGACCCAGGTCGAAGGCACAATCTTCCGGCTTGCAAGGAAGGGGTTTTCAGTTGATACAGGGGTACCGGCGATCACATAACGCACCCGCTCAGGGTAGTCCTCGGCAATTGCCTTCAACTTGCCCTCAAAAAAACGACCGCCTGCCAGTTGTTCCTGGTCACCTTCCGCCAGGTTGAATCGGTATTCCTCCCCTGCACTGGTATCCATCAGCAAACGCCCACCGTCATCCACCAAAAGCTGACGCGAATGCAACTGGGCAGGGTCCAACAGATCAAACCGCGACAGCGAGCGGACTTTGTAGGGCTCCTCGACAACCGTGCGGGTTCCGCCTTCAACGTCCATGGACCAGCTGATAACTGGCCGCTGCGGGTTACTGAAATTTACATTGACCTTTGCAGCGCCTAGACGCAAGCCACTCAAATAGTGAAAGACCGGCCTGTTATAAATCTGGAAGTTACCTTCGATCGCGCCGAGATCCTCGCCGTTGCGCCACCGAAACAAATGCGCCTCCGCCAGGCCGGGATCCAGTTCGGTGATATCCACCGCAGCAATCACGTCCCAGCCAAGCAGTTCTGGATAATTCCACATCCAGTCAACAATATCTTCAACCGTCTCTGCCATGATGAATATCCTCTTGAAAATGGCATACCCTGCCGGTCGCATGCAGTGCTTGACTGCCACGTGGCAATTGAAAGTTAAATAGGCTTGCGGCGTCGGGCTATCGCACACCGCGCTTCACTCATACGAACAATGGCGCTCAGTCCAATAACCTTTTAGTCAGGTTCGGAAACTCTTTATACGACAGCCCTCCGTCAAAGCTGACCCTCACGTTAATTGTAAACGTTGAAGGGAAATCGAAGGACGCCAGGTCAGCTTTTCTGAATGATGCGGTTATCTCTTCCGCCTTCACCTCTTCTTCTGTTACCGCGACGGCATCCCTGATGTTAAAAGTCTTATTGACGCCCTCCACCTTACCGACCGCCTCGATGCTGACGTTCTGGCCTTTTTCCATAAAAATCCAAAACTTCAGAAGCAGTGGCAAACCCTTGGCTTCGTCTACGGCATCCCGAGATATAGCACTCCCGAACCCCGGCGTTTCGATAGTCCTCCATCTCATGCTGTCAAGGTCCCTTATATTGAGTCGAAGAACCGGTGATTGCCGCGGCTTGCCCCCGCCAAACTTGACGTCGTAATGAACTTTCACTGTCTTTCCCAGGTTCGCGGCCATGTAGGCTTTGGGCACCATGTAACGCAGCGATGAGCCAATCGGGGTCGTACTGCTGAACGTTTCATGGCCCTCCCAGAACACGGTGAATTCAGGCTCCGGGGGTAGGTCCTGATCACTCGGCAGAATGATCTCCGTGCCTTGGAAAAGGGCGTCTCCGCCTATCTCCGCCAGCAGCGGATCCGTATCGTCGGGCGTTGCATCTTTCACGCTGGCAGCCGCAAGTTTCAGGTCCGCCTCCACCTTTAGCTCGAGCGACTTGGAGCGACCATCTTTGCCAACCACACCGAACTGGTAGCTGAGGCTGATGTCCTGGTCACGCCGGTCGCGCAGCCATTGTTGCGAAAGGTGGAACTCAAGCCGTTTGCTGTCAGCGGAACTGGGGTCCAGCTGAATAGCTTGTATGGAGGACGGTAACGCTTCGATATACAACACCACACCGGCCCCCGCGAGCATGTCCTCATGGTAGGGGATCTGCACAAAAATGCCGTCAGGCCAGTCATCGGGATCCAGAGCATCCCCCACCAACGTCTTGATGACTGGCGGCGCCAGCAGATCCGGTGCGGGCAGCACTTCCCGAACCGGGAAGTTGAGCTGCACCGGTGACGTGCTTTCGTCCGCGACATCCTTGTAGGCAATACGGTAATACATTCTGCCGTTCAAGCCTTCTGCAGACTTCAACACGCTATTGGGCAGCACAGCCAATATCGCCTGGCCCACCTGTTCTGATGCAACTTCTTCGGTGAACTCCCAGTCAACGAAGGGGTCATCGACGCCATCGAAGTACGCCTGGTAAATGAACGTGACCTTGTCGCCCTCCGCCATGGCCTGATATGGCAATACGGCCAACATGGCGTCGGCGCTGCCCAACGCCTTGAGGTCAACGTGCAACTCATGGGACTGTTGCAGTTGCAGGACAGGCAACTCCACGGCCCCTCCTCCCTGGTCTTCATTGTCGACAGTGAAGAAGAGCCTGAGTGATTGCGCTACAAGGTCGTCGTTTTCCACCGTGTAGAACGAATAGAAAACCTGCCCACCTCCTTTCATCGGCTGCAAAACGCCGTTGGGTATAAGCATTAGGAATCTCTTCTGATCATCGAGATCATCGATAGTCTGTTTTGCCATCAACATGTCACTTGGCGTACCGTCATCTGCGCACCCACGAAAGTTCGGGGCCACGTCTTGTCCAAGCTCAATCCCTGGGTAGGTGATATAGGTTGGAAGTTCATCAATACCCAAGCTTTTCAAGTCCAAATTACCGCCGGACAGCATCGGCACCTCAGGCTTAGGCATTTCGCTATCTGTCGGGATCTCACGTGCTGGCAGGTCGGCTTTCATCAATATTCACCCGTAGTCGTCCGGTTCATGCCGGCTGGTTTGCAACTACGCTACTCGCCCGGCGCAACCTCGAAAACTGACAAAACTGCTAGGTGCGACATGCCGCTGCGGCTGATACGGTTTGCCAGACGCTTGTGAAACTTTCCATCTTTCTTCAATGGCCATCTGCCAGCTAGGGCACATGAGCGCTTGACAGCCTGGATACCCATCATGATTGCGAAACTCTCCGACGATCTTTTTCTCCAATCCAACGCCATGAACTTCATGAGTTTTCTCACGAACGGCGTCGACGCTCGCACCGGGCAATATTCAATGAGGCTCGAACTCCCCCCTGTGCACGCCAATGGCCTGAGGGATATCGACTTTCCCTTGGTAATGTTGTTCAACAGCATGAGCAATCAGGACACCGGCTACGGCACCAACTGGCAATTGCAGCACACTCGCTTTACGCCCGCTGACAGCATGCTGACACTGGCCAGCGGTGAAACTTACAAGGTCACCGCTGACGATCCAGAGACCGGACAGTTGCTGATGCGCGAGAAGAAACTGGACAGTTTCCATCTTTACCGCCACGGTGACGGTTACCGCATCGTGCACCGGTCGGGGCTGGTCGAGGTCCTTGGGCTGGAAGGAAGTGGTAGCAACAGGGCCTTTGTTCCGAAGCAGGTCGTATCGCCTCTTGGGCATGTCCTGCGGCTGCGCTATGAGCATGTCAGTGGCGGTTTCATGCGTTTGAAAGCCATACACCAGGCCGATGGCGAGCCGGTGTTCAGCACTGAACTCGGCATCGATAACATCTTGTCCCTTAACTATTTCCCTGACGCCCTCGGCGGCCCGGGTGCGTCATACAAAATGCACCTGACCGGGGCCGAACGCACGGTCAAGAGAATCGAGTTGCCCACTCATGACCAAGGGGCATGGGACTTCGACTACCAGCAACTGCAGGGCCTTTGGTGCATGCAAAAGGTCACCACGCCCAATGGTGGCGAGGAGCAAATACTGTATCTCGACGAGGGGCACCTCTATACATTCAAGGACGGTAACGGCCAGACGACTGTGGGGCAAATCCCCCGTGTGACCCACCATCTGGTTACACCCGGCCTTGGGCAACCGGCAATCGACACTCGATATACCTACCCAAACGACCCCGACGACCCGAAGCAATACAACTTCCTCGGTTACACCCTGGACATTGACTGGGCACGCGAGAACCAAACTGGCCTGGACGCGATGTATCAGCATATCGGCGACTACAGTTACGGCTCAGTGGAAACCCTGTACAAAGATGACAAACCGGTGCGCTCCATCGAACGGCGCTTCAACCAGTTTCATTTGCAAACGCTGGAAAAAACCACCCAAGGCAACAAGGTTGCGCAAACGGCCACCCTTTATGGAAAGATGTTGAAGGGTGTGCCATTTGATGACCAGCCGCGGACATTCCAACTCGCCACCCAAACCAGCCGCCTTTGGTATCGCAAGGGCAATAGCCCGCTGAGGGGCGCTGTCATTGAGTCCACACGCTACGATGGCCAAGGCAACGTGCTGGAAATAACCAAGGCCAATGGCGTCAAGGAAATCAATACCTGGTATCCGGCTGAAGCAAGCCCAGGCCACCCAAAAGATCCTGAGGGCTTCGATCGCCATCTGAAGGAGCGCAGGATTATCCCTGCCGGCAACGATGGCGACACGCTGGTGCAACGCTATACCTATGCCACCCGCGATGCGCTGGTGACCCCCGACTACCCTGACCTGCAGCCTTGCCATCTTGTCGACAGTGAAACCCTGGTGGCGGTAGACAGCAAGGGCAATGAAACCGAGCTGGAAAAAGTCCAGTACAGTTACACCGATGACCTGACCAATCCGTTCCAGCATGGCCGGGTCAGCATGCGCACGACCCTGCGCGATGCCAACATGATCATGAGCACATTCGAGTACACCCATCTCGACACGCTTGCGCTGGTGCGGACCACTGAAACGACCATGGGCCTGTGGGATGCTCAAACGGCCACTCAGGTAAGCCTGGAGTCGACCCGTACCGGCCTGCTTCACGAACAGCACGATCAGGATGGCATCGTCACCCGTTACGAATACGACCTGCTGGGCCGAGTGACACTTGAATCTGTCACCTCGGCTGATGGCGAATTTCCGGCCGAGCGCAGTTATGCCTACTATCTGCGTGGTGCTACAGATAACGCAAATGCGGAACCGCCTGGGCAGAAGTTGACGGACGCGCTCGGCACCATCACGCGAACCTATGTGGATGGCCTGGGCCGCCCGGTGCGTGTTGCACGCGACAAGATCGACAACGAAGCGCCGAAACGCCTGCACGATACCCATGCCTTGAGCTACGACGAATGGGGCAACAAGGCCAGCGAAACCAGGCATGACTGGTACCTTGGCAAGCAAAAATCGCGGGTGACCCGCTACCAGTACGATGACTGGGGCCAGCTCACGCGCACCATCAATCCCGAAGGCACCAGTCTGCACGAGGAAATCAATCCGATTGGTACTGTTGAGCATACTACCGGGGCAGTGATCCGCCGTTGGACCAGCGGCAGTGACGGGCAGGTTGCGTCCAGGGTAGAGACGTGGATGAACCTGTTCGACAAGCCGGTGCGCACCCAGCGCATGGACAGCGAATGGAAGGCTCTGCCCGGGCATGCCCGGCTGCAGGCCTATGACGGCTTGGGGCGTTGTACCAAAGATACCAACGAGCGTGGCTACAGCACCGTCTATACCTACGATGCCTACGACCGCGTGACCAGCACCCTGCTACCGGACGCCACTCTGCTTGAGCAGGCCTACGCAAGCCACAGCACCGAAGCACTGCCCATTTCGCTGACAGTCACGCCAGAAGGCAAGATCGCGGAACGCAAGCAGATTGCCAGCCAGCAGTTTGACAGCCTGCAACGCCTGGTCTCGCGCACGATGGGCGAACGTACCGAGACATACGCCTTCACAGGTGGCCGCAGTCAGCCCGATAGCTACACAACGCCGGCAGGCGCCACGATCAAGTACGAGTACGACCTGGCGTTGACCCTGGCGCCGAAGACTAGCCTGCTCGCCAATGACGATTTCAATTTCAAGTACAACCCGATCACAGGCAACCTGCTGGAAGCAAGCAACACCATCGATAATGAGAGCGGGAAGCGAAGCTACGGTTATAACGAGGTCGGGCAGCTGACGTCTGAAACGTGGACAGGCCCGGACGGCAAGAAGTGGAAAACTTCGCAGGACATTTCGTCAACAGGCCTGCCCCACTCCCACCTCCAGGCAAATAATGTCGAAACCACCTACGAATACGACGATCACCTGCGCCTGGAATCTTCGACTCAGGGCCTGGTGAAGGTGGGCTACCAGTACGATACACAGGGCCGCCCCTGGAAGATCACCACCGAGGATACCGCCAGCGGCGGCGCAACCCAGGTCACCGAAATCGAATACGACGACTATGGCCACGAAAACAAGCGGACCGAGACCGTCGCCGGCCAACCGACCCGCATCGTCACGCAGCTGTGGGGCAAGGATGACCTGCTGGATGAGCGCACGGTCAAGCACGGCGATGAGGTCCAGTTGCATGAGGTCTTTATATACGACCCCCGCCAGCGCCTGACGACCCATCAATGCAGCGGCAGCCAACTGCCCAAGGATCCGTTTGGTCAACCCTATACCGAGTTGACCATGCCCCTGGATGGCTACAACAACATCAAGACCACCCAATACAAGCTTGAGGGCATCGAGCAGTTGCAAAGGGCTGCCTATAGCTACCGCAAAGCCGACCCGTGCCAACTGGAAAGCATCAGCTACATACCCACCGGGCCGAAACTCACATTCAGCTATGACAAGAATGGCCACATGCGATATGACCAAGGGGGCTTTGTTCCGGAATATAACGCCCGCGGTCGACTGACGGCTGTAAAGGACGAGAACGGCAAGTCTCTTGCAAAGTACCGCTACGATGCACTCAATGAACTCTATGCCAGCGAAGGCGCCGACGAAGTGGAACAGCTGCTGTTCTTCGAAGAGAACCGCCTGTCGGTTGCCGTGCGCGGCGCACAGGTTACCCACCTGCTGTATGCGGCAGAGCAACCCGTGGCGCAACAGCTCGCTGGCGTCGCTGACGACACCACGCTACTGCAAACCTCTGCCAGCGGCAGCGTGCTGTGTGAATTGCGCAAGGGCAAGATGACCACGTTCAGTTACGCGGCCTATGGCGACTCCAGCCCATCCGCGCAGGGCATGCTCGGCTACAACGGCGCAATGCGGGATGCAGCCACAGGCTGGTACCTGATGGGTCAGAACTACCGCCGGCCTTTAGACGTGGGACTGGGGCGCTGGCTGCTTCCTGACTCGCTGAGCTTCTTCGACGGTGGCCCGCTCAACCCGTATGTCTACTGCGACGCTAACCCGGTCGTCTTCCGCGACCCTACCGGCCATGCTGCCGAAGGCTGGGGTGGCGGTCGCCTGCGGCGTCCCGACGAAGACAACCCCCATGCGTTTACCGGGGGTAACAGCGCCGGCGGCAATTCACTTGACGCCTGGCTAAGCATTGGGATCTCCGCCGTATTCCTGGTGCTTGGCGTGATCAGCTTCGGGTCGGCCTTGCCTGCGGCCTTTGCCACCGGAGCAACGGTGGCGGCCATTATTTCTGCCGTCTCGCTCGGTGCGGCAACAATAATCGAGACCGTGGCACTGGGGCTGGTCATCGGTGGCTACGTCACTGAAAGTGACGGGCTGATGAGAGCAGGGCAGTTTGCGACATATGGCGGCATTGCGATTGGCGCGCCGGCTTCGCTTATTCAGGCTTACAAGGCGCTGCGTGGGATTGCCAAGTGGATTAAGGGTTGGGGTAAACCGCCGGCTACGCCTAGGGGGAGTGTGTCGTCCATGGGGTCGGCGGGGAGTGTGTCGTCCACGGGGTCGGCGGGAAGTGTGCCAACCGGGGGGCCAAAGACGAATCTGGGAAAAGCTATGGCTTCGAGCAGTGGACTGCCAGAGCCAATATTTGTAAACCCGGCGGCGATGCAACAACCTTCACCAACAGCGGGAGTTACAGAAACTATCAATCCAGTTTTTATCAATCCGATGAGCGATCCCAGCTCAAGATACTTGCTAACTCGAACCAACACCCACATGGCTATCAAAAGGCGTCCCTTTATCACTAGCCCTATACGAAGAACTCAAAGCTTCCACTACTAATATTTCAATACTGTCAGCTGCAAGCCAACTTGCAGCTGAGGTCTCCATCACCTCTCGGCGTTAAATTTTATTGCACGTGGTCGCTACCTACCTGCAATGAAACACCGGACACGTACAACCTGTAGTGAACTTCCCAAACAGGAGTCATCACCCATGGCCAAATCAGCCAACGTTTCAAGCAAAGAACAAGCTCGCCAGGCATTCGAACAAGCCCGCGTTAAAAGGCTTGCAATGCTAAACGTCGATTTATCGCCCCCGCGTGTCACATCGATTGTCGACGCAGCGGACGGTACATTGGCCAGGGCGGCAGTGGATGACGATCTTCCTGTTGAGGTTGATAAATGGCTGAATGTGTTCCCCGAAGACGCTGTTCAATTGCAGCTGTTTATCGATGGCAACTGGGTCAATGTTGGCCAACGCGAAATCGTTGGCGATTCGCCGATTTTTCCGCTGGAGCTCAAGCTGCCAAAGTCCTACTTGGCCGCTGACGCCACGCTGGAACTGCGCTACAAACTGATCGTGGACAACCCACCTGATGAATCGCCTGCCATCACTTTGCGCGTCGACCGCACGCCCCCGTGGGGCACGTCTTTGCCCCCCGCGTTGGTCATTGCCGACGACCCTGTCACCGACGACTATCTGGTTGCTCACCCCAAGGGCCTCGAAATCGAACTGGAAGCCTACGCGGGGCAGAAAGCCAACGACAAAGTTGCCGTGTTCTATCTCAACCACCTTCCGCAAGACCCTGCGGACCTGCCCCCCCCCGTCTTATATGTGGATGTACCGGCCGATCGCATAATGTTCATCCCGCCCGCTGTGATCGAGGAGGTGGGTAATGGCGGTTGTTACGCCTTGTACATCCTTTGGGATATCGCCGGTAACGAAAGCAAGCTCGCCACCTACAAAACCGTGACAGCCGCCTTGGGCAAGCTTCCGACAGGCCTGGGCGACCCCGTGGTCCCACAAGCCGCAGGCGGCAACCCGATCGACCTGATAGATGCAATACGTGGGGTGGTCGTGGAAATACCCGAATTCGAAAATGGCGAACATACAGACGTGTTCGTCGTGGAATGGGGCGACCAAAAATTCGAGTACACGGTCGGCGGGCCGACACCTTATCTAGTGCCGGTGCCCAGTGAAGTGCTGAAAGCCGCCTATGGCGCGGCAACGGGCGAGCTCGAAACAATCGTCAGCTACCGGGTAAGGCGCGGAGGGCATTCCATACCGACTCCACCAGAGCCCGGCAAATCGACCAAGATCAAAGTCGACTTCAGCTACATCGGGCCGGTACGCCCCGAACCGGACCCTGAATGGCCAGACCCGGTAAACACCGATTTGGTCCCATGCAAGGTGTTTGCGGAGGGCTCGACCACACCCAACGAGCTGCCCCGTGGTCACGATAATAAGGATGCAGAGTTTGAATTCGAGCTTTACACGCCAGCTAACAATGGCGAGCTGATCGAATTTTTCTGGGATGGCGTACATGTCGTTGAAGCTGACTACACCGTAGACATCAGCGACACGTTCCCCATGAGAAAGCCATTACCGTGGAAATATATCAACGCCGCAGGCAACGCGGACAAGCTCCCCGCTCATTATGCAATCAGGGCCAAGGACTCCAATAACGCCCAACACTCCCCGCCCACCGAGGTGAACGTTAAAGCGGTCATCGTTGTTGCACCCAAACCTGAGTTTTTGGACCTGAGCGAGACTGGTCGTTTGGTCTGCGAATCGCTGAAGGACCCAGATGATGATAAGGCCCCCCCCGCCTTCCGACTGAAAGTGCCGGACCTGAGCAGATTCAACCTGCAGCCAGGCACCGAGATAACACTGACCTGGCAACCTTACTGGGGTGAAAGTGGCGACACGCCGCTCCCCGATGAATATGTAAAAAATGAAACCGTAAACATTGATGATGACCATCAGGTAACCGGTTTTGTCTGGCGCATCGAGCCTTACGAGGATCACATTCTGCCAATCTACGAAGATGTGGATGGCCGCCGCAGAGGCCGAGGAAAAGTATTCTATTCGTTCGATTACCAAGGTGAAAAAGTGGGCTCGGAGCCGTTTGAAACGGTGGTAAGCATCGCCACGCCCGGTGGAACATGTCCAATTTGATACTGGTTATTCACCGGGTGCATATAGCTTTTGCACCCGGTTTCCAGCCAACTCAGTCAATGCTTTATCAGAATTTTCCTACATATAAAAAAGATCATTCCGGCTAAGTTAGCAGCTGTTTCCATCTGCACACACTTATGTTCGAGGAAGAGACCATGATTACCGCCCGCCCTCACCCTGGCCGATATTCAGCGATTGCCGTAGCCATTGCATCGGCCAGCGCCTTGTTGCTGTTCAGCGGTGCCGTCGAGGCTGCCATCCCCATTACCAAAGATACCGTCATCGATGGCACTACCCAGCCCGACAGCTACCACGTGTTTGGCGTCAAACTTACCGTCAACGGCGCTGTCACCAAAGAGATCGACGGCGAGAAAGGCTCCACACTTGAGGTGAACGGCGCCACCGTGACCGGCGCCGCCGGTGCCAGCGGCATGACGCTGGACGGCACCACCGCCACCCTTCGCGACAGCACGGTAAGCGGGCCCAAAAGCCAGGGCATCAGTGCACGCGGTGGCTCGCAAGTCACCGCTGTGAACAGCCACATCAGCGGCGCGCTGCGTGGCGCCACGCTTAACGCAAGCAGCATGACGCTGGAAAACAGCGAACTGCGGGGCACCAATAGCACCGCTCAGGGTGCCGTACTGATGGGTGGCACCCTGACTGCACGCAACAGCATCATCAGCGGCGGCCAGGAAGGCATCAGCGTTACCAATGTGCGCGGCCAGGCCAGCGGGCCGAGCAGTGTTGTGCTCGATGCCACCCAGGTCATCGGCGAAAGCGGCTCGGCCATCGTGGTCGGTAACGGCTCCGGCAACCCGGTCAACGCCAGCATCGATATCCTCAATGGCTCCACCTTGAGCGCTGGCAACGGCCCTCTGGTGTCGGTTGCCGCTGACGGCAACGCTACGCTGCTGGTCAATGCCAGCCACCTGGAAGGCGACATCGTTGCCGAACAGGGCGGGCGCGCCGACCTCACTCTGGAAAACGGCAGCACCCTCAAGGGCAACCTGGAAAACATCGAGAAGCTGGCCATCAACAGCCAGGCCGAATGGACAATGACCCGCGATGCCCAGCTCAATGACCTGGCCATGAACGGCGGGGCGATCCGCTTCGGCGCGGCAGCAGGCGACTTCCACACCCTGTCGGTGGCCAACCTGGAAGGCAACGGCACGTTCATCATGGATGTCGATTTCGGCACGGGTGAAGCCGATCACCTGGAAGTCACCGGGCATGCCACCGGCGACCATCAACTGCTGGTCAGCAGCAGCGGCAGCGACCCGCAGTCCGAAAGCAGCCTGCACCTGGTACACACAGCCAGCGGCGACGCCCGCTTCTCGCTGCAAGGTGGGCCAGTGGACCTGGGCGCCTACTCCTACGACCTGAAGCAGAGCGAAGACGGCAACGACTGGTATCTCGACACCGCCACCCGTACCGTCAGCCCCGGCACGCAAACCCTGCTGGGGTTGTTCAACAGCGCGCCAACCGTGTGGTACGGCGAACTCACGACCCTGCGCAGCCGCATGGGTGAAATCCGCCGCGATACCGGCAAGACCGGAGCGTGGATGCGCAGCTATGGCAACAAGTTCAATGTGTCCTCCAGCGCTGGCACGGGCTACCAGCAAACCCAGCAAGGCCTGTCGTTCGGTGCCGACACCCCCCTACCGCTGGGCGATGGCAACTGGCTGGCCGGGGTAACCGCAGGTTACAGCAACTCGGACCTCAACCTGCCCCGCGGCGCCTCGGGCAAGGTCGACAGCTACCATGTCGGTGCCTACGCGACCTGGCTGCAACCGCAAAGTGGTTACTACCTGGACGCGGTAGCCAAGTTCAACCGCTATCAGAACCAGGCCGATGTCCGCCTGAGCGATGGCAAGCAGGCCAAAGGCGACTATGACAGCAACGGGCTGGGGGCCTCCGTGGAGTTCGGCCGCCACCTGCGCCTGGCCAATGACTACTTCATCGAACCCTACGGGCAGCTCTCGGCAATGGCCGTGCAAGGCCAGAACGTCACCCTGGACAACGGCATGCGCGGCCATGGCGACAGTGCCCGCTCTCTGCAGGCCAAGCTGGGTTCGGTGGCAGGCCGCAACTTCGACCTTGGCCAGGGCCGCAGCGTGCAGCCTTACCTGAAGGCGGCAGTGGCCCACGAGTTTGCCCGGAACAACGACGTCAAGGTCAACGGCAACACCTTCCACAACGACCTGTCCGGCTCGCGCGCCGAGTTCGGTACCGGTGTATCCGTGGCCTGGGCCGAGCAATGGCAGATGCACGCCGAGTTCGACTACAGCCACGGCGAGAAGATAGAACAGCCCTGGGGCATCAGTGCCGGGCTGCGTTACAACTGGTAGTACACAAACATGGGGGAGGCACGCTTGCCTCCCCTTTTTTTTGAGGGATTACGCCATGAAAGGTTCCAGACACCCCGCTTCCCCACCGGCAGCCGACACTGCCAGACCATCAGCTAACACAACCCCAACACTCCCGCTTCCCAGAATTCTGCAGTTGCTGCCCAATATCACCGATGGCCAGCATAACCTGCTGCCGATAGACGCCACGAGCGAGCCGTTGCGGGTAGAGTTCGAGATGTGGAAAAACTCCGAACCCTCACCGCAATTTCCGGAAACGCTCACCCTTTACTGGGATGACACCGAAGTGGATAGCAGAACCTGGGAAACCGAGGTCCTGCCAGAGGAACTGTTCATCCTGGTGCCGGTCGAGCGCATGGGCGACGGCCTGCACACTCTGTATTACCACGTGAAGCTGGGCGATGGTAACGATGCCACGTCTATTGTGCAGACCGTTACCGTAGACAAAACCCCCCCCGTGCTGCCCGCCATGAGCTACATCACCTTCCCGCCAGAAGTCGTCTCGGCCGGTGTGACCGACAAGTACCTGAGGGAAAACGGCGATGAGCTCAAAGGTACCACCACGGCCTACGAAGGGGGCAACGCCGGCGACCTGCTTATCTGGTATTGGGACACGGTGCCTGGTGGCCCGGGCGAAGTCGGCCGCAAGATCTTGAGCAAGGCAGAAGCCGGCCAGCCGCTGCAGATCAGCATCCCGGGCGACGCCATCCGGCTCAAGGACGGCCCGCATTTCGCCTATTTCAGTATTCAGGACCGTGCCCAGACGGGCGTGCAGAGGGGCAAGGACCAACCCTTGATCGCCAAAGCCACACCTGGACCACGTACCCTCCCCCCACCCACCCTCAAGGAAGCCGAGGGCGGCGCCAATGCCAGCACACTGCGGCCCAACATGGCCACATCCGGCGCAACCCTGCAAGTCACCGACAGCGAGGAAATCATCGACCCAGGCGAAACCATCGAGGTTTTCTGGGGCTTGCCCGGTTCGCGCGGCGCCTTTTCGACCAGAACACCGATCGAACCAGGCAAGCGTGCTTATCACATACCGCCCGACAAGGTGGCCGAACAAGCGGGCTACACCCTGACCCTGTATTACAAAGTCTTGCAACTCGACGGCGAGTGGGCCCCCTCAAACCCGCACACGTTGAAAGTCGATAGGGTAACCGACATGCCGACACTCAGATGCGACAAGACCAACGGCGGATACCTCAGCGCCAAGCAGCTGGTGGATAGCCTGGCAAAGGTAAGCGTCATGGCGTGGCCATTCATTGCCATGGGCCAGCTTGTCAGGCTGGAACTTTATGGGCTTGATCGTAGCACCGGTGAGAATCTGCGGCGGCCAATCGGGACCACAGCGGTTTCCAGCACGACTGGCGAAGTGCAGATCGGCACCTTCAGCAAAGCCGACGTCGACTATTTCGCTCGGCTCCAGCCGCTGCACATTCTGGCTTACACCACGTTCGACAATTCACTTACCTGGCGACCCTTTGGCGAGCTGAAACCCATGCTGACTGAATGACCAAAAAAAGCGCGTGTCGGGCATACCGACACGCGCACTTTGGCGATCGAGGCTCAGTTCATGGGGCGAATTTCACGCATGATCTCACCGGCTGAAGAAACTTCCACCGTGCCGGGCAGGGCGCGGGCTTTCTCGGCAAGGGGGAGCGGGAGGATCAGGTAGCCGTCGAAAACAAAAGCACCAAACTCAGTTGCTACGGTTGCTCGCGAATAGAGCAATACGAAACGCTGGCTTGACGCGGTATCGGCCTCATACAAGCCGCTGTCGGGGTGAATTTTGCCTGGACCTTGCAACACCTCCCACTTCGCCGGAAGTTCTTTGTTGTTAACCGTAGCCTGGCATTGCACGGTATTTGTATCGGTATTTACCGTGGGCACAATCACATTGACGGGGTCTGACTTACGATTGACGATGTAGCTGGTCGCGGACTCCTTGCCGTTGGTCACGGTCACCTCATCCACTACAAAAATGGTGTCAGGGTCATCGCCGAAATTGCTCGAGGGCGTATAAATGACCGTGCGACCTGTCGTTTTATCGAGTGTGCCTTGCGTTCCCGTTTTTTTGATACTCCAGGTCAACTGCTCAGCATCGCCCAAGACACCCGCCTTGAGTTTGCGCGTCTGCTTCAAGGTCGATTGGATCAACGGGTTCACGATCAGTGGGTCTTTGAGCACGGTGATCAAGGCAGCAGAGCGATTTTTTGTTGTCTTATTTTCAGCCACGACCCGCACGTGCGTGAACAAGCCTTCAATGAAACCCTTATCAGGTGCAGTATAGAGCCCGTCAGGTGAAATGAAACCCGCTTCCTCAGGGCTTCGCGGGTCATCCACCCGCCAATCAATTTGATCCTGCTCGGGTAAGACCTTGAATGGGTGCTGCTCGCCTGCAGCGACGGTGACGTTCAGCTTATCAAGGGTGAAATTTGTGAGCACTGGACTGATTTCACCAACAACGACAGGATTACGATCAATCAGCCTGACGGACGTTATCTTGATAGCCTCGCCAAAATTGAACTTTATCAATTCAACAAGCGGACCTGTATCTGCGGGAGCGTAAAACTGGCGGGCGAGTAATGCACTCAATTGCTGCTTAGCCATCTCTGAATATCCGCCACGGTCGAACTTGGCTTTTACTCTACTGGCAAGGTACTTACCCCTGTCCCAAGGGTCGAGTTCTTCACTGAATTCTGGCGCTTGCCGGGATGAATCTTCAGTAACTCGCTTATTCTCGGTGGCGCTTGCCGCTTGTTGATCCGTAACCCCAATCAGCTCAACGTGGGGCGCTGTGCTAAAATCGCCGCTATAAACCACCCTAGCCACATATTTATGTTGCTCAGCCAAAGGAAAGAACTCACCAACACCCTTGAGGAAATCCTCATGTTTATCGTCCGAAAGGTAAAAGAAAAACGCCTTCGTTCCAGTGAATTTTGAAAAAACGACACCGATGTGGGCGTTTACGTTCAGGCCTTCCACCGTGAGACCCCCTTCATTCAAGGTGAGCGTCAGTGGCTCCCCCCCTGGAAGATCCATTGCATCGACAGCCCATTCGCTCTGGCAAATCAACGGAAGCAGTTGACCAATATCCATTTCGTCTTGGAAAGTGCTGGCTGGTACTTTCAGCGCCCCTCTTTTCAACCCCGCCTGCCGATACCGCCCTTTCTCATCTTTTACCAATTTAAAATCTGTACCATTATAGGCGCTCACCACACCCTTTTGTATCAACGGCAGAAGCACATAATCTTGGTTGAATATAATGCGCGCTGATATACCCCCACTCAACATGTACTGAAAGTTCTCATCAGGTAGCACACCTGAAGGCGCCCCCTCAACCTGCATAAACGTCAACACAGCGCCTTCATCTTTAACGGATGGATGTTTCTGGGTGCGCAGCAGGACTTTGCTGGGCTGAAACCAAGGGATGGAACCTCTATCAATTTTTCCAAACGGGTATATTCGCTTATCGTCTTCCAACCTGCCGAACAAAATCTTGAAAAAATCACCGCCCGGATTCTCATCGCTGTCCTCGTCCGTTGAGGTCAAGACAAAATCATCACTGTTTTTCAGGTCAAAGAACAAACTATCGTCTTTCCCCACGACTACCGGCGCATCAGGCAACATTAAATTAAGTAGCAACTCCGGCCCTTGCGCCGGACTTATATATTCAATCGACTGAGCTTGCCAATTACCGTTGATGAATTTTTCCTCTATTTGGTTCCCACCCAGCACCTGCATTTTCAGGTTCGCCTTGGAGTCGTTCAGGCCCGTCGACTCAAAATACAGGCGGGGTTCACTTAACAAGAAACTTTCGATTTTAGTACGCCATTCTCCCCCCGCCCCAGAAATGACCCCGCTTACAGGGGGAAGAAAACTGGATGAATTAAAGCGACCAATAAATACCTGAAGCAAGAGCTGATTGGTTTTGTTTCTATCCGTCGCTCCAATCATTGCCCAGCCTAATGGATCATACGTTGCCACTTGGCTATCAGTAGACATATCTCGTCCGCCCTCGGTGTTAGGAATGGATGCGCACACATCACAATGCGGCGCGCACAGATCAGTCTTTACCCGTTGTCGACTCGTGGCTACTGGCAGATTTGACAGGTTACTTAGCTACTTCTGGCGTGTAGCATTCCTCTAGGAGGCGGGTCTGACAGGCCTGATCACATCGGCTGATCACATCGGCGTATCGCGTTGGAGATAGAGTATTAATTTGAGGGCTTCGAGAGCTTGGCAGGAACGAAAAGCAAAAAAAAGCCACTCTCGAAAGAGTGGCTTTTCTAGATTGGAGCGGGAAACGAGACTCGAACTCGCGACCCCGACCTTGGCAAGGTCGTGCTCTACCAACTGAGCTATTCCCGCAATGTGAAGCTTTACCGCTAATCGGCGTGAGGCGCCTTGACGACCCCCACCACCACTGCACCGTGCGAACGCCACAGTATTTAAACTGGAGCGGGAAACGAGACTCGAACTCGCGACCCCGACCTTGGCAAGGTCGTGCTCTACCAACTGAGCTATTCCCGCATTTGGCGTCCCCTAGGGGACTCGAACCCCTGTTACCGCCGTGAAAGGGCGGTGTCCTAGGCCACTAGACGAAGGGGACACACAACACTTTTCAGTGCACCAGCACCTGAACCTCACGATCCAGACTGGATTTTTATTTCCTGCCGCGCCGTTAAGCGTTGCCGGAGAATTTGGAGCGGGAAACGAGACTCGAACTCGCGACCCCGACCTTGGCAAGGTCGTGCTCTACCAACTGAGCTATTCCCGCAATTTGGCGTCCCCTAGGGGACTCGAACCCCTGTTACCGCCGTGAAAGGGCGGTGTCCTAGGCCACTAGACGAAGGGGACACGCTGCTGGCATTGCTGCCTGCTTTCACTCCCTGCCGCGTTTCGCTGTGTGCTTTACGCTGCAAGTGGCGCGCATTCTATGGAGGGTTCGGACAGGCGTCAACCCCTTTGTAGAAATTTATTTAAATCAATGACTTCCGGGCTGGTTGGGGTGCAGATGCGGATGGCGTGGCCGATATAGAGAAAGGGATTGCCTGTGCTGCTATTCGCCCCTTGGCAAACTCACTACACTCAAAGCTGTAATTCTTCTTCAATGAGGCGTTAACGGTGACACCACTTCTGATCACTCTGCTCATCGTGGCGGGTATCGCGTTGCTGATCGTGATCGGCTACCTCAACAACGTGGTCGAAAACAGCAAGCTTGAACGCGCGCGGCTGAAAATCGAACTCGCCGACCGGGTGCGCCGCTGCGGCGAAATCACCGAGACCTTCCCGGGCCAGTTCATGACCCCAGCGCTCAAGCTGCTGCTGGCACGCCTGGAGCTGAACCTCAACCAGCGGCAACTGGCGCTGGACAAGCACAATGCGCAACTCAAGGCACGCGTCGCCGAACTCGAAGGGCTGATTGCCCAAGGCGAGCGCATTCCGGTGAACAACCCGCCCTGCCCGATCCAGACCGAGGCCAAAGCCAAGGATGTGCGCTTCCTGCTTGAAGCCCTGCACACCCAGATCGTCAAAGGCACCCAGGAAAACGTCCTGCAGACCAACGAAGGCAAGCACTGGGTCAGGGAAATCCGCCACATGCTGGTGCTGCTGCACATCGAGTTCTTCAACAACCTCGGCCAGCAGGCCCTGCAGCAGGAGCAGCCCGGCCAGGCGCGCCTGGCGTTCGAGCGCGGCGTGCAATACCTGCGCAAGCAGCCGGAACCGAAGGTGTATGAAGAGCAGCTGACCTATCTGGAGAAACTGCTGGCGCGGGCCAATGCCCAGGTATTGGACAAGATGGAACCGGCGGAGAACGAGCAGAACGAACTGACCCAGGGGCTCAAGACCGATGACGAAGAGACCTGGAAGAAGCGCGTGATCTACGATTGATCCGTTGACCTGTACCGGCCTCTCGCGGCTAAAGCCGCTCCTACAGGTGTTGCACTGCCCTCAGGTCGGGTGCGATCCCTGTAGGAGCGGCTTCAGCCGCGATGGGGCCGGTACAGGCAACGCAACATCAGCAGTCGGTCAGCTCCAGAAAGATCGCCACCAACCTCTCCAGCCCCACCTGATCCGCCTCACTGAAACGCGCCAGTTTCGGGCTGTCCAGGTCCAGCACCCCAATCAACCGCCCGTCCTTCACCAGCGGAATCACCAGCTCGCTGTTGGACGCGCTGTCACAAGCGATATGCCCCGGGAACGCATGCACGTCCTCGACCCGCTGGGTCTGCCGGGTGGCTGCAGCCGCGCCGCACACGCCCTTGCTGAACGGTATGCGCACACAGGCCACCTGCCCTTGGAACGGGCCGAGCACCAGCTCTTCGTTGCGGTTGAGGTAGAACCCCGCCCAGTTCAGGTCGTCCACCTGGTTGTAGAGAAACGCCGAAAACTGCGCGGCATTGGCGATGAAGTCGCGCTCGTCGGCAAACAGCGCCTGTACTTGCGCGGCCAGCAGGTTGTAGCCGTCGAGGCCTGCGCCACTGGCATTGAGGTCGATCATGTTTACTTTTGCTCCAGCAATTGCAGCCCGACCCAGTAGCGGGCGAACTGATAGGCACAACGGCCATTACGGTTGCCGCGCCCGGTTGCCCAGCGCACGGCGAGAATGTCCAGGGCTTCGTCACGCTGCCAGGCCAGGCCTGCAGGGCGGGCCAACTGGCCGATCCAGTGTTCGACCACGTCAAGGAAATGTTCCTGGCTGAACGGGTAGAACGACAGCCACAGGCCGAAACGGTCGGACAGGGCGATCTTGTCCTCCACCGCTTCGTTGGGGTGCAGTTCGCCGTCGACCATCTTCCAGTTTTCGTTGTCGCTCTGTTTTTCCGGCACCAGGTGGCGGCGGTTGGACGTCGCGTACAGCAGCACGTTGTCCGGGGCCTGCTCCAGCGAACCGTCGAGCACGCTCTTGAGCACCCGGTAGTCGCCTTCTCCGGCTTCGAACGAGAGGTCGTCGCAGAACAGGATGAAGCGCTGTGGCAGCTTCTGCAGCTGCTCGACGACGCGCGGCAGGTCGGCCAGGTGGTCGCGTTCGATTTCGATCAGGCGCAGCCCGGCGCCCGCATGCTCGGCCAGCAGGGCACGTACCAGCGACGACTTGCCGGTGCCACGCGAACCCCATAGCAAAGCGTGGTTGGCCGGCATGCCGTTGATGAACTGGTGGGTGTTGCGGCCCAGCTGGTCACGTTGCTTGTCGACACCGATCAGGTCGCTCAGGCGGATGTCCAGGCTGACTTGCAGCGGCATCAGGTAGCCTGTGCGGCCATCACGCTGCCAGCGCGCAGCCAGGGTGGTGCTCCAGTCGATCTGCGGGCGCGGCGCCGGCAACAAGGGTTCGAGACGCGCCAACACCGACTCGGCGCGTTCCAGGAAAGCATTCAAGCGAGCGTCCATGACGACTCCTAGCAAGACAGGTGAGATTTAAAGCTGAATGTGTGACAGGCCCGCCAGCAGCCGGGGCTGATCGGCTATGCTTGCGCAGCGCAAGGGACGTAAACCGGCTCGGGACTCATGGATATCAAGTTCACCAATCGCCTGTCATACAAGCAAGCCCGGTTGACAGTCCTGGTCGGCTTCATCCTGGGAACATTGCTCAGTCTCATCCAGATCGGCATCGATTATGCCAGCGAAGACGCATCCATCAACCGTGAAGTGCGGGCGTTGCTGCAAATCAGCCACAACCCGGCCTCGCGCATCGCCTACAACATCGATGCAGAACTGGCCCTGGAGCTCACCCGCGGCCTGCTCGAATCGCCGGCGGTCATCCGTGCGCGGCTGATCGACAACAACGAAACGGTGCTGGCCGATGTCGAACGGCCACGGCTCGAGGACCGCTACCGGCCGCTGAGCGACTTTCTGTTCGGCGAAAAGCGCCAGTTCAAGGAGCGCCTGTACCTGACCCACATGCCCGATGAATACCTCGGCACACTGTACCTGGACGTCGACACCTACACCTTCGGCAGCCGCTTCCTCGACCGCGCCGGGGTCACCCTGCTCAATGGTTTCGCCCGCAGCCTGGTGCTCACCGGCATCCTCCTCGCGCTGTTCTACATGATGCTGACCAAACCGCTGGTCACCGTGATCGCCGCCCTCACCGGGCGCGACCCGCGCCAGCCTGGGCAAACCCGGGTGGACTGCCCGCCCGGCCACGAACAGGACGAGATCGGCGTGCTCGTCCGGGTCGCCAACCAGCAGTTCGTCAGCATGGCCACCGAGATCCAGCAGCGGCGCACTGCGGAGAACCGCCTGACCCAGTACCTGAATGAACTGGAAGACATCGTCTCGGCCCGCACCGAAGAGCTCAAGGCCAGCAACAATCGCCTCAGCCAGTCCAACCAGGAGCTGGAAGAAGCCCGCCAGCGTGCCCTGGACATGGCCCAGGCGCGTGCCGCGTTTCTGGCCAACATGAGCCACGAGATCCGCACCCCGCTCAACGGCATGCTCGGCATGATCGCCCTGGCCCTGGACAGCCCGCTGGCCGGCGAACAGCGCCAGCAGCTGTCGATTGCCCACGACTCGGGCAAGGTGCTGGTGGAATTGCTCAACGATATTCTCGACCTGTCCAAGTTCGATGCCGGGCAGCTGGAACTGGAGCGTATCCCCTTTGACATGGGCGCCATGGTCGAGGACACCGCCAACCTGCTGTCGCAGAACGCCGCGCAGAACGTTGAGCTGACCTGCCTGATCGCTGGCGACTTTCCGAGTTCGGTGCTCGGCGACCCCACGCGGGTACGCCAGGTGGTCAGCAACCTGTTGTCCAACGCCCTCAAGTTCACCCGCTTCGGCCGCGTCGACGTGCGCCTGGCGCGCATCGTCGGCGGTGTACGCCTTGAGGTACGCGACACCGGCATCGGCATTCCCGAAGCGGCCCAGGCACGGATCTTCCAGCCGTTCACCCAGGCCGGTGCCGGCATCACCCGCCAGTACGGGGGTACCGGGCTGGGCCTGGCCCTGACCCGCAACCTGTGCAAGGCCATGCAGGGGCACCTGCACATCCAGTCCGAGCCTGGCTTTGGCAGCCGCTTCAGCGCCGAGCTGCCGTTGCCCACCCACACCGAGGCCATCGCACCGGCCGCCCTGCAGGGCAAGGTCGTCGCCCTCAGCGACGCCGGCAGTGGCCTCAGCGAGCTGCTGCAGGGGCTGCTGCCGGGCTGGGGGCTGGACTACCAACGGCACGACAGCCGCGCAGCGCTCGACGGCAGCATCGACCTGCTGATCACCGACGACCTGGAGCAGCTGTTACAGCTGCGCCCGGCACTGAAGGCGCCGATCCTGCTGGTGACCGCCTATGGCAACTTCCTCCCTGGAGAGCAATCGGCACAACTGGCCCCGCTGCACCAGCTGGCCCGGCCGTTGGCACGCAACGCGCTGTATCAGACCCTGCGCCGCACCTTGCAAGGGCATGCCCCGGAACACCCACTGGCCACCCCGCTGCTCACGGCCACCGAGGGCCGTGCGCGCATCCTGCTGGTGGAGGACAACCCGGTGAACCAGCTGGTGGCCAAGGGCATGCTGGCCAAGCTCGGCTGCCAGGTGGAAATCGCCACCCAAGGCGTCGAGGCCCTGGAATGGCTGGAGCGCGAAGACTTCGACCTGGTGCTCATGGATTGCAACATGCCGGTGATGGACGGCTACGAGGCCAGCCGGCGGATTCGCCAGAGCGGGCGTTGGCCGGAGCTGCCGATCGTCGCCCTGACCGCCAACGCCATGCCCGAAGAGCGCGAGCGCTGCCGCGCGGCGGGCATGAGCGACTATCTGGCCAAGCCGTTCCGCCGCGAAGAGCTATTGGCGCTGATCGACCACTGGGTACCGCTCAGCGGCTGAGCAGGCGCTCGATGTCGGCTTGCAGCGCCTGTGGCTTGGTGGTCGGCGCGTAGCGCGTGACCTTGCCGCTGGCCGGGTCGAGCAGGAACTTGGTGAAGTTCCACTTGATCTTCTGCGTGCCGAGCAGGCCAGGGGCGCGCTGCTTCAGCTCGACGAACAAAGGGTGGGCGCCGGGGCCATTGACGTCGATCTTGCGAAACAGCGGGAAACTCACGCCGAAATTGGCCTCGCAGAACTGCGCAATGTCCCGCGCATCACCCGGCTCCTGCTTGCCAAACTGGTTGCAAGGGAAGCCCAGCACCACCAGGCCACGTTCGCGGTAGTCCCGCCACAGCTGCTCCAGGCCCTGGTACTGCGGGGTGAAGCCGCACTGGCTGGCGGTGTTGACCACCAGCAGCGCCTTGCCAGCGAAGTCGCCGAGCTTTTTCTGCTCACCGCCCAGGGTCACACAAGGGATGTCCAGCATCGATCCGGCCATTCTCAGGCTCCGTCACGGGGTTTGAAGTCCAGGCACACCGAGTTGATGCAGTAGCGCAGGCCGGTCGGTGGCGGGCCGTCGGGGAACACATGGCCCAAATGGGCGTCGCACCGGGCGCAGGTGACCTCGGTGCGGATCATGCCGTGGGAGGTGTCGCGAATCTCGACCATCGCGCTTTCTTCGATCGGCGCATAGAAGCTCGGCCAGCCGCAGCCGGAATCGAACTTGGTCTGCGAGTCGAACAGCGGCAGGTCACAGCAGATGCAGTGGTACACGCCGGCACGGCGTTCGCTGTTGTACTTGCCGCTGAACGGCCGCTCGGTGCCTTTGAGGCGGCACACCTGATACTGCGCGGGGTCGAGCATTTCGCGCCATTCTTCAAGTGTCTTGTCGATCTTTTGCATAAGTGAACCTCGGCAGGCTGAATTTCACCTCGCGCCGTCTTTTCCGTAACGCGGGTGGCACGTATATTAGTTGGCTTCGTGTGCAAGGCCTCCAGTCTGGCACCCGCTTCCTGCCCTTTCAAACCTTTCGAAATGGCAGTGCGTATTCTCAATCGGGATCCCATCATGCAGTTCAGCAAATCGAACAAGCTCGCCAATGTCTGCTACGACATTCGCGGCCCGGTGCTCAAGCACGCCAAACGCCTGGAAGAGGAAGGCCATCGCATCCTCAAGCTGAACATCGGCAACCCGGCGCCGTTTGGCTTCGAAGCGCCGGACGAAATCCTCCAGGATGTGATCCGCAACCTGCCGACCGCCCAGGGCTACAGCGACTCCAAAGGCCTGTTCAGCGCGCGCAAGGCGGTGATGCAGTACTGCCAGCAAAAGGAAATCGAAGGCGTCACCATCGAGGACATCTACCTCGGCAACGGTGTGTCCGAGCTGATCGTGATGTCGATGCAGGCGCTGCTGAACAACGGCGACGAAGTGCTGATCCCGGCCCCTGACTACCCGCTGTGGACCGCTGCCGTGAGCCTGGCCGGTGGCAAGCCGGTGCACTACCTGTGCGACGAGCAGGCCGACTGGTTCCCGGACCTGGAAGACATCAAGGCCAAGATCACCCCGAACACCAAGGCCCTGGTGATCATCAACCCCAACAACCCGACTGGCGCGGTGTACTCCAAGGAGCTGCTGCTGGGCATGCTGGAGCTGGCCCGCCAGCACAACCTGGTGGTGTTCTCCGACGAGATCTACGACAAGATCCTCTACGACGAAGCCGTGCACATCAGCACCGCTTCGCTGGCCCCGGACCTGCTGTGCCTGACCTTCAACGGCCTGTCCAAGTCGTACCGGGTGGCGGGCTTCCGTTCCGGCTGGCTGATCATCTCCGGGCCCAAGCACCACGCCCAGAGCTACATCGAAGGCATCGACATGCTGGCCAACATGCGCCTGTGCGCCAACGTGCCGGCCCAGCACGCCATCCAGACCGCCCTGGGTGGCTACCAGAGCATCAACGACCTGGTGCTGCCGCCGGGCCGCCTGCTGGAGCAGCGCAACCGCACCTACGAGTTGCTCAATGACATTCCGGGCGTCAGCTGCGTGAAGCCGATGGGCGCGCTGTATGCGTTCCCGCGGATCGACCCGAAGGTCTGCCCGATCCTCAACGACGAGAAGTTCGCCCTCGACCTGCTGCTGTCGGAAAAACTGCTGATCGTCCAGGGTACGGCGTTCAACTGGCCGTGGCCGGACCACTTCCGCGTGGTGACCTTGCCGCGGGTGGATGACCTTGAGGCGGCGATCGGGCGGATCGGTAATTTCCTGCGGACCTATTCGCAGTAATTGAAGGCCCTGGGGGGGGCGCTTTGCGCCCCTTTCGCGACACAAGGCCGCTCCTACAAGCAGCCCCTGCAATCTCGCAGAATGTTTCTTACATCCTGCAACGCTCTATCTCACAGTCCGCGCAGAAACCTCTGCCATACTCCGCCGTACACAGTTTGAAATAGTCGCCCGATTGAAACCCGGCGACCGGCACCTTATATACCCCGCAGTAAGCAACAACTCATCCGTCAGGAGAACGTAACAACCATGATGCGCATTCTGTTGTTTGTAGCCACCAACCTCGCGGTGGTGCTGGTTGCAAGCATTACCCTGAGCCTGTTCGGTTTCAACGGGTTCATGGCCGCCAACGGGGTTGACCTCAACCTCAGCAGCCTGCTGGTGTTCTGCGCCGTGTTCGGCTTCGCCGGCTCCCTGGTTTCGCTGTTCATCTCCAAGTGGATGGCGAAGATGACCACCGGCACCCAGATCATCAGCCAGCCGCGCACCCGCCACGAGCAGTGGCTGCTGCAAACGGTCGAAGAGCTGTCGCGCGAGGCCGGCATCAAGATGCCCGAAGTGGGTATCTTCCCGGCCTACGAGGCTAACGCCTTCGCCACCGGCTGGAACCGCAACGACGCGCTGGTAGCCGTGTCCCAGGGCCTGCTGGAGCGCTTCTCGCCCGATGAAGTGCGCGCCGTGCTGGCCCACGAAATCGGCCACGTAGCCAACGGTGACATGGTCACCCTGGCGCTGGTGCAGGGGGTGGTGAACACCTTCGTGATGTTCTTCGCCCGCATCATCGGCAACTTCGTCGACAAGGTGATCTTCAAGAACGAAGAAGGCCAGGGCATCGCCTACTACGTGGCGACCATCGTCGCCGAGCTGATCCTGGGCATTCTGGCCAGCATGATCGTCATGTGGTTCTCGCGCCGCCGCGAGTACCGTGCCGACGAAGCCGGTGCGCAACTGGCCGGTACCGCCGCGATGATCGGCGCACTGCAGCGTCTGCGCGTGGAACAGGGCCTGCCGGTGCACATGCCTGACACCATGAAGGCCTTCGGCATCAATGGCGGCCTCAAGCACGGCCTGGCTGGCCTGCTGATGAGCCACCCGCCACTGGAAGACCGCATCGAGGCCCTGCGCCGCCGCGGTTGATCCAACCGGTAAAGAAAAGGGCGACCTCCGTCGCCCTTTTTCGTTTTCACTCAAAACTGCACGCGGTACACCCGTTCGACCAGGCTCTTGACCCCCGCCTCCTGGAACCTCGGGCTTTCGCCGATCACCTCCTGCTCGTCAAGCGCCTCAACCTGCCAACCGGCAAACCCGCGCCTCACTTCATCGTCAGCCACCGAAAACGGCGGCCCGGCCAGCAGTTCCTGCTGGTAATCCAGGGTCAGCAGCAGCCCGGCACCGGCCGGCAATGCCTGTGCAAGCAAGCGCATGTAGTGCGCACGCATTTGCGCTGGCAAGGCAATCAGTGCGGCGCGATCATAGAGCGCCACGCAATCCGCCACATCTTCCACGCGCAAAGCGAAGAAGTCGCCGCACCAAAGCTCCACATCACCGCTGCGCCAGACTTCGAAGGCCCCCTGCTGCGCGACCTGTGGCTCCAGCCCATGCTCACGAAAGAAGGCCTCCACTGCCTGGCGTGACAACTCGACGCCCAACACCCGGTGCCCCTGCCCCGCCAGCCAAGCGAGGTCCAGGCTCTTGCCGCACAGCGGCACCAGCACACGGCTGCCCGGCGCGAGCTGCAACTGCGGCCAATACTTCTGCAGAAAAGGGTTCACCCGTGCTTGATGAAAACCGATCTGGTTGTCGGCCCACCGCTTCTGCCAGAACGCTGGTTCCATGATTACTCCCGATTTTTAGATGGTTTGCCGGTAAAACTTGGTTTGGATTTCGATCGGTAGTTGATCGAAGATGATTGCATCTTAACCTTCAGGACCCCGCCATGCTGCCCAGCCTGTTCATTTCCCACGGTTCTCCCATGCTCGCCCTGCAACCGGGCGCCAGCGGGCCGGCTTTGGCCGGGCTGGCCAACGCGCTGCCACGGCCGAAGGCGATCGTGGTGGTGTCGGCGCATTGGGAAAGCCATGAGCTGCTGGTGACCAGTGGCGCGCGACCAGAGACCTGGCACGACTTCTACGGCTTCCCGCCGGCGCTGTATGCGGTGCAGTATCCGGCGCCTGGCGAACCCGACCTGGCCAGCCGGGTGGCTGAACTGTTGCAGGCGCGCCTGGACCCGCAACGACCGTTCGATCATGGCGCCTGGGTGCCGCTGTCGCTGATGTATCCGGATGCGAGCATTCCGGTCATCCAAGTATCGCTGCCCAGCCGGGCGGGGCCCGGGTTGCAGGTCAAGGTCGGCCAGGCGCTGGCTGGGCTGCGAGAGGAAGGCATCCTGCTGATTGGCTCCGGCAGCATTACCCACAACCTCGGTGAACTGGACTGGCACGCCGGGCCGGATGTGATCGAACCCTGGGCGCTGGCGTTTCGCGACTGGGTGGTGGAGCGGCTGCAGGCAGACGACCAGGCGGCGCTGCTGGACTACCGGAAACAGGCGCCGTTTGCGGCACGCAACCATCCCAGCGACGAGCATTTGCTACCGCTGTTCTTTGCCATGGGGGCCGGGGACAGGTTCGGGATTGTGCACCAAGGCTTCACCCTGGGGGCGCTGGGGATGGACATCTACCGGTTCGACTGAAGATAGCCGGGGCGCTTCGCAGCCCCCAAAAATGGCACAGGCAAAAAAATCCCCGACCTGGGCCGGGGATTTTTTCATTGCATCAGGATCAGTCTTCGCGATAACGGCGCAGCTTCAGCTGCTTGCCGGCTACGCGAGTGTCCTTGAGCTTGGACAGCAGCTTCTCAAGGCCATCTTCCGGCAGCTCGATCAGGCTGAAGCTGTCGCGTACCTGGATGCGGCCGATGGCGTCACGGGCCAGGCCACCTTCGTTGAGGATCGCGCCCAGCAGGTTCTTGGCAGCGATACCGTCACGGGCACCCAGGGCGGTACGGCAGCGCACGCGGCCTTCGGCCAGCGGCAGTGGCGCACGACGCTCACGGTCACCACCGCGCTCGCCACGATCGCTGCGCTCACCACGCTCGGTACGCTCGCCACGTGGGGCGAAGCTTGGTACCAGCGGCTGCTCGCGCTCGACGGTCGCCAGGTCCAGCGCCTGGCCGTTGGTGGCCTTGCGCAGCAGGGCCGAAGCCAGGGCGCGTGCGCTGCAGCCGAGGTCGGCAGTCAGGCGGTCGAACAGTTCGCCATGGGTGGCTTCTGCTTCGGCAACCAGCGGCGCCAGGCTGTTGGTCAGCTTCTTGATGCGGGCGTCCAGCACAGCCTGGGCGTTCGGCAGGCGGGCTTCGGCAACCTTCTGCCCGGTCACGCGCTCGATCACCTGCAGCATGCGGCGCTCACGCGGAGTGACCAGCAGCAGCGCACGGCCATCGCGGCCGGCACGGCCGGTACGGCCGATACGGTGCACGTAGGATTCCGGGTCGTACGGCATGTCGACGTTGAACACGTGGGTGATGCGCGGTACGTCCAGACCACGGGCAGCGACGTCGGTGGCGACGACGATGTCCAGGCGGCCATCCTTCAGCGAGTCGATCACCCGCTCACGCTGGTTCTGGGCGATGTCACCGTTCAGCGCGGCAGCCTTGTAGCCCTTGGCTTCCAGCGCGGCGGCCAGGTCCAGGGTGGCTTGCTTGGTGCGCACGAAGGCGATCAGCGCGTCGAACTCTTCGACTTCCAGCAGACGCAGCACAGCCGGGATCTTCTGGTCGGCGTGGACCATCAGGTGGGCCTGCTCGATCGCGGTGACGGTCTGGGTCTTGCTCTGGATCTTGACGTGCTTGGGCTCGCGCAGGTGGCGTTCGGCGATCGAGCGGATCGACGACGGCAGGGTGGCGGAGAACAGCACGGTCTGGCGGCTGGCCGGGATGGCATCGAAGATCACTTCGAGGTCGTCCATGAAGCCCAGCTTGAGCATTTCGTCGGCTTCGTCCAGTACCAGGTACTGCACGGTGGACAGGACTTTCTCGTCACGACGCAGGTGGTCGCACAAACGGCCCGGGGTGGCGACGACGATTTGCGCGCCGTTGCGAATGGCACGCAGCTGTGGGCCCATCGGGGCACCACCGTAGACGGCCACGACATTCACGCCTGGCATCTGCTTGGCGTAGGTTTCGAAAGCGGTAGCAACTTGCAGCGCCAACTCACGGGTTGGCGCCAGGATCAGGGCTTGCGGTTCGCGCTTGCTCACATCGATCTTGTTGAGGATCGGCAGGGCGAAGGCAGCGGTCTTGCCGGTGCCAGTCTGCGCCTGGCCGATCATGTCGTGACCGGCGAGGATGATCGGGATCGATTGCTGCTGAATGGCCGACGGCTCTTCGTAGCCGGTAGCCAGTACGGCAGCAACAATGTTCTGATTAAGATCGAGAGCGGCGAAGCCGCCGGTTTCCTGGGTCATGGGTCTGCCTCTAAGTGCATCCGCAAAGACCCATGCTGCAAAGCTGCACATGCCTTGAAAGACCGGAACGGTCACCCAGGCAGCTTTGTCGGCGGGGATTTGCGAAAACGATTGAAAAAGAAAAACTTGAGAAGGTCCGCCTAGCGGACGTGCAGCCGAAGCTGGACTCGGAGGATTTGCACCACCTGATTTTGAGGTCCGCTAAAAGACCGGCGCGTACTATACCCGAATTAATGCCGGGGAGTGAGTAAATTTTTCTGGCCCAACGGCCAGTATCGGGCCATCAGGCGCAGGCAGCTGAATCGGTTTTCTTCCGGGGATCCGTGCTGGCATCTTCTCGGGTTTACCCGCGAAGCAGGCGACGCGGTGCTCAGGTAGCCGGCCGAATCTCGCGTATCAGCCCTTCCAGGCTGTACCCCAACCGCGGCGCCAAGGCCTCGGCACGCGCCCGCAAACCATCAAGGTCCAACACCTGCTCCAGGTCCGCCGGCACCAGCAAGATCACATTGCCCTCCTTCACCGGCAGCTCCCAGTAATGCCGGTGGTACAACCCGCGCAGCAGCGCCGCGCCCAACGGCTTGCCGTCGTCATTGGCCCACTGGTTGATGACCAGCCAGCCGCCAGGGTTGAGCTGCTTCTGGCAGTTCTCGAGGAAATTCCACGCCAGGTGCCCGACACCCGGCCCATGGTCGGTGTACAGGTCGACAAACAGCAGGTCGGCCTGCTCTGCGGTGGGCAGCAACTCCAGCGCGTCGCCAATCCTCACGTACAGCCGAGGGTCGTCATCCAGCCCCATGTATTGCATGGCCAGGCGCGGCACGTCGGCACGCAGCTCGATGGCCTCGATGTCTTCCAGCGGCAGGAACTTCATGCAGGCCTGCGTCAGGGTACCGGCGCCCAAGCCAAGAAACAGCGCACTTTCCGGCTGCTCATGGCACAGCGCACCGACCAGCATGGCGCGGGTGTAGTCGTACTCCAGCCAGCTGGGGTCAGCGGTGAACACGCAGCTCTGCTCGATGGCATCGCCGAACTCGAGGAAGCGGTAATCCTCCACCTCGTACACGCTGATGACACCAAAGGCATCCTCGACCCGGGCCAACAGCTTCTCTTCCCGCTCCGTCGCCATCTACCTGCCACCTACCCGCGCAAAACGCGCATTGTCCGCCAACGCCCCGGATGCAACAAGCGCGGCGCCGCTGTTACCATGGCAGGCAGCCTATAACAGATAAAACCGAGCCTGTGATGAACCGACCGTGGAGCCCCGACAGCTGGCGTGCCCTGCCGATCCAGCAGCAACCGACCTACCCCGACGCCGCGCACCTGCACAAGGTCGAGCAGACCCTGGCCAGCTACCCGCCCCTGGTGTTCGCCGGCGAGGCCCGCGAGCTGCGCCGGCAGTTCGCTGAAGTTACCGAGGGCCGCGCGTTCCTGCTGCAGGGTGGCGACTGCGCCGAGAGCTTCGCCGAGTTCTCGGCAGCGAAGATCCGCGACACCTTCAAGGTACTTCTGCAGATGGCCATCGTCATGACCTTCGCCGCCGGTTGCCCGGTGGTCAAGGTCGGGCGCATGGCCGGGCAGTTTGCCAAGCCGCGCTCCTCAGGCGATGAAACCATCGGCAACGTCACCCTGCCGGCTTACCGTGGCGACATCGTCAACGGTATCGGCTTCGACGAAAAGAGCCGCGTACCGGACCCGGAGCGCCTGCTGCAGGCCTACCACCAGGCCACCGCCAGCCTCAACCTGCTGCGCGCCTTCGCCCAGGGCGGTTTCGCCGACCTGCACCAGGTGCACAAGTGGAACCTCGACTTCATCGCCAATTCGGCGCTGGCCGACAAATACCACCAGCTGGCCAACCGCATCGACGAAACCCTGGCGTTCATGCGCGCGTGCGGCCTGGACAGCGCGCCGCAACTGCGCGAAACCAGCTTCTTTACCGCCCACGAGGCGCTGCTGCTCAACTATGAAGAAGCCTTCGTGCGCCAGGACAGCCTGACCGGCGACTATTACGACTGCTCCGCGCACATGCTGTGGATTGGTGACCGCACCCGCCAGCTCGACGGTGCCCATGTCGAGTTCCTGCGCGGTGTGCATAACCCGATCGGGGTAAAGGTCGGCCCGAGCATGAACCCGGAGGAGCTGATCCGCCTGATCGACACGCTCAACCCGGCCAACGACCCCGGCCGCCTCAACCTGATCGTGCGCATGGGCGCCGGCAAGGTCGGCGCGCACCTGCCAGGGCTGATTCGCACCGTCGAGCGCGAGGGGCGCAAGGTGCTGTGGAGCTCCGACCCGATGCATGGCAACACCATCAAGGCCAGCAGCGGTTACAAGACCCGTGATTTCGCGCAGATCCTCGACGAGGTGAAGCAGTTCTTCCAGGTGCATCAGGCCGAGGGCAGCCATGCCGGCGGCATCCATATCGAAATGACCGGGCAGAACGTGACCGAGTGCATCGGCGGCGCCCGGCCGATCACCGAAGATGCCCTGTCCGACCGTTACCACACCCACTGCGACCCACGGATGAACGCCGATCAGTCGCTGGAACTGGCCTTCCTGATCGCCGAAACCCTCAAGCAGGTGCGGCGCTGAGCAAAGCCTGACGCAACTGGCTGCCCTCAGCCCGAGAGCAGTTCAGTTGCACCCGCTGCAGGCCCAGCCACTGGGCCAGGCGCAGCAGATTAGCCGCCAGGGCCTTATAGCCCTCCTCGTCCAACTCTGCCGTCTGCGCGTGCACGGCATGCACCGCCAGTTGCCCAAGGGCGCGCTCGGCGCGCAGGTCCAGGCGTGCGGCGATGCGTTCACGGTGCAGGAACGGCAGCACGTAGTAGCCGTATACCCGTTTGTGCGCCGGGGTGTAGATCTCCAGGCGGTAGTGGAAATCGAACAACCGCTCGGTGCGGTTGCGCTCCCAGACCAGTGAATCGAACGGCGACAGCAGTGCGCTGGCCTCGACGCGTCGGGGAATGCGCGGTGTGCCGGCGCAGTAGGCGAGTTGCTTCCAGCCCTGCACCTCGACCGGCTGCAAGCGGCCATCGGCGACCAGCTCATCGAGCGCCGCCCTGCCCTGGCCGGGTTCAAGGCGAAAATAGTCGCGCAGGTCGCGCTCGGTAGCGACGCCCAAGGCCGTGGCGGCATGCAGCATCAGGCCTTGGCGGGCCTCGGCTTCGTCTGGCAATGCCAGGTCGAGGATCGCCTTGGGCAGGACCTTTTCCGGTACATCGTAGAGCCGCTCGAACCCGCGGCGCCCCGCCACCGTCACTTCACCGGCGGCGAACAGCCATTCCAGCGCGTGCTTTTCTTCACTCCAGTCCCACCAAGGGCCGGCACGCTCCTGCCGGGTGGACAGGCTGCCAGCGCCCAGCGCGCCTTGTTCGCGCACGGCGGCCAGTACGCGGGCGATCACGTCCTGGCGCTCGCGGCCGAACCGCGCGAGCTGGCGGTAGATGCCACGGCCATCGGCGGCATGGGCCATGCGCCAGCGCAGCAGGGGGTAGAGGTTCAGGGGTAACAGCGAGGCTTCGTGGCCCCAGTATTCGAACAGCTGGCGCTGGCGGCCACGGCCCCAGGCGAGCTGGTCGAGCAGTTCCGGCGGGTAGTTGCCGAGGCGGGAGAACAGCGGCAGGTAATGGGAACGGACCACGGCGTTTACCGAGTCGATCTGCACCACGCCCAGGCGTTGCAGCATGCGCTTGAGCGTCGGCAGCGTCGGTGGGGCGTCAGGTTGTTTGCCGAATCCCTGGGCAGACAGTGCCAGGCGGCGGGCCTGGTGGATGGACAGTTTGAGCGCCAAACCTAGCCTCCTTGTGGTGGGTCTACCGGCCTCATCGCGGCTTTAAGCCGCGATGAGGCCGGTAGACCCACCGACAAAGTTAGCTCATTTGCGCAACGGGTCATCCCAGAAATGCCGTTCGGCCTCTTGCTGGATGTCTGCCCGGCTCAAGCCCAGGTCATGCAAGGTCGCATCACTCAGGCTGGCCAGCTCCTGGCGCTGGCGGTACAGCTGCAGCCACCGGGCCGGACGGTCCAGGGCCACATGCCACAGGTGGTTCAGGGAAAAGGCAGGTTGCTGGATGCTGCTGACATGACCTTTCATCGTGAAGCCCTCCGTGTTGATGGCTTCAGTCTCCGCCCAGGCTTAAGATCAATCCAACGAATGTTTCTGATGCCATGCATCTCGGAGATTGATGCAATGTCCCAGTACCAAAGCCTCGATGCCGACGTGCTGCGCACCTTCGTCGCCATCGCCGAACAAGGCGGCTTCACCCGCGCCGGTGAAGTGGTCAACCGCACCCAGTCGGCGGTGAGCATGCAGATGAAACGCCTGGAGGAAGACATCCTGCAGCGCCAGTTGTTCGAGCGTGACGGCCGTCAGGTCCGGCTGACCGCCGAGGGCCAGGTGCTGCTCGGCTACGCCCGGCGCATCCTCAAACTGCATGGCGAAGTGTTCAACACCCTGCGCATGCCACACATGGTCGGGCTGGTGCGCATCGGCACGCCGGACGACTACGCCATGCGCTTCCTGCCGACCATCCTCTCCAGCTTCGCCCAGGCCTACCCGCTGGTGCAGGTGGAGGTGCATTGCGACTCGTCCAGGCAACTGATGCTGCGCCAGGACCTGGACCTGACCATCGTCACCCGCGAACCGGGCAACGAGGTTGGCCAGTTGCTGCGCCAGGAACGCCTGGTATGGGCTGCCGCCGAAGGCTTCTGCCCGCAGGAACAAAGGCCAATGCCCTTGGCGCTGTTCAACACCGACTGCTTCTGCCGAGCCTGGACCTGCAACGCCCTGGAGGCCCAAGGCATCGACTACCGCATCGCCTACACCAGCCCCAGCCTGGCGGCGATCTTTGCCATCGTCACCGCGGGGTTGGCAGTGACCGCGCAATTGCAGAGCCTGATCGGCAGCAACCTGCGCATTCTCGGCGAGAACGAAGGCTTGCCGCAGTTGCCGGTGGCCAACGTGATGCTGCTGCGCAACAGCCAAAGTCAGTCGCCGATCACCGACTGCATGGCCGACTACATCATCGAGGGGTTCATGTGACGCCTACACCTCGAAGCCCAGCATCACCGCGCACACCACCAGGAACACGCAGAACATCGCCCGCAGTGCTTTCTCGGGCAGCGCATGCGCCAGCCTCACTCCCCAGCTGATGCTCAGCAGCCCGCCGACTGCCAGGGGAATGCCTACGCTCCAGTCAACGCTGTGGTGCACCCCATAGGTCACCAGGGTCACCAAGGTACTCGGTGCCGCCAGCGCCAGCGACAGGCCCTGGGCCACCACCTGGGTGGTACCGAACACACTGGTCAGGATCGGCGTGGCCACCACGGCACCGCCAACGCCGAACAGCCCGCCCATGGTGCCGGCAAAACTGCCCAGCACACCCAGCCATGGCCAGGCATAACGCAGCTCGGCGCTGGGCGGCGAAACCTTGAGGAACATCCGCGCCACGTTCCAGATGGCCAGTGCCACCAGGAAGCCGACAAAGCCCAGGCGCATCGAGTGGGCATCGATACCCACCGCCCAGACCGAGCCGAGCCAGGCGAACAGAAAGCTGCACAGCGAAAGCGGCACGGCATGGCGCAGCTCTATGCGGTTGCGCTGGTGATAACGCCACAGCGCCAGCAGCACGTTCGGCACCACCATGACCAGCGCCGTGCCTTGGGCCAGCTGCTGGTCGAGGCCAAACAGCACGCCCAGTGCCGGGATGGCGATCAGCCCGCCGCCGATACCGAACAACCCACCCATGGTGCCCAGACCGGCGCCCAATACGATATACAACAACCACTCGATCATCAGGGCCTCATCCGCCTGCGTTGGTAATGCGGGCATGCTAACCATTGCGCTCTGGCGGGGAAACGCACAGCAACGCACAATGGCTATGCGTTTCTTGCAAAAGCGAAATGAGCATGAACCCCGATACCCTGACCGACCAGTTGAGCCTGTTTCTTGATGTGCTGGAGAGCGGGAGCTTTTCTGCTGCGGCTCGCCGCCATCCACTGACCCCGTCCGCCGTGGCTCGGCGCATCGACAACCTGGAGAGCGCCGTCGGTAGCCGCCTGTTCACCCGCAGCACCCATGCCGTACGCGCCACCCCGGCCGGCAATGCCTTCGCCGAACGCGCCCGGCGCATTCTCGAAGAGCTGCGCCTGGCCCGCGCCGAGGCCGTTTCGCTGAGCAGTGCCCCGGAAGGCTTGATCCGCATCGATGCCCCAGCGGCCTTTGGCCGCCGTCACCTGGCGCCGGCAATCGCCGATTTCCTGGTGGCCTATCCGGGCCTGGACGTGCAATTGCGCTTGATCGACAGTTTCGTCGACCTGCACGGCAGCCACCTGGGCGAGGTGGACCTGGTGCTGCGCGCCGGCCCCCTGGCCGATACCCGGCTGGTCGCCACCAAGCTGGCGCACATGGTGCGCATCGCCTGCGCCAGCCCGGCCTACCTGGCCAGCCGCGGCATGCCCAGCTGCCCCAGCGAGCTGCCCGGCCACGATGGCCTCGACTGGGACGGCCTGGCGCCACCGTTCGCCTGGCGCTTCGCAGTCGACGGGCAGATGCGCCTGTACCGCCCGGCGCGCATGCGCATGGCTGCCAACAACGCCGAGACCCTGCTGTTCGGCGCCCTCGCCGGCCTCGGCATCGCCCATCTGCCTACCTGGCTGATCAGCGACTACCTGCTGCGCGGCGAACTGCTGCCGCTGTTCTGCGACAGCGGCCTGCCTGACGCCGAAACCAGCGGCATTTATGCATTGCGCCTTGAACATGAAACGAACTCTCGCAGCCGTTTGCTGCTCGAATTTCTCAAGAGCCGCTTCAGCCCGGTTCCCCCTTGGGACCTGGCGCTGCGCAGTGAACTGCGCTGGCAGTAAGCGCCCCAACCTTCAGCGTGCTAGATTTCTCCATTGATGACATTCAAGGACCTGCATGAACGCCAACACTCAAGCCTCTTGTGACGAGCTGCTGCTGGACAACCAGGTCTGCTTTGCTCTGCACTCCACCTCGTTGCTGATGACCAAGGTCTACAAACCTCTGCTGCAAGCGCTGGGCCTGACCTACCCGCAGTATCTGGCCATGCTCGTGCTGTGGGAGCAGGACGGTCTTACCGTAGGCGAAATCAGCCAGCACCTGCTGACCGATCCCGGTTCGCTCACGCCCCTGCTCAAGCGCCTGGAAAGCGAAGGCCTGCTGCAGCGCAACCGCAGCCGCGAAGATGAGCGTGTGGTGCTGGTGCAACTGACCGACAAGGGCCGCGCCCTGCAGCAGCAGGCCCGGGAAGTGCCCCAGTGCATTCTCAAGGCCAGCGGCCGCAGCCTCGAACGCCTGCAACAGCTGCAGACTGACCTGCTGGAACTGCGCGACAGCCTGCAAAAAAACCTCTGACGGCTACGCTGTGTGTTGCCCGTTCCGATGAACGGTGAATTTTTATCTTGCGCGCTAACTAATTGCGCGCTAATTTAAATCCCGTACCCACATGACGCCACCTGATCACCAGGGGCGCACAGCACACTAGCGAGGCTCAAGATGCAAAAGGTCACTCCGCTGTACATCGCAGAAGCCACTTCCACCGGCGGTCGCGACGGCAAATCCCGCTCCAGCGACGGCAAGCTGGAGGTCAAGCTGAGCACCCCCAAGGAGCTCGGCGGCGCCGGTGGTGACGGCACCAACCCTGAGCAGATGTTCGCCGCCGGCTACTCGGCCTGCTTCATCGGCGCACTGAAGTTCGTTGCCGGCCAGGAGAAGAAGGCCCTGCCCGCGGATGCCTCGATCACCGCCAAGGTCGGCATCGGCCAGATCCCCGGTGGGTTCGGCCTGGACATCGACCTGAACATCAACCTGCCGGGCCTGGCCCAGGCTGACGCCGAAGCGCTGGTGGAAAAGGCTCATAAGGTCTGCCCTTACTCCAACGCCACCCGCGGCAATGTGGATGTACGCCTGCACGTCACTGTCTGAAGCACGCGCTCCCACAAAATCACAGGCACAAAAAAACCCGGCCAAGGCCGGGTTTTTGCGTTTCGCAAGAAGGCTTACTTCTTGGAGCGGCCTTTGAAGCTGTTGTCGCGAGTATCGATGTCGATGAACTCGCCGATTTCGATGAAGTCAGCAACCGAAATCTCGGTACCGTTCTTCAGCTTGGCAGGCTTCATGACCTTGCCCGAGGTGTCGCCGCGAGCAGCGTTCTCGGTGTACTCGACCTGACGGCTGATGGTGGTCGGCAGTTCAACCGATACCAGGCGGCCTTCGAAGAACACGGCTTCGCAGACGTCTTCCATGCCTTCTTCGATGTACGGCAGAACGGCTTCGATGTCCTCGGCGTTCAGCTCGTACATGGTGTAGTCGGTGGTGTCCATGAAGGTGTATTCGTCACCGTTGATGAACGACAGGGTCGCTTCTTTGCGATCCAGGATCACGTCGTCCAGCTTGTCGTCTGCACCGTAGACGGTTTCGGTCTTGTAGCCGGTGAGCAGGTTCTTCAGCTTGGTCTTCATGATCGCGCTGTTGCGACCCGACTTGGTGAACTCGGCTTTCTGAACCAGCCACGGGTCGTTGTCGATCCGCAGTACGGTACCGGGTTTCAGTTCTTTACCAGTTTTCATTACGAAGTATCCGAATCTGGATGGATTTATAAAAATCGAGGCCGCATATCATAGCCAATTTCGGTAAAACTGTACCAGCGCCTTGGCAAGGTCCGGCCGAGCGGCCTGGCGAGTGGCCCAATCAGCGGCGTGCTGCTGCAGTTCCGCCCAGTGTTTACGGGCCTCTTGCCAGGCCGCGTGCATGTCGCGGTCCATGTTCCAGGCACGCCAAAAGGCCATCAGCGCGTCGCTGGCGGCGTCCGACAAGCCCTGCCGATAATGCGCGAGGAAGGCTTCGAGCTTTTCCCAGTGGGCATTTTCCTCCTGCACATAGATGTGCCACAGCATCGGCCGGCCGGCCCACTGGGCACGGACGAACGAATCTTCCCCGCGCACCGCGTTGAAATCGCAGCTCCACAGCAGGCGGTCATAGTCATCCTGGCTGACGAACGGCAGGATCTGCACGGTCAGGGTGCCGCGCTGATGGACATCGCCGGCCTGCAGTTGCGCCTCCCCCAGCCAGGCGCCCAGGTCGCCGAGGATGCGCCCTTGCGGGACCAGCAGGTGAACCGGCTGGGCATCCTCGGCCAGCGCATCGAGCCAGCGCCCCACCTGCCCGTTTTCGTAGGCGAACAGCGACATCAGCAGCGCGCCAGGCTGCGCCTGCACGCCCAGGCCGTGGAGGAACTCCGCTCGCGCCTCGGCCGACCGCTCGAAGGCCTGCCGGCGTGGCAGCAGGCTGGCCTCACGCAACAGCCCACCGGTCTTGTCAGTGAACCCAGGGAAGAAGAATACCTTGCGCAAGCCATTGGGCTGGGGCGATGGCAAGCCATGGCAGCCTTCGACCCAGCCCTCGGCACTGAGGTATTCGAGGTTCAGCCACAGCACCGGCGCCGTGCGTGCGCGCATCGCTTCGACGTAAGCGGCCGGCAACTGGCAAGCAAAGGCACCGATCACCACGTCGGCCGGCTCTGCGGGCTGCCATTCGGCAGGCCAGACACGCACCTCGACCCCCTGCTGCCATTGCTGCGCGGCACCGGCATCGGCGCCCGGGCACAGCGGCACGAAGGCATTCAGGTCGTCCACCCACAGGCGCACCGCCAGGTCGTGCTCGGCCACCAGTTGCCGGGCCAGGCGCCAGGTCACGCCGATATCGCCATAGTTGTCGACGACGCTGCAGAAAATGTCCCAGGTGGTTTTCATGTGCCCTGCCTCGCCCTGCGCGAAAACCGCGAATTCTGCGGATAAATTGTCGCCGACAAAAGCACCGCACGGAAAAAACCCCGGCACCGTGCGACAATGGCCCCCTTCGCCCGCCCAGCCAGGAGGCCGTCATGCCCCGCCACCGTGAACTGAAGATCACCCTCAAACCGCTGCAACTGATTATCTGCGTGGCCTTTGGCCTGTGGCTCGGCGCCGTGGCGATCGCCCTGAGCCTGTGGCTGGCCCTGCAGCTGTGGCCAGAACAGGTGGAGCCGGTGGCCCAGGCGGTGGCGCCGGCCTACAGCAAGCCTGCACCGGCACAGCCGGTGGACGCGCAAAGCGAGATGTTCGAGCGCTACAAGGACATCCTGCACAAGCAGGAAATCCAGCAGGCCGCCGAGGCAGCCCAAGGCAACCCGCGCAACCTCAACAGCCCCAAGTGCCAGTTCTGGCTTGCACAGAACCGTACCGCGCCGACCGACAAGAGCCAGGCCAACGTGCTGGAGTTCTGTTACTGACCATGGACAAGGCCACCCTGCTCACGCGCATCGTCGCGGCCCTGGAAACCGACATGGAGGTATTGCGCCGCGCGGCGCAGACCGCCTACGAAGCGGCCACCGCCGAAGAGAACATCGCCGAGAACAAGTACGACACCCTGGGGCTGGAGGCGTCCTACCTGGCCACCGGGCAGGCGCGGCGCACGGCCGAGATACGCCAGGCGCTGCTGACTTACCAGCAGTTGCGGTTGCGCGAATATGACCCGGCGCGAGGGGTGCAAGTGAGCAACCTGGTGACCCTGGAGGATGAGGATGGCGGGCAGCGCTTGCTGTTCCTTGGGCCTGAGGCGGCGGGATTGAAGATTGGCGAGGGGGATGAGTTGGTGACCGTGATTACCTCGCGCTCGCCATTGGGACAGCAACTGGTGGGCAAGAAGATCGATGACGAGGTGAAGCTTGGGCCCCAGCTTTTCTACATCATCGATATTGCCTGATCTGTCTCTTCGCGGGTTCATCGGGGCGCCGAACCGCCGCGAAGAAGCCGGCACAGGCGATAACGTTCTAGGCCAAGGCATCGAACCGCCCCGCCAACCCCCGCTCGGCAAACTGCTCCACCACAAAGTCGATGAACGCCCGGGTCTTGCCCGGCAACAGCTTGTGCTCGGCGTAATACAGGCAGATATGCCCATCATCCACATACCAGTCCGGCAGCACCCGCTGCAGCTGCCCGGCCTCCAGATAAGGCACGGCGAACGGCAAGCTGACCAGGGCAATCCCCAGCCCTTGCTGCGCCACCGCGCAGGCCGCATCCGAATCGCTCATGGTCATCGCCTGGCGCAATAGCAACGGCTGTTGTTCCTGCCCGCGACTGGTCAAGGGCCAGGAACGTACCCGCCCAGTCTGTGGGGAGCGGATCAGAATCCCGTCGTGGCGCTGCAGCACCTCGGGGCTGTCGATAGCGGCATGCCGGTTCAAGTACGCAGGCGCCGCCACCAACACCCGATGCGCCGGGGTCAGCTTGCGCGCCACGACCCCCAGCGGCAGCTCAAAACCACCGCCTATGGCGGCATCGAAGCCCTGGCCGATCAGGTCGACCTGGCGGTTGTCGAAATGCCAGTCGGGGGTGATCGCCGGGTAACGCCGCAGAAACTCGCCGAGCAGCGGCAGCACGTACAAGCGGCCGAACACGGTGCCCATGCTCACCCGCAGCAGCCCGGCCGGCTGGCCCTCGGCGCTGGCCAGGTTGGCAACGGCGTACTGGATGGTGCGGAAGCTGTCGCTCACCTCGCCCAGGAATCGCTGCCCGGCTTCGGTCAGGGTCAGCTTGCGCGTACTACGCTGGAACAGCCGCACCCCGAGGCGCGCCTCCAACTGGGCAACGTGCTTGCCTACCGCCGCCGGGGTGATGCTCAGGCGCCGGGCTGCCTCGGCGAAACTGCCCACCTCGGCACTTCGGATGAAGCACTCGAGGGCGTTGAAAGATTCCATGGCCATTGATTACCAACCAAAGGTTTACTCTGCTGATAGTGATTGCCATCTTATCAGCAGGTAATCAACGGTCGATACTGCGTCCATCCAAGGCATTCGGCCTTGCTTCCAGCAGGAGATCAGCATGTCCAAGCAACTTACCCTCGAAGGCAAAGTCGCCTTCGTCCAAGGCGGCTCGCGCGGTATCGGCGCAGCCATCGTGCGGCGCCTGGCCCGTGAAGGTGCGCAGGTAGCCTTCACCTACGTCAGTTCCACCGGCCCGGCCGAAGCGCTGGCCGAAGAGGTCAAGGCTGCTGGCGGCCAGGCCCTGGCGCTGCGCGCCGACAGCGCCGACGCCGCCGCGCTGCAACTGGCGATCGACGACGCCGTGAAGGCTTTCGGCCGCCTCGATATCCTGGTCAACAATGCCGGCGTGCTGGCGGTTGCGCCGCTGGCCGAGTTCGACCTGGCAGACTTCGACCGCACCCTCGCAGTCAACGTGCGCAGCGTGTTCGTCGCCAGCCAGGCCGCAGCCCGCTACATGGGCCAGGGCGGGCGCATCATCAACATCGGCAGCACCAACGCCGAGCGCATGCCGTTCGCCGGTGGCGCCCCCTATGCCATGAGCAAGTCGGCGCTGGTCGGCCTGACCAAGGGCATGGCCCGCGATCTGGGGCCGCAGGGGATTACCGTGAACAACGTGCAGCCGGGGCCGGTAGACACCGACATGAACCCGGCCAGTGGCGAGTTCGCCGAGAGCCTGATTCCGCTGATGGCGATCGGGCGGTATGGGCAGGCGGATGAGATTGCCAGCTTCGTGGCGTACCTTGCCGGGCCTGAGGCGGGTTACATCACCGGAGCCAGTTTGTTGGCCGATGGTGGGTTTGCCGCCTGATAGACTGGGGGCCTCGCGCCCCCTTTTTACCCTTCGACACGAGAGACACATGAGATCCCCATCGCTCAGCCGCGCCCTGATCCTGCTGATGGCCACCGCCACCGGCCTGGCCGTGGCCAGCAACTACTACGCCCAACCGCTGCTGCACAGCATCGCCCAACAGTTCGGCCTGAGCACTGCCAGCGCCGGCAGCATCGTCATCGCCGCGCAACTGAGCTATGGCGCCGGCCTGCTGCTGCTGGCACCTTTGGGTGACCTGTTCGAGCAGCGCCGGCTGATCGTGGTGATGACCGCCATCTCCACCTTGGGCCTGGTCATCAGCGCCTGCGCCCCGAGCCTGCCCTGGTTGCTGCTCGGCACCGCGCTCACCGGCCTGTTCTCGGTGGTTGCGCAGATCCTCGTGCCAATGGCGGCGACCTTGAGCGAGCCGCATCAGCGCGGCCGTGCGGTGGGCACCTTGATGAGCGGGCTGCTGCTCGGCATCCTGCTGGCGCGCACCGCGGCCGGTTTCATGGCCGAGCTGGGCGGCTGGCGCAGCATCTATGTGCTGGCCGCCGTGCTGATGGCACTCACAGCGCTGGCGCTGTACCGCAACCTGCCCGAACACCATAGCCATGCCGGCCTGAAATACCCGGCGCTGATCGGCTCGGTGTTCCGCCTGTTCATCGAAGAGCCGGTGCTGCGCCTGCGCTCGCTGCTCGGCCTGCTGGCGTTCAGCCTGTTCGCGCTGTTCTGGACACCCCTGGCGTTCCTGCTGGCACGCGAGCCCTATCACTACTCCGACGCAGTCATCGGGCTGTTCGGCCTGGCCGGCGCCGCGGGTGCACTGGCGGCCAACTCGGCCGGGCGCCTGGCCGACCGTGGCAAGGGCTCGCTGGGCACCACCGTTGGCCTGGCGGCGCTGCTGCTGTCATGGGTCCCACTGGGTTTTGCCGAAAGCTCGTTACTGGCTTTGCTGGTCGGCGTGCTGGCCCTGGACCTGGCCGTGCAGCTGGTGCACGTCAGCAACCAGAATGCCGTGATCGCCTTGCGCCCTGAAGCACGCACGCGGCTGAATGCCGGCTACATCACCTGTTACTTCATCGGCGGTGCGCTAGGCTCGTTGCTGGGCACGCAACTGTTCCAGCGCCAAGGGTGGATGGGCATCGTGGTGGCAGGGCTGGTGATCGGCACGCTGGCCTTGGTGGTATGGGGCCTTTCGCAGCGCAAAGCCGCCGCGCAACTGGCCTGAAGCCATCAACGGAGGTGACAACCGGCCGCATTACCCTCCGTCGCCTGGCCGTTGACTTGCCTGCCCCGGCGGCGCTCAGTAAGCGCTGGTCAAGACCTTTCACTGACAGGACGACTCAATGACAAGACTCACGGTGCAATCCGGCGATTTCTTGCAAGGTGAAGGCGAGTTTCGCAATGGATCGCTCACACTCAAGACCCCGCGCAGCCCTTCACCCGGCGAGCGTATCTCACTGGCACGCATCGCTGACCTGCGCCTGGCCAGCCTGGAATCCAGCCGCAGCCTGGGCACCGCCCTCGGCTGGGGTGTGGCCGGGGCGCTGGTGGCTGGCCCGGTGGGCCTGCTGGCCGGGCTCTGGCTGGGCGGCAAAGAGGAAGAAGCCACCTTCCTGGCCACCTTCAAGGATGGGCGCAAACTGATGGCCATCACCGACGGCAAGACCTGGTCGAAGATCGACGACACCTGGCGCCAGCATCGCCGACCGCCACCTGCCGATTGAGCTGCGGCCAGAATGCAAAAAGCCCCCGAGCTTTTCAGCACGGGGGCTTTTTGCAGAATGTGGCGGTGAAGAAGGGATTTGAACCCTTGATACGATTTCTCGTATACACACTTTCCAGGCGTGCTCCTTCGACCACTCGGACACTTCACCGTTTTCTCTTCAAGGCTTTCACCCCGTCGAGGCGCGCTAATTTAGTGGAAGAGCTTTTCTTTGGCAAGCATTTTTTTCAAATTTTTCATGCATTTAAGCCAACCCGCTGAAAACCCGAGGTTGCCAGGGCAAAGCGGCCAATCTGGCCAGCGCTTTTACTCGCCGCAAACGCTGCACCCTCGCCCCACAAGGCATTGCAGCCCGACGCTGACTGGCCGGTCAGCCTTGCTGCTTTACCTGGCTCGCGGTGCTGGGTAACGTCTTCGCCACGTCACCCTAAGGATTGCGCCATGAGCGAGCTGATTACCTACCACGCCGAAGACGGCATCGCCACCCTGACCCTGAACAACGGCAAGGTCAACGCCATCTCGCCGGATGTCATCGCGGCCTTCAATGCCGCCCTCGACCGCGCCACGCAGGAACGCGCCGTGGTGATCATCACCGGCCAGCCAGGCATCCTCTCGGGCGGCTACGACCTCAAGGTGATGACGTCTGGCCCGAAAGAGGCCGTCGCCCTGGTCACCGCCGGTTCCACCCTGGCCCGCCGCCTGCTGTCGCACCCGTTCCCGGTGATCGTCGCCTGCCCCGGCCATGCCGTGGCCAAGGGCGCCTTCCTGCTGCTGTCGGCCGACTATCGCATCGGCGTCGAAGGGCCGTACAAGATCGGCCTGAACGAAGTGCAGATCGGTATGACCATGCACCACGCCGGCATCGAACTGGCACGCGACCGCCTGCGTCGCTCGGCCTTCCACCGCTCGGTGATCAATGCCGAGATGTTCGAGCCCAAGGATGCCCTGGATGCCGGCTTCCTCGACAAGGTAGTGCCAGCCGAGCAGTTGCTTGAGGTCGCCCAGGGCGTCGCCCGCGAGTTGAAGAAGCTGAACATGCTGGCGCACAAGAACACCAAGCTGAAGGCGCGCAAGGCGCTGCTGGACAACCTCGACGAGGCGATTCTGCTCGACCAGGGCCACATGGGCTGACCTGTACCCGCGAAGAGGGCTGCACAGTCTCACACCAGGGTTTGCCCCGGCCAGTGCACAGCCGTACACTGCGTCGCGACTGTCTGGTGTGAGTCGTACCATGCTTTACTCGCTTCGCATGTTCCTGCTGGGGCTGCATTTTCTGCTGGTGGGCGTCATCGGCCTGCTGATCGGCCTGCTGCGCCCCTTCAACCGCGACAACAGCCGCGTCTTCGCCCGCCTCTACAGCGTGCCAGCCACCTGGCTGATGCGCATCAAGGTCAAGGCCGAAGTCGGCCCGCTGTGGGACCAGCCGCCCGGCTGCGTGATCGTCGCCAATCATCAGTCCAACTTCGACCTGTTCATCCTCGGCCATGTGGTACCGCAACGTACCGTCGCCATCGGCAAGAAGAGCCTCGGCTGGATCCCGCTGTTCGGCCAGCTGTTCTGGCTCGGTGGCAATGTGCTGGTCGACCGTAAAAACGCCTACCAGGCGCGCAAGGCCATGCAGACCACCACGCGCATCCTGCAAGACGACACCTCGATCTGGATCTTCCCGGAAGGCACGCGCAACCCCGACGAACAGCTGCTGGCATTCAAGAAAGGCGCCTTTCACATGGCCGTGGAGGCCGGCGTGCCGATCGTCCCGGTGTGCGTCAGCCGCTATGCCCGGCGCCTGAGCCTGAACAGCTGGCGGCGGCGGACCGTGATCGTGCGCTCGCTGCCGCCAATCGCCACCCGCGGCCTCAGCCAGCAGGACCTGCCAGCGCTGATCGAACAGTGCCGCACGCAGATGCAGCAGTGCATCGATAACATGGAAAATGAACTGGCAAAGGCCTAGGTTGCTTTCAGCGCGGGCAACCTCGCGCCGCCAGTTGCCCTACGGCCAACTACAGCCCAAGCTGTAGCCCGTGTACAACCGAACAAGTGGATAACCATGGGTCGAGTCGTGGCATCGGCGGTGTATGCCGCCGGCAGAAAGGTCACCAACATCAATATCGACGAAGGCAGCGAGTGGGCGCGCAAGCCGGGGCACTTCGTGTGGATCGGCCTGGAAGAGCCCAACGCCGAGGAACTGGCCAACTTGCAGTGCCAGTTCAACCTCCACGAACTGGCCATCGAGGATGCGCTGGAAAAACACAGCCGGCCCAAGCTGGAAACGTTCGGTGACGCGCTGTTCATCGTCACCTATTCGCCGGTCCGCCACCAAGGCAAGCTGGAGTTCATCGAAACCCACATATTCGCCGGCAACGGCTACATCATCACCTGCCGCAATGGCCACTCGAAATCCTACGCGCTGGTGCGCCAACGCTGCGAGGCGCGCCCGCTGCTGCTGGAACATGGCGAAGACTTCGTGCTGTATGCCCTGCTCGACTTCGTCACCGAGAACTACCAGCCGGTCAGCGAAGCCATTCACGGCGAGATCGAGGAGCTGGAACAGAGCGTCCTGAGCACCACGCTGCAGGAGGAGGATATCCGGCGCCTGCACGGCCTGCGCCGCGACATCCTGCGCCTGCGCCGCTACGTGGCGCCGATGGTGGAAATCAGCGAGGAACTGCAGCGCCTGAGTTTCCCGTTCATCGACAAGAACATGCGCCCGTACTTCCGGGACGTCCAGATCCACGTGACGCGACAGATGGAGGACCTGGCCGGGATTCGCGACATCGCCAGCCAGACCATCGAGATCGGCATGCTGCTGGAATCGTCACGGCAGAGCATCGTGCAGCGCAAGTTCGCCGCGTGGGCGGCGATCCTGGCCTTCCCCACGGCGATTGCCGGGATCTACGGGATGAACTTCCAGAACATGCCGGAGCTGGGCTGGCACTATGGCTACTTCGCAGTGCTGGGCGTGATCTCGCTGGGGTGTACGGGGTTGTTTGCCAGCTTCAAGAAAGCCGGCTGGCTTTAGATTGCCGGGGGCGCTTTGCGCCCCAGGGTTTATCAGGCAGCGCTGTCGCTGGCCTTGGCCGGCTGCTGGATGAAACGCATCATCCACTCACCCACCAGGTCGCCCTGGTGCTCGGTCGCCAGGCTGGCAATCGCCTTTTGGTACACCTCGTCCCCGAGGTACTCCTGACGCGCATCGAGCAGCGCCCGCGAGTAATCGTGGACGAACTCCGGGTGGCCCTGGAAGCACAGCACCTGGTCGCGGATGTGGTATGCCGCATTCGGGCAGAAGTCGCTGGAGGCAATTACCGTGGCGCCTTCCGGCAGCTCGGTGACCTGGTCTTGATGGCTGATCAGCAAGGTCAGCTCGGAAACCTCCGGGTCCATCCACGGCGCATGCGCCGCCAGCGAATAGCGGTGCACACCCACGCCCCAGCCCTGATCGGCCCGCTCGGCCTTGCCACCCAGGGTCAATGCCAGCAGTTGGTGGCCGAAGCACACACCCAGCAGCTTCTCGCCACGCTCGTAGAGCTTGAGCAGGTAAGCCTTGAGCGTCTGGATCCAGGGGTCGCTGCCGAACGAGTCAGCCTTGCTGCCGGTCACCAGGTACGCATCGAAGCGTTCGCCGTCGGGCGGGTACACGCCGTTCATCACGTTGTACACACGAAACTCGGCTGCGATCGGCTGACGCGAGAAGAGCTGCTCGAACATCCTTCCGTAGCCCTGGTACTGCGCGGTCAACTCCGGTCGCAGGACATCGGTTTCAAGGATGCAGATGCGTAACGACATAGGGATAGTCCTGAACGACATGGGTGGAAATCTGGTGTAGAGACTGACGCGAAAGCCACGTACAAGCAAGTAGGCTGCACTGACGAACGGTCACATTTTATCGAATAGCCAAGGGTGGATCTGCGGCTGTCTAGGCAGAGCGTGCCAGCGCGATGGCTAAAGGCCTCATAGCTAATCGGCATCGTACCAAGTCCACTTAGAACAAAGCGTTCTCGGCGATGGATGACGTTCGCCCCGTAGGTGGTTTATATCCACTTACATGAGGCAAGCAGACCCGACAAGGAAGCCACCGGGTATTCAGGAATAACAACAAGAAGGCGGTCCGCCATGTTCAGACAATCGAAACTTCGCCAAGCCGGGCTCATTCTCTTCGCCACGACTTTGCTGCTGATTCTTCCCAACCTCACGCGGTTGTTCGGCTGACAGCGTCAATGCATCGCTTGGGTTAATCTTCCGGTTTTCTGGTCGGAGATTATCCATGCGTCATTGCCTGGCCCTGCTAGCCCTGTTGTTGAGCCTGCCGCTGCCGGCGGCACAGTTGCACCTTGAGCTGGGTGACAGCACCCGGCAATGGTCCAGCGACGAACTGTTGCAGCACCCTCAGGCCCGCGATATCGACATCGATCAGGACGTTTCCTACAAGCGGCCCATGCATTTTCGCGCCGTGCCCCTGGCAGCGCTGCTGCAAGGGGTCAAGCCCGACGACCATCTGCAGGCAGTGGCACTGGACGGCTTTGCCGCGGAAATGCCAGCCGGGCCGCTACTGCAGCAGGCGCCGGCACGCGCCTGGCTGGCAGTCGAGGACCCGGCCAAACCGTGGCCTGCGCTGGGTGACGGCAAGCCGAGCGCCGGGCCGTTCTACCTGGTCTGGACCGACCCGCAGGCCAGTGGCATTCGTCCCGAGCAATGGCCCTTCCAGGTCGCCACGATTCGTCGCCTGGCGCCAGTCGAGCAGCGTTTTCCGGCGCTGCTACCAGACCCGAAACTGCCGGCCAACGACCCCGTGCGCCAGGGTTTTGCCCTGTTCCAGCAGAACTGCCTGGCCTGCCATCGGCTCAACGGTGCAGGGGATGCGCAGTTTGGGCCGGACCTGAACGTGCCGCACAGCCCGACCGAGTATTTCCAGCCTGAGTACCTGCGCAAGTACATTCGTGACCCGCAGAGCTTGCGACAATGGCCGCAGGCGCGGATGCCGGGGTTTGCCAAGAGTGTGTTGAGTGAGCAAGAGCTGGATGCGTTGCTGGCTTATCTGGGGCATATGGCCGTGCGCAGGCCCTGAATTCAGGTGGCCTTCTTCGCGGGCACGCCAGCTCCCACAGGGATATCACCAGGCCTGAGGGCAGTGGTATCCCCGTGGGAGCGGGCGTGCCCGCGAAGAAGGCGACACGTGCCTTTCAGGCAATCGGCCTTTCCTGCTTGACGCCCCACCCCTCGACTTCGCCGCCACAGGGTGAAACCACCTGCTCGAAGGCCTCCTCGAAATCACCAATCCCGCCATAGGTGGCATACATGACTTTGCTCAGTTCCAGGTGCCACGCGCCATCGTCCAGTTCACGCACCTGAGCATTCAACGATTCGCCACGAAACTGCCCGGCTGCCCGTCGCGCGCCGGCTTCATCTGGAAATACTGCGTAGAACTCGATGGGGTGGATGCGGGTAAAGTCGAAACCGCCAGCTTTCATCTGGCGCAGGACATTGCTGCTGATATCGTCGTTCAGGCTGCTCATGAATCGTCCTCCCGAATAATGCGATGGATAGACTTTCCGTGCACTACGCACCTGCCGGCACTGCCGACAGATCGAGCTGATGCAAGACGCGAATTGAATGGGTACAGGCCCGCAGAAAAGGCCGGTACCTCTCACCAGCGTAGTGCCTGCACCGGCACCACGCCAACCGGTGATTCAGGGCGCTTCGTGGATACTGGTGATGATCACGCCGGTCTGCTCCTTGAGCCAGCGTGCAGTGGGGGATGGGGCGCGGTCCTGGAAGTCGTTGAGGTCCAGCTCATCCATGACCGGAAACAGATGCGAACGGATGGCGCGGGCCGCCTCCTCTTCGCTGGGGCACTGTTCACCGTGCAGCAGCAAGGTGGTTGGCTCGCCTTTCTGATCGGCAAAGATGACTTCCCACTCTTTCATTGACTAGCCCTCTTAATCAAAGAACACCCGGTGAGTGACGCCTGTAGATGCAGACCTTGGCCTCAGGCTTTCGTTCCGGCAACAAAAAGGGCCGCATGGCGGCCCTTTTGTTCAGTGACTGCTTCTGACGCTTACTTCTTTGGCGTACCGTGGACGACACCGGCGGTGTTGTCCAGCAAGCTCTTGGTCGCCGTCTGGATGAAGGCCTCGAGCTGCTGCAGCATCTGCGGCTGCTCCGGGCTTTCGATCAGTTCGGCCTTGAACTCGCTGCCCAGCTGGTAGCGGTACATGCGCGGGCTCATGTCCTTGGACTCGATGAGCAGGTGATCGCCCTTGACCAGGCCGACGATCTGCTCGCTGCCCGATGGCTTGATCATGCCGATGCCCGGGTCACCTTCAGGCAGGTTGAGCAGGTCGCGGCCCCAGCACTGGTGACGGGTTTCGCCACCCAGGCGGCCCATGATGGTCGGCACGATGTCGACCTGGGTACCCACGGTGTGGTTGACCGCACCGAACTTCTCCTGGATGCCCGGCGCGATCAGCAGCAGCGGCACGTTGAAGCGGCCCAGGTCCAGCTCGGTGACCTGCTGCTGGTTGCCGAAGCCGTGGTCGCCGACGATCACGAACAGGGTGTCCTTGAAGTACGGCTCTTTACGCGCCTTCTCGAAGAACTGGCCCAGCGCCCAGTCGGAATAACGCATGGCGGTCAGGTGCTCGTCCAGGCGGCCCTGGCCGGTGACCTTCTCCACCGGCAGGTTGCTCGGCAACGCGTACGGCGTGTGGTTGGACAGGGTCTGCAGCAGCGCGTAGATCGGCTTCTTCTGGTCGTGCTTGGCCAGTTCCTCGTTACCGCGGTCGAACATGTCCTGGTCGGACACGCCCCAGGTCGGGTCGGAGAACACCGGATTGACGAAGTCGTTACGGCCGATGAAGGTGGTCATGCCCTGGTTGCCAAAGAACCCGGACTGGTTGTCCCAGGCGAAGTCGCCGTTGTAGACGTAGACGTCGTCGTAGTCGCGGGCACTGAGCAGTGCCGGCAGGCCCGACAGCTTATGGCCACCCTCAGGGGTCTGCATCAGGTATTCGAAGCCTGGCAGGTTGGGGAAGCAGGCCATGGTGGCGAACATGCCCTGGTGGGTATGGGTGCCGTTGGAGAAGAAGCGGTCGAACAGCAGGCCTTCCTTGGCCAGCTTGTCGAAGTACGGGGTGATGTTGTTCGGGCTGCCCAGCGCACCGACCGAGTGGCCGGCGAAGCTTTCCATGAGGATCACCACGACGTTCTTGATCGGCAGGGTACGGTCGGCCGGCGGCACGAAATCGCGGCGCACGGCGGCCTCGTCGGCATCGACCAGGGTGTCGTTGGCGGTCAGCAGCTGCTTGCGCACGGTCTCGGTGGCCAGCTCTTGCTTGAGCACCGGCTTCCAGATATTGGCGCGGTCTTCGCCGAAGCGGCTCTTGGCTGCGTCGATCAAGGTCAGAGTACCGTTCAGGCCTAACTGGTTGACAAAGTTGGAGTCGGTGGTGAATGCATCACCCCATCGCATCGGCGGGCCCTGGCGCAGGGTGCCACGGGCAGCGACCACTGCCACCAGTAGAAGCACCATGAACACCGCCACGCGGGCGTACCATGGCGCCACACGCTGTTCGCCATTACCCCGGGTCAGGCGGTCGATGCCCTTGAACAGCAGGCTCAGCAGCCAGGTGCCGAAGGCCCAGGCCAGCAGGTAGCGAACCACCGGGAAGCCGTACCAGAGCATGCTCAGAACGGTCTTCGGGTCTTCCTTGATGTACTGGAAGACCAGGCCGTTGAGACGCTGGTGGAATTCACGGTAGAAGTCCATCTCCATCAGGCCAAGGAACATCACCACGCTCGAAGCGAGGGTCAGCCAGAAACGGAACAGCCCGCGGCGGGCCATCAGCCAAGGGCTCAACATCGCCAGCAGCAGGGGAATGCTCAGGTACACCACCACCCGCAGGTCGAAGCGCAATCCGTTCAAGAAGCCTTCGGCGACAGTCGAGTAAGGGGTGTCGCCGATCATGTCGCTGTTGTAGACCAGCAGCGCCAGGCGCACCAGGCTGAGCATCAACATGATCACCAGGCCGCTGAGCAGCGTATAGGCCAGGTGCGATTTCAAGGTCGGCGTGAACGCTCGCGCGCCCTGTTGCCTCAAGGCATCCGTGTTAGCCATGAATGGGAAGGTCCTAGGATTGCGGTTTGCGGAGGTGGCGTTGGGGCTGGCCCAACGCAAGCATTATGCGGGAGCGGATTCTGTTTAATCCAATGTGAAAATTTTGTCACGTCACTATTGCTGATTTTGTCTGGGACGCCGCTTTCACAGACGCACATTTCCCCGCGGCCCGGCAATCGCCCAGATCACAAGGCCGATCACCGGCAGCAGGGCTATCAGCAGAATCCACAACACCTTGATCCCCACCTCGCTGCCGCTCTTGATCACATTAAGGATTGCCCAGATGTCGAGGGCGAGAATAATCAGGCCGACCAGGCCATTGAAGGTAGAGCCCATGCCACGTTCTCCTTGAAAGGCTGTTGTTCAGCATAGTCTTCTATCGGCGCAATAGAAGTGAATCCTTGGCGTGCCGTGCAGGTCACTACCTACACTGCAAGCATTCCTGCATTCGAGGTTCCCATGCCCCCTGCTCACAGCCAAAGCGCCACCCCACCCTCCCTGCTGAACGCCTGGCGCGAGCAATTGCTCAGCAGCCCATGGCTCAGCGCGGGCCTGGGCGTGAGCCTGCTGGCGGTCGTCGTGCTGCTGGTGGCCAGCTTCTGGAACGCCATCAACGGCGACCACGCCGACAACCTGCACCTGGCTGCGCTCGGCGGGCTTTCCGGTTTTGCCGCTACCGCCCTGGGTGCGGTGCTGGCGGTAGTACTGCGCGATGTCAGCGCACGCAGCCAGGATGTGATGCTCGGCTTTGCCGCCGGCATGATGCTCGCTGCCAGTTCGTTCTCGCTGATCCTGCCGGGCCTGGATGCTGCCCGCGCAATTACCGGCAATGGGCCGGCAGCGGCGTTCACCGTGGTGCTGGGCATGGGCCTGGGCGTGCTGCTGATGCTCGGCCTCGACCGCTTCACCCCACATGAGCATGAGAGCACCGGCCCTTGCGGGCCGGAATCCGAGCGCATCAGCCGGGTCTGGCTGTTCGTGCTGGCGATCACCTTGCACAACTTGCCCGAAGGCATGGCGATCGGAGTGAGCTTCGCCAATGGCGACATGAACATCGGCCTGCCGCTGACCAGCGCAATCGCCATTCAGGACATCCCCGAAGGCCTGGCCGTGGCCCTGGCCCTGCGAGCAACCGGGCTGTCGAACCTCAAGGCTGCGCTGGTGGCGATTGGTTCGGGGCTGATGGAGCCCTTGGGCGCGGTGATCGGCCTGGGCATCTCCACCGGCTTTGCCCTGGCCTATCCGATAAGCATGGGGCTGGCGGCGGGGGCGATGATCTTCGTGGTATCCCACGAGGTGATTCCCGAAACCCACCGCAATGGTCACCAGACGTCGGCGACCCTGGGGCTGATGGGTGGGTTTGCGGTGATGATGTTTCTCGATACCGCGCTGGGTTAGATGGGTCCGCCGGTGGATTTTTGGTGTCGGCGCTCGATCTTCCAGGCGCCGCAAATCAAACGTGAACCGCGACCTTCAACGCCTCCAGTGCCGGCTCGACCTTGATCCCCAGCACTGCCCCGAGCTCCAGCACCCGCTCCAGGTCGTGCTGGCCAACCATCACCATCTGCAGCTCGTCATCGAGCAACTGGCTGAAGTTGAGCAACACGTAGCCACCAGCTTCCTTGTTCAACGCCCCCATCTGCACCTGAATGCGGTTGAGCGCGGTCAGTGGCTCGGTGCGCGCCAGTTGCTTGGGCTTGAGGGTGAACGGCACGCTCTGGTCGAATGAATCGCTGATGCGCTGGAACAGCTCCTGGTAGCTGTCGGCCTGGAACACCACGGTATCGGGCAAGCTGCCGAGCACCACCCACTCACCCAGCGGGATCGGGAAGCTGTCGTCGTAGTTGATGTCCGGGTTGGCGGCGAGGAAGGCAGCGGGGTCGGCGTAGGCCTGCGCGGCCTCGTCGGCGATGCGCTCGATATCTTCATCGCGCATGCAGCCGGCGCCGACGAGGCTGATGAATTCGAGCAACTGGTTTTTCATGAAAGGGGGCCTGCGACGGGTGAAAAGTCGCCAAGGATAGCCGCAAATGCCCCCGGGCGGTTAGCCGGCCAGCGCTTGCAGGCGCGCAGCAGCCTCAACCGCGCCCATGGTCTGCGCTGCCATCAGCGCCGTGGCGCCACGGGCGTCCTGGTGCGCCGGGTTGGCGCCCTGGGCGAGCAGGTAGTCGAGAATCTCTGTGCGGTTGAACATCGCCGCCAGCATAAGGGCGGTGCGCCCATCCTGCGCGGCAGCATCCACAGGTACACCGCTTTCCAGTAACAGACGAATCATCGCCAGGTCACCCTTGAAGGCCGCACCGGCGATGGGCAGCTGGCCGTTGTCGTTGGCGATCAACGGGTCAGCACCCTGGGCCAACAGCACCCGCACCGCTTCATGATGGCCGTGGTAGCTGGCCAGCATCAGCAAGGTATCGCCCTTGTGATTGCGCAGGTTGGCCGGCAGCCCACTGGCCAACAGGCGACCAAGCATCTCGGCGTCGCCCTGGCGGGCACGTTCAAAGACCTGCCCGGCAAATGCGGCGGTTTCGTCCTCGGTCATAGCGGTGGCGGTGGCGGTGGTTTGAGCGGACATCGGGAACCTCCTGGCATAAATGATTGCCCAAGTCTTTGTCAGGCATGCCACTGCGGTCAAAGGTTCAGATTCTATTGGGCCGATAGCAACAAGCCGCGCCGTGCAAAATGCACTGTGCAAAATGCACGACCATGCAGCCTGCACGATACCAGTTCTGGAAAATTTCCGTAACGCCCTGTATTTATTGGGTTTTTCCCATTGCCGAGTTCTGGCACGGTCACTGCAACAATCAACTCACGTCTGCACCCCCAAACAGTCAGGAGTTGATATGGACCTCATTCAGGAAAAATTCGTCTCGGTATTCCCGGCCTACCAGGTCGCTACCCAGCCCCGCCCTGACGGTGGCGTGCTGCTGACCCTGCGCGCCGCCGATGGCAAAGTGACCCGCCGCGTGCTGACCTACGGCCAACTGCACAGTGCCGAGCAGCTCTCTTGGGCCATCAGTGCCATCCGCCGTGACCTGGCCGAGCAGGCCAGTGAACTGCCAGTGATTTCCATGCTGCAAAGCCAGCAGCGGTTTGCGCTGCCGACTTACCGCTGAGGTTTTGTCTGTACCGGCCCTATCGCGAGCTTTGCTCGCTCCTACAGGGGTATCGCATTGCCCATAGGGATGGCGGGGTACCTTTGTAGGAGCGAGCGCAGCTCGCGATAGGGCCCGGTCAGACACTAAAGCTCGTCGATCCCAAGAAACGCCCGGGCAGTCTCATCCCCGGTAAACCTAGATTCAACCCCCTGCTCACTGCCAAACAGGCGCAAGGCCAGGCAGAACGGAGTCTCCCCCAGTTCGACCCAGCGTCGCGTCCCTGCCGGCACCACCAGCTGGTCTCCCTTCTCACACAGCAGCGCATAAACGTACTCGCCGAGGCGCAGACCGACTTGCGCGCGGCCGCTTACCACGTTGAACACTTCGTCGCTGGCGTGCACATGCTCGTCACGCACATCCACCTGGGCCGGGTCGAGGCCATCACGGTTGAGCAGCGAGAACGCCGCACTGCCATGGGCCGTCATCAGCTGGTCGAGGTGTTCACGGCAGGTTTCGAGCACTTCAGCCTCGCTACTGCCCGGACGCACGCGCAGCGCCAGAGGGCTGTGGCTGAAGCGCACGCCCTGCTCGGCCAGGGTCGCGGCAATGTCGTCGGGGTGGGTCAGCACCTTGTTCGGCAAGCCTGGGCTGGACGGGTGGAAAACACAGAGGATGCTCATCGGCTGCTGGTCCTGGTCGATTTCGAACGAGTGGCAATGATAACGGCTGCCGCCAACGCTGCGGCGCTGGCCATACCAAAGGTGAAGGACGGCCCCAGCAGTTTCCAGCTGTAGCCCGAATACAAGGCGCCCAGCGCACCACCGGTACCCGACAGCGCCGCGTACAGTGCCTGGCCCTGGCCTTGCTGGCGGGCACCGAAACTGGCCTGCACGAAGGCGATGGACGCGGCGTGAAAGCAACCGAAAGTGGCCGCGTGCAGCAACTGGGCGAACACCAGCACTGCCGGCTCACTTGCCAGGTTGCCCAGCAGCAGCCAGCGCAGCGCCGCCAGCAGGAAGCTGACCAGCAGCACCCGCTGCACGCTGAAGCGGGCAAACAGGCGGCTCATGACCATGAACATCAGCACCTCGGCCACCACCCCCAGGGCCCACAGCAAGCCGATGGCACCGCGGCTATAGCCCAGATGTTCGAGGTGCAGGGTGAGGAAAGTGTAGTACGGGCCGTGGCTGAGCTGCATCAACGCCACACAGATATAGAAGGCGATCACCCCCGGCGCGGTCAACTGGCGCAGGAAACCACCCGCCTCACGTCGCTCGCCCTGCTCTACCGGCTGAGCGTTGGGCACCCACAAGCTGGCGGCGACGATACCGGCCATGATGATCACCAGGGCCACCGGGTAGATGTCCAGGCTCAGCCATTCGAACAGCCGCCCCAGGCCGACCACGGTGAGGATGAAGCCGATCGAACCCCACAGGCGCACCTGGCTGTAGCGCGAGGTCTGCCCGTGCAGGTGGGCCAGGGTGATGACTTCGAACTGCGGCAGCACCGCGTGCCAGAAGAACGCATGCAACGCCATCACCAGCGCCAGCCAGGCGTAGCTCTTGCCGAAGAAGATCAGCGAGAAGGTGGCCAGGGTCGACAAGGCGCCCAGGCGCACGATCAGCAGGCGCTGGCCGCTACGGTCACCGAGCCAGCCCCACAGGTTGGGGGCAACGCAGCGCATCAGCATGGGGATGGCCACCAGCTCGCCGATGCGGGCCGGGGAGAAGCCCAGGTGGTCGAAGTACAGGGCCAGGAACGGGGCGGTGGAGCCCAGCAGGGCGAAGTAGAACAGGTAGAAGCTGGACAGGCGCCAGTAGGGGATCGGTTGCATCGGGTGGGCCTTGTGCTATGCCTGTGCCGGCCTCTTCGCGGGTTTACCCGCGAAGAGGCCAGGCCTGGCAGATCAGAGTTGGCCCAGCACCGGGGTATCGACCTTCACATCGGCATTCTGCGCACGGTGGCGCAGCAGGTGGTCCATCAGCACGATGGCCATCATCGCTTCGGCGATCGGCGTGGCGCGGATGCCGACGCACGGGTCATGGCGGCCCTTGGTGATCACGTCGACCGGGTTGCCGTCGACGTCGATGGAACGCCCGGGGGTGGTGATGCTGGACGTCGGCTTCAACGCCAGGTGGGCGACGATCGGCTGGCCCGAGCTGATACCACCGAGGATGCCGCCGGCATTGTTGCTGAGGAAACCTTCGGGGGTCAGTTCGTCACGGTGCTCGGTACCGCGCTGGGCAACGCTGGCGAAACCGGCGCCGATTTCCACGCCCTTCACCGCGTTGATGCTCATCAGCGCGTGAGCCAGTTCGGCGTCGAGGCGGTCGAAGATCGGCTCGCCCAGGCCCGGCATCACGCCTTCGGCTACCACGGTGATCTTGGCACCCACCGAATCCTGGTCGCGACGCAGCTGGTCCATGTAGGCCTCGAGCTCGGGCACTTTGCTTGGGTCAGGGCTGAAGAAGGCGTTTTCCTCCACCGAATCCCAGCCCTTGAACGGGATTTCGATCGGGCCCAGCTGGCTCATGTAGCCACGCACCTGAATGCCCTGGGTGGCCAGGTATTTCTTGGCAATGGCACCGGCGGCCACGCGCATGGCGGTTTCCCGCGCCGAGCTGCGACCCCCGCCACGGTAGTCGCGGATACCGTACTTGTGGTGGTAGGTGTAGTCGGCGTGGGCCGGGCGGAACAGGTCCTTGATGGCCGAGTAGTCCTTGGACTTCTGGTCGGTGTTGCGGATCAGCAGGCCGATCGAGCAGCCAGTGGTGCGGCCTTCGAACACGCCGGAGAGAATCTCCACTTCATCAGCTTCCTGGCGCTGGGTAGTGTGCCGGCTGGTACCGGGCTTGCGCCGGTCGAGGTCGTGCTGCAGGTCGGCGAGGGAGATTTCCAGGCCAGGCGGGCAACCATCGACAATGGCGACCAACGCCGGGCCATGGCTTTCGCCAGCGGTGGTGACAGTGAACAGCTTGCCGTAGGTATTACCGGACATGGACGCTCCGCGAAATCTGCCTGAGATGAACGAAAGCGGGCAGTATACAGATGGATTGCTTGCCTGTGCGGGCCTCTTCGCGGGTTAACCTGCCAGATACAGCTGGCGAACCTTCCCGCAAACACTGGGTCAAACCGTCATCTCACCACTGTAGTACCGCATGATGTCGCGCCTCGTCGCCTTCTTCCTCCTGCTGTGCAGCAGCCTGGCCCAGGCCGCTGCCCCGACCGTGCTGCAACGCCCCATCGACCTGGACACCGGCCAGGGCGTGCTGCACGGTAGCCTGCTGTTGCCGCAACAGGCCACGCCACCGCCGGTGGTGCTGATCATCGCCGGTTCCGGCCCCACCGACCGCGACGGCAACAACCCGGCCTCGGGGCGCATCGACAACCTCAAACGCCTGGCCCTGGTGCTGGCCAACGAGCACATCGCCAGCGTGCGCTACGACAAGCGCGGGGTGGCCGCCAGCCAGCCGGCCACGCCCGATGAGCGCGACCTCAGCGTGCAGCGCTACGTCGACGACGTGGTGGCCTGGAGCCGCAAGCTCAAGGCCGACCCACGCTTCGGCCCGCTGATCCTGGTCGGCCACAGTGAAGGGGCGCTGATCGCCAGCCTGGCCGCCGAACGTGCCGGCGCCAGCGCGGTGATCACCCTGGCCGGCATGGGCCGGCCACTGGCGGACGTGCTGCGCGAACAACTGGCCCAGCGCATGTCGCCCGCTTTGCTGGCCGGTGGCAGCGCCCTGCTCGACCGCCTGCAGGCCGGGCAAACCAGCCTGGACGTGCCAGCACCGCTGCGCCAGGTGTTCCGCCCCAGTGTGCAGCCCTACCTGATCACCCTGCTCCAGCAGGACCCGGCGCAGGCCTTCGCCCGCTTGCCGATGCCGGCGCTGATCGTCCAGGGCCGCAATGACGTGCAAGTCGACGTGGCCGACGCCAAACGCCTCAAGGCGGCCAAGCCAGATGCCCAGTTGGTGCTGATCGACGGCATGAACCACATGCTGCGCATCAGCCCCAAGGACATGCACCAGCAGCGTGACAGCTACCTCAACCCGGAATTGCCACTGGCCCGGGAGCTTGGCGAGCGGGTGGTCAGCTTCATTCACCAGTTGCCTTCGGCCTGACCCTCAAACATCGGCAAAACCTGCCGATAACGCGGTATTGGTGCTGAATCGGGCCGTTTTGCGGCCCTTTCCGGCACCCGCCCGTATCTGAGGAAATGCCTTGATGACCGATGCCCCCGCCGCCGTCGAACCGGCCGAAGAGCCGCACGCCCCGGAACCTGCTGCCCTGCCCTGGGCCGACCTTGCCGTCGAACATTTCCAGCTGCTGCGCCTGGCGCCTTTGCCCACCGACCGCAGCAGTGGTGCGCGGCCATTGCGCTTCGTCGAGTTCGCCTACGCCGAGCGCCACGACCAGGCGCACAGCCTGCTGCGCATGGAAATCCGCCTGCCGGGGCAGAAAGTACGCAAGGAGCAGAACCAGCTGGATGTGCGCGTGGACCACGCCGAGCGCCTGGTGACCCTCGGCAGCGACAGCGGCCTGCAACTGGAGCCGCTCAACCGTGGCCTCGGCCGCTTCATGCTTGGCCAGGCCGTGCAGTGGCTGCAGCGTCGCTGGTCGAACTACCGGGTCGAAGGCATGGCCTTGCCGAACAAGGATGCGCTGAACGAAGACACTCGCCTGCGCCGCGACCGTTTCATCACCGCCAGCGGCATGGAAGTGGAGTACGCCGACCCGCAGCACCTCAAGGGTCGCACCCTCGACACCACGGTGAGCCAGCTCAAGGGCGGCTGGAATACCGAGAAGGTGCAGCAGCTGGCGATTCTCGATACGGCGGCGATGCTGCAACAGGCCGAGCAACTGTTGCTGGAAAAAGAGGGGCAGCTGCGCGAACGCGATGAACGGGTGGCCAAGTACCGTCGCGAAGACAGCGGGCTGCGCTTTACCATCACTTGCCTGGTGGCGTTTGCCGTGTTCCAGGCCGGGTTGCTGATCTGGATCGCCACCCGCTGAACAGCCGGGGCCGCGTTGCGGCCCTGGCGGGCCAGCCTCAGACGCGGGCCTTGAACAGTGCCTGATGCTGGCGGCACTGCTCGGCGGTCAGCATGAACACGCCATGCCCGCCACGCTCGAATTCCAGCCAGGCGAAGTCGACTTCCGGGTACAGCGCCTCGACATGCACCTGGCTGTTGCCAACCTCAACGATCAACAAGCCTTTCTCGGTCAGGTGGTCGCCCGCCTCGGCCAGCATCCTTCGCACCAGGTCCAGGCCATCCTTGCCGCAGGCCAGGCCCATTTCCGGCTCGTGGTGATATTCGGCCGGCATGTCGCCGAAGTCCTCGGCATCGACGTACGGCGGGTTGGACAGGATCAGGTCGAAACGCTGCCCCGGCAGGCCGGCAAAGCCGTCACCCTGCACGGTGAACACGCGCTCGTCGAGGCCATGGCGCTCGATGTTCTGGTTGGCGACCTCCAGCGCGTCGAACGACAGGTCGGCCAGCACCACCTCGGCTTCGGGGAACACTTCGGCAGCGACGATACCGATACAGCCGGAGCCGGTGCAGAGGTCGAGGATGCGTGCCGGCTCCTGCGCCAACCACGGCTCGAAGCGCTTTTCGATCAGCTCGCCGATCGGCGAACGGGGCACCAGTACGCGCTCGTCGACGATGAACGACATGCCACAGAACCAGGCTTCGCCCAGCAGGTAGGCGGTCGGCACGCGGTCTTCGATGCGGCGCTTGAGCAGGTGCTGCAGGCGTACCCGCTCATCATCCTCCAACTGGCAGTCCAGGTAGCTATCGGCAACTTCCCAGGGCAGGTGCACGGCGCCCAGCACCAGCAGGCGGGCCTCGTCCCAGGCATTGTCGGCGCCGTGGCCGAAGAACAGCTCGTGCTCATGGAAGCGGCTGACCGCCCAGCGGATATGGTCGCGCAACGTGCGCAGACGAGATGTGATCACGGGGTACTCCTAATTCAGACCGTACAAAAGTCTAACAGCCCCACCCGCACATTTGTTCCCCGCAATACGCCGGCGGCAAGCCACAGGCCAGTAACCACGCCGTTTGCGATGTCAACCATTCCCATTGGCGCCAAGGCAAGGGAGAATAGGTATACAAAAGCCCTGACCCAAGGAGCCCTTGATGTCCGTTCCAACCACGATGTTCCGCCTCACTGGCCGCGATTACCCGCCGGCCAAGCTGAGCCAAGCCAGCCTGATCATCATCGATGCGCAGAAGGAATACCTGAGCGGTCCTCTGCAACTGTCGGGCATGGACGAGGCCGTGGCCAACATCGCCCGGTTGCTCGACGCCGCCCGCAAGGCCGGCCGTCCGATCATCCACGTTCGCCACCTCGGTACCGTTGGCGGGCGCTTCGACCCGCAGGGCCCGGCCGGCCAGTTCATCCCGGGCCTGGAGCCACGCGAGGGTGAAATCGTCATCGAAAAGCGCATGCCCAACGCCTTCAAGAACACCAAGCTGCACGACACCCTGCAGGAACTGGGGCACCTGGACCTGATCGTGTGCGGCTTCATGAGCCACTCCAGCGTCAGCACCACCGTACGCCGCGCCAAGGACTATGGTTATCGGTGCACCCTGGTGGAAGACGCCTCGGCAACCCGCGACCTGGCGCTCAAGGACCAGGTGATCCCCGCCGCCCAGATCCACGCGTGCGAAATGGCCGTGATGGCCGACAACTTCGCCTGTGTCGCCCCTACCGCCAGCCTGATCTGAGCTGACGTTGCGATGACCGCCCGGCAGCCGGGCGGAACCCAAGGGCCGGGCCCAGGTCGAATTCCGGATGTCCACAGAGGAAACTGGAATGAAGCTCAAAGGCAGTTTCGACGCCAAGCGCCTGCGCCCGCGTGAACCGCGTAACTGGGGTGCGCGTATTGCCGCCGGCCTGTCGGCCCTGATCGCCACGCTTGGCGTGTTGCTGGCCATGGCCGGCATCGCCGGGCTGCTCGGCAACTACCCCGCCCTTGCCGAACTCAACGCCAACCGCCCGCTGGCCAGCATCCTCGCTGCGGCGGGGCTGTTACTGCTGTACCTTGGCGTGCGCTTCTGGCGACGCAGCCGTATCCGCCTGCGCCGCGGACGCGAGCTGAACCTGTCGCCACACCTGATGAAGAAGCATGACTAGGGTTTGTGCTGCCGGCCTCTTCGCGGGCGCGCCCGCGAAGAGGCCGGTACTGACGCCACAAGGCTGATCGCGTAAACTACGCCGCCCACGTGGAGGCACCATGCAAGACGACGATTTTTCCCTGTTCAGCGCCGAAGTGCGCGGCGTCAAGCCGATCAAGCACGACCGCGCTGACGTGGGCAAGCCGAAAACCGACCGCAAACAGCTGGCCGGCCTGCGCCAGGCGGCTACCGTGCGCAGCGACCAGACCTTGGTGATCGACGGCCTCTCTGACCAGTTCGTCATCGACGTGGGCGCCGAAGACGAGCTGATGTGGCGCCGCGATGGCGTGCAGGAAAGCCAGATCCGCAAGCTCAAGCTTGGCCAGATTGCCTTCGAGGGCAGCCTCGACCTGCATGGCATGAGCGTGGAGAAGGCCCGTGAAACCCTGTGGGCCTTCATCGCCGAAGCCACCAAGCTCGAAGTGCGCTGCGTGCGGGTGACCCACGGCAAGGCCGCACGCCTGGACGGCAAGCGCCCGATGATCAAGAGCCACGTCAACACCTGGCTGCGCCAGCACCCGCAAGTGCTCGGTTTCACCTCGTGCCAGGCCCGCCATGGCGGCACCGGCGCGGTGTATGTGATGCTCAAGCGGACCATGATGGAAGGCCGCGACGAGTAACGCCGTGCTTGCAGCGCCGCGCGCGGCGCCGTACCCTTCATTTTTGCGATTTTTCCCACAGGTAGATACATGTCCCTGGAACAGAACTACACCGAGATCCTCAGCCAACTTGGCGAGGACGTCTCCCGTGAGGGCCTGCTCGACACGCCCAAGCGGGCTGCAAAGGCCATGAAGTACCTTTGCCGCGGTTACGAGCAGACGCTGGAAGAAGTCACCAACGGCGCGCTGTTCACCTCCGACAATAGCGAGATGGTGCTGGTCCGGGACATCGAGCTGTATTCGATGTGCGAACACCACATGCTGCCTTTCATCGGCAAGGCCCACGTCGCCTACCTGCCCAAGGGCAAGGTCCTGGGCCTGTCGAAGGTGGCGCGCATCGTCGACATGTTCGCCCGCCGCCTGCAGATCCAGGAAAACCTCAGCCGCCAGATCGCCGAGGCCGTGCAGCAAGTGACCGGCGCAGCAGGCGTAGCGGTGGTCATCGAAGCCAAGCACATGTGCATGATGATGCGCGGCGTGGAGAAGCAGAATTCGACCATGCTCACCTCGGTGATGCTGGGTGAGTTCCGTGAAAACGCCTCGACTCGCAGCGAGTTTCTCAGCCTGATCAAGTGATCGGCGCACGACCCGAGCCGGCCCCCAGGGGTCGGCTTTTTCATTTCAGGAGTAGCCCATGATCGTCAAAGCCCTGCGGGTCGGCCTCGGCCAGCTCATCGTGTTCGGCGACTGGATCAGCCGCCCGGCCAGGCAAAAGCGCGATGCGGCAGCCCAGGCGCGGGTCGAGCAAGAGGCCAAGGGCCTCGCGCTGTACCAGTTCCATGCCTGCCCGTTCTGCGTGAAGACCCGCCGCACCCTGCACCGCCTGAATGTGCCGGTGGCGCTGCGTGATGCCAAGAACGACGAAGTACATCGCCAGGCGCTGCTCGAAGGTGGCGGCCGGGTGAAAGTGCCGTGCCTGCGCATCGAAGAAGCGGGCAAGGTGACCTGGATATATGAATCCAAGGCCATCATTGCCTATCTGGACAAGCGCTTCGCGTAAGCCTGATTTATCGGTGTAGCCTTCTTCGCGGGGCAAGCCCGCTCCCACAGGATGATCACAATCTTGAAAATTGTGAGGGCCGTGTGGGAGCGGGCTTGCCCCGCGAAAAGGCCGGACCTGCCTTACTCGACCATCGGCACATGCCGCGGATGGCTGGCCACCCGCTCAAGCCAGGCACGCACTGCCGGGTAATCGGTCAGGTCGAACCCGCCCTGATGCGCCACATGGGTGTAGGCATACAGCGCCACATCGGCAATCGAGTACTGCTCCCCGACCAGGTACGGCGTCATCTGCAGCTGCCGCTCCATTACCTTCAACGCCTTGTAGCCGCCCTTGTGCAGCTTGCGGTACTCCTCGACGCGCTCGTCCGGCAAGCCCAGGTAGAACTGGATGAACCGGGCCACGGCAATGTACGGCTCATGGCTGTACTGCTCGAAGAACTGCCACTGCAACACCTGGGTGCGCAGGCGCGGCTCGCTGGGCAGGAATTCGCTGCCGTCGGCCAGGTAGTTGAGGATGGCGTTCGACTCCCACAGGCAGGTACCGTCCTCGAGCTTGAGCACCGGCACCTTGCCGTTGGGGTTCATGGCCAGGAACGCTGGCGTTTCGGTCTCGCCCTTGAGGATATCCACCGGCTGCCATTCATACGGGCGGTCAAGCAGGCTGAGCATCAGCTTGACCTTGTAGCAGTTGCCTGACTGGTAATCACCATACACCTTGAACATCGCCCGTCCCCTTCCCATGCAGTTGCGAAAACTCGCCCAATAGTTGGCGACTGTACGGCTAAAAGCAATGCCTGCTGTATGGCAAGGATCAATTCTGCCCGCGTTAGTCTGAAAAAACTGCTTACACATGGACAAGGACCCAACCCCATGACCGATGCCACCTCCGCACGCCTGCGGCCCCTGGCAGACTCCTCCCCGTCGGCGGTAGTCGCCGGCTTCATTGCCATGCTGACTGGCTACACCAGTTCGCTGGTGCTGATGTTCCAGGCCGGCCAGGCGGCCGGCCTGACCAACGCGCAGATTTCTTCGTGGATCTGGGCGCTGTCGATCGGCATGGCGGTGTGCAGTATCGGCTTGTCGCTGCGCTACCGCACACCGATCACCGTGGCCTGGTCCACCCCCGGTGCGGCGCTGCTGATCACCAGCCTGGGCGGGGTCAGCTACGGCGAGGCCATCGGTGCCTACATCACCTGTGCGGTGCTGGTGGTGATCTGCGGCCTGACCGGCAGCTTCGAGCGCCTGGTCAAGCGCATCCCGGCGTCGCTGGCCTCGGCCTTGCTGGCCGGCATCCTGTTCAAGATCGGCAGCGAAATCTTCGTGGCCGCCCAGCACCGCACGCTGCTGGTGCTCGGCATGTTCTTCAGCTACCTGCTGGTAAAGCGCCTGTCGCCACGCTACTGCGTGCTGGCCGCCTTGCTGGTGGGCACCGCATTGTCCGGCGCCCTCGGCCTGCTCGACTTCAGCGGCTTCAAGCTGGAAGTGGCCACCCCGGTGTGGACCACGCCAAGCTTCTCGTTGGCCGCGACCATCAGCATCGGCATTCCGCTGTTCGTGGTGGCGATGACCTCGCAGAACATGCCGGGCGTGGCCGTGCTGCGCGCCGACGGCTACCAGGTGCCCGCCTCGCCGCTGATTTCAACGACAGGTCTGGCTTCGCTGCTGCTGGCGCCCTTCGGCTCGCACGGGGTCAACCTGGCGGCGATCAGTGCGGCGATCTGCACCGGGCCGCATGCCCATGAAGACCCGGCCAAGCGCTATACCGCGGCGGTGTGGTGCGGGATTTTCTATGGCATTGCCGGTACGTTCGGCGCCACCTTGGCGGCCTTGTTCGCGGCGTTGCCTAAGGAGCTGGTGCTGTCGATTGCGGCGCTGGCGCTGTTCGGTTCGATCATGAACGGGCTGACCGTGGCCATGAGCGAGGCACGGGAGCGTGAGGCGGCGCTGGTCACCTTCATGGTGACGGCTTCGGGGTTGACCCTGTTCTCGATTGGTTCGGCGTTCTGGGGGATCGTGGCGGGGGTGTTGACCTTGCTGATCCTCAACCCTCGTAAGGCCTGAGGAATGTCATTGCCTGTACCGGCCTCTTCGCGGGCACGCCCGCTCCCACAGGGATATCACTGAGCTTGTGGGAGCGGGCGTGCCCGCGAAGGGGCCGGTACAGCGATCACAACCTGAAATGGCCGACCATGCCTTTGAGGTCATTGCCTAGCTGGGCCAGCTCGATACTGGACCGGGCATTGTCCTGCATCGCCAGCGCCGCCTGATCGGCACTGCCACGGATCTGCGTCACGCTGCGGCTGATCTCTTCGGCCACCGAGCTCTGCTGCTCGGCCGCCGCCGCAATCTGCTGGTTCATCTGCTGGATCAACGACACCGCCGCCGCAATACTGCCCAGTGCGCTCTCGGTCTGCAGCGCATCGGCCACGGCCAGGCGCACCAGCTCGGTACTGCCGCGGATCTGCGCCACCGACTGCTGGGCATTGCCGCGCAGGCTGGCCACCAGGCGCTCGATTTCCTCGGTCGACTGGCGGGTACGCCTGGCCAGTGCCCGTACTTCGTCAGCCACCACTGCAAAACCACGGCCCTGCTCACCTGCCCGGGCAGCCTCGATGGCCGCGTTGAGCGCCAGCAGGTTGGTCTGTTCGGCCACGCTCTTGATCACCTCCAGCACATCGCCAATGGTATGGATCTCGGCACTCAGGCTGTCGATGCCAGCGCTGGCGGTGTCCGCTGCCGTGGCCAGTTGCTCGATGCGCTGCATGCTCTCGCGCACCACGCGCTGGCCGGCGTCAACCTTGTCATCGGCGGCCTGCGCCGCCTGTGCGGCCTCTTCGGCATTGCGTGCCACATCGTGCACGGTGGCCGTCATCTGCTGCATGGCCGTAGCCACCTGCTCGGTCTCCTCTTTCTGGCTGCCGACTTCGCGGTTGGTCTGCTCGGTGACTGCCGACAACGCCTGGGCGCTGCCGGCCAGTTGCTCGATGCCCTGCTGCAGGCCGCTGACCACGCCAGACAGCCCGGCGGCCATCTGTTGCATGGCCTGCATCAGCTGGCCGACTTCATCGCTGCGCGGCGCCTCGCTGTCCAGGCTCAATTCGCCGGCGGCGATGCGCTGGGCACGGCCGATCACGCGCTTGAGCGGGCCAACCACGGCGCGGGTGATCAGCCAGGCGGCGAGCACGCCCACCAGCAACGCCAGCCCAGTGGCCAGGGCGATGGCCAGGCGGTTGCGCGCCAGCTCAGCTTGCATGGCTTGCTGATCGACTGCATAGGCCTGGTCGACCCGGCCCGTGACCTGCTCGGCACGCGCCTGCAGCTGCGCCTTGATGCCTTGCTCCTTGCCCAGCAGGTCGGTGTATTCGTTGAGCTTGTCGGAGAAGCTGGCAATATGCCCGGCCACTTCGCCGAGCACACTCTGGTAACCCGCATCAGCGACGGCCGCCTTGAGCTGCTCGACCAGCTGCGCCGCTTCGACCGTCTGGGCGATGCGGCCTTGCTCCCCCTCCTCGCCCTTGCGGTTCCTGTCCAGACGCACCCGCGCTTCGTCCATGGCCTGCAGCATCAGCCGCGACACCTGCGCCACCTGCCCTGCCTGTTCGAGGAACTCGCCACCTTGCTGGCCCTGGGACTGCTTGAGGGTGTAGGTGCCATCGTCGGCCAGGCCGGCCTGCAGCACATCGAGGTTGTTGGCCACGCTGGACACCGACCAACTGGCCATGTCCAGCGCCAGCTCCTTGGCCTGTACCGCTTCGACGAAGGCTTCGAAGGCCTGGCCGTAAGCGGCCAGGTCAGCCTCGGCCGCCGCCAGTGCTGGCAGGCTGCGGGCGCGCTCGGCAAGGTTTTGAAGGCCGCTGCGCAAGGCCTCGGCCTCCTTGATGTCGGAGCGCAGGGCAAAGGCCTGCTCGTGCTGGCGCAGCCGCAGCAGGTCGGTATTGATCTGGCCCAGCTGGCGCAGGCCGTCGAAGCGCTGGCCAACACTGTGCAGCGCGGCGATGCCGATGGCCGCCACCGCGACGGTCAGCAGCAACACCAAGGCAAACCCCAGGCCCAGTTTACGGGCCATGCCCAGGTTGGCCAGAACACCGTGCCTGCTCGTCGCCATCGCCGATCCCCCTTCACCGTGCAAGGTTTTGCCGAGGGCCAAGCGTGGCAACGTTATTGCCCTGCTCACAAGGGGTTGGCGGAAAAATGGTGTCAAATGGCTATGAGCGTGTCGCGATCAGTTAGCTGAAGGTCGCCCTGCGTGCTGAAGGAAGCCCTGGGCGCGGGTGTCCTGCCCGTAGGCGACATTGATACGCAGCCAGTCGCTGCCAGCGCCCTGGTAGTCGAAGGCACTGCCCGGGGTCAGCAACACCGCATGCTCCAGCGCCAGGCGTTCAAGGCTGGCGTAGTCACGCCCAGGCACTCGCGCCCAGACGAACATGCCGCCATACGGCTCGCAGAACACTTGCCAGCCGTACTGCTCCAGCTGCCCGAGCAAACTGGCCATGTGCTGGCCCAGCCGCACCCGCAGGCGCTGCACGCTCTTGCGGTAGCTGCCGTTGGCCAGCATCTGCCCGACCACCTGCTCGGCAAAGCGCGAGGTGCCAATGCCACTGACCATCTTCAGTTCAGCCAGACGCGCCAGCAGCTGCGCATCGGCCACCAGGTAGCCGACCCGCAGCGAACTGCTCAGGGTCTTGGAAAAGCTGGCCAGGTAGATCACCCGCTGCTCGCTGTCGAGTGTGGCCAGGCGGGTGGCCGGGCCTTCCTGGAAGTCGGCGTAGATATCGTCCTCGATGATGCGCAGGTCGTGCTCGCGGGCCAGCTCAAGCAGGCGATAGGCAACCTTGGGTGTGAGACTGGTGCCGGTGGGGTTCTGGTACAGGCTGTTGATGAACAGGCAGCGTGGGCGGTGCTCGGCCAGCAGGCGTTCGAGCACCGCCAGGTCAGGGCCGGCCGCAGTGCGCGGTACCGGCAGCATGTGCACCTGATGCTGGCGTAACAGGTTGTAAAGGTTGTAGTAGCCAGGGTTTTCCACCAGCACGGTGTCGCCGGGGCGCAACAAGGTACGCACCAGCAGGTCGAGACCATGGCTGGCACCTTGGAGAGTGAGAATACGTTCGGGGCTGGCAGCGATGTCCAGCCGCGCCAGGCGCTTGTGCAGGTGCAGCCGCAGGCTGGCCAAGCCCAGCGGCGGGCAATAGTCGAACAGGTCCTGGGGGTTGCCGCGGCTGACCTGGCGGATCGCCTGGGCCAGTTCGACGTCTGCGCGCCAGCTATTCGGCAGCCAGCCGCAGCCGAGCTTGAGCAGTTGGTCGTGGCCTTCGCGGAACTGGCGCCAGCTGCCATCGCCTGCTTCGCCCCAGACCGGCGGATTGTCGCTTTCCAGGGTGTCTTTGCGCTCGGCAACGAAAAAGCCGGTACCGTGGCGCGCCTCCAGCCAGCCGCTGGCAACCAGGCGGTCGTAGGCTTCGATCACGCAGGAGGCACTGACCGACTGGTTGCGGGCCAGAGTACGGATCGACGGCAGGCGGGCACCGGGGCGCAGGCGCTGCTGTTCGATCCAGGCTTGCAGGTGGTCGGTGAGTTGCTGCACCAGGGGGGTGGGGCTTTGGCGGTCGAGGGTGAAATGCATGGTGGCGGGTGTTTGCTTATTTTGAGCGAACAGTTAAGCACAAATGGGACTTGGGTGTGCCTTGTTGGGTGTTTGGTCTGAGGGCAATGTCTCCTGCACCGGCCCTTTCGCGGGTAAACCCGCGAAAGGGCCGGTGCAGCCAATCAAGAACCTGGACGGTACCCATGCCCTCGCGCCACTCCCCCGCCCTGCTGGCCTTCGCCCTGTGCCTGATCACCCTGGCAGTCAACCTGCAGGCTCCGCTCTACATCACCTACGCCGACCTCTCGGGCCAAGGCGCCGCTGCCACCGCAGTGGCCTTTTCCGGTTATGTGCTGGGCGTGCTGCCGGTGCTGCTGGCCCTGGGTGGACTGGCTGACCGGGTCGGCCGACGGCCACTGATCCTCACCGCGCTCGCGCTGTCGATGGTTGCCACCCTGCTCATGCTGTTTGCTGCAAGCCTGCAGACCCTCGGCGTGGCACGCTTTTTCCTGGGCCTGGGCACCGGCCTGGCCTCGGCGACGGCAACCGCCTACATGACAGAACTGATGGGCGCCGACAGCAGTGGGCGTGCTGCCAACTGGGTCACCGCCAGCACCTCGCTGGGCTTTGGCCTGGGCGCAGCGCTGACCAGCCTGTTCCTGCTGCGGGGCCCGAGCCTGACGCCCGGCAGCTTCCACCTGCAATTGCTGCTGGGCGCAGTTGCAGTGCTGCTGGTCTGGCGCTTGCCCGACCCGCGGCCGGCACAGCGCAGTGCCATGCTGCGCCTGCCCTGCTATCCCCAAGGCAGCGTGGTGTATGGGCTGGCCATTCTGCTGGCCTGGGCCTGCGTCGGGCTGGTGATCGCCCTGCTGCCCGGGATCCTGCGCCAGCACAGCTTGAGCGCCTGGTCGGGGTTCTCGACTTTCTGCGTGATCAGTTGCGGCCTGCTGTTCCAGCCCCTGGCTAGGCGTATGTCGAGCCAGGCAGCCACCTTGCTCGGCCTGGCCATCCTGCCATGCAGCTATGCCTTGCTGGCCTGGGGCGCCGACAGCGGCCGCTTGTGGGCGGTACTGGCCGGCGCGGTGGCGGCCAGCAGCGCCTGCTATGGGTTCATCTACCTCGGCGGGCTGTCGGCGGTGAACGAACTGGCCGGGACCGAGAAGACACGCGCCAGCGCCGGGTTCTTTCTGCTGGCCTACCTGGGTTTCAGCCTGCCGGTGATTCTCACCGGCGTGCTTAGCGACCGCCTGGGGTCAGGGATGGCCTTGCTGGGGTTTGGCGGGGTGTTGCTGCTCGGGTGCATGGCCGCTGCCGGGGCGCTGCGAGGCACGCGGCACTCTGTGCGCCCCGCCAGCAGCCTTTGAGCCCCGGCCCGCCCGTTGCTCAGATGGCGGTGGCGCCACCGTCCACCGTCAGGCTATGCCCGGTGGTAAACGCCGCCCCGTCACTGCACAGATACAGCACTGCACTGGCAATTTCCTCGACCTTGCCGATCCGCCCCACCGGGTGCATCGCGGCGGCAAATTCGGCCTTGCGCGGGTCGGCCTCGTAGGCGCGGCGGAACATGTCGGTGTCGATCACCGCCGGGCACACAGCATTCACCCGGATACCCTTCTTGGCATATTCGATGGCCGCCGACTTGGTCAGGCCGATCACTGCGTGCTTGGAGGCGGCGTAGATACTCATCTTTGGCGCCGCGCCCAGGCCCGCCACCGAGGCGGTGTTGACAATCGCCCCGCCGCCCTGGGCCAGCAGCAGCGGGAGCTGGTACTTCATGCACAGCCACACGCCCTTGACGTTTACGCCCATGATCGCGTCGAACTCGGCCTCGCTGCCCTCGGCCAGGCGCCCCTGTTCGATTTCGATGCCGGCATTGTTGTAGGCATAATCGAGCCGGCCATAGGTTTCGATGGCCCGCTCATGCAACTGGCGCACCTGGGCGTCCTGGGTCACATCACAGGCCACGAACAGCGCTTCGCCACCCGCCTGGCGAATCAAGGCCACCGTGGCCTCGCCACCGACCGGGTCGAGGTCGGCCACCACCACCTTCAGGCCTTCGCGGGCAAAGGCCTGCGCTGTCGCCCGGCCGATGCCCGCCGCGCCACCGGTGACCAGGGCTACCTGGCCGGAAAAGGTCATGCTCATTGTCTGCTCCTGAGGGGAATGGATGGGCTCAGAGTCTAGTCAGCCCACCGCCCGGCTGGGCAGCATCATCAGGGCAACGGTTGGGCTACCATGCTTACCAGTGATTTTGCGGACCAACCTGCATCAGCGGGTTAAATTGACCGCTGTGCCTCATTGCCCATAAGGAACCTGCCATGACCCAGACCAACCGCCGCTTCCTGCTTGCCAGACGCCCGGTCGGCGCCGTGCGCCGTGACGACTTCACTTTCGAGAGCGTGCCTGCCGAAGCCCCCGCCGCCGGGCAAATCCAGGTGCGCAACCTGTACCTGTCACTTGACCCGGCCATGCGCGGCTGGATGAACGAAGGCAAGTCATACATCCCGCCCGTGGCCCTTGGCCAAGTGATGCGCGCCCTGGGCGTCGGTGAAGTGGTCGCCTCCAACCACCCGGACTACAAGCCCGGCGACCATGTCAGCGGCGCCCTCGGCGTGCAGGACTACTTCACCGGCGAACCCCAGGGCCTGCACAAGATCGACCCCAGCCTCGCCCCACTGCCCCGCTACCTCTCGGCCCTGGGCATGACTGGCATGACCGCCTACTTCGCCCTGCTCGAGGTCGGCCAGCCGAAGGCCGGCGACACCGTGGTCATCTCCGGTGCGGCCGGCGCGGTGGGCAGCATCGTCGGCCAGATCGCCAAGCTCAAGGGCTGCCATGTGGTCGGCATTGCCGGTGGCGCGCAGAAGTGCCAGTACCTCAAAGACGAACTGGGCTTCGACGGCGTGATCGACTACAAGGCCGAAGACCTGCTGGCCGGCCTGAAGCGCGAATGCCCCAAAGGCGTGGATGTGTACTTCGACAACGTTGGCGGTGAAATCCTCGATGCCGTGCTCACCCGTATCAACTTCAAGGCGCGCATCGTCATCTGCGGCGCCATCAGCCAGTACAACAACAAGGAAGCCGTCAAAGGCCCTGCCAACTACCTGGCGCTGCTGGTGAACCGTGCGCGCATGGAAGGTTTCGTGGTGATGGACCACGCCAAAGACTATGGCAAGGCGGCCCAGGAGATTGCCGGCTGGCTGGCGACAGGCAAGGTCAAGAGCAAGGAGGATGTGGTCGAGGGGCTGGAGACCTTCCCCGAGACATTGCTCAAGCTGTTCAGCGGTGAGAATTTCGGCAAGTTGGTGTTGAAGGTTTGAGATTGAGGTAAGCCTGTGCCGGCCCTTTCGCGGGGCAAGCCCGCTCCCACAGGTACCCCACCAGCTTCGAATCCTGTAGCGGGCCTGTGGGAGCGGGCTTGCCCCGCGAAAGGGCCGGCGCAGGCAACGCAGATCTTGTAAGATTGCCCCTCGCCACTGAAACCAGTGACAAGGATTTGCAGAGATGACCATGATCAAGATCACCCCCACCATCGAGTGCTCCAACACCGCCCCATTCGTCCTCTTCGGCGGCATCAACGTGCTCGAGTCCGAGGACCTGGCTTTGACCGCTTGCGCCGAGTACGTCCGGGTTACCGAGAAACTGGGCATCCCTTACGTGTTCAAGGCCAGCTTCGACAAAGCCAACCGCTCCTCGATCCACTCCTACCGTGGCCCAGGCATGGAAGAAGGCCTGCGTATCTTCGAGAAGGTCAAAGCCGAGTTCGGCGTGCCGATCATCACCGACGTGCATGAAATCTACCAGTGCGCGCCAGTGGCCGAAGTGGTCGATGTGCTGCAGTTGCCAGCTTTCCTCGCCCGCCAGACCGACCTGGTAGTGGCTCTGGCCAAGACCGGCAAGCCGGTCAACATCAAGAAGCCGCAATTCCTCAGCCCTTCGCAGATGCAGAATATCGTGCACAAGTTCAAGGAAGCCGGTAACGACCAGCTGATCCTGTGCGACCGCGGTACCTGCATGGGCTACGACAACCTGGTCGTGGACATGCTCGGTTTTGGCGTGATGAAGCGTACCTGTGACGACTTGCCGATCATCTTCGACGTGACCCACGCCCTGCAGAACCGCGACCCGTCCGGCGCTGCTTCCGGTGGCCGCCGCGAGCAGGTGGTGGACCTGGCCCGTGCTGGCATGGCGGTTGGCCTGGCCGGGCTGTTCCTGGAAGCCCATCCGAACCCGGACCAGGCCAAGTGCGATGGGCCGAGTGCACTGCCGCTGGACAAGCTGGAGCCGTTCCTGGCACAGATCAAGGCGCTGGACGATCTGGTCAAAGGCTTCCAGCCGCTGGTTATTGCCTGATTCGCGTGCAATGAAAAAGGGCCGGTATGCGCGCGCATACCGGCCCTTTTTCATTGTTTCCCGCGGCTAAAGGCGTAGCCCCTGCCCTGCAACGCTGCAAACTGGCGCTCGTGCTCAAACTCAGGTATTGATGTGCGCGCGTTCATGAGGAGATCGTTGTGGAGTGGTACGAATCGTTGTTTCTGCAGGCCTGTGCCCAAGTCATGACCCAGGCCAAAATAGCCCAGCACCGCGCCCCGCAAGGTGCGCTGAACCTGAATGTCAGCAGCATCCATGAGCTGGTGGAGGCTTACCAGCGTGGTGTGGCCCTGGCGTTCAACCCCAAAGAGCTGCAACAGCACTTCGCCGAAGGCGCGGATTGCGCACTGCTGGTGCTGACAAGCGAACATCAGTTCGCCAGCACGTTGCAAGACATCAAGCGCCAGCACGATGTCGTACTGAGTGCCACGCTCGGCACCAACGTCCGCTCCAGCGATTTTGCGACCTACCATGTCGACGTCGCGCTTATACGCGCGACAAAAGCCGGCGCCATGGACATTGCCCACTAAGCAAAAGGGCTGCCCGAGAGCAGCCCTTCAACCCGATCAGCCGCGAATTTCTGCCACGACTGCCGCCAGCGCCTGGGCCGGGTCTGCCGCCTGGCTGATCGGACGGCCGATCACGAGGTAGTCGGAACCTGCATCCAGCGCCTGACGCGGGGTGAGGATACGGCGTTGGTCATCCTGTGCACTGCCTGCAGGGCGAATGCCCGGGGTCACCAGCTGCAGCGCCGGGTGCGCAGCCTTCAGCGCCGGGGCTTCCAGGGCCGAGCACACCAGGCCGTCCATGCCCGCCTTTTCGGCCAGGGCTGCCAGGCGCAGTACCTGTTCTTGCGGATCCACGTCCAGGCCGATACCAGCCAGGTCCTCACGCTCCATGCTGGTCAGCACCGTCACGCCGATCAGCAACGGCTGCGCGCCGCTGCGCTTGGCCAGCTCTTCGCGACAGGCGGCCATCATGCGCAGGCCCCCGGAGCAATGCACGTTGACCATCCACACGCCCATCTCGGCGGCGGCCTTGACCGCCATGGCCGTGGTGTTGGGGATGTCGTGGAACTTGAGGTCGAGGAACACCTCGAAGCCCTTGGCGCACAGGGTTTCGACAATGCCCGAAGCACTGCTGGTGAACAGCTCCTTGCCAACTTTCACCCGGCACAGGGCGGGGTCGAGCTGGTCAGCCAGCTTCAGGGCGGCGTCACGGGTAGGGAAATCCAGGGCGACGATCAGGGGCGTCTGGCAGGCGGACATGGTCGGGGTTCTCTTGGCAAGTCGTAAACGGCGCGCATTGTAAACGAAGTGGCACAGGCTTTGGGGGCCGCGGGTCAACGGAATTGGCCGGGCAAGGCACGGTGCCTATAATTGAACCAACGGAACCGGCTATTGCTCAATATTTGTACAAGCACCGCCCCATCATGCTGACAGGAGAACACACGATGCCTTGGTATGCCTGGCTGATACTCATCATAGCCCTCGGCTCGATCGTCGGCGGCCTGATGATGCTACGCGACACGGCCAAAAAGCTGCCCCTGACCGAGGAGCAACTGCGCAAGGTGCATGAACGCAATGCAGAGGCCGATGCCAAGGATGCCCAGAACCGGTAGACAGGGTAACTGTTGCCCATGCATACAGTAAGAGCGGCCTTGTATCGCACAAAGACCGCTCTGCAATCGTGTGTTATTCCACGCTTAGTTTGTCTCGGTTACGCTCAAGCAGCGCGTTACCGATACCTTTGATCTCCAGCAGCTCATCCACTGACGCAAATGCCCCGTTGGCCTCGCGATAGGCCACAATCGCTTCGGCTTTCGCCTTGCCTATGCCGTTGAGCTCTCTTTGCAAGGTTGCAGCGTCGGCCTGGTTGAGATTCAGCAGTGCTGACCCGGTGATCTTCTGGCTCACCATCGGCACCGGCTGGGTAACGGGTGTATCCGTCGGCGCGGCGGTGACCGAAAATGCGAGGCCGGCGAACAGTGGCAGCAACAGGTAGGAAAGAACGGTATTACGCATACAGACACTCCTTCGGATGGTTTGACGAGGCAGCGGTTCCTTGGCTGCCTGCTCAAAGTAACGATCCGAAAGGGGCCTGCGAAGCGGTTGAATCCCGGTTTGCTGTAGGAATCAGGGTTACCTGTCCTTGTTCTGCTGCTGATACAGCCAGTCAACGATCTCGCCTTCTGGCGAGTAACCACTGACCAGCTCGCGCAACAGATGCCGGATCCGGCTGAAGTCATCGTCTGCCACCGCCTTGAGCAACACCGCCAGGCGCTCACGCAGCACCTCCCAGGGCAGGAAGTCTTCGTTGGCGGTCATGATCATGGGGTGCGCCGTCGGCGAAACATCATCCCCGATCAGCAGCTCCTCATACAGCTTCTCGCCGGGCCGCAAGCCGGAAAACTCGATGGCAATATCGCCATTGGGGTTGCCAGGGCTGCGCACGCTCAGGCCCGAGAGGTGGATCATCTTCTCGGCCAGCTCGACAATTTTCACCGGCTCGCCCATGTCCAGCACGAACACATCCCCCCCCTGGCCCATGGCCCCGGCCTGCACCACCAACTGCGCGGCTTCGGGAATGGTCATGAAGTAACGGGTGATCTTGGGGTGCGTGACAGTGAGCGGCCCACCGGCCTTGATCTGCTGATGGAACAGCGGGATCACCGAACCCGAGGAACCCAGCACGTTACCGAAACGTACCATCGTGAAGCGGGTCTTGTTGACCCGTGAAATCTTGCTGCTGTCGCCATACATCACCGGCGCAGCTTCGCGGCTGAGCGCCTGCAGGATGAGTTCGGAAAGGCGCTTGGTGCTGCCCATGACGTTGGTCGGGCGCACAGCCTTGTCGGTGGAAATCAGCACGAAGTTGGCAACGCCTGACTGCAACGCCGCCTGGGCGGTGCACAAGGTGCCGTAGACGTTGTTGAGGACGCCCTCGGCCATGTTGTGCTCGACCATCGGCACATGCTTGTAGGCAGCCGCGTGGTAGACCGTGTCGACCTTCCAGGTACTCATGATGTCGACCAGGTGCTGCTGGTTGCGCGCCGAGCCGAGGATCGGCAACAGGCGCACCGACAGCGATTCACGGGAGATGCGCTGCTCCAGCTCACTGAGAATGCTGTAGAGGTTGAACTCGCTGTGATCGAACAGCAGCAACGTCTTGGGCTTGAGACCGATGATCTGCCGGCACAGCTCCGAGCCGATCGAGCCTCCGGCCCCGGTCACCAGCACCGTCTGACCCTTGATGCAGCGGTCAAGCAGTTCGTCCTGCGCCGGCACCGGGTCGCGCCCCAGCAAGTCGGCAATGTCGACGTCCTGAATGTCATCGACCTTGACCCGGCCGCTGGCCAGGTCGGCAAAAGCCGGCACGCTGCGAACGTGAAGCGGGAAAGGCTCGAGGAAGGCCAGGATTTCCTTGCGCCGGGCGCGGGAGGCACGGGGCAAGGCCAGGAGGATCTCCTGGGCGCCGCACTCCTTGATCATCTGCTGCAGGTGCTTGGGCTTGTACACCTGCAGGCCGGAGATGACCCGGTTGGCAAGATCACTGTCATCGTCGATGAACGCCACAGGGCGCATCGCTCGGCCCATGCGCAATGCCGCCAGCAATTGGTTACCGGCGGTACCTGCACCGTAGATGGCGACCTTGACCAGGCCATCGTCGCGGTTGGCAAAGGGGATCTGGTGATTCCCGGTGAACCAGTCACCGAGAAAGAACTGGCGCATGATCAGGCGCAAGCCACCGATGATGACCAGGCTCAGCCACCAGTAGTTGAATATGATTGAACGCGGCACCACCTCCTTGTGGTTGCTGTACCAGTACACCACCACGGCCAGAATCAACGACGACAGGGTGACAGCCTTGATGATGGTGACCAGCGCGTCGTTGCCGAAGTAGCGCATTACCGCGCGGTACATGCCGAAACGGATGAACAACGGCACAGCCACTACCGGTGCGGCAAGGAACAGCCAGGTATGCTCCAGGATCGGGTTGTACATTTCATCGATGCCAAGGCGCACGATGAACGACAGCCACAACGCCAGCCAGATGAGCAGTATGTCGGTGCACACTTGAATCAGGCGCTTCTGCCGCCGTGACCGATTCACCAGGAACTGGCGCAGCCTGTCTTTGTTTGCATCGCTCATCCAGCTCTCCTCAACGTGCCATGCCCGCTTGCTCGAACATGTTATTCCTGCTTCCCGGCATGGTATTTGATCGCCAGCAGTATAAGAGGGAAATAGGCCACTATGGTTCCCGTCGCACCGTCCAGCCCTAGCGCCACCACCGCCAGCGCCACAGGCATCAACCACCCGAGGTTGATGGCCGCTACCGACAGGCTTACCCGCCGGTGGCTGCCATGCTGGCGTGATGCATACTGATAGGCGTGGCTACGATGCGCCTCATAGACGCGCTCGCCGCGCAACAGTCGGCGCACCAGGGTGAAGGTGGCGTCGACCACGAATACACCCAAAAGTATTAACCACCCCCAGAATAGTAGCGGGTTTATCCAGGCTGCCTGCAAAGCCAGCAGACCCAGCACGATTCCCAGGAAGCCACTGCCAGCGTCGCCCATGAAAATACGCGCTGGCGGGAAGTTCCAGAACAGGAAGCCGGCCACCGTGGCAGCCAGCAACAGTGGCAGCCACAGCGCCTGCGGATAGCCGCCGACCAGATACAGCAGGCAAGCGCCGATGCAGACACAGATGGCTTCGATGCTGGCGATGCCGTCGATGCCGTCCATGAAGTTGTACAGGTTGAGCAGCCATACCAGGTACAGCATCCCGAGCATTACACCTAACCAGGCGCTGTCCAGTGACCATCCGAACACCATCAGCGGCGGCATGCCCCCCAGCCAGAACAGCCCCCAGCCTGCAGCCACGAAGTGGCCAAGCAGGCGCCATCGGGCAGCGATATGGCCGTGGTCGTCCATGAAGCCAATCACCGCCACCAAGCCCCCAGCGCCAAACAGGCCGACCAGTAGCGCGGGGGCCACTACGCCAGCCCAGCCCAGGGCAAGCGCGCCCAGCAGGAATGAGACGACGAACGCCAGGCCGCCACCACGCGGCGTCGGAAGAGAATGCGAGCTGCGCGCATTGGGAATATCCAGAAGGCTGCGCGCCAAAGCATAGCGGCGCAGGCCTGCCGTCATCGCCAACGCGGCCGCGCCTGCCAGTAAAATCAGCCAGATCATCAATTTTGAGCGTCCAGGAAAGCGCGAGCGGTCAGGTTGAGCCCTTGCTCCAGGGTGAAGGGCGGGGTCCAGCCAAGCAGTTGATGATTTTTACCAATGTCGACCTGCAACGAGCCTAACAGGCGTTGGGCCAGATCACCTCGCCCCAGCACCCGCGCCGCCATGTGCAGCAATACAGGCGGCACTGGCAGCAACCGCGCCGGGCGGCCCAGCGCCTGGCCGATGGCCCGCAACAACTGGCTCAGGGTGACGTCCTGGCCATCGCTGGCGAGGAACACCTGGTTGGCCGCCTGCGGGTGATCCAGGCAGGTCACCACCAGATCGACAAGGTTCCCGACGAATACCAGGCTGCGGCGGTTTGGCAACGCACCGAGCGGCAGCGGCACACCCCGCTGCACCCAGCGCAGCATGCTGAGGAAGTTGGCCTTCACGCCCGGTCCGTAGACCAGCACCGGCCGTATCACCACCACTTCCATGCCTGTGGCCGCCGCCAGTAGTTGCAAGCCCTGTTCGGCTTCATGCTTGGACACCCCATAGGCGTCTTGTGGCGCCGGCGTATCGTCAGCGCGCAGAGGCTGGCCGGGCTGGCTGAGTTCACCGTTGACCTTGATCGAACTGATGAAAATGAAACGGCGCACCCCTGCAGCGGCGGCTTGCCGGGCGAGAACGAGGGTGCCATCGACGTTGACCCGGCGGAATTCGGCTTGGCTGTCGTTGCCGTTCTCCTGCATGACGTGCACGCGGGCTGCGGCGTGTACGACCGTGTCGACACCCGCAAGCACAGGTGCCCAGTCGGTGGTGGCAGCCAGCTCGGCATCACGACGCGACGGGGCGCGGACATTGAAAGTGCCCAGGGTGCCGAGCTGGCGGCACAGGGCGCCGCCAACGAAACCGCTGGCGCCAGTGACAAGAATCGTTCGTCTACCCATGAAAATTATTCTTATCTAGAGGCTGAAGCAGGCAAGCCTGAGGACTACAGCAGGCTACGGTACAGGTCGGCATAGGCTGCCGCCATGGCCGGCGCGGTGAAGATCGCTTCGTAACGTTCCAGGGCCTTTGACCCCATGGCCTGGGCCATGCCAGGGTCGTCCCAGAGGCGTTGCATGGCATGGGCGAGCGCCGGGGCGTCACGCGGTGGCACCACCAGCCCGGTCTGGTCGGCTAGGTTGATGAACGTGGTTCCCGAGCCCATCTCGCAGGAAATCAGAGGCTTGCCGTACATCGCGGCTTCCAGCAGCGAGATGCCGAACGACTCGGAACGCAGGTGCGAGGGAAACGCGAAGGCGTAACAAAGCTCGAGCAGGGCAGCTTTGTCATCGTCCGGCAGGCCACCGAGAAAATGCACATTGCACAGACCAAGCTCTGCAGCCTGCTGCTTCAACTCGGCCTCGAGAAACCCGCCGCCCATGATGACCACCGGCAAGCCGTTGATTTTTGCCGCTTGCAGCAAGTAGTCCAGGCCCTTGTAGTAACGCAGTGCGCCAACGAACAGGAAGAAGCGCTCCCCCAACCGCTCACGCCAATAGGCAAGCTTGCTGGCCGAAGCCTGCGGGTACGTGGCACGGTCCAGCCCGTAGGGGATGATCGAGACCTTGTTCTGGAAACGCGTCAGCACCGGGCTGTGCGCCGCGTAGTTGGGCGACGACGCCACCACTCGGTCGACACTGGAGAAAAACCGGTGCATCAACGGCTGATACAGCTTGAGCAGCCACTTCTGCTTGACGATGTCCGAGTGGTAACTGACCACCGTCGGCTTGTTCAGGCGCGCCAGGAAATGCACCAGGTCCATGTACGGCCAGGGGAAGTGGTAATGCACGATATCTGCCTGACGCGCCAGTTCGGTAAAGTCTTTCAACGCTGACAGCGAAAACCCGGTGGAGGCAAGGTGCAGGTCGAGTTTTGATCGGTGAGTGAGGTGGCTGGCCACCGGCTCGTTGCGCGCAGCCCCGCGGTTGCTGAGGTAGAGCACTTCGGAATCGATACCGTGGGCGCGCGTGCCTTCGGCGATCTGGAAGATGACCTGTTCGATACCGCCCATGGAGTCGGGATAATAGGTTTTGAAAAAGTGCAGTACCTTGATCATCGTCCGTTGCTGACCTTCTGATAGACCTCGATGGTAGCCTGGGCACAACGCTCCCAAGAGAAGCCGGCCGCATGGCGTAGGCCCTGTTCCACCGCTGCCAGGCGCCAGCTATCGTCTTCCAGCCCTTGGCGCAGCAGCGCGCTCAGGCCATCCACGTCGTCCGGTGCGCACATCAGCGCGGCCTGCCCTGCCACTTCGGGTAACGATGAGCTGTTGGAGCACACCACCGGTACACCCGAACTCATGGCTTCGAGCACCGGCAGGCCGAAGCCTTCGTAGTGCGAGGGGAAGGTGAACAGCCGCGCGCCGGCATACAGCAGGGGCAGGTCTTCGCTGGCCGCGAAACCCAAGTAGCGCGCCCAGCCCTGTTGCTGTGCCTGGGCGATACGCTGATGAATGGCTTCGCTACGCCAGCCATGGTAACCGGTGAGAATCAAAGGCCAGCGCTTGCGCAGCGCCAGCGGCAGCTTGCCGTAAGCGTCCAGCAGGGTGTCGAGGTTCTTGCGCGGCTCGATGGTACCGACAAACAGGCTGTAGCCACCCGCCTCCAGGCCATGGCGAGCCAGCGTTTCGCGCAGGGCCTCGGCGCTACGCGGAAAGAACTCTGGCGAACTGGCCAGGGGCACCGCATGGATGCGCTCGATGGGCCAGGCGAAATAATCGGCCAGCTCCTGCCGCGTGTAGTCGGAATCGGTGATCAGCGCATCGGCACGTTCGAGCGTGAGTTTCAGCTCTTTTTGCAGGTAGCGCGCGATCTGCGGTGCATGGCAATGCGCCCAGGTAAACGGCGACAGGTCGTGGAAGGTCGCCACGCTGCGCCCGGCGAACGGCGGCAGATAATAATTGGGGCTGTGGTAGAGATGATCCTCATGCCCCTTCAGCGCTCGCTTGCGCAGGTACGGCATCAGCCGCCGGTAGGCCTCGACGGCCACGGCGTTCTTCTGAACGAAGCGCTTCAGACCATGCACCGCATCGGACTGCTCGGCCGCGGTGGGCAAGGCCGGCAGAAAGCGCCGACCGGCAAAGAAGCGCAGGTCGGTGATTTCGCTACTGCGCTGCAGCCGCGTGGCCAGCTCGAAGGTATACCGCCCAATGCCGGTCAGCGGGAAGCGGACTGGCTCGACGGAGAGAATGAGCTTCATTTACCCGCAAGCATCCAACCCAGGGTTTCGTCCAGCGACGGGGTTTCCCAGCCTGGAACCAGAGCGCGCAGCCGACTGTTGTCGCCGCAGAGGGTCTTGACCTCGTTGGCCCGCACGAACGCCGGGTTGACCTGCACGTCGATGGCATGGCCGGTAATGGCCGAGCACTTGGCGATGACTTCGCGCAGCGAATGGGTTTGCCCGGAACTGACGTTGACCGTCTGCCCGAGCGGACGCGCCTCGATCAGGCCGCGATAGGCCTGCACCACGGCACGCACATCACTGAAGTCGCGCCACACATCGAGGTTGCCGAGTTCAATGGTGCCCGCCTTGCGCTGAAAGTGCGAGACGATCTTGGGCAGCAGGAAGTTCTCCGCCTGCCCGACACCGGTGTAGTTGAAGGGACGTGTAATGACGATCGGCAGGCGATCGAACCAGAGGCGGGCCATGTATTCCATGGCCAGCTTGCTGACCGCGTAATCGTTGGCTGGCGCCGGCAAGGTCTGTTCGTCGAGCATCCCTTCGGAAACATTGCCATAAACGTTGGCACTGCTGGCAATCAACACACAGTCTGGTGTTTTGCCACAGGCCGCGATGGCTTCGAGCAGGTTGCGTGTACCCACCAGGTTGACCTGGTAGAACGCGTCGGCTGCACCGTGCCCGACAAAAGCGATGGCAGCCAGATGCACGATGACATCCGGCTGCAGTTCGGCCAGCAATGCACGCAGGCCAGGGCCGTCGGTCAGGTCGACCTGATGGTAATCAGGCGCCTGCAACGGCTGGCTGCCGGTCCCTATGACTTCATAACCACGGGCTCGCAACTCGGCTGCCATATAACGGCCGGTGAAGCCCTGAATCCCTGTGATGAGCGCGCGCTTGCTGGCCATTTGCATCAGAACGAGAACCCTTTTTCGTTACGACGCAGGTCGGCTTCGACCATCATGCGGCACAGCTCTTCGAGGCTGGTCTTCGGCTCCCAACCCAGGACTTCCTTGGCCTTGGCCGGGTTGCCGATCAGCAGCTCGACTTCTGCAGGGCGGTAGAATTTCGGGTTGATCACGACCAGTACCTTGCCACTGGCGGCGCAGGTGCCCTGCTCGGCTTCGTCCTTGCCGCTCCAGGTAATCTCGATGCCGGCGGCCTTGAAGGCCATCGAAACGAAGTCACGCACGGTTTCGGTGCGGTTGGTGGCGAGCACGAAGGTGTCTGGCACGTCAGCCTGCAGCATGCGCCACATGCCTTCGACGTATTCCTTGGCGAAGCCCCAGTCACGCTTGGCGTCGAGGTTGCCCAGCTCGAGCTTGTCGAGCAGGCCCAGCTTGATCTTGGCCACCGAGTCGGTGATCTTGCGGGTCACGAACTCACGGCCACGCAGCGGCGACTCGTGGTTGAACAGGATGCCGCTGGTAGCGAAGATGCCGTACGACTCGCGGTAGTTGATGGTCATCCAGTGGGCGTACAGCTTGGCCACACCGTAGGGGCTGCGTGGGTAGAACGGGGTTTCCTCGACCTGTGGGATGGCCTGGACCTTGCCGAACATTTCAGAAGTGGACGCCTGGTAGAAGCGTACCTTCGGGTTGACGATGCGAATGGCTTCGAGCAGGTTCACCGCGCCCAGGCCGGTGATCTCGGCAGTGGTCACCGGCTGTTCGAAGGAAACGCCCACGAAGCTCTGCGCGGCGAGGTTATAAACCTCGGTGGCTTCGGTGGTCTGCAGCAAACGGATGCTGGCCGACAGGTCGGTCAGGTCGTATTCGACCAGATGCAGGTTAGGGTTGGTGTGGATGCCCAACTCTTCTATACGCCAGAAATTGACCGAGCTGGTGCGGCGGTAAGTGCCATAAACGGTGTAGCCCTTCTCCAGCAGCAGTTCCGCCAGGTAGGCGCCGTCTTGACCAGTGATCCCAGTGACGATTGCTTTCATGCGACTTAACCAACTCCGATAGTGCCGTGCGGGCATGTGTGATTGTCAGACCGGCGCGGGCTGTTCCTGCCACGCGCATTAAGGTTCGATGACGAAGTATACATCTGTTGGGCGGCGTACTCGACTTGGAAAAAGCCGCTGAGCGTCAAGTAGGAAGACGTTGCCGGTAATTAACGTGTGGGAAATTTCTGAAAGTGCCCAGAGGAAGGTGCGTGACAAAAGCGTCGCCAACCCCACCTCGCCCATCATCGCCCAGCATCCAGCAATGCCACATCACCTCCCGGCAAGCTGGTCTCAGGCACCGGGCTAAGCCAAACATTGACATGGTCGACGCTGTCCTGGTTCAACTCCCCCGCCCAGCGATTGAGCAGGAACAAATTGGTGATGAAGTCATACTGCGACTTCAACAGGTCACGCCGGGCCTTGAACTCGTTCTGCACCGCCGTTAGCACATCTACCGCGTTGACCACACCGAAGGTAAAGGCCTTCTGCGCCGCCAGGCTCGACTTCTGCGCCGACGACAGGGCATTGCGGTTGGCGCGGATTTTTTCGACGCTGGATTTGGCGGTGAGGTACGCCGTGGTGGTTTCTTTCACCACCTGCCGGCGAATGCCTTCGAGCTGCTCTTCCGCCGCCAACTGCTCATCGTACAAGCCACGCACCCGCGCCGAGGTGGAGCCACCGCTGTAGATCGGGATCTTCAACCCCAGCGAAGCCACATAACTGTCACTGCGCGGTGCCTGGGTGTTGTCGTAACCCTGGTCGCTTTGCTGGGCGCTAAGGCTCAGAGCAAGCTGCGGATAATGCTCGCCCTTGCCCTCGCGCACAGCCGCATTGGCCGCGTCGGCGCCGCTTTGGTACGACTTGAGCAATGGGTTGGTTTCCACGGCCTGGGTAATCCAGCTCTGCAACGGCCGCGTCGGTGCCTCCAGGGCCACGTCATTGCGAACCCGGCTGAGTGGCTCGTTGATCGGCCGGCCGACGATCTCGGCCAGCGCCTCACGGCTGACCTGCACCTGATTGCGGGCATCCACCTCCTGCGCCGCCAGCGAATCGACCCGCGCCTGCATGTCAAGCTTGTCGGTGATCTTGGCCATCTGCCGGTCGAACATCATGCTCACCCGGTCCAGGTTCTTCTGGGTGGCTCGGCGCTCAGCCTGCACCAGCGCCAGTTCGTCGTCAGCAGCCAGCGCCACGAAGTAGCGCTTCGCCAAGTCGACAGTGGCCTCGGCCAAAGTATCTTCTGCCTGCTGGCCCTTTTGCGCCTTGACGCTCTTGGACTTCTGGTATCGCTCCCAGGCCGGCTTGTTGTACAAGTACTGGGTGAGGCTGAGCGAGTAACTTTCGTTATTGTAGATGTCGCGCGTCAGCTCATTCTTGCGCAACACGCGGCTGGAGTTGGCGTTGGCCGACACCTGAGGCAGCAACTGCCCGAGGGCTTCACGCTGCTGCTCGGCCGCTGTTCGCGCTCGGGCATAAGCGATGAGCACGCGGGGATCTTCCAGGCGGGCCTCGCGGTAGAGGCCAGCAAGGTCCAACGTGTAGGTCGACGCCGAAACGCCCTTCGGACCTGGGTTTTCAACAGCCACCGCCTGCCAGGCGGCCACGCACATCAGTACACCGGGTAGCAAACGCAACACAATCACTCCTCGATCAGCGATTCGGCAAACATGTTGCGCGCCGGCTTCAGCAGGTACTGCAGCATGGTGCGGTCGCCTGCGTTGATGAGGACGTCAGCCGGCATGCCAGGTTGGAGCTTGCGACTGCCGAGCTTTTTCATACCGTCTTCGGTGACCTTGACGCGTACCAGGTAGTACGGGTCGCCGGTGCGCTCTTCGGTGAGGCTGTCTGCCGAAATGCGCGTAAGGGTGCCTTCGATGACCGGCGTGGTCGCCTGATTGAAGGCGCTGAAGCGGATGTCCGCTGTCTTGCCCAACTCCAGGCGATCGATGTCCTTGGTCGCGACCTTGGCTTCGATCACCAGCTCGGACGAAGCAGGGACGATATCCAGCAACGGCGTGGCGGGGCTGACAACGCCGCCGATGGTATGAACTTTCATATCCAGCACCATGCCGCTTTCAGGCGCACGGATCACAACGCGGGACAAGCGATCGCGCAGCGCTGCTTCCTTCTCTTGCAGGTCGAAAACCTGGGCCTGCACATCAGAAAGCTCATTGGCCACGTCAGAGTCGAACTTTTTCTTCAACTGAACGATCTGCAGGTCGGTTTCGCCGATTTGTAGCTTGGTCTTGGTAATGCTCGACTCGTGGTCGGCGATTTCAGTCTTGAGCATGTCCAGCTTGCGCTCCTGCTCGAGCAGGCGCTGGTTGTCAACGAAGCCTTCGGCCAGCAGCTCCCTGAGCTGCTTGATTTCACCGCTGTAGGACTTCTCCAGGCCGCGCTTGGTACGGATCATGTCGTTCAGGCCGACGATCTGCTGCTTCATCTGCTCGATGCGTTCGCGGTTGACCGAAATCTCGCCCAGCAGCGAGTCACGACGCGCCTTGAACACCTGCTGCTCACCGACCAGCGCCTCGGTGGCACGATCAGAATCGGTACCCTCCATGGCCACAGACGGGATCGCCTGCAAGCCATCGCGCTCAGCACGCAGGCGCGCTTCCTTATAGCGGGCGACGATCAGTTGGTTGCGAGTGGACTCGTACTCAGAGCTCAGCTGGCTTTCGTCCAGCACGATCAGCGGGTCCCCCTTCTTGACCAGGTCGCCATCGCGGGCGTACAGCTCTTTGACGATGCCCCCCTCGAGGTGCTGCACGGTCTTGCGGTAGTTCTGCACGGTGACCACACCTGAGCCATGCACCGCGTTGCTCAGCGGTGCAACCGCCGCCCAGGTACCGAAAATGCCGAAGGTGACGAAGACGATGGTCAAGCCGATGCGACGGATGCCTCGATCGGAAATGGGCATATCGTCGAAATTATGTTCGAACGTGGTGATCGCTTTACTGCTCATCAAAGAAATCCTTTCACGCGCCAGTGCCGGCGGTACTCACGGGCGCAGCGGCAGTAGCCGCAGGGTTTTGCTCGGCCGCCGGCATGGCGACGCGCGACTGGTTCTTGGCTTGCTGCGCGGCCAGTTCGGCGATGACACGGTCGCGCTCCCCATACATCGAAATGGTGCCCCCGGCCATGACCAGAATGCGATCCAGGCGGGAGAGGATGTTCGGCCGGTGTGACACGATGAATACCGTGGCCCCGCCTTCCTTGAGCTTTTTGAGTGCAACGCCCAAGGCGCGCTCACCCACATCATCCAGGTTGGAGTTCGGCTCGTCGAGCACGACCAGCCGGGGGTTGCCATAGACCGCACGGGCCAGGCCGATGCGCTGGCGCTGGCCACCGGAAAGATTGATACCGTCGCTGCCGATGATGGTGTCGTATCCATCAGGGAGCATCAGGATCATCTCGTGTACGCCAGCCAATTGCGCCGCCTGCACCACTTTTTCCGGGTCGACCTTGTCGAAGCGGGCAATGTTTTCGCTGATGCTGCCTTCGAACAGCTCGATGTCCTGTGGCAGGTAGCCAACATAGGGGCCAAGGGCTTGCTTGTCCCAGCTGGCGATGTCGGCACCGTCGATGCGCACCACACCGTGCTGGGGCGGCCAGATGCCCAACAAGGCGCGCACCAGCGTGGATTTACCGGCCGCGCTCGGGCCCACTATGCCAACGATGGAACCGGCCGGGGCGACGAAGCTGATGCTACGGATGACCGGCGCCTTGGCGCCAGGCGGTGCGACGATCAGGTTCTCGACCTGAATGTGACCTTCGGGTGCCGGCAGTGGCATGCGCTCTGGCTCGTTTTTCAGATCGTCCATCACTTTGTTCAGGCGGTCGTACTGCACCTTCGCGGCCACGAAGCCCTTCCAGCTGCCGATCATCTGATCGATAGGCGACAGCGCCCGACCCAACAGCAGGGAACCCGCCATCAGCAGGCCTGGGTTGATTTCATGGGTAACGACCAGATAGGCGCCGATGGCCAACATGATCGACTGCGACCACGTACGGAATGTCTTGGAAATCGAACTGACGATACCGCCCTTATCACTGGCCTGGGACTGCAACATCATGATGTTGCGCTGACGCTTGGCCCAGCGGTTCATCAGAGTTTCCAGCATCCCCATCGATTCGATGACTTCGGCATTGCGCAAGGTCTTGGTGGTCACCACGTTGGACGCGACGTTTTCTTTGTTCGCGGTGGCCAGAGCCTGGCCGGTGACGCGATGGTTCACTACCGCCAGAATCGTCAGCACCGCGCCGCAAGCCAGCGTCATCCAGCCGAACCATGGATGGAAAAGGAACATGACGATGGTGTAGATCGGGAACCAGGGGGCGTCGAAGAAAGCAAACAGACCCGAGCCGGTGAAGAACTGGCGCAGTGATGTCAAGTCATTGAGCGACTGCGGCGTGGCGTCGGCCCCTCCGCTGTTGAGAGCCCGCTTGAAGCTTGCCCTGTATACGTCGCGACTGAGCATCACATCCAGGCGGTTGCTGATACGTACCATGATGCGTGCTCGCACCCACTCCAACGCACCCATGGTGACCACCAGCACTGTCAGGATCAGCGTCAGCATGAGCAGCGTGGACGTGCTGCTGGAAGGTACGACGCGGCCCGACACCTGAATCATGAAGAAGGTGGGCACCAACATCAGCGCATTGACGAAGAAGCTGAAGAAACCGACCGAAAGGAAGCTGCTTTTACAGGCTTTGAGGGCGGATTGCAGATTATTTTCGGATAGTGAACTCATTGGTATCCATACACGTAGTAAGACGAAGCGGTCGGCAGTGTACCACTCGAGGGGAGCCGGCAGCGTGCCCGATTGGCAGAACCGCTGCTTGCACGACCGACGAAACGCATTGTTTATGAAAAAATACTGATCTGCGTCAATAAAAAGTCATTAACTGCGACGAACCGTTACTTGCGCATCACAACGCCACCACCCCCGTTCATGAAATCGACAAACGGCAAGGCGACCTGCGACAGCTCGCCACACCCTTAAAAGAACGACAAAAAACTGACGAAATGCGATTAAATCGCCGTAACTCATTGATTTTTCTGATTTAAATCACATGGAACAAGCGTTCAGGATTACCTGTTCGCGCACCGCAGGCTTGCCCCGTTACCCCCAAAACGAGGATTTAGTTCAAAATTTTGATGAAATTTATTTTACCCATGTCGGTTGACAAGATTTTCACATCACTGCATCTTCGCCCCCTCGTAGGGAAACCTTTACGGGTTGGTTTTAGTACGCACGGGTTTGAGCAAGTGAGCTACCGGTGTTTGGTTTAAAAGGAGCTTAACAACGCCATGACTATGCCCTCGCAGCCTCTCGACGGTCTAAAAATCAGCTCTCGCGTGACGCTGCTGGAGCCGGGGATGTATATCTTCCGTTATGCTTCGCAGCCGCCTGCCGACAAACCGGTGTGCATCGCCCTGCAACAGGCGCCACTGGGCAAAGGTTCCATCGACTTCTTCCCCGCCGAAGGCGTCAGCAAGAACATGCTGACCAAGCTCGGTGACACCATCGTCGCCCGCGTCAAAGCCGGGGTGACCACCGTACTGATCACCGAATACCACATGTTCGACGACGTGATCGAGCCGGTCGACCTGCGTATCGACCGCATCGACACCTCGCCTGCGATCATGCGTACCTACGCCGTGGTGGCCGGCGCCGAACCTGCACCCGCCATCAAGAACCAGCCTGCCCCTACCCCCTTCGAGCTCATCGCGCACCTGCAACGTACGGGTGAAGTGGTTTCGAGCGAAGGCTGGGTCGGCGCGCCAGACAGCGACGAATTCATCGAAAGCTTCGCCATCAACTGGCCAAACAAGCCAGCTGGCGTCGACCTGCTGTATACCTGCATGGTCGCCGGCTCCGGCCCCAGCCGCAACGTGTCCACCGGCACTTTCGTCGGTGTGCGTGGCGAGGGCCTGCCCCTGATCTGCGCAGGCTTCAGCCTCGTTGGCCCGCTGCGCAAGCATTACGAACTCACAGGCCACATCGTGTTCGGCAACGCCGAGCCCCAGCGCCTGGTCACCAATCAGATGATGCATGGCCCCACCGGCACCGAGCCGTTGGTGGCGCTGCATATCGCCGTTACTCCCGTTACGAAGATGAACGCTGCCCGCTCTAAGTCTCCGTGGGAACACTCTGCGCAACCGCAGAAAATCAGTGCAGCAAGCCAACCGGCTTGAAGTAACAGGAATACATCATGCAATACGATAGCCCAGTCTCGTCCACCGAGTTCCAGACCTTCCTGGCAGCTACCACCCTGTCCGACAGCACTGTCGAGGCCATCAGCTCCCTGCTGGGCCTGGACGCGGAAGGCGCAACCGTCAACGTCGCCAGCTTCGACGGCGTTAACCTGGAGCTGCCAGCAGGCGGCGCAGTAGACGTGGTTACCGGCGAAATCGCTGGTGTTGCCACCGACCTGGTTACCCTTGACCTGTCCGCAGCTGAAGCAGCCGGCGCCCGCGCTTACATCCTGGAAAGCGACGCCAGCCTGAACGTTACCCTGCAAGGTCAGTCGGGCGATGTTGCTCCTGCCGCATTCGCTGCCCTGGCTGCCGACGTTGCAGTAAGCGCTGACGCCAACGCCGAAATCGGCCTGGTTGTCACCACTGGCAACGGCAACGACGTGATCACCGTAAACGGCGACCAGAACACCTACATCGACGGTGGCGACGGCAACGACACCATCGTTACCGGTAACGGCAACAACACCGTTATCGCTGGCGCTGGCAACAACAACGTCAAAACCGGTTCGGGCAACGACACTGTCGTCCTGAGCGGTGCAGACCACACTGACATCGTCGACACTGGCGCTGGCTACGACGTCGTTCAGCTGGACGGCTCGCGTGATGACTACGCGTTCGCTACCCACGCCAACTTCAACGTCACCCTGACCGGCAACCAGACCGCCTCGATCTCGAACGCCGAGTTCCTGACCTTCGTCAACGGCGAAGAAGTCGAGACCGTAGCCCTGGCCCACAGCGCTGATGAAGCTGCTGCGCTGCGTCTGTACCAAGGCGTGCTGAACCGTGACGCTGACCTGGATGGCGCCAAGGCCTTCGTGGGCCAAGTCAACGCTGGCACTTCGCTGAACGACATCGCCAACGAGTTCCTGAACTCGAGCGAATTCACCGGCGCCAACAACGCTACCGATGTCAACGAGCTGTATCAGGCTCTGCTGGGCCGTGCCGCTGACGACGAAGGTGCAAGCACCTGGACCAACCTGCTGGCCGAAGGCGGTTCGCTGGCTGACGTAGCCGCTGCCATCGCTGTTTCCAGCGAAGCTCAGGCTCTGGACGCTTCGAACGGCGACTTCATCCGTGACCTGTACACCAACGTACTGGGCCGCGCCGCCGACCAAGAAGACCTGGACTTCTGGGTCAACTCGCTGTTCAACGGTGCAAGCCGTGCCGATGTTGCCAAAGACATCGTCACCTCGGACGAAGCTGGCGCCAAAGCCAACAACGACTTCGTCGAGTCGCTGTACAACTCCGCACTGGGCCGCGCTTCGGAAGCCGGTGAGAAGGAGTACTGGACCGCTCAGATCGAAGCGGGTGCTTCGCACGCTGACGTGGCCCTGGGCATCGTTGGTTCCAACGAAGCTGTTGCAAACATCGACAACGTCGTTGTACTGCACGGCCAAGTGTAACTAGCCCTGCTGTAGCGAGCGTACGCCCGGCCGCAAGGCCGGGAGTATGCAAAAGGGGGCGACTTTCGGGTCGCCCCTCTTTTTATTTTTTGTAGTCAAGCCAAGCTTATGTCCAGACTCCTCGACCATGGGCGAGAAACGCTCATGGACATGTTCCACCGCCATCGCCAGGCCAACGAGCCTGACCTTGCGGCTGCCGCACTCGAGCGCGCCTTGCACACCGCCGAGTACCGGCCGGAGGCACTGGTGTGGAAAGGCATCGCGGCACTGCCGCAGGCGCCTGAGCTGGCGTTTTTATTCTTTGCAAATGCCGCCCAGGCACTCCCTGACCGGGCCGATATCCACGCCCTGATCGGGCGCAGCCTGCTGGCGCAAAATCACTTCGAACTGGCCACGCGCTACCTGACCACCGCGTGGAAAACCCAACCCAACGACCTGGCCCTGCGCCTGACGCTCTGGGAGGCCCGCAGCCACTCGGAAACGCCGGCCGAACTGCTTCGGATGATCCTTGCCCACTTGCCCGAGATCCACACCGGCAAGGAACTGGCGTCGGTGCTCAAGCTGCTGGCCGGCCTGGCCGATGCCCCCCGCACGGTGGGCGTTGTGCGCTACCTGCCGGAGCAACGGGAAATCCAGGGTTGGGCCATCGACCTGGCCAACCTGCAAGCCCCTGCGACGCTACAGGGCGAGGCCAACGGGGTCACCTTCACCACCCAGGCCAGCGCTGTGCACCCACTGCTCAGCAGCGCTGGGCTGCCAGGCACCCATGGCGGCCTGCGCTTGAGCGTGCCGAACCCGACCCCGGCGGTGCACCTGCAATTTGCCAACGGTACCCCCCTGCTCGGCAGCCCGGTGTATGCCATGCCGGTGTTCGTGCCGCCTGCCAGCGTCAACGGCGGCGGCGAACAGCAGCCGGTGGACGTGCTGATCCCCGTGTACAACGGCCTCGACGAAACCCTGGAGTGCATCAACAGCGCACTTGAGGCGCGCAAGCGCAACCGCACCCCGCACCGGCTGGTGGTGATCGAAGACAAGACGCCCGTACCCGCCCTGGCCAAAGCCCTCAAGGTGCTGGCCGCCAAGGGCAGGATCACCTTGGTGCACAACACGGTGAACCTCGGTTTCATCCGCAGCATGAACCGCGCCATGGCCCTTAGCCCGAACAAGGACGTGGTGTGGCTGAACGCCGATACCCGGGTGCACGGCGACTGGCTCGACCGCCTGCGTCAGATGGCCTACAGCGATGCCCGCATCGCCTCGGTGACGCCATTCACCAACAACGGCGAGCTGATGAGCTTCCCCCAGAGCCAGGTGAGCCACGCCATGCCCAGCGCCAAGGCGCAGGCCGAACTGGATGAACTGGCCCGCCAGGCAGGCAGCTCACCGATGGAGATCGAAACCGGTTGCGGTTTCTGCCTGTACATCAAGCGCGCCGCGCTGGACGAAGTGGGCTACCTGGACGAAGCGCACCTGGCCCGCGGCTACGGCGAAGAAACCGACTGGTGCCTGCGCGCCCGCGGCCTCGGCTGGCGACACATGGGCGCGCCGAACGTGTTCGTCGCCCACCAGGGCGGTATCTCGTTCGGCGCCGAAAAAACCCTGCGCGTGGCACACAACAACGCCATCCTGCGCAAACGCTACCCGGACGCCTCGGCCCGCTACAACACCTTCACCCTGCGCGACCCGATCAAGCCGGCCCGCGACGCCCTGCAGCGTGCCCGCCTGGCCAGGCTGGCGAGCCTGCCAGCCAACGCGCGCGGTGCCTGCTGGCCCACGGGGGTAGACAAAACCCTGCACCTGCACGACGGCTCATACCCGGACGCCGGATTCAGCCTGGCTTGGCACTATGACAGCCATCGCACCTGGGTGACCCTGGACGCGCCCCTGCAACCCCTGCCGCTGCGCCTGGATTTCGACCTGCCGGGCGAGCTCGACGCACTGCTCGACGCATTGCGCCTGTTGCCCGTGGACATACTGGCATTCGAACACCTGGCGCGCTGCCCGCTGGCGCTGTGTGATGTGCCCGCCATCCTCGGCCTGCCCTACCGCATCACCTGCCGCGATGACCGCCTGCTGGCACCGGCCGACGACTACGACTGGCAGCGCTTCGCCCGCGAAGCTGCGAGCGTGCAACTGCCATGGCAAGCCCTGCGAGGCGCCCAAGACGCTGCCAACTGGGCCCTGCCCACGGCGACCCGGCGCCAGGCCACGACAACCGGCTCCCCACAGGTACTTTTGATAGGCGATGCCCTGAGCAGCCCCGCCATCGCCCAACGCTGGCTGGCACTGGCCAGGCAGATCATCCGCGAGCAACTGCCGTTGGTATTGCTGGCAAAAGACGACACGCCCTGGCTCAAAGCGCTGCAGGCGACCAACGCCGTGCACCGGCTGCCGGCACTGCACGGCTTCAGCCTGGCCGAACGCGCCCGCGCCGCCGGCTGCGATGCTGTGCTCAGCCTGGATGACGCCCCCGGCGCAAGCTGGCAAGCACCGCGTCTTGCCGACGAACTCGGCGTCGCCCTGTTCGCCAGCCCCGGGCCGCTCGCCACCGAAGCCGGCGCCCACGCGCTGGCCGCCCTCCCCTATTCAGTAGGCCAAGCCTGATGACCCAAGATTTGCTGGAAAAGCCCCAGGCGGGCCAGCCCCACATTGCCCTGCAGGCGTTCAAAGGCGCCATTCTGGGCCTGCATGGCGACGTGTTACAGGGCTGGGCCATGGACACCGCGCAGCCCGAACAACGCCCGGTGGTGGAAGTATTCATCGATGGCGCCGCCGTCGCCCTGGCCCGAGCGGACCAATACGAACCCCAGGCACCAGCCGGTGACCAGTACCACGGTTTCACCGTGCAACTGCGCCAGAACTGGCTGGCAGAAGCCCGGGTGATCACCGCCCGTATCGCCAACCAAGCCTTTGCCCTGGACGGCGATATCGTGCTGCCAGCCGCCCCCACCCAGGACACCGCAGCCATCGCCTCGCAAGTGTGGCACACCGGCGGCCTGCGCGTGGGCGGCTGGTCGTGGGACCCGCAAGCACCGCGCCGCCACGTCGAAGTGACCGTGCGCGAAGGCGACCGGGTTATCTGCACTGCCACCTGCAATGTGCACAACCAGGCCCTCGCCTACCGCGACACCAGCGACCATGGCTTTGCCATTGACCTGCCGTGGGAGTTGGCCGATGGCAAGGTCCACATACTGGATATCATCAACGACCTAGGCCAACCGCTGGCCGGCAGCCCGATCCGCGTATGCTGTAGGCCGGAAGGTATCGAAGGGCTACTGCGCAAACTCGACCCCGCCCATGACGCGGCAACCGTGGCGCTGCTGACTGAAGTGGCCAAGGAACAAAGCCTGCTGCTGCCCAAAAGCGCCGGCTGGCAGCACTACCCGCAATGGTTCGAGGCGTTCCAGCGCCTTGAAGGCCTGGAGCGCCCGCCCCTGAACGCCAAGCTCGGCCTGCTGCTGATCAGCGAAGGTAATGGCGCACTGGAACAAGCCAGCCTGGCGAGCCTGGGTGAGGACCGTGCGCACCTGCATCAGACCGCCACTGCGACACCGGCTGACCTGCATGACGCGTTGCAGCGATTGCTGGCGGCCGGGTGTGACCGCATTTTGCCGATGATGGCCGGTGACCGTTTAGCACCGTTGGCCTTGCCTCACCTCAGTGCGCTGCTGGATGACGGCAGTGCCTGGGCATTTGCCGACTGTGACCGCGATGGCCCGGAAGGTGAACGCAGCCTGCCGTGGCTGAAGCCGGTGTGGGATATCGATCTGTTCATTGGGGCGGATATCTTCACGCCGGGCGCCATCTTCGGTGTAGGCATTGTCGAGCAGGCACTCGCGCTGCTGGCAACGCGGGCCGAACCCGCGAACATCGGTTGGTACGAGCTGACAGTCGCGATCGCACTGGCCACCCAGAACAGTGACGCCAGCGTCGTGCACTTGCCGCGAGTGCTTTATCACCGCGCCAGCCATGCGCCGGCCAGCCCGGAGCAGGCCGAGCCTTCGCCGCAACGACTGAGTGCAGTCGAATGGTTGTGTCAGTCGCTGGCGGCTGGCACGAAGGTGAGCCGCGTGCCGGATTACCCGGCACTGCTGCGTGCCCATTGGCCGCTGCCAGAGCAACTACCGCGGGTGAGCCTGATTGTGCCGACGCGGGATCAGTACAAGTTGCTGCATGCGTGCATCGAAGGGTTGCTGAACGATACCGATTATCCGGATATGGAAATCATCGTTGTCGACAACCAGTCGAGCGATCCCGATACCTTGGCCTACTTTGAGGACATCAAGGCACGGGGCGTGACTGTTTTGGAGCACCCCTACCCGTTCAACTATTCGACGATTAACAACCGAGCAGTGAGTTTTGCTACGGGTGAGTTGATTGGGCTGGTGAACAACGATATCGAGATTATCGAAGGGGACTGGCTTAAAGAGATGGTTGCTCAGCTGTATCGTCCAGACGTTGGCGCAGTGGGTGCGAAGTTACTATGGCCGAATCGCATGGTGCAACACGGTGGCGTAGTGGTGGGAATCAATGGCTTGGCCGCACATGCGGGCAACAATCTGGAACAGCGTGACGCCGGCTATTTGGGGATGAACCAGATAACCCGCCGGCAGAGTGCCGTTACCGCTGCATGTATTTTGCTACGTAAATCGGTATTCGATGACGTGAACGGCTTGGATGAGCACGCCTTTCCCGTAGCTTTCAATGATGTGGACTTGTGTTTGCGGATCCAGCAGCGAGGGATGCATCTGGTCTGGAGTGCGTTCGCCCAGTTGATCCACGCAGAATCAGCCAGCCGCGGTAAAGATCAGTCACCGGAAAGACGAGCTCGCGCAGAGCGGGAGCAGACAGGATTTGTCGAACGATGGTTTACTCGGGGCTACCGAGATAATTGCTATCACTCAGCGTTGAGCTCAGATTATCTGAGCGGCCCCTATGGAGGCTTGGCACTCCCTCCCTCCAGCACTGGCCAAGCCCGCCTAGCCAGATCTACTGCCCACTTCAAGGACACAGATGACTTCGCCAGAAGTCAAAGGCTTCAGTTAAAGGAATAATGTATGAAGAAAACCATCTTGGTAACCGGAGGCACCGGTTACATTGGCTCCCACGCGGTGCTGGCTTTGCTGGAAAACGGCTATGATGTTGTAGTGCTCGACAACCTTAGCAACAGCCTGGCTAACGCATTACAGCATGTCGAAAAAATTTGTGGTAAACGGCCTGAGTTCGTGCGAGGCGAAATTGGCGATCGCGAACTGTTGGACAGTCTTTTTAGACAGTTTTCCATTGACTCGGTGTTCCATTTCGCAGGGCTGAAGGCAGTAGGCGAAAGCGTCAAAGAACCTGGAAAATACTATGAAAACAACGTAGCAGGTACGCTCACGCTGCTCAAGGCCATGGAGAAAAATAGCATCTTCAATATTGTATTCAGTTCCTCCGCAACCGTGTACGGCAACCCCTCGAACATGCCAATCAGTGAGCAGGTAGAACTTGGCCGGCCAACTAACCCTTATGGCCGAACCAAGCTGATCATTGAGGACATGCTAAGGGACTTCCGTGCATCCGACGCGCGCTGGAACATCGCATTGCTGCGCTACTTCAACCCGATTGGCGCTCATGAGAGCGGGTTGCTGGGCGAGCATCCGCAAGGCATTCCGAACAATTTGCTGCCCTATATAAGCCAAGTGGCAATTGGAAACCTTCAAGAGCTGAAGGTCTTCGGCAACGATCATCCGACACCAGATGGCACGGGAATTAGGGACTACATTCATGTGGTCGATCTGGTAGACGGCCACCTGAAAGCCCTAGATTTCATCTGCGAACACAAAGGTCTGCATGTCTGGAATCTTGGGACCGGCAGCGGATACAGCGTGATAGAAATCATTAAATCGTTTGAGCATGTCACAGGGCAGCCTATTCCTTATACCATCGTACCCCGGCGCGAAGGCGACGTAGCGGAAAGCTGGGCGGACCCAGGTAAGGCAAAGCGTGAATTGAATTGGGTAGCGACACGCAAACTACAAGACATGATTCGCGACACGTGGCGCTGGCAAGTTAACTATCCCACTGGCTACGCCTACCCAGCGTCCGCCGAAACAGCATAAATATTCACCGTAGGGAACAACCAGTGAATACCAAAACCGTGGCACCTGAGCCCAATAAAACGAAATCCGCTAGCAGCGCGCCCGTCGTGCTACGTGACATCCAGTCGCAGCCAGTAACATTGGAGTCAAACGATGCCTCGAACAGATTCATCATTAAGCTGGATGAAATCGAGAAATCCAAGGGCCATGTCAATCTAAGTCTTTGGTCTACGCAGTCTGGGCTGCAATTCTGCCTCGCGACATCAAGCCAAGCGATCCCATGTGAAGTCAGCAGCGTTGTGCGATCTGACGTAGAAGCAACATTGGGAAGTGGCTCAAGCCTGAAGGCTTCTGGTTACCGCGTTAGCGCAGAACTTCCAAACCCGGTAAGTGAAGAAATCTACCTGACGTTCAATTCCGAAGGGAAACTCTATATCTACAAACTCCCCTTCAAGAAAACCCTTGGCGACTCTTGCGATATATCCGAACTGGAGTTGGAAGATTCGACACAGGCCCAAGCGCACATTGACCTGTGCGGAGCCATTCCCGGCAAGGTAGGCGGACTGGCAGGATGGAGCATCGCCAAACCTGGCGTTACCCTCTGGCTAGTTGATAGCAAAGGTAATAAGAAAGACCTTTCTACTTGTCTGCGTTTTCACCGTGAAGACATAGCGAAAATCTTCAGTGATGAGTTCTCATCACAAATCATCTATGGCGGATTCGTAACAGACTGGCCGTTCCCTCAAGAGTTGGGGGATCAGATTGGGATCGTCGAAGAGGAAGCTGGAAGATTCAAGCTCATTGCCCTGAGTCCCTGGAAAACCGTCGCCGATGATCCTGTCAACTTCGCAAAATTTTCGTTTTCGCTGGTGACGCCTGCTCAAGATTTCAACACGCGCCTCAACCAATGGGAGGGAGACGTGATTAACTCTATGATTTTCGAGCGAAATCTCGAAAATCAAAGAACCGAGCGGCCAGCTACAACCTGGCATTTCGGTAGTCTGGTGCGCAACGAAATTAAAACTAGCGTTATCATACCTTTGTATGGCCGCTGGGACTTCGTTGAACATCAACTGAGTGCATTCGCCAAGGACCCTGCCTTCAAGAAAGATGTTGAAATTGTTTACGTCATTGATGATCCATCTCTTATCAATGCATTCGTCAACGAAGCAGAATCGCTTTTCAAGCTCTATCAAGTCCCCTTCTCCATTGTATGGGGACACCGCAACAGAGGGTTCTCTGGCGCTAACAACCTTGGCGTAAAGCACTCGCACGGTAATACACTGATCCTGCTGAACAGCGATGTTTTTCCACGTCATACCGGCTGGACAGAACAGCTCTCCCAGAGCCTCGATGACAATCCTGACTTCGGGATGATAGGCGCGAAACTATTGTTCCCCGATGGCAGTATTCAGCATTGCGGCATGCAGTTTGTTTACTCCCAAAGCTGGAGTGTGTGGCTCAACAAGCACCCGCTGGCCGGTCTTGATCCGTCCCTCGATCCCGCGACAGTCCTTACTGAAAAGCCTGCCATCACTGGCGCATGTGTGGCAATCAAACGAAACACCTACGAGAAGATCGAAGGCCTGGATGAAGGTTATCTCATCGGCGATTTCGAAGATTCGGACCTGTGCCTTAAAGTTCATTCCGAAGGTTTGAAAATCGGTTATTTGCCATCTGTAGTACTGACACACTTGGAGCGGCAATCCTTCACCTTGCTTGGCGATGTCTCCTACAGGACGCTGGTAGTCAGGTTCAATGCCTGGCGCCACACCAAAAAATGGGGCAAGCAAATTGAGCAGATCATGAACAGGTTCGCGTCGGAGTAGACACCATGACCAAAGAACGCATTTTAGTGTTGGCGCACGGCCACCCCGACTTCAACTTGGGCGGGGGAGAAATTGCCGCCTATAACTTGTTCAAAGCCTTCAAAGCACAGCCGAATGTGGAGAACGCTTGGTTTATTGGCAGAGTTGACCGTGGCAACGGCCCAACCGGCAGCTTCAGCCTGCGCCGAGAGGATGAATACCTTTGGGAACAGTCCTTAGGCAACTCTTTCCTGATCAAGGCCGCCAACGCTCATGCAGTATGGCACAGCTTCCGCGCAATGATCGCGGCCTTGAAGCCGACCAAGATCTTTGCCCACCACTATTTCCACCTGGGACTTGAGTACTTCCGGATCATCAAGCAGGAGCTTCCTGACGCTCAACTGATCGTTACGCTCCACGAATACATGGCCATCTGTCATCAGCAAGGCCAAATGGTCAAAGCCGGTAGCAAAAAGCTTTGCTATGAATCCTCGATCGATGATTGCCATCGCTGCTTGCCAACGTTTAGCCGTGAGCAGTTTTGGTTACGCGAAATGTTCATCAAGGAACACTTCGAATTCGTGGACCATTTTGTTTCTCCTTCTGAGTTCCTGCGTCAGCGCTACATCGCATGGGGTATTGATCCTCAGAAAATCAGCGTCATCGAGAATGGACAAGAGGAAGCTGAACCGCTGCCAGCCAGGTCAACGACCTCACAGCGCAATCGCTTCGGCTTTTTTGGACAGATCAATGAGTTCAAAGGCGCAGACCTACTGCTGGAAGCGATTTCCAGACTCACGCCGAAGCAGAGAAAGCATCTGGTCGTCGAATTCCATGGTGCCAATCTGGAACATCAGTCGCATGAATTTCAGCAAAAAATCAAGGCTCTGATGGATCCATTGATAAAAGAGGGCTGTGTCCGCTGGGCCGGTCCTTATCAGGCGTCACAGCTCAAGGGCAGGCTGGCGAAAGTTGACTGGGTACTCGTCCCTTCAATCTGGTGGGAAAACTCACCAATGGTCATCCAGGAAGCGTTCATTCATGGGCGACCTGTCATCTGTGCAAACATCGGCGGCATGGCTGAAAAGGTCACCCACGGAGTGAATGGTTTACACTTCGAGGCACGCAATCCGATTGATCTGGCCGACACGTTGATAGAAGCTGCGACCTCGGAGGGATTGTGGGAGCATTTGCAGGAAGGCATTGAAAGACCGATCAGTTACACTGAGTGCGCTGTCCAGCACCTTGAAATCGTAACGCAGAGCAACCTTACGAGCCGGAGAATCCCTGTTAGCGCATTGTCAACGGCATAAGCGCCCGCAGGTGAAGCGAAACGACTCAAGTCGTTTCGCTCAAATCTGGATGTAACTCAGTGGAAATCAAGGCATTTTCCCACTGTGCAATATGACAACGGAGACCAGCATGCCAAGCATTTTTACTTTTGGCCTGAACGAATCGGTGCCGGCATCTCACAGTATCCCTACAAAAGAGCTGTATAATCTGGTAGGCCACAATACTGGCAATCTGGCCTTCCATTACGCCATTAATCGTCTTATTGGCAGCGTTCCAAGAACGGCGTCTTGGAGTTCCAGTCCCGAATTCGTGAATTCCCTTGGCGAAATTGGCATCATGCCATGCGCCAACCAGCTTGGCCCCCACATGAATATGGGGGGAATGGCAAATGCCTTCAAGCAGTTCAATGCCAAGTTCCTGGCCATTGGCCTTGGCGCTCAGGGTGGCGTCGGCCACAATGATATCCCCGAGCTTCCAGAAGGCACGTTGGCCTGGCTGGATGCCTTGGTTGCCCACGCGCCATCAAACCATCCGAACATTACCGTACGTGGCGATTACACCTTGCGAGTACTGGAGCATTATGGCTTCGGTGACAAAGCAGTGTCACTGGGTTGCCCGTCGTTATTCATCAATAAATCTGCCGATCATGGCGTTAAACTACAGCAACGCTATAAAGCAAAGATCAGCAAGGTCGCAATAGCCGCAGGGCATCCCAACTGGAATGCATTGAGCGCATTGGAAGCATCATTGGTGCGCATGATGGAAGACACCAATGGCATGTACATTGTACAAGCGACAGATGAAGCTGTGGCTCTCTCGCGTAACGACTTCGACTTGGTAAGCCCCGAATACATTACCAAAACGAAGAACTACCTGAAGCTAAACCTGTCTGACGACCAGTTCATTCAATGGATTCGCAAATACTTTATATCGTTCTATAATATTCCAGCCTGGATGGAATATCTGAGACGTTTTGACTTCATTGTTGGGGCTCGTATTCATGGTGTCATGCTTGCCATACAGGCTGGGGTACCAGGACTTTGCATTGCTCACGACTCGCGAATTCGAGAGCTATGCGAAAAATGCAAAATCCCTTACGTGATGGCAAATGACGTGAAAGAAGGTATCACTCTACAAGATCTTCCTCATCTGACCGAGTTTGATGGGATAGCCTTTGATCAGAACAGGGCAGCCATCGCCGAAGAGTATCGAAAATTCTTCGAAAACAATGGCTTGCCTCTGCGCCAAGGCAATATTTTGCTCTGATTTACTCTTAGCAGTCAGCAGGAACGGCGGCCATCTTGCCTTCAAGGGAGTATCCGCCACCTCATCTTCACAATGGACACTTGAAGTCCAACATCCGAAGTCAGAGGAGGCTGAGCGATGTTTAAAGTGCTAAAAGCGCTGATATTGGCGGTTTTACTCCTACCTCTCGCGGGCCTATGTGCTTCATCGCCAATTAAGATTGAAGTTCAGTCAAAAACTCCAGAGATAGTTTTCAAGTGGAGCAAGGATCGTTGCTTTGACGAAAATATACCGGATTCCGCCGCAAGAGCATTTCGATCTAGCGATGGTTTGGTCAATCTTTATGCGACACACTTCAGAAACGTACCGCTCAAAGGTCTCATGTTAGATGACGTGAAACCTGCGTGCCACACACAGTTCGCAGCAGCCCCCGACCCCAACCCTGAAAACTATGGTGCACGGATCTGGCTGCAAACTTTCTACAGCGCTGACTCTGGCAAAAATATCTACAGTCTTGCCAGTTCCGATTATCATGGAAAGTGGTTTGGAAACTGCACGCGAAAAAAAGCATCAAACCACGACTGCTGGATGAGCGCAATAGTTCTAGCACATTCCTCAGATGGAGGGCAGAGCTTTTCGATGGCCTCTCCACCGAACCATGTTATTGCTAACTCTGTAGAAAAGTACTCATCCGACCAGAAGGGAGGTGCCGGCTTCCTAACAACCTCCAACATCGTAAAAATCGATCAGTATTATTACTCTTTATTTTATGCAGCCGCTTTCAAAAGCCAGCCAGGCGGTAATTGTTTAGCAAGAACAGACAATCTTGCCGACTCAAAATCATGGCGCGCTTGGAATGGTAATACATTTGAGCAACCACTCTACAACGGGCCCCAGTCCCGGCATGCCGGAGCCGGGTGTGTGCCCTTGGCAAATCTCCCGTATAAAATTCGCAGTCTGATATGGCATGCACCCAGTCAAGGCTACATCGCCACTTTCGAGGTCACACATCGAGCCAAAGGTCTTTCACCACGATCAGACGTTACCTTTAGCTTTGCCTGGTCCAGTAATTTAAAGGACTGGAGCGATCCTGTTGCGATCATGACATTGGAGGGAGCGAGTAACTGCAACTCTGCTCAAGTCGCAGGTGCTTACCCATCCATCATCGACAGTCAATCTTCAGACGAAAATTTTGGAACTGCCAGTGGTCGCGCTTACCTTTACTACACTAAATTCAATTTAAAATCTAATTGCCTTCTAACGTTAGACAGAGATTTAGTCAGGGTCCCAATTCGGATACTCTCTACGTCCAGCCGCTAGCGCAGGCCAACCCACTACTTTCACGAGATAAAAAATGATCCTAGTAACAGGCGGAGCTGGCTTCATCGGTTCGAACTTCGTTTTACAATGGTGCAACAATGGTGATGAGCCAGTACTTAACCTCGACGCGCTGACCTACGCCGGCAACTTGGCCAATCTACAATCACTGGTAGGCAACACTCAACACCGGTTCGTCCACGGCAGCATTTGCGATTCGCAGTTGTTGGCCAAACTTTTCGCCGAGCACCAACCCCGCGCCGTCGTTCATTTTGCCGCCGAATCGCATGTAGACCGTTCTATAACCGGCCCTGAAGCCTTCGTGGAAACCAACGTGGTAGGTACCTTCCGCTTGCTCGAAGCGGCACGTACGTACTGGAACAGCCTCGAGGGAGCCAAAAAGAATGCCTTCCGCTTTCTGCACGTCTCCACCGACGAGGTATATGGCACACTCGAACCCAACGATCCTGCCTTTACTGAAACAACACCGTACGCCCCCAACAGCCCTTATTCTGCCAGCAAGGCTGCCAGCGACCACCTCGTGCGTTCTTACTTCCATACTTACGGCATGCCGGTGCTGACAACCAATTGCTCGAATAACTATGGGCCCTTCCACTTCCCGGAAAAGCTCATCCCATTGATGATTGTCAACGCGTTGGCTGGCAAAGCCTTACCAGTATATGGCGACGGGCAGCAAATCCGTGACTGGCTGTACGTTGAAGACCACTGCTCTGGCATCCGCCGCGTATTGGAGGCTGGTACGTGCGGCGAAACCTACAATATCGGTGGTTGGAACGAGAAAGCCAACATCGATATCGTAAACACGGTTTGTAGCCTGCTCGACGAACTGGCTCCTCCCGCCTCGCGACAGGTGATACATCAGCAGACAGGCAAAAAGGTGGAGCATTACGCAGAACTGGTCACTTACGTGACTGACCGCCCTGGCCATGACCGCCGCTATGCAATCGACGCTCGTAAGATCGAACGCGAACTGGGTTGGAAACCAGCCGAAACCTTCGACACCGGTATCCGCAAAACTGTGGCTTGGTACCTGGCCAATCAGGATTGGGTAAAAGACGTCATCAACGGCAGCTACCGTGACTGGGTAACGCAGCAGTATGGAGGCGAAAAAGCGTGAAAATCCTGCTTTTAGGAAAGAACGGTCAGGTCGGCTGGGAGCTACAACGCGCATTGGCTCCACTAGGTCAAGTAATCGCCCTGGATCGCAACGGCAGAAATGGCCTCTGCGGCGACCTTACCGACTTGCAAGGCCTGGCGACCACTGTCCGCCAGCTCGCACCCGATGTCATCGTCAACGCCGCAGCGTATACGGCGGTCGACAAGGCAGAAAGCGAACAGGCATTAGCGACTTTGATCAACGCAGAGGCTCCCGGTGTGCTGGCTCGCGAAGCAGCATTACTTAATGCATGGTTGATCCATTACTCCACCGACTACGTATTTGACGGTAGTGGCGAGGACCGCTGGCAAGAAGATGCATTTACGCGACCGCTTTCGGCCTACGGGCGTAGTAAGCTGGAGGGGGAAATCGCCATAACCACGAGCGGAGCCCGCGCCGTGGTACTGCGCACCAGCTGGGTCTATGCAGCACGCGGCCATAATTTTGCCAAGACCATGCTGCACCTGGCTGCCGAACGAGATGTCCTCAACGTGGTTGCGGACCAGTACGGCGCACCTACCGGCGCGGAACTGATCGCCGATGTGACTGCGCTTATACTACGCAAACTTGATGACCAGCATGGGGATAGTCAGCTCGCAGGCACTTATCACCTGGCGGCGGCCGGCGAAACGACTTGGCACGGCTTTGCCCAGTTCGTATTGTCGGATGCCAGCCGTAAAGGCATTCCACTGAAGGTGACCGCCGAGCAGGTCGGGGCAATCAGCACCGAGGCCTATCCGCTCCCCGCGCCACGCCCACGCAATTCTCGTCTGGCGTTGGGTAAGATCGAAAAGACCTTCAACCTCAAGATGCCGCCTTGGCAGCAAGGCGTACAACGCATGCTGGACGAAATCCAGTAATAAGGACACTCATGGCTCGTAAAGGAATTATTTTGGCTGGTGGTTCGGGTACACGCCTGCATCCAGCCACACTGTCGGTTTCGAAGCAGCTGCTACCAGTGTATGACAAGCCGATGATCTACTACCCGCTCAGCACCCTCCTGCTAGCGGGCATTCGCGATATTCTGGTTATTTCCACACCGCAAGACACCCCGCGCTTCGAACAACTTCTGGGGAACGGTAGCCAATGGGGCCTAAACCTTTCCTATGCCGTACAACCCAGCCCCGACGGATTGGCTCAGGCCTTCACCATTGGCGCCAACTTCATCGGCAGTGATCCGTCAGCGCTGGTATTGGGCGACAACATCTTCTACGGCCATGACTTTCAATCGCTATTACTCAATGCAGGGCGGGTAGAGTCCGGCGCATCTGTTTTCGCCTATCACGTTCAAGATCCTGAGCGCTATGGCGTAGCTGAGTTCGATACATCTGGGCGCGTACTCTCGCTGGAAGAGAAACCCAAGATACCTAAATCCAATTACGCGGTCACCGGGCTGTACTTCTATGATAATCAGGTCGTGGACTTGGCGCGCAGCCTGAAACCTTCCGCCCGCGGTGAACTGGAAATTACCGACCTCAACAACTTGTACTTGCAGCGGGCACAACTGCGAGTGGAGATCATGGGCCGAGGCTACGCCTGGCTCGATACCGGCACACACGACAGCCTACTGGATGCCAGCCAATACATCGCTACCATGGAGCGTCGCCAGGGTCTAAAGGTCGCCTGTCCTGAAGAGATTTGTTTCCGCGCGGGCTGGATCGACGCGGAACAGCTTGAACGCCTGGCGCAACCGTTGCTCAAGAATGGTTACGGTCAGTACCTGAAAAACCTGCTTAAAGAAAAGGCATTCTGATGCACGCGACTCCTTTGGCAATCCCCGATGTATTCCTATTCACCCCCAAGGTGTTCGGAGATGAGCGTGGCTTTTTCTACGAAAGCTTCAACGCAAACGTCTTCAATGAAGTCACCGGTCAGCAATGCCACTTTGTTCAGGATAACCACTCTCGTTCGGTGAAAGGCGTACTGCGAGGTCTGCATTACCAGTTGCCACCACATGCCCAAGGCAAGCTGGTGCGCGTGGTACAAGGCGAGGTATTCGACGTTGCAGTAGACATTCGCCGTTCCTCACCTACTTTTGGTAAATGGGTCGGAGCGATACTGTCGGCAGACAACAAAAACCAGTTGTGGATTCCGCCAGGGTTCGCACACGGCTTTGTCACGTTGAGCGAAACTGCCGAGTTTCTCTACAAAACTACTGATTTTTACTCACCTGCTAGCGAACGATGCATTGCTTGGGACGATCCAGACATTGGAATCGACTGGCCAATCGAGTTCGCGCCTTCATTGTCTGCCAAAGATACTGTAGGTGTTTCAATCAAAAAATGCGACCTATTTGAATGATTTTCTCCTGAGCCGGGCGCAGGACTGACTGCGCTCACGCTCTGAAGATTCCTTTTAAGCATTCCAAGCCACCTCAGGACGCCAGCCATGAAATTCAGTGGGCAAGATGCCTTTGAAACCGCCAAGAAAAACCTAAATCGGTTAATGCAGCAATGGACCGTTTCTCGAAGCGATTACCCGACTGTACCTCATACTCCAAAATTCAAGCTACCGGTCAGCGGCAAGTATTTCACAATCGGCTCATGCTTCGCTCGAAACGTTGAAAACTCTTTGAGAACAGCAGGAATAGAGGTCCTCAGCACAGTTGAAAAACTACCAGGCGATTTTTTTGAAATCGGTGGTGAAGCACGCTCAGGATTCCAAAACGTTTATACACCCGGCTCTATTTTAGAAGCGGTTAGACTTGCCACTACGCAGACTCCGTACAATGCTATTGTAGGCACCAGCGATAAATCAATTGACCTACTGACTTCCGGCTTGAAGCCGATGGATCTTGATACAGTCAAAAATATCAGAGACAGTCTCGTCAGCATGTATCAGAGGCTTCCTGAGGCGGATGCACTTATCCTCACGCTTGGATACAACGAATCCTGGTATCACATACCATCAGCTAGCTATATAAACCGCACCCCTTCACATGTCACTCTAAGAAGATCAATTAATGATTTTGAATTCGAACTATTAGACTATTCGACCTCACTAAACCTTATCGAACAAGCCGTCAATCTGGTTGGTGAAGTTGCGCCCAAATGCAAAATTATACTTACTGTCTCGCCAGTACCATTGAGCGCAACATTTTCAAGCAAAGATATCGTATCCGCTAACCAGCTTTCAAAAGCTACACTTCGTGTTGTAGCCTCAACACTCGCCGACAAGTACAGCCAGGTTGATTACTTCCCTAGCTACGAAATTATTATGAATTCCGAGCGCGCCAAGACATTCCTTGACGATGGTATTCACGTGAAACCAGAAGCCGTTGACAATGTAATTCGGCAATTCAAAAAAATATATCTTAGCTAAAATTCAGATCAAAGCCAGCGGGCTATCAGCACCACCAAACTTCTGCCAGCCCGCTTTTACCTTTTCCACTGAACCACAATTTCAATTGCCGCACTACGAGTTCAACTCTCAACCAAAGCAAAATTCCGAGGGCATCTAAATTTCAAGCTTCGCAGAAACTAGTCTTTATCCACAAACCACCCTCTAGACAACCGATCCAGGCCTCACACTATCACTGCGCAATGCCCAGGACGCTGCTAATGATGCCGAACTAAGCATCAAGCATTGACCGGCCATTGAAGGCGTGAGCCGCCCGCTGACTCTGACAGTTCCAATCAACAGCACGTATGGGCAGTGATTGGCCACCCAACCTCGATTCCCGCAGTTCATGCCAAACTGCGCCCCTGGCCGGGGGCTCTCATTGACAGGCCTTGGTAGCGATGACAGCATTTCGTTTTTCCTGCCTGTGATGCGTGAATGACTGCTCCTGCCGCTCCAGCCGAACGGCTTTATACCCTGGACACCCTGCGCGGTGTCGCCGCGCTCAGCGTCGTCTTCTGGCATTGGCAACATTTCTTCTACGTTGGAGACAGCCCATCGGGGTTCGATGGCACACGCCAGCCGTTCTTCGCCTCGCTGCCTGCGCTGTACCAGTACGGCGGCCTGGCGGTTCAGCTGTTTTTCTCCATATCTGGGTTCGTGTTCTTCTGGCTGTTCTCGCAGGGCATTGCCACAGGCAAAGTCACCTGGCGCAGCTTTGCCGTCGACCGTTTCAGTCGCCTTTACCCGTTGCATCTGCTGACGCTTGGCGCGGTCGCCGCGCTGCAGCTCGCTTACACCAGCAATCATTCCAGCTTTTTCGTCTACCCCCTGAACGATGGCTACCATGCCGCGCTCAATCTCCTGCTCGCCCCAGCGTGGGGCTTCGAAAAGGGCTGGTCGTTCAATGCACCGATCTGGTCGGTATCGATTGAAGTGCTGCTGTACTTCTCGTTTTTTGCCATCTGCCTTACTGGCCGGTGGCGCTGGCTGCTGGCTACTGCCGCCTTTGGCCTGGGTCTGATGCTCTACCCAGGCAGTTATAAAATTGGCAGCGGCTTGCTGTGCTTCTATATAGGTGGCATCACCCAGGGCTTGCTCTGGCAACTGAGGCGTTGGGTTGGCACCGGCAACGCGCTGCTGTGCTGTAGCTGCGTTGCGCTGGTTGCCTGGCTGGTGCAGCTGTATGCCTTGGACGCGGTCAACACCTACCTGATCATGTGCGTGTGTTTCCCTGCCACCTTGGCCATGTTGGCAGCAGCAGGGCTGTACTGGCCGGGGCTGTTACGCGGTACCGCTTGGGTAGGTGATATCAGCTATGCCTCCTATCTGCTGCATTTTCCGTTGCAGATCGTCTTTGCCCTGATGTTCGACCGACTGGGCTACACCAGGGAGATCTTCTATCAAGGATGGCTGATGCTGCTGTTCTTCAGCGTGCTGGTGCCGTTGAGCCTGGCTTGCCACCGATGGTTCGAGCGCCCCGCGCAGCGCTATCTGCGAAACAGCCGGTTGGCAGGCCGCAGCCAGGCAGCTAAACACGCGGCAACCTGATGCGAGTCAATCGCCACTCAGCGACTCCCCTCTTTCTTTAGCATGGAACCCGTATGCAGACGCACTTGAAGCCAGATGCACTTATCCTGATCACCGGAGGTGCCGGGTTTATCGGTTCTCACCTGACCGATGCCTTGCTTGCCAAAGGCTACTCGGTGCGGGTGCTGGACAACCTTTCGACTGGCAAGCGCACCAACCTGCCGATGTCGCACCCAAAACTACAACTGATTGAAGGAGACGTCGCCGATGCAGCGCTCGTGGCACGAGCGATGGAGGGCTGTGCTGCTGTAGCGCACCTGGCAGCGGTCGCTTCGGTCCAGGCATCGGTGGACGACCCGGTACGCACCCATCAGAGTAACTTCATCGGCACGCTGAACGTGTGTGAAGCCATGCGCGTTGCCGGCGTGCAGCGCGTGGTCTTCGCTTCCAGCGCAGCGGTCTATGGCAACAATGGCGAAGGAGCATCCATCGCCGAAGGCACACCCAAGGCGCCGTTGACGCCTTATGCCGCCGACAAGCTGGCCAGCGAGCATTACCTGGACTTCTACCGCCGCGCACATGGGCTGCTGCCCGTGGTGTTCCGCTTCTTTAACATCTATGGCCCACGGCAGGACCCGTCTTCACCCTACTCGGGTGTCATCAGCATCTTTGCCGAGCGCGCGCAGAAAAGGCTGCCGATAGCGGTATTCGGTGACGGCGAGCAGACTCGCGACTTTTTCTTTGTCGGGGATCTAGTGAAGGTACTGGTTCAGGGTTTGGAAATCGCCCATGTAGAAGAAGGCGCCATCAATGTCGGCTTGAACCAAGCCACTTCGCTCAACCAGATTCTGGCTGCACTGGCCAGCGTGTTAGGCGGCCTGCCCGAAGTGAGTTTCCAGGCTGCCCGACCAGGCGATATAAAGCATTCACGAGCGGACAACCAGCGTTTGCTCAACTGTTTCAAAATGCCGCAGGCAACCACGATCGAAGCGGGGCTGGCGCAACTGCTCGGGCGCTGAGACGCTGGCGGAACATGCCAACAGGCATGCTCCGCCCCGGCTCAAGCGTGGCTTTCAACTCCCGCCCCGCCTGGATCGCGGGCGTAGTCCAGCAGGTATTCCAGGCCCAGGGCAACCTGCGCACCGCCGCGCACCAGCAACGCAGATTCGGTATTACGCGCCACCAGCAGGTGGCGCTCGTCCACCACCACCTGCTTGCCCAGCGCACGGTAAGCTTCGATAAGTTTCATCGCCGCATCCGGGTCCTGCGATGTCGGCCCCGCCACCCACAATACATCGGCCTGCTCAGGAGAGATCCAGTTGGCAGGAATACAGCACGGTTGGCTGGCAGGCTGCGGCCGGTTGGCGGGCACGGGGCACAGCGCCTTGATCACGTCGCCAAAGGTACTGGCCGATGGTGTGCCATGGCACGCGATGAGTTGCGGGCCCTGTATGCGTTCGACACCAGGGCCTGCCAGCAGCGCCTCGATACGGTCGACCTGCAATTCGAAAGCGTATGCTTGTATACGTTCACGGCCAGCTTTGCTGTGTTCAACCAGTACCTCCGGTTGCTCGATGTAGCGCAACAGGCATTGTGCAAGCCCTTGGGCATCGCCATGCTCGAACAGCTGCCCTGTCACCCCGTCATCCACCAGCTCAGGGATACCGCCGATACGCGAGCCCACCACTGCCAGGCCGCAAGCCATGGCTTCGGTAATGGTTACGGGTTGGTTTTCCGGGCACACCGAAGGCAGCACAAACACGTGCGACTGGGCGAAGCGCTCGGCTATGCGGGCATTAGGCAGGCGCCCCCAGAACTTGGCTGAAACCTCCGGTGCATTGTCACGTAGCTCGGCCTTGTAGGCCTCGAGCATATGGCCGTCGCCGACCATATCGACGTGCACCCGCCCACGCGGCAACAATGCCAGTGCCTTAAGCAGGGCCGGCACACCTTTGTGCCCCCCCATGTAACCTGTGAACAATACGTTCAGACGGGGCCCCGGCGCTGGGGGCGAAGTCGCGCTGAATCGCTCGAGTTCGATACCGTTGGCAATCACGTTCATGCGTTCGGCAGGCAGCCCGTTGGCGATGTAGGCATCGGCCAGGTAGCGGCTGGGGGAAATGAAATGGTCAACAGCATCCAGCTGCCAGCGCAGGTAGTCCTGACGCATGCGCTGGGGCAGTAACTGGTTACCGTTCCAGATATGCGAATGGCATTGATGGCATTGAGTGCTGTCGTGGCACAGCTTGTCTTGGGTGGTGATCCGCGTGCTGTTCATGCAGAACCCCCAGTGATCGTGCAGCGTCAGCGCGATGCGAATGCCATGTGCCCGCGCCAGCTGCAAGATGCCCAACGAAAGACCTGCCATGTGGTGCGCATGGATGACATCTGGGCGCCACTGCGCGATCAAGCGCAGGAAAATCCGTTCTACGCCTGCATGCGCGACGTTGTTGCCCGTAGGTGCGAAGTCCAGATAGGTCAGCGATACCCGGGTTACCGGCATGCCGTCAACGCTGTCCTGCTCGATCGGGTAGCCCGGTAACCCGCGGCTATTGTCGCCTGCCAGCACCCGGACCTCGTGGCCACGCGCAGCCAGCGCGCGAGCCTGATGGTGCGCGATGATCTCTGCCCCGCCAATTACATGGGGCGGGAAGAAGTTGGAGATGACAAGAACCTTCATTGATCGGCCTCTGGCGCCACTAGCGGGTACACATAGCCATGGTAACCTGGCAACTCGATCGTGGCCTCGGCAGGCAACCCCAACGCCTGGCCTGCCACATCATCGATACCCTGCTCTACCAGCAGCAAGCCTTCGCCTGCCCCGCCGAGCAGTGCCCTCAATGCTTGGCATGTAGCCTGGTCGGCAGCCTGGCTGGCCGACAGGACGATGAGGTCGATGGCAATATCGTTATCACGCAACTCGGCTTGCAATGCTGGCAACGCTACCGCAATAGATGCATCGATGATGCTGACGTTGCCCTGACGGCTCAATTGGCCGGTCGCTTCGCGTGCTGCGATCTGCCAGGCCCGAGTTGCATGGTGCCCAAGCAAGTCACCCAGCCACGGCGCATGCTCGCCGAGCAGCAGGGCACACTCGGCCGGGCGCCGCGCCAGGAGGCAGGCCAGCGCCAGCTGGCCAGGGTCGTCCACCAAGGCGACCTTGGGATCGATCAGCAGGTGCTGCCACTGGCGCGGCAACGGTGTGTTCAAGTGGCGGCTGGCGTGGCTGGCCAACTGGCGCAATAGCGCGCGTGCGTAACTACGCCACGTCAGGATAGGCCGGGCCACGGCTTCAGCGGCCAGTTGCAGGTACCCCTGCGAATCGCTGGCCAATGCATGGATCTGCGCGGCCAATGCATCAGGGTCGGTCATGTCGACAGTGCGGCAGCCACCTTCGACCGCCAGTTCAGCCATTACCCCGCCGTTGTGGCAAATGCACGGTCTTGCATGCCAGAGCGACTCGACAATGGGCATGCCGTACCCTTCGACCAGCGAAGCATAAACACTGACGTGAGCCTTTGCGTAATAGTCGTTAAGCGTCGCGTCGTCCACCACACCATGCCAGGCAATGCGCGGGTCGGCAGCACTGGCGGCATTTACCGCCTCCACGATGTGATCGGCGCCGGCATAGCGATTGCCGATGAGGTCCAGTTGCCAATCCAGCTCCGGATAGTCACGGGCCAAGCGGCTGACGGCCTCTAGCAGCACCTTATGGTTTTTGCGCGGCTCGAGGGTGGACACGCAAAGGATGCGCAGTGGTTCACCGGCACGCGGCACCGACGCTGGAGTGGTGGCGCGCGGGGACGCGGTGAGTTCGCCGGGGATCCAGCAGGTTTTCACCTTGGCATTAGGGGTAATGCCCTCACGCTCCCAAAAAGCCTGCAACTGGGTACCCGCATCGGGTGAAATCGGCAGCACACGATCAGTTTCCGCCAAGCCACGCATATAAGCGGCATGGTTATCGCGGATGACAGTGTCGGCAACCCATTCGGGGTGCGTGACCGGGATGGCGTCGTAGAAGATCGCCGCGACGTTCAAGCCCAGCTGACGGGCTGCAGCACGGCGTGCCGGCCCCTGTCGCTCAAAAACGATTTCGCTTTGCAGCAACCAGCCCCCGCGCAATCTGCGGGCGCCCACGCTGGCCAGCGTCTGCCGGCGGTGTGCCGGCGACCGTGGCAGCACATAGTGCTCCGGGTCAGGCTTGGGTCCGCCATAGAGGGCAAGGTTGGCGTACTCGCCTTCGGTCGGGAGCACATACTCGCGCAAGGTCTCATCCCAGGTCACGAATAGCGGCTCGCCAAAGTCCTGCAACTTGCGTGTCAGGCTGCGCACCACTCTGGCTACTCCAGTGTTAGCCGTGTCGCGCAGGCAGGCACTGGTATCGATGACCATCCGGGGCACTGGCAGATCCCTCACGGGCCTCAAGCTGCCAAGCAAGTCAGCGTAGGCCTGGATTGTGCGTTGCCAGGTAAACGTCCGCTGGAAGGTGTCCAGGTGCCCTTCCCACTCGGGGTCGGCCAAGGCTTCACCTGCGAGAACCTGCAGGGCCTTTTCCGCCATTTCCTGCTCGTTGGCACACAACTGGCGAGGGTCGGCGACAACCTCCGGGTGGGCACCAATATTGAGTACCAGCACCGGTTTGCGCAGTTGCTGCATCTCAGCCAATGGCAAGTTGAAACCTTCCCAGCGGGAAACACTGAGGCCCAACTGGGCATTGGCCATCAACGCGGACAGTTCGGCATCACTTGGGTGGCCCAGTGGCAAGATATATCCCTTGAGGTCTGCTGGCAGCTCGAGTTCTTCTGCAGTTGCCAAGACACAGAACCGCGCCTTTGGATGCACGGCAATGATTTGCCGGGCGATCGGATACAGGCCTTCGCTATTCTTGTAGTTGCCGACTTCCCAGCGCCCGAGGTTGACGATCACCGGGCCGTCAGCGGCTTCGCTCTCACTCTCCACACGGGCAACCTGGTGACCCTGTTGCCACAGGCTCTGATTCACACCACCGGTCAAGTGGTCGGCGCCCAGGTGGATCATGGCGATTTCCACATCAGGGCCTGCATCGGGCAGGCTCTGGCTGCGTGAAACGAAATGGCTGATTGGGGTAACCACACGGGCTTCAGGCAAGAACTCCCGACGCTGAGCGCGCAGGCGCTCCTGCACGACCCGAGCCGGGCCCTGCATGTCTTCGTAGGGTACGCCGCCGCAATCGAGCGCGACTGTTGGCACGCCCCATTCGCGGAATACAGCAATAGACGCATAGAACGGCCAGCCGCCGATCAGCGCGACAGTGCCATCAACATCGCGCCCGGCAGGTGCGAACAGCCGGCGGTTGGCCCGCAACCACTCGGCGGTAACTTGGTCCAGTTCAGTGTAGGGCCCCTGATGCTCAGGTGGCGTGTGGACATCGTCGGTAATTCGGCGCAGCACGTCATGGTTGGCACGCTGGGCAACGAAGGTGATATGCCAGCCCGCAGCTTTGAGCCCTTGGGCCAGCAACAGCAGTACACGGTCGACGCCGAACCTGAACAGCAGGCGTTCATTGCAAATAATCAGATGCATGGGGTCACTCCAAGCCGATCAAGGCACATAACCAATGGCCGCGTAGTCCTGGGCACCGAACAGCAAAGCGTTGAGCGGGCCGGAAATCGCAGGGTCATTGCCCTGGAGCAACAACGAAGAGTCAGCGGGATGCCGTCGATCGATATCGACACGCTCGAACCCACGCGCCTGCAGCAGGAATGCAACCAGCGCCGGGGGCAGTGGATTTCGGTGCGTCGGGTCAACGTAAAAGTTACAAGCGCCGGTAATCAGGTTTTCAGGGTTCGGTGTTTCGAACAACACCGCGCCCCCTGGGCGCACCACACGAAGCGCTTCATCGATCAGACGGATAAATACATCCAGCGGCAGGTGCTCGATGATATGGAACGCGGTGAGCCCCGACAGACTATTGTCTGGCATGGCGGCAAGGTACTGCAGAGCATCGCCCATATACACCTCAAGGCCTGCCTGCTTGCATTGGTCGATCATGGCACTGTTGGAGTCGACGCCGATGGCGGGGATGCCCTGCTCCTTGAGCAACTGCAACCACTCACCGCGGCCACAGCCTAGGTCCAGCACGGGGTGCGAGAGCCACTGCGGGTCGATCGTGAAGTAATCGAGGTTGCGCTTGAGCCGCTCGCGGATCATTTCCGATGAACCGCGGAAATGGGCTTCGAACTCCAGGTAGAGCTCTGCCGGCATGCCCGGGGCCTCACCCTGCACCGAATGCGCTTCGCCACTCGCGACAGCTGCCGGTCGCGCCTGCAGCTCGGCAATGGTCATGGTCTGCTGGCGCACCAGTTGCTCCAGCCGGTGCATTCGTTCAATCAGATACTGCTCGTTCTGCTGGATCGCCAGGCCGTAGGTATAAAGGCTCTGGTTGGCCTGATCCTGCATTTGCACGCCAACATTTCGCAGGCGCGCGTTCCCATCCGCAATGTGCCATTCCAAGGCGTTCAGCCGCTCGGGCACGTGACGCATCACGGCAAGCACGTGCAACAGGCGCAGCGCACCGGGGATGCGTACCACAATGGCACGGGCCAACGTGATGAAAAGGTTTTTTAACGTGGCACCACCCGGGCGCTGGCGTGCACGGGTAAGAAAGTTCATCACCCGCGGGTGGCCAAAGTAGCGGCCCACCAAAGGCAAGCCTCTCAGCCTGCGGTAAAGGCTCGGAGGGGGTGTCTGGGCCTGCGGGGGCTCATCGTTGGCTGCAGGGATGGCCACGACTTCGGGCTCCACCTGAGGCTGCGGCCCGGCCGGCAACACTCCTTCAAGATCGATCAGTTCGAAGCTGCGCACGATGTCATTGGGTACGTCAGTAGCCAGGTTCGTACTACCGGAGCGGGTAGTGAAGCGCTCGTACTCGCGACGATTGACTTCAGCTTGGATCGTTTTCTGCAGTTTTTTGAGGTCGATAGTCATTATTCGTGTTCAATCTGCTTGGTAGCCAGCGCCTGAAGGGCAACGCCCCGGCACTGGCTGAATACGTTACGGGAACACCGGAGGGCGCGATTCTACGCAGGACTTCTTGCCACCGTCGAGCAAGCGCACCGGGCCAACGCGCCACTTTATGGGCGCGCAAGGCCTGTGGTGAAGTCAGTCAAGCTTGAACTCTGCCTGCAGGGCACAAACGCCGGCGAAATGCTTGTAGCTGCTGTTTCCTATCACGTTGAATACCACCGCCTTGTCCCACCAGTCGAAGTTATCCTCAATGTGGTCGGCGCCACCGTGCAAGGCAAGGGTCAGGCTGTAACTGCCTGGTCCTACATTGAACGCCGGTATGGTCACAGTCAGGTGTTGCTCCTTGCCTGCGTCGACACCCAGGTCGCGCAATTCGCCACGTAGCCAGGTATTGGTGCCGAAAATGTCATAGCCGGTGCGGTCCTTGAACATGAAGCCCACCGACAGGTCATAAATGGGTTCGTTGCTCCGGATCTTCAGGCTCAACGTCAGTGGCGCCCCCACTTCAAGCATGGTCGCCGCACGGCCATTGCTGCTGAGTGTGAGTTCTTCGATGCGCGCCTTGCCGTTGCCGGAGCGGCCCGCATATGGGGCATTGACCGCTTGGGCCTGCAACGAGCCCTCTTCCTTCTTGGCGATCAACGCATTGTAATAATCCAGGACTTCGTCAGGGCGCCCATCCATGAGCATCTTGTGATCGCCCAGCAAGATCGCACGGTCACACAGGCTTTTGATGGCCCCAGGGTCGTGGGAAACAAACAGCAGCGTCGTTCCCTGCTCGCGGAACTCACGGATTCGGGCAAACGATTTGTGCTGGAAATAGGCATCCCCGACCGCAAGGGCTTCATCGACAATCAGCACTTCAGGGCGCACTGCAGTCGCTACACTGAACGCCAGACGCACGAACATGCCGGAGGAATAGGTTCGTACGGGCATATCGAAGTAATGGCCGATTTCGGCAAAGGCTTCGATTTCCGGCATCAGAGCAATGATCTGCTCGCGCTCCAGCCCTTGCATCCGCCCGGCCAGGGCAACGTTCTGACGCCCGGTAAATTCCGGATGGAAGCCCATGCCCAGCTCCAGCAAGGCTGCGATCCGGCCGGTTGTGGTGATCGTGCCTTCGGTCGGCATGGCAGTGCCGGTGATCATCTTCAGCAAGGTGCTTTTGCCAGCACCGTTTACCCCGATGATCCCAACCGATTCACCTTGCCCCACCTTGAAGCTGACGTTTCGGATAATCCAGTTCTGATCGCGTTTACACAGCCCGAGCCAAGTACCCAGCGCATGCCAGCGACCTTTGAGTTTCGGGTAGGCCTTGCCTACCTGTTCAACAAGAATAGTCATATCAGATCTGATCTAGCAGGTCGTTGTAGCTGCGTTGGTACAACACCACAGCCAAGAGGAAAACGACAGCAGCGAAGCCCAGCGGGTAGGCCAGCTGCGACAGGCCAACCGGTTCGCCCAACAGTGCTTTCTGTGCCGTGAGCACCAGTGGGAAGATCGGGTTCCACGATAGCAGTGCTTGCACGTGCTCGGACAAGATGCTCAATGGATAAACGATCGGCGTCGCCCAGAACAATGCCTGGAAGAACACATCGCTCAACTGGCCGATATCACGGAAGAACACATTCAGGGTGGCCAGCAAGGCGCCTACGGCGATGCCAAGGAAAACCGTGGTCAGCAGGACCGGAACCAGCACCAGGGTACTGGCCATCATCGGAAACGCGGAAACGGCCATGAACAGCACCACCAGCACCAGGAGGATGAAGCTGTTGAGCGCAGCCGTGGCGATAACCGGGATAAACAGGATGAACTTCGGGAAGCTGGACTTCTTGATCAGGTTGGCATGTTCGAGGAATACACCCTTACCTCGCTGCACTAGCTCCAACAGCAGGTTCCAGGTGATCAGGCCAGCGCACAGGTAGATGCTGTATGCATACTGGTGCTCAATGCCGGGCATCCGCGCCTGCATCAGGCGTGAGAAAATCACGGTGTAGATGAACACCATGAAGATAGGCGGAACCACCAACCACAGCGCGCCAAACGTCGACCCGGCATACCGGCTTTTGATTTCGCGTAAGGTGATCGCAAAGATCAGCCCTCGAAAGCGCAGTACGTCTTTCAATAACGACAGCGGCGTATTCATTATATTTGACTCACCCTCTTCATAAGCTTCCTGATTCAACGCAACATCACCCTACGTATCGGGTATCGACCGCGTGGGCTCTAATGAATGTCGCGATGGCTTCTCCTATGGGCCAACAGCCCTATAAATAGCAGATGTTTCTTGTGCGCAGCGCTGCCAGGAAAATGCCTGGCTTCGCAGCCGACCGGCCTCGGCCAGCGCCGCGCGCGTCTGTTCATCGCTGAGCAGCAGCTCAAGGTTCGCGGCCAGATGATCGATATCTCCGCGCCCGGTCAGCAGTGCACTGCCTTGGGTGAACTCAGCCATTGAGGTTTCTGCCGTGCAGATCACCGCAACCCCGCTTTGCATGGCTTCAAGCACTGGCAGGCCGAACCCTTCGTACAAGGATGGGTAGGCGAACGTGGCCGCCCCTGCATACAACGCTGGCAAGTCACAGCTGGGCACGTAGGACAACTGCCGCAGGCCATGGCTGATCTGGAGCGCCCTGATACGGTCGGTCAGCACCTGGTTGTGCCAACCCGGCGCACCTGCCAGGACGAGGGGATATTCTTTGCGCAGCCCCTCGGGTAGCCGGCACCACGCCTCGATCAAGGTATCAACACCCTTGCGCGGCTCCAGTGTGCCCACGAACAGTACATAACGACCGTGTTGCAGGCCATAGCGTTGCAACGTCGGAAGCGTTTGCTCTGCCGTTTGTAAGCGATAGGAATCGGCTGCGCCGAGATAGACGGTCCGCACCTTTTCCGGGCTTACCCCGAAATCACTGATCAATTCATCACGGATGACATTTGAATCCGTGATGAGGCAGTCCGCCCGTTCCAGCGTTCGCGGTAACCTGCTGGTGATCCATTCCACCCGCTTGCGAGGGTGGAATTGTGGGTAATGCAGGAACGACAGGTCATGGATGGTAGCCACACTAGGCCCAACATGGGGTTTGAGTATGAAATTGGGCTCGTGATAGACGTAGTGCCGCCGCTCCCCTACGCGGTAGCGGCGACGGGCATCAAGCAGAAGCTCTCGCGCACGATACGTGAACGTCCAGCCCTTCAGCGTATTGCGCACATGCAACTGAAGCCCCTGAAGCGCACTGCGCTGTTCGCCGCCCTCTGCAGGCGTTGAATAACGTTCACTCGCCTCGGTACAAGCGGCCAGGGCAGTTCGCGCGCTGCAAAAACGGGCCCCTTGGAAACACTCGATGGTTTCGATGTCCTCCGCCAGCAGGTGTTCAAGCAGCTTCAGTGTGTAATTACCAATACCCGTCAACGGAGGGATAAGGGACTCGGTGTTGAGCAAAAGCTTCATCTGGTACGTATTCCGAAAAGCCTACTGATTGGCAATCAACCGGGCGATTTCCTGGACACGGCTTGCAACAACAGCGCTGTCACCACAGCTTTCGACATTCAGGCGCAGCAACGGCTCGGTATTTGACCCACGCAGGCTAAAGCGCCAGTCGGCGAACTCGACGCTGATGCCATCGGTACGGTCGACACTCGGCTCCTGCGGCATGTAGAAGGCCAGGATTTTCTCGATGGTGCCCTTCACATCGGCCACTTCGTAATTGATCTCACCACTGCACGGGAACGCAGCGATCCGCTCGTCCACCAGCTGCGCCAGGCTCTTGCCGGTCATGCTCATCAGCGCGGCCACCAGCAGCCACGGGATATTGCCGCTGTCGCAGTAGAAGAAGTCGCGGAAGTAGTGATGGGCACTCATTTCGCCACCGTACACCGCATCTTCGGCGCGCATACGCTCCTTGATGAAGGCGTGCCCGGTCTTGCTCTGGATGGCTTGCCCCCCTGCGGCGCTGACTTGCTCGATGGTGTTCCAGGTCAGGCGCGGGTCGTGGATGATCTTGCTGCCTGGGTGCTTGGCCAACAGCATTTCGGCCAGCAGGCCGACCACATAGTAGCCCTCGATGAAGCGGCCCTGATTGTCGAAGAAGAAGCAGCGGTCGAAGTCGCCGTCGAAGGCGATACCCATGTCGGCACCCGTATCGAGCACGGCCTGGCGGGTCAGGTCGCGGTTCTCTGGCAACAGCGGGTTGGGGATACCATTGGGGAAGTTGCCGTCGGGCTCACCGTTGATGATGGTGATGTCCAGCGGCAGGCGCGCCTTGAGCAGCTCAAGCACCGGGCCGACGGCGCCGTTGCCGGGATCGGCCAGCACTTTCAGAGGCTTGAGTGCTGCGAGGTCAACATAGGTCAACAGGTGGTCAATGTAGGCGGTCTTGTCGAACGCTTCACGGACGTTGCCCGGGGTGGCGGCCAAGGTGCCGAGATCACCGGCCTCGACGCGCTGGCGGATGTCGTTGAGGCCGGTGTCGCCGCTGATCGGGCGCGACTGCTCGCGCACCAGCTTCATGCCGTTGTAACCCTTGGGGTTGTGGCTGGCGGTGACCATGATGCCGCCGTCGGCCTGGTAGTGGCTGGTGGCGAAGTAGACTTCCTCGGTGCCGCACAGACCGATGTCGATCACATCGGCGCCGCCTTCGGTCAGGCCTTTCATCAGGGCACGGGATAGGCCAGGGCTTTCCAGGCGCATGTCGCGACCTACCACGTAGCTGCGCCCGCCCAGCTGGGCCACCAGGGCACGGCCGATGCGATAGGCAATGTCGTCATTGAGGTCGGTCGGCACTTGGCCGCGGATGTCATAGGCTTTGAAGCAGCGGGTCTGGATAGGTGCGTACATACATCTCTCTCGGTGCGGTGCCGCGTAACCGTGCACTGACGTGAAGGGGGATGGCCGGCGAATGGATTGCCGCATGAAAATCGGCCCCCCGGTGCCTCGACGAGGCACGCATGGGCCGATCAGAAAGACCTGGTTTCTTCAGCCGTCGCAACGACCGTACTTGTCCTCGAAGCGGACGATGTCGTCTTCCCCTAGGTAGTCGCCACTCTGTACTTCGATCAGGACCAGGTCTATGACACCTGGATTTTGCAAACGGTGCTTGTGGCCAGCACGGATGAAGGTGGACTCGTTGGTATTGAGCATCAGCTCCTGCTCATCGTTGACCACCAAGGCCATGCCGCTGACCACAATCCAGTGCTCGCTGCGATGATGGTGCATTTGAAGCGACAGCGAGGCCTTGGGCTTGACCACGATGCGCTTGATCTTGAAGCGCTCGCCGTCTTCCAGGGTGGTGTAGGTACCCCACGGGCGGTGCACCGTCTGGTGCAGCATGTGGGCCGCGTGGCCGTCACTCTTCAGGCGCTTGACGATGTGCTTGACGTCCTGCGCATGGTCTTTATGGGCAATCAGCAGCGCATCCGGGGTGTCGACCACCAGCAGGTCCTGCACGCCGACCAGGGCCGCCAGGCGGTCCTCGGTGCTGACGTAGTTGTTGCTGGCGTCGTAGGCCATCACCTCGCCTTCGAAGCGGTTGCCGTGCTCATCGGGTGGGGTCAGTTCGCTGACTGCATTCCACGAGCCGATGTCGCTCCAGCCGATGTCGCAAGGGATGGTCGCGACCTTGCGCGAGCGCTCCATCAGCGCGTAGTCGATGGAGATGTCCGGGACCTTGGCGAAGCTGTCGGCGTCCAGGGCCAGGCAGCTGTAGCCCTTGGCGCTGGAGCGGCGCGAGGTTTCGAGGGTGTGGCCGACAGCTTCAAGCACGTCTGGTGCGTGAGCCTTGAACTCTTCGATGACCGCACCAACCTGGAAGCAGAACATGCCAGCATTCCAGAAGTAGTTACCGGCTGCCACATAGGACTCGGCGGTCTTCTGATCGGGTTTTTCAACGAAACGCTCGACCTTGAGGCCACCATCCAGTACGCCACCGGCAGTGGCCTCGATGTAACCGAAGCCGGTTTCCGGATATTGCGGCTTGATGCCGAAGGTCACCAGCCAGCCTTTTTCGGCCAGGTGCACGGCTTTGCCCACGGCGTCGGCGAAGGCGGCTTCGTTCTGGATCAGGTGGTCGGCAGCCAGTACCAGCATGTAGGCCTGCGGACCGTGAGTCTCCTGCAATTGCAATGCGGCGGCCGCCACAGCGGCGGCTGTGTTGCGGCCAAAAGGCTCGAGGATGTAGCCCTGGGCATGGCCTTGAGTATTGACGGATCGGTATTCGTCTTCGGTCTTGAACAGAAGCTCACGATTGGTGACCGTCAGTACTTCGACCACACCGTCCAGGCGAGCAGCGCGCTGGAATGTCTTCTGGATCAGGTTCTGCCCGTCTGGCAGGGTCATGAACGGCTTGGGGTGAGCCTCACGGGATACTGGCCACAAACGGCTGCCAACGCCACCGGATAGAATTACCGGGATCAATTCCATAATCGAGTCCTTAACGGCCACTTGAAGTCATCAACCTCAGGGAACCTGCATGTGTCTTATCTACCACTGCTGCGACAACCCGCGACAGCGCTTAAATGTACGCGCCCAGCGTATTTATTCCCTGGCCATCCATAGGCTCAAGACGCAAGCTTCGCCCAGTAGAATACCAGAGATTTTTCCGTGTAGCTTGCCCCCCCGCCGCAACAAATGCGGCCTCCAGCGGGGGTTGGGGGGGTAAGCTGCCTTGACCTGTTAACGTCATGAAACAAACCGTGGCGGGCATCAGACACCATCACTCGTCAATGTTCAGTGAAAGCCTGGATCAATCAGCAATAAAAATGTCCGCCGGTCGGCTCAGTTGGGCAAGCCTCAGTTCCAATCGCTGTTTAAGCGCCTCTTTGGCACGCCGCTCGCCATGCACTAGAACAATCTTCTTCAATGCATACGGTATACCTTCGACAAATTTTACCAGCCCACCCTGATCGGCATGCCCGGAATAGCCCGCCAGTGTGATCACTTTGGCGCGAATCTCGTACATCCGCCCGTCCAGATCGATCTGAACGAAACCTTCCGCCCCCTCACTGGCCTGGATCACCGCCCCTGGCGTGCCCTTGGCCTGATAACCGACGAACATGACTTCATGCCGCGGGTCGCCAAGCATGGCCTTGAGATAATTGACGATGCGCCCACCGGAGCACATGCCATTGCCAGCAATGACAATGGCCGGCCGCCCAGTGCTCTTGAGGTAATTGACTACCTGCTGGTGCCTGGCGTGGGTATCGATGCACAGCAGCTGCCCGAACCCGAGCGGCGCCCTGCCCTCGCCCAACCGCTGGCGGGCTTCGGCATTCCAGTAATCGTGAAGTTCGCCATATACCTGTGTAATCCGCTGCGCCAATGGCGAGTCGAGGATTATCGGCAAGCGTGACCAGTCCAACGCCAGCGGGTCTACCTCGGCCGCCCGGCCCCGCTCGGGTGACAACTGCTTACGGTGCAGAATGTCCTCGATCTCATACAACAGCTCCTGGGTGCGCCCCAGGCTGAACGCCGGAATTAGGATAGTGCCGCTGTCAGCCAAGGCCCTGTCGATCGCGGCCTCCAGCTCCACCTGTCGCCCGGAACGGCCGCTGTGCAGTCGATCACCATAGGTGCTCTCGAGCACCAGGATATCCGCGCGCTCCGGCGACTTGACCGCTCGTAAAAGCGGGTTGCATGGAGCACCAAGGTCTCCAGAGAACACGACACGGGTACTGGGTTCGCGCCCTGGGTATCGCAAATCGCACTCGACATAGGCCGAGCCGAGCAGGTGGCCTGCACGCTGCAAGCGCACATTGCAGCTGACTGCTGCGCAGTCGATGACAGGGTGCCATTCATCAAAAGGAATCGCCACGATCAACCGCTGCAGCAGCGCCAAGTAGCGTTCGACCTGTTGCGGGTCGGCACTGATGCCCAGTTTGTAAGCATCCTCCAACACCAACGGCAGCAACTTGGCAGAGGGTTCGCTACAGAGGATAGGGCCTCGAAAGCCCGCAGCCAGCAAGGCGGGAATACGACCGACATGATCGAGATGGACATGGGTGACGACCAGCGCCTGGATGCCGGCGATATCGAAAGCGATAGGTGAGAGTTCGGCGCCTGGCGCAGCTTCACGCCCCTGCTCAAGGCCGCAATCGATCAGCAGGCTGGTGGTCGCATCGAGGTGCAACTGGTGACACGAGCCGGTCACGCTTCGGGTGCCGCCATGATGGGAAAGGCTGGGGAATCTCATTCGGTGCACGCTCGCCGAGGCCGGAAATGAAGCGGCTATTACTCCACTTCGGCCGAGAAATGCACAGGTGATACTTTCCTATACCTCCGTAGGAATTTTCATCAGTTTCCGTTGAGGACAGCCTGACGCGCGGTTGCGCGGATCTTGCGCTTGCTGCGCTGAACGCCGTAAGCACCCAGCAGCGGGCCCACTGCCAGGCCCAGCACCAGCGCCGCCAGCACCGGTACTGCCACCGGCATCGCCGGAGCCGCCCATCCAAACAGCATCAGTGCCACCGGCTGCTGGTTCTCCAGCACGAAGAACAGCACCACAGCCGCCAATAGCAGCACGAACAACGCCGCCAGGGCGCGCTTGAGGTTACGCATCAGATTGCTCCTTTTTTATAACTCAAAGGTGCTCGTGCTCTTCTTCATTGACCCGGTCACGCAGCTCTTTGCCCGGCTTGAAGTGCGGTACGAACTTGCCTTCGAGCTCCACCGATTGACCGGTCTTGGGATTGCGGCCCACCCGAGGTGCACGATAGTGCAGGGAAAAACTGCCAAAACCGCGGATCTCGATGCGATCGCCAGTGGCCAGGCATTGGGACATCTGTTCAAGCATGGTCTTGATGGCCAACTCCACGTCCTTGGACGAGAGCAGCCCCTGATGGGTGACAATACGTTCGATCAGCTCCGACTTCGTCATATTTTTCCCTTCGTTATCAAGCAGCTAGATCATCGCTTAATCAGTTTGTAGCACGCTCGGAGGGATTTGAACAGGGTGGTTCTTGACTTAATAAAAAAATTCAAGATTGAAAGGAAAAGAAATATGTCGCGGTGGGGCTGGGAAGTGCATGGTTTGAGGGGTGTGGTGGTTTTGATATCGAGCGCCGCGCGGGCGGCGCTCGATATCAAAAGCGCAACATCACTCACGGCGAACACCCCGCAGCCCAAACACATTTCCAACACACAAAAAAAAGGGTGGCCCGAAGGCCACCCTTTTTTACCGATCAAACAGAACTCAGTTCTGCTTGGCCATAGCTTCGCGCAGCAGCGCGGCCATGGTGGTGTCGGCAGCCGCTTCCGGAGCGTTTTTCAGGCTCTGGATGGCTTCGCGCTCTTCAGCGTCGTCTTTCGACTTGATCGACAGGCTGATGACGCGCGATTTGCGGTCAACGCTGATGATCTTGGCTTCGATCTCTTCACCTTCCTTCAGGACGTTACGCGCGTCTTCAACGCGGTCACGGCTGATTTCGGAAGCTTTCAGAGTGGCTTCGATGTCGTCGGCCAGGGTGACGATGGCGCCCTTGGCGTCAACTTCTTTCACGATGCCCTTGACGATAGCGCCCTTGTCGTTGACAGCAACGAAGTTGGAGAACGGATCGTCTTCCAGCTGCTTGATGCCCAGGGAGATGCGCTCGCGCTCTGGGTCAACCGACAGGATGACGGTTTCCAGCTCGTCGCCCTTCTTGAAACGACGTACGGCTTCTTCGCCGGTTTCGTTCCAGGAGATGTCGGACAGGTGAACCAGGCCGTCGATGCCGCCGTCCAGACCGATGAAGATACCGAAGTCGGTGATCGACTTGATGGTACCGGTGATCTTGTCACCCTTGTTGAACTGGCCGGAGAAGTCTTCCCATGGGTTGGACTTGCACTGCTTGATGCCCAGGGAGATACGACGACGCTCTTCGTCGATGTCCAGAACCATGACTTCCACTTCGTCGCCAACCTGAACGACTTTCGACGGGTGGATGTTCTTGTTGGTCCAGTCCATTTCGGAAACGTGTACCAGACCTTCAACGCCTTCTTCCAGCTCAGCGAAGCAGCCGTAGTCGGTCAGGTTGGTAACGCGAGCCTGTACACGGGTACCTTCTGGGTAACGTGCAGTGATAGCGACCCACGGATCTTCGCCCATCTGCTTCAGACCCAGGGAAACGCGGTTGCGCTCACGGTCGAACTTCAGAACGCGTACGTCGACTTCGTCGCCAACGTTAACGATTTCCGATGGGTGCTTGATGCGCTTCCAGGCCATGTCGGTGATGTGCAGCAGGCCGTCGATACCGCCCAGGTCCACGAATGCGCCGTAGTCGGTGAGGTTCTTGACGATACCTTTGACTTGCTGGCCTTCCTGCAGGGTTTCCAGCAGGGCTTCGCGCTCGGCGGAGTTCTCGGCTTCCAGCACGCTGCGACGGGAAACGACAACGTTGTTGCGCTTCTGGTCCAGCTTGATGACCTTGAATTCCAGCTCTTTGCCTTCCAGGTGGGTGGTGTCGCGCACTGGGCGGACATCAACCAGGGAGCCCGGCAGGAACGCACGGATGCCGTTAACGTCGACAGTGAAGCCGCCCTTAACCTTACCGTTGATAACGCCCTTGACCACTTCTTCGGCGGCGAAAGCTGCTTCCAGAACAATCCAGCACTCGGCGCGCTTGGCTTTTTCACGGGACAGTTTGGTTTCGCCAAAGCCGTCTTCGACCGCGTCCAGCGCAACGTGAACTTCGTCACCGACCTTGATGGTCAGCTCGCCAGCTTCGTTGTAGAACTGCTCGAGCGGGATGACGCCCTCGGACTTCAGGCCAGCGTGTACGGTAACCCAGTCGCCGTCGATGTCGACAACGATACCGGAGATGATGGCACCCGGCTGAAGATTGAGGGTTTTCAGGCTTTCTTCAAAGAGTTCTGCAAAGCTTTCGCTCATTTTAATTCCTGTAGATTCGGGCGAAACAGACGCCCATCGCCACATTCCAGACAATGTGGGTTTGTTTTAAGTAAAGGAAAGCCGGCAGGACGTTGACTGGTGCCCCCGCCTGCTCTCCTGGCTATCAGACCAAGTCGCGCTGGGCGAGCTCGCTCCTGATACGTTGCAACACCTGCTCGATGGACAACTCGGTAGAATCCAGCTGAATGGCATCGGCCGCTGGCTTGAGCGGGGCCACTGCACGCTGGGTGTCACGTTCATCACGCGCACGAATCTCATCTAGCAGACTCGACAGACTAACATCTTCGCCCTTGCCCTTCAACTGCAGGTAGCGGCGACGGGCGCGCTCCTCGGCACTGGCGGTGAGGAACACCTTCAGCGGCGCGTCCGGGAACACCACGGTGCCCATGTCGCGGCCGTCTGCGATCAGGCCTGGCATTTCCCGGAACGCCCGCTGGCGCTCCAGCAGCGCATCACGCACCGCGGGCAGCGAGGCGACCATCGAAGCACCGGCACCGACGGTTTCGGTACGGATGACCTGGCTGACGTCTTCACCCTCGAGAATGGTCTGTTGAAGCTTACCGGGCTGGGCGGCGATGAACTGCACATCCAGATGGGCGGCAAGCTTGGTCAGCAGCTCTTCGTTGGTCAGGTCGACGCCGTGATTGCTGGCATTGAAGGCCAGCAAGCGGTAGAGCGCGCCGGAATCCAGCAGGTGCCAGCCGAGCTCGCGAGCCAGCAGCCCGGCGACCGTCCCTTTACCGGAGCCGCTTGGGCCGTCGATGGTGATGACCGGTGCCAGGCTATTCACGCTTTGCCCTCTTCGGCGACGCGGATGCCGACGTCGGCACACAGCTTGAGGAAGTTCGGGAACGAGGTGGCGACGTTGGCGCAATCATGGATGCGGATCGGCGCACTGGCGCGCAGTGAGGCAACGCTGAAGGCCATGGCGATACGGTGGTCACCGTGACCGTGCACTTCGCCACCGCCGAGCTGGCCGCCGTCGATGATGATGCCATCCGGGGTCGGCTCGCACTTGATGCCCAGGGTGATCAGGCCGTCGGCCATGACCTGGATGCGGTCGGATTCCTTCACCCGCAGCTCTTCGGCGCCACGCAGCACGGTACGACCTTCGGCGCAGGCAGCGGCAACGAACAGCACCGGGAACTCGTCGATGGCCAGCGGTACCAGCTCTTCAGGGATGTCGATGCCCTTGAGCCTGGCACCACGCACGCGCAGGTCGGCCACTGGCTCGCCGCCGACTTCACGCTGGTTCTCCAGGGTGATGTCGCCGCCCATCAGGCGCAGGATGTCGATCACGCCGGTACGGGTCGGGTTGATGCCGACGTGCTCGAGCACCAGTTCGGAGCCTTCGGCAATCGATGCAGCCACCAGGAAGAATGCCGCCGACGAGATGTCTGCCGGCACTTCGATACGGGTGGCGGTGAGCTTGCCACCGGACTGCAGCGAAGCGACCGGGCCGTTGCTCTCGACCGCATAGCCGAAGCCGCGCAGCATGCGCTCGGTGTGGTCACGGGTCGGGGCCGGTTCGGTGACGGTGGTCTTGCCTTCGGCGTACAGGCCGGCCAGCAGCAGGCAGGATTTGACCTGGGCACTGGCCATCGGCAGCGTGTAGGTCAGCGCCTTGAGCTTGCTACCGCCACGAATGGTCAGCGGCGGACGGCCGTCAGGGCCGGTCTCGACCACGGCGCCCATTTCGCGCAGCGGGTTGGCTACGCGGTTCATCGGGCGCTTGGACAGCGAGGCGTCGCCGGTCATGGTGACGTCGAACGGCTGGCCGGCCAGCAGGCCGGAGAGCAGGCGCATCGAGGTACCGGAGTTGCCGACGTAAAGCGGCCCCGGTGGCGGCTTGAGGCCGTGCAGGCCGACGCCGTGGATGGTCACGCGGCCATGGTTCGGGCCTTCGATGACCACACCCATGTCACGGAATGCCTGCAGGGTCGCCAGGGCGTCCTCGCCTTCGAGGAAACCTTCGACTTCGGTCGTGCCTTCGGCCAGCGAGCCGAGCATGATGGAACGGTGGGAAATCGACTTGTCGCCCGGTACGCGGATTCGCCCGGTCAGGCGGCCACCCGGTTGGGCCAGGAAAATCAGATCGTTGGCGTTCATAGCGTCCACATAGGCCCGGCGGGCCAGGATTTTACTGAAATGCTCGCGGGCAACGCGTGCACGAGTGAAAACACCCAGCAGCTGGTGCCCGTCCCCAGCATCGACTGCGTCGCGTAAAGCGTCGAGGTCGCTGCGAAATGTATCCAGGGTGCGCAGGACTGCCTCGCGGTTGGCGAGGAAGATGTCGTGCCACATGGTCGGGTCGCTACCGGCGATCCGCGTGAAATCGCGGAAACCTCCCGCAGCGTACCGGAAGATGTCGAGGTTTTCATTGCGCTTGGCCAGCGAATCGACCAGGCCAAAGGCCAGCAGGTGCGGCAGGTGACTGGTGGCAGCCAGCACTTCGTCATGGCGCGCCACCGGCATGTGCTCGACATCGGCATCCAGCGCACGCCACAAGCGGTCGACCAGGGCCAGGGCGGCGGGGTCGGTCTCCTCCAGCGGCGTGAGGATGACCTTGTGCCGACGGAAGAGGGTGGCATTGGAGGCCTCTACTCCGCTCTGCTCGGAACCGGCGATGGGGTGGCCGGGCACGAAGCGCGGCAGGCGGTCACCGAAGACGGCACGCGCCTCACGCACGACGTTGCCTTTGGCGCTGCCGACATCGGTGATGATCGCATCGCCGAGGTCGAGTTGAGCCAGGCGGGCCAGGACCTTTTCCATGGCCAGGATCGGCACGGCGAGCTGGATGACGTCGGCGCCAATGCAGGCGGCAGCGAGGTCTTCTTCGCAACGGTCGACCACGCCCAGCTCGACAGCCAGCTTGCGCGACGGGGCATCCAGATCGACGCCGACCACTTCGCGGCACAGGCCGCTTTCACGCAGGCCCTTGGCAAAAGAGCCACCGATCAGGCCGAGGCCGACCACGACCAGGCGATCGATGATTGGCGCGGATTTGGTTTTTGCTGCATTTACCACTGGTGCGAACCCTGTTCAGAAATCTAGGCAGTTCTGCGAGACCATTGGGGCGGCGTGCCGCCCATCGCGAATAAATCCGCTCCTACAGGAGCGGCTTCAGCCGCGATGGGGCCCAGAGCGGCCCCAACACCTCAGATCAAAGCACTGCCTTCGGATAGGAACCCAGCACCTTGAGCGCCACGGCCTCCTGGCTGATCTTCTCCAGTACCGCCTTGATCAGCGGGTCGCGGTGGTGGCCGACGAAGTCGATGAAGAACACGTAGGTCCACTTGCCGCTGCGCGACGGGCGGGTTTCGATACGGGTCAGGTCGATGCCGTTCTCATGGAAGGGCACCAGCAGCTCATGCAGCGCACCTGGCTTGTTGCTCATCGAGACGATGATCGAGGTCTTGTCGTCGCCGGTCGGCGGCACTTCCTGCTGACCAATCATCAGGAAGCGCGTGGAATTGTCCGGGCGGTCTTCGATCTTCTCGGCCAGGCGAGTCAGGCCATACAGGTTGGCCGCCATATCGCCGGCGATCGCCGCCGAATTCCACTCGCCCTTGACCCGCTTGGCCGCCTCGGCGTTGCTCGAAACAGCCACGCGCTCGACATTCGGGTAGTGCGCGTCCAGCCACTTGCGGCACTGGGCCAGTGACTGGGCGTGGGAGTAGATGCGGGTGATGCTGTTGGTCTTGGTGTTCTCACCCACCAGCAGGTGATGGTGGATGCGCAGTTCGACTTCGCCGCAAATCACCATGTCGTGCTCGAGGAAGCTGTCCAACGTGTGGCTGACAGCGCCCTCGGTGGAGTTTTCCACCGGTACCACGCCGAAGTTGACGGCGCCAGCCGCGACTTCGCGGAACACTTCGTCGATGGCAGCCATCGGGCGGCTGACCACGGCATGGCCAAAGTGTTTCATGGCCGCGGCCTGGGTGAAGGTGCCTTCAGGGCCGAGGTAGGCCACCTTGAGCGGCTCTTCCAGGGCCAGGCACGAAGACATGATTTCGCGGAACAGACGCGCCATCTCTTCGTTGCCCAGCGGGCCCCTGTTGCGCTCCATCACGCGCTTGAGCACGGCAGCCTCACGCTCGGGGCGGTAGAACACCGGCTTTTCGCCTTCAGCCAGGGAAGCAGTCTTGACCCGCGCCACTTCTTCGGCGCAACGGGCGCGCTCGCTGATCAGCTCGAGGATCTTCTCGTCGAGGCTGTCGATGCGTACGCGCAGGGCTTTGAGTTCCTGTTCGGACATCAGCCGTGCTCCTTCTCGAATTCGGCCATGTAGGCCACCAGCCCTTCCACCGCCTCCAGGCCCAGGGCGTTGTAGATCGAGGCACGCATGCCGCCAACCGAGCGGTGGCCCTTGAGGTTGAGCAGGCCACGGGCGTCAGCGCCGGCGAGGAAGGCCTTGTCCAGGCGCTCGTCAGCCAGGCGGAACGGCACGTTCATCCACGAACGGGCGTTGTGGCTGATCGGGTTGGTGTAGAACTCGCTGGCGTCGATGAAGCCGTACAGGCGGTCCTTCTTGGCGCGGTTGCGCTGCTCCATGGCCTCGACGCCACCCTGCTCCTTGAGCCACTGGAACACCAGGCCCGAGAGGTACCAGGAATAAGTGGCCGGGGTGTTGTACATCGAGCCGTTGTCGGCTGCGATCTTGTAGTCGAGCATGGTCGGGCAGCTGCTGCGGGCACGGCCGATCAGGTCTTCACGGACGATCACAACCACCAGGCCGCTCGGGCCGATGTTCTTCTGCGCGCCGGCGTAGATCATGCCGTACTGCGAAACGTCGATCGGGCGCGAGAGGATGTCGGAAGACATGTCGACCACCAGCGGAACGTCGCCGGTTTCCGGAACCCAGTCGAACTGCAGGCCGCCGATGGTCTCGTTGGACGCATAGTGGACGTAAGCGGCGTTCTTGGTCAGCTTCCACTCGTTCTGGCCCGGAATGGCCAGGTAATCGTACGGCTTGGCGCTGGCGGCAACATTGACGTTGCCAAAGCGGCGCGCTTCTTCGATAGCCTTTTTCGACCAGATACCGGTTTCGACGTAGTCGGCAGTGCCGTTTTCCGGCAGCAGGTTCAGCGGAATTTCTGCGAACTGCTGGCTGGCACCGCCCTGCAGGAACAGGACCTTGTAGTTCGAGGGGACGGACAGCAGGTCACGCAGGTCCTGCTCGGCCTTTTCGGCGATGGCCACGTAGTCGTCGCTGCGATGGCTCATTTCCATCACCGACAAGCCCTTGCCGTTCCAGTCCAGCATTTCGGCCTGGGCACGCTGCAACACAGCGTCAGGAAGCGCGGCAGGGCCTGCGCAGAAGTTAAAGGCTCGTTTGCTCACATCCACTCTCGCTCTGCCAAATAGAACAAAATCTTAACTTGCGGGCCGCACACCACCCTTGTGGGAGCGGCCTTGTGTCGCGAATGGGCTGCAAAGCAGCCCCGGCAATCCATGCGTTGACGCTGGAATCAGGGGGCCGCTTCGCGACCCTTTCGCGACACAAGGCCGCTCCCACAAAGGGCAGATTCCACAACCGCGTTGCCTGCTGTAATCAGTCAAACGGGGCGACCTTGGTCGCCCCGCTCGGGTTTCACGCTTGCTTATTCCTGCGGAGCCTCTTCGGCGCCTGCAGCTTCATCATCCGGCGTATCGGCTACGACGCCCTCTTCGTCCGTCTCGATCACTTCATCGAGCTCATCCTCGGACGGCTCCTGGATACGCTCCAGGCCCACCAGCGTTTCATCGGTGGCCAGCTTGATCAGGGTCACACCCTGGGTGTTACGACCCAGGCTCGACACTTCACCGACCCGCGTGCGCACCAGGGTACCCTGGTCGGAAATCAGCATGATCTCCTCGCCTTCCTGCACCTGGATGGCGCCGATCAGCAGGCCGTTGCGCCCCTTGGTGCCCATGGCGATCACGCCCTGGCCGCCACGCCCGCGACGCGGGAACTTGGACAGCGGGGTGCGCTTGCCGAAGCCACGCTCGGAAGCGGTGAGGATCTGCGCCCCGGATTCCGGGATCAGCATCGAGATGATCCGCTGGCCCTTGCCCAGCTTCATGCCGCGCACGCCGCGGGCGGTACGGCCCATTTCGCGAACCACGCTCTCGGCGAAGCGGATGACCTTGCCGGCGTCGGAGAACATCATGACTTCCTTGGCGCCGTCGGTGATCGCCGCAGCTATCAAGGTGTCGCCTTCCTTCAGCTTCAGGGCGATCAGGCCGCTGGAGCGCGGTCGGGCAAACTGTGCCAGCGGGGTCTTCTTGACGGTACCGGAAGCGGTGGCCATGAAGATATAGGCGCCCGTCGGCTCAGCGACCCACTCAGGGGTGTCGCCGTCTTCCTCGTCGATTTCTTCCGCTTCGACGATTTCGCCTTCGATGACACCCTCGTCACCGTCTTCCAGCTCTTCTTCCGGGTCGGCGTTCTGCTGCAGGGCCTCCAGGTCGATCTGCAGCATGGCGGTGATGCGCTCACCCTCTTCCAGCGGCAGCAGGTTGACCAGCGGGCGGCCACGGGCAGCGCGCGAGGCCTCAGGGATGTCGTAGGTCTTCAGCCAGTACACCTTGCCCTTGCTGGAGAACAGCAACAGGGTGGCGTGACTGTTGGCGACCAGCAGGTGCTCGATGTAGTCCTCGTCCTTCACGCCGGTGGCCGACTTGCCCTTGCCGCCGCGGCGCTGGGCCTGGTAGGCGGACAGCGGCTGGGTCTTGGCATAGCCGCCGTGGGAGATGGTCACCACGCGCTCTTCTTCCGGGATCATGTCGCCGTAGTTGAGGTCGTGACGGGCATCGAGGATTTCGGTGCGACGGGCATCGCCGTATTCGGCACGGATCGCTTCGAGTTCTTCGCGGATCACTTCCATCAGGCGCTGGGCACTGCTGAGGATGCGGATCAGCTCGCCGATCTGCTCGAGAATTTCCTGGTACTCGGCCAGCAGCTTCTCGTGCTCCAGGCCGGTCAGGCGGTGCAAGCGCAGGTCGAGGATGGCCTGGGCCTGTTCCGGCGACAGGTAATACTTGCCTTCACGCAGGCCGTACTGCTCCGGGAGGTCTTCAGGGCGGCAGGAATCGGCGCCGGCGCGCTCGACCATGACCTGCACGGCACTGGATTCCCACGGTGTGGAAACCAGCGCTTCCTTGGCTTCGGACGGCGTCGGCGAGGCCTTGATCAGGGCGATCACCGGGTCGATGTTGGACAGCGCAACCGCCTGGCCTTCAAGGATGTGGCCACGCTCGCGGGCCTTGCGCAGCTCGAACACGGTGCGACGGGTCACCACTTCGCGGCGGTGACGGACGAACGCTTCGAGCAGGTCCTTGAGGTTGAGCAGGCGCGGACGACCGTCGACCAGGGCGACCACGTTGATGCCGAACACGCTCTGCAGCTGGGTCTGCTGGTAGAGGTTGTTGAGCACCACCTCCGGCACCTCGCCGCGGCGCAGCTCGATGACGATGCGCATGCCGTCCTTGTCGGACTCGTCGCGCAGCTCGGTGATGCCTTCGATCTTCTTCTCTTTGACCAGCTCGGCGATCTTCTCGATCAGGCGGGCCTTGTTCAGCTGGTACGGCAGCTCGGTGATGACGATCTGCTGGCGGCCACCGACCTTGTCGATGTCTTCGATTTCGGAGCGGGCACGCATGTAGATACGGCCACGGCCGGTGCGGTAGGCCTCGATGATGCCCTGGCGGCCGTTGATGATGCCGGCAGTCGGGAAGTCCGGGCCGGGGATGAACTGCATCAGTTCATCGACGGTGACGTCCGGGTTGTCGATCAGCGCCAGGCAACCGTCGATGACTTCACCGAGGTTGTGCGGCGGGATGTTGGTCGCCATGCCCACGGCGATACCGCTGGAACCGTTGACCAGCAGGTTGGGGATACGGGTCGGCATGACTGCCGGGATCTGCTCGGTGCCGTCGTAGTTGGGCACCCAGTCGACGGTCTCTTTGTGCAGGTCGGCCAGCAGCTCGTGGGCCAGCTTGGTCATGCGCACTTCGGTATATCGCATGGCTGCGGCGTTGTCGCCGTCGACCGAACCGAAGTTGCCCTGGCCGTCGACCAGCAGGTAGCGCAGCGAGAAAGGCTGGGCCATACGCACGATGGTGTCGTAGACCGCAGTGTCGCCGTGCGGGTGGTACTTACCGATCACGTCACCGACCACACGGGCGGATTTCTTGTACGGCTTGTTCCAGTCGTTGCCCAGTTCGCTCATCGCATAGAGAACGCGACGATGCACGGGCTTCAAGCCATCACGCGCATCGGGCAGCGCTCGCCCGACAATCACGCTCATCGCGTAGTCGAGGTAAGACTGTCTCAGTTCGTCTTCGATATTGACCGGGAGGATTTCTTTGGCCAGTTCGCCCATGAGAAGCCTGATTCCTTTTTCTGGTGAAACTTCGCAGCTCCATCAAGGGCCGAACGAAGCTCGCCGCCGCAACGCATAGGGGTGCGACGACTTACGACAAATCAATGAGTTGTTGCATGGATCTGCGCAATGAAGGCCGCCTTCGTGGGCGGTCTTGGAAACTGCCGGATGTTATCACAAAGGCGGGGCGGTGGGGAGATATGGCAGGTTGCTTCAAGCCGGTGTGAATCTTGAGAATTTCATCACCTGTGCCGGCCCTTTCGCGGGTTTACCCGCGAAAGGGCCGGCACAGGAGAAAATCAATGCAACCGCTTGCGACACATCAACTGCGCCAGTTTGGCAGTATCCGGCCGTTCGACGATGCCGCGTTCGGTGACGATCACGTCGACCAGGTCGGCCGGGGTCACGTCGAATACCGGGTTGAACGCCTCTACCGGCGGCGCCACACGGGTACCGGCGTAGTCCAGCAACTCATCGGCCTCACGCTCCTCCAGCGGAATGTCCTCGCCGGTGGCCAGGTTGAGGTCGATGCTGGTGCTGGGCGCCACCACCATGAAGCGCACGCCGTGATGCATGGCACTGACGGCCAGCTGGTAAGTGCCGATCTTGCTCGCCACATCGCCATTGGCGGCGATGCAGTCGGCGCCCACCACCACCCAGGTGATGCCCTTGGTCTTCATCAGGTGGGCCAGCGCCGAATCGGCACACAGCGTCACCGGAATGCCCTCGTTGGCCAGCTCCCAGGCCGTCAGGCGCGAGCCCTGCAGCCAAGGTCGGGTCTCACCGGCATACACCCGCTCGACCATCCCCTCCAGATGACCGGCGCGAATCACCCCGAGCGCCGTGCCGATACCACCACTGGCCAGGGCGCCGGCATTGCCGTAGGTCAGCAAGGCCTGCTCGTTGCCCTGATGGCGCCGGATCAGCTCGATACCGTGCTGGGCCATGGTCAGGTTGGCTTCGCGGTCACTTTCATGGATGGCGATCGCTTCGGCTTCCAGGGCGGCCAGCACGTCTTCGGTGCCACGCACCCGCAGCAGGCGCTCACGCATGCGGTTCAGCGCCCAGAACAGGTTGGCCGCGGTGGGCCGGGCTTCGGCCAGGCTGAGGAAGTCCTCTTCCAGGTCCATTTCCCAATCACCCCCCTGAGCCAGGCGCTCTTCCAGGGCAAGGACCAGACCATAGGCGGCAGCAATTCCGATGGCGGCGGCACCACGCACGGCCATGTCGCGGATCGCCGCTGCCACCTGCGCGACATTGTCGCAGGTCAGCCAGCGTTCTTCCGACGGCAGCAGGCGCTGGTCGAGCAGGTGCAGGGCGCCGCCTTGCCAGCGCATCCCGGTCACCTTCTCCGCCGCCAAAAGTCGCTCGCGCATTGCCTCTCCCCGTCGTTCGGATATCAAAAGCCGGCGATTATAGCGACCCTCGGCCGCAGACGCTCGGGTATACTGCGCCCCATTTGAAGTGCAAGTTCCAGAGGATTGTTCAATGAGCAACGTCGACCACGCCGAAATCGCCAAGTTCGAAGCCTTGGCCCACCGCTGGTGGGACCGTGAAAGCGAGTTCAAGCCGCTGCACGACATCAACCCGCTGCGCGTCAACTGGATCGACGAGCGCGTCGGCCTGGCGGGCAAGAAGGTGCTGGACGTCGGCTGCGGCGGTGGCATCCTCAGCGAGGCCATGGCCTTGCGCGGCGCCTCCGTCACCGGCATCGACATGGGTGAAGCACCGCTGGCGGTCGCCCAGCTGCATCAGCTGGAATCAGGCGTCGAGGTCGAATACCGGCAGATCACCGCCGAGGCCCTGGCCGAAGAGATGCCCGAACAGTTCGACGTGGTCACCTGCCTGGAAATGCTCGAGCACGTACCCGACCCTTCGTCGGTAATCCGCGCCTGCTACCGCATGGTCAAGCCCGGTGGCCAGGTGTTCTTCTCGACCATCAACCGCAACCCGAAGGCCTACCTGCTGGCCATCGTCGGCGCCGAGTACATCCTCAAGATGCTGCCGCGCGGCACCCACGACTTCAAGAAGTTCATCCGCCCGTCCGAGCTCGGCGCCTGGAGCCGTGTCGCCGGCCTCGAGGTCAAGGACATCATCGGCCTGACCTACAACCCGCTGACCAAGCACTACAAGCTCAGCAGCGACGTTGACGTCAACTACATGATCCAGACCCTGCGCGAGGAATGACCATGCGTTTGCGAGCAGTACTCTTCGACATGGACGGCACCCTGCTCGACACGGCGCCGGACTTCATCGCCATCTGCCAGGCCATGCTCGCCGAGCGCGGCCTGCCGGCCATCGATGACCAACGGATCCGCGACGTGATTTCCGGCGGCGCCCGCGCCATGGTTGCGGCCACCTTCGCCATGGACCCCGAGGCCGAAGGCTTCGAGGCCCTGCGCCTGGAATTCCTCGAGCGCTACCAGCGCGACTGCGCCGTGCACAGCAAGCTGTTCGACGGCATGGGCGAGCTGCTGGCCGACATCGAAAAGGGCAACTTGCTGTGGGGCGTGGTAACCAACAAGCCGGTGCGCTTCGCCGAGCCGATCATGCAGCAACTGGGCCTGGCCGAGCGTTCTGCGCTGCTGATCTGCCCGGACCACGTGAAGAACAGCAAACCCGACCCGGAACCGCTGATCCTCGCCTGCAAGACGCTGGATCTGGACCCTGCCAGCGTGCTGTTCGTCGGCGACGACCTGCGCGACATCGAGTCCGGTCGCGACGCCGGCACCCGCACGGCGGCGGTGCGCTATGGCTATATTCATCCAGAGGACAACCCGAACAACTGGGGCGCCGATGTGGTGGTGGACCACCCGCTGGAACTGCGCAAGGTGATCGACAGCGCCCTGTGCGGCTGCTGACTCGTAACGACTGACGACAGCCACACCCTGTGGGAGCGGGCTTGCCCCGCGAACACGGGCGCCCGTGCCATGCACCGCGGCGCCTGCTTCGCGGGCAAGCCCGCTCCCACAGGGCCCGCGTCAGCCCATAGAGATAGGGAATATTCAATGTTCGACTACACCGCCCGCCCCGGCCTGCTCGCCGGCCGCGTCATCCTGGTCACCGGCGCCGGCCGCGGCATCGGCGCAGCTGCTGCCAAGGCCTACGCCGCCGTGGGCGCTACCGTGCTGCTGCTGGGCAAGACCGAGGCCAACCTCAACGAGGTCTACGACCAGATCGAGGCCGCCGGCCACCCGCAGCCCGTGGTGATCCCGTTCAACCTGGAAACCGCCCTGCCCCATCAGTACGACGAGCTGGCGGTGATGATCGAGGAGCAGTTCGGCCGCCTCGACGGCCTGCTCAACAACGCCTCGATCATCGGCCCGCGCACGCCGCTGGAGCAGCTGTCGGGCGACAACTTCATGCGCGTGATGCACATCAACGTCAACGCCACCTTCATGCTCACCAGCACCTTGTTGCCATTGCTCAAGTTGTCTGAAGATGCCTCGGTGGTGTTCACCTCCAGCAGCGTCGGGCGCAAGGGCCGGGCCTACTGGGGTGCCTACGGGGTGTCGAAGTTCGCCACCGAAGGGCTGATGCAGACCCTGGCCGACGAGCTGGAAGGCGTGGCGCCAGTGCGCTCCAACAGCATCAACCCCGGCGCGACGCGCACGGCGATGCGGGCCCAGGCGTATCCGAGCGAGAATCCGCAGAACAACCCACTACCGGAAGAGATCATGCCGGTCTATCTGTACCTGATGGGGCCAGATAGCAAAGACGTGAACGGGCAGGCGCTGAACGCGCAGTAAGGCTCGAGATTGCCGGGGCCGCTTTGCGGCCCTTTCGCGGCACAAGGCCGCTCCCACAGGTACAGCGCAATCATTGCCGGTTGCGCTGTACCTGTGGGAGCGGCCTTGTGCCGCGAAAGGGCTGCGCAGCAGCCCCAATGGTCCTCAACCAGCAGCCAAGGCCGGGCGCAGGCGCCCTTGCTGGCGCCCTTCCAGTTGCATGCACCGCTCCAGGAACAGGTACATGCAGTCATAGCTCTTGCAAATGGCCCTGCGCAGCTCGGTGCGCAGCCCCAGGGTCGGGTTCTCGCCCGCCAGCGTGCAGATGATCTCCAGCGCTTCCCACGGGTGTGCGTCATCGTACTGGGCATGCATCTTCAACCATTTCATCGCCCGCTTGCGCTGATCCTCCGGGAAACCCATGGCGTAGGTGTCCTCAGCGCAGACCACCGCCGACCACTCGCCTGTCGCCCCTTCGATCGCGTAGTTGGTCGCCGCCATGGCAATCGCCAGCGATTCGGTGGTGCACACCCGCCAGCACCAGTCGTTCAGCCCGTTCAGCTCTGGCGGTACCTCCTGCGCTTGCAGCTCGTGCAGGTGCACGCCATGGGCATGGCACCAGTTGACCCAGTAATCGGCATGGTTGAGCTCGACGCGTATATTGCGCATCAGCCAACGCCGCGCCATGTCTTCGCCAGGGTGGCGGGCATAGCGGGTCTTGGTCAGGTTATGGGCCATGTACAGGGAAAACTGTTCGACCACCGGCCAGCCACCGATCAGGTACTGGCGAATGGTCGACTGGCGCAGCTGGCCATCACGCAGACGCTGGTAGAACTCATGTTCGACCACCCGGCGCTTGCTTTCGCGGCAATCCTCGATCAGCTGCTGGGCCCACAGGGGGTAACTGGCCGGGTCCATCAAGGGCCCGATACGTACGAATGCATCCATCACTTTCAGCTCCTTGATCCTTGTGATTTAGCGGACGTGTTCAGCGAAAAGTACCTGGCGCCCGATGCAGCAAGGGCCGCGCAGCAATCCGTTGGCGCTGCAGACTGTCGCAGGTGAACACCTGCGGTCGTTCAATCAGATAGCCCTGGGCGTAATCCACGCCGATCTCCTGCAAGGCCTGCTCGATCAACGGTGTTTCGACGAACTCGGCGATGGTCCGCTTGCCCATGACGTGGCCGATGTGATTGATCACCTCGACCATGGCACGATTGACCGGGTCGTCGAGCATATCTTTGACAAAACTTCCGTCGATCTTCAAGAAGTCGACAGGTAAATGTTTCAAATAGGCAAATGACGACATCCCGGCACAGAAGTCATCCAGCGAGAACTTGCAACCCAGCCCCTTCAATTCATTGATGAAGCGGATTGCACTGCCCAGGTTGGCGATGGCACTGGTCTCGGTGATCTCGAAGCAGATCATGCGCGGCGGAATGGCATATTCGACGAACAACCGCTGCAGATACTCGAGGAACTTGTCGTCGCCGATGCTCGTTCCCGAAAGGTTTATCGCGCACATGGCCAGCGGCCCCTCACGCCCTTCATCCAGGCATTGGCGGATGACCTGGAACACGTTGCGCACCACCCAGCGGTCCAGCGCCGTCATCAGGCCATAGCGCTCGGCGGCCGGGATGAAACTGTCGGGGAGGATGGTGCGCCCGCTTTCGTCATGCAGGCGCAGCAGTATCTCGATATGGCCCGGACCCTCGATGTCTTTCAGCGCGGCGATTTCCTGGCAATAGAGGCAGAAGCGGTTCTCCTCCAGGGCCACGTGCAGGCGCTGGATCCAGGCCATCTCGCCAAAGCGCATGGACAGCTCGCTGTCGTCGGCGTGGTATACCTGTACCCGGTTACGGCCCTTTTCCTTGGCCATGTAGCAGGCCATGTCGGCAGCTCGCAACGAGGCCTCCAGTGTGCCCGGCACCTGCGCGATGTGCACCAGGCCGATACTGACAGTGGTCACGAACGGCCTGCCCTTCCACACGAAGTGCAGGCTCTGCACAGCCTGGCGCAAGTTCTCGGCGATGCGCTCGGACTGTTCGGACGGGCAATTTTCCAGCAGCACGCCAAATTCATCACCGCCCAGGCGCGCCAGGGTGTCGCCTTCGCGCAACCCTGACTGCAGCACCGCGCAAATGTGCCTGAGCAGCTCGTCGCCCGCCGCATGGCCACTGGTGTCGTTGACCAGCTTGAACTGGTCGAGGTCGAGGAACATCAGGGAATGTCGCCCGGCCTGACGCACCAGGCTATTGAGCGCCTGTTCCAGGCGGTATTCGAATTCGCGACGGTTGGCCAGGCCAGTCAAGGCATCATGGGTGGCTTGCCACGACAGGTTGGCGATGTACTGGCGTTCCTGGGTCATGTCGTGCAGCACCAGCACGATGCCCGCCACCTGGTCGTTGTTGATGATCGGCGAGCCGACCAGGTTGACCGAGACCGTGCTGCCATCAAGACGCTGGATCAGCCGGGCATGCTCGGCGCCGCCCTTGAGGCTGCCGCTGAGCACCTGTTCGACCAGCGTGCTGCCTTCACCCTCCTCCTGCTCGTCGAGCAGGCTGAACAGCGCCCCCAACGGTAGCCCCAGGGCCTGCCCGGATTGCCAGTGGGTCAACTGCTCGGCAGCGGGGTTCATGTAGCCGATATTGCCCTCCACATCGGCGGTGATCACCGCGTCACCAATCGCCTCGAGGGTAATCTGCGCCCGTTCCTTCTCCTCCCGCAGGGCATTGGCGAAGGCCTGGCGCTGGGCCAGCAGCTTGCTCGAACGGCGCCAGGCAAAGGTGATGAGGAACAGCGCAGTCAGCAGGTTGGTGACCAGCAGCACCCGCAGCAGCATCCGCGAGCCTTCGCCCAACGCATCGCTGAATGCCTTGGCGGCCGGCGTGACGCCTTCGTTGATCGCGACGATGCGGGCTTTCCAGTTGTCGAGCTGGGCAGCGCTGACCTGCCCCGCAGCAAAACCGGCGTGCATTTCGCTGGCCAGCATATCGAGCTTGATCAGGTAATCATCGCCGATGTTCCAGTAATCGATCGCCGTCTGCATGTAGCTGACCTGGCGGAAATTACGGTAGAACCAGATGATCCGGTCGACATCGTCCGGGTGGTTGCCCCCCTGCAGCACAGCCTGACGGGCACCTTCCAGGTCCGGGCTGGCCTGGTCGAGCAATTCACGCAGTTCGTGGTCGCCCTGGGGCACCGTCATGACCTGGCGATAGCGCTGATAGGTACGCTCGTCGCGGTCATCGGCATACAGGTTGAGGTAATAGATGGCGTCTTTCTGCGCCTTGGACCAAAGGCTTTCACCGGCGACGTAGGCACGCACCGCCGACAACGCATAAAGGCTGAGGCTACCCAGCAACACCTGGAACACGACAACGGCGATGAAGGGCCAGATGATACCTGCCAACCTAGGCGCTTCTTGTGTGCGATTTCCCTTCATTTAGTCCCTGTCGCAGAGCAGATAAGACTTTGAATCAACCCAGACAAGCACAGCGTAGGCCATTTGCCATCTGAGTGGAGGGGAATTTTGGGGGGAGTTCGCCGAGGGATGGTCGGCGCCTGATAAATCGAGCGCCCCACCACAAAACCCAAGCCGTCAGGTCTGCTGCAGATGCCCATACAGCTTGGCATACAACCCACCCTCGGCAATCAGCTGCTGATGGTCGCCATCCTCGGCCACATGGCCACCGTCGAATACCAGCACGCGGTCGGCCTGTTTCACCGCCGACAAGCGGTGCGCGATGATCAGCGTGGTCCGGCCATTGAGGAAGCGCGCCAATGCCTGGTGCAGGTTGTACTCGGTGGCAGCATCCAGCGCCGAGGTGGCTTCATCGAGAATCACTACCTTGGGCTCGGCCAGGACCATGCGGGCGATCGCCAGGCGCTGGCGCTGGCCACCGGACAAGCGCACACCCGAGCGGCCGACCACGCTGTCCAGCCCTTGCGGCAGGGCGGCAATGGTGGCGTCGAGCTGGGCGATGCGCAGTGCCTGCCAGCACGCGTCGTCAGTGCATTCGCGGCCCATGGTCAGGTTGGCGCGCACGCTGTCGTTGAACAGCGAGGGGTGCTGCAGCACCACCGCGACATTCTCGCGCAGGGTCTCAAGGCCGATTTCCTGCAGGCTGGCACCGCCAAAGCGGATGGTCCCGGCCTGCGCGCTGTACAGGCCCAGCAGCAACTGCACCAGGGTACTCTTGCCGCCCCCACTGGCACCGACGATGGCCACCTTCTCACCGGGGGCAATGGCCAGGTTCAGCTGGTCCAGCACCGGCTCGTCGGCATAGGCAAAGCGCAGGTCGCGCACCTCGATACCCACCGTCTCGCGGCCGCTGAACGGGTCACAGGACGCCGGGTACTGCGGCTCGTCGGCCCGCGACAGCAGCTCATTGAGCCGGCTCAGCGCACCGCCGGCGGCGTAGTAGGCATATTGCAGGTTGAGCAGCTGTTCCACCGGGCCGATCATGAACCACAGGTAGCTGAACACCGCCAGCATCTGGCCGATCGACAGGTCGGAAAACAGCACGGTCAGCATCGCCGCCGCACGGAAGATATCGATACCGAACTGGAACAGCAGACCACTGGCGCGGCCGCTGGCATCGCTCTTCCATTGCGATTCCACGGCATAGTCGCGCACTTCACGGGCCCGCAGGCCAAGGCGGCCGAGGAAATAGCCCTGGCGGTTGCCGGCACGGATTTCCTGGATGGCATCCAGGGTCTCCGACAACGCCTGGGTAAAGCGCGAGGTGCTGTCGTTCTCGAGTTTCTTCAGGTGCTTGACGCGTTTGCCCAACTGCACGGTGAAGTAGATCACCAGCGGGTTGAACAACAGGATCAGCAACGCCAGTTTCCAGTGCATCCAGATCAGGATCGCCGCCGTGCCGGTGAGGGTCAGCATGGCCACCAGGAAGCGGCTCAAGGTCTCGCCGACAAACTTGTCGAGGGTATCCAGGTCAGTGACCAGGTGCGTGGTCACGGTGCCGCTGCCGAGGCTTTCATATTCCTTCAGCGAGATGCGCTTGAGGCGCTCGATCAGGCGAATGCGCAAACGGTAGACGATGTCCTTGGCCAAGCCGGCGAACAGCTTGGCCTGCACCACGTTGAAGGCCAGCGCCGCCAGGCGCAGGCACAAGGTGGCCACCAGCATCAGGCCGATGTAGCCGGCCGCCACCTGCCAGGCGCTTGGCAGCAGGTGGTTCATCCATTTCAGCGCGGCATCGCCGTGCCCGAGCAGCACTTCGTCAACCAGCAACGGCAACAGCAACGGGATCGGCACGGCACAGCAGGCTGCCAGTACGGCGACCAGGTTGGCGGTCCAGAGGTTTTTCTTGTGATGCAGGGCCAGGCGACGGATTTCCGCCCAGCTCAGGCGATCGGACACAGCGGCGGGCTTCCCTGGCACAGGGTCGGGCGACCCTGGCAGATCAAGCACAGACGGCCTGCTGTAGCCAGCGGCCAAGCAGCGGTTGCAGGCTGTCCAGCGGCTGGTAGCCGTTGGTCAGCAGTGCCAGCTGGCCGTTGCGCTCAGCCAGCAGGGTCGGGAAGCCGGCGATGCCAAGGTCCTGCACCCAGCTGAAGTCCGCGCTGGTGGCGGCGCGAATGTCATGGCTGGTGAACTGCTGGGCGAAACGCTCGCGGTCGAAGCCGGCCTGTTCGGCCAGTTCGACCAGTTGCGGGGCGCGAGTGACATCCACGCCCTGCTCGTAGAAAGCGCGCTGGATCAGCCCCAGCAGCGGCCAGACACGCTCGGCATCCAGCTCGCGGGCCGTGACCAGGGCGCGGCAGGCAGGCTCGGTGTCGTAGACAAAGCCGTCAGGCATGGCGCCATCGAAACGGAACGGCTGCCCGGTGGCCTCGGCCACCGCCTGCCAGTGCTCTAGGATGTACTTGCGGGTCGAACCATCCAGCGCGCTGCCGCCTGTGCGCAGGCCGCCCGGCACCAGGCGGGTACTGACGCCCGCCTCGGCGGCCTGTGCGATCAGGGCCGCAGCCACTGGTGCGAAACCCCAGCACCAGGAGCACATCGGGTCCATCACATAGATCAGGCGGGCGGTCATGGTTCAAGCCTCGGCTTTGTAGTTGTAACCAATCGGGTGCGGCTGGTTGCGGGCCTTGGCCAGCTCGATCTGCTTCTGCCGGTCGATGGCGCTGCGGCGGGTCTTTTCGCTCAGGGTGTCCCAGCAATGCGGGCAGCTCACGCCTGGCGAATAGTGCTCCGATTCGCGGTCCTTGGCATCGACCGGGTGGCGGCAGGCATGGCACTGGTCGTACTCGCCTTCGCTCAGGTCATGGCGCACCGTGACGCGGTTGTCGAAGACGAAGCAGTCGCCGTCCCAGAGGCTCTCTTCCTGAGGCACTTCCTCGAAGTATTTCAGGATGCCACCTTTAAGATGATAGACCTCCTCGAAGCCTTCACCGAGCATATAGCTGGACGCTTTTTCGCAACGGATGCCGCCGGTGCAGAACATCGCGACCTTCTTGTGCTTGCTTGGGTCGAAGTTGGCCTTGATGTACTCTGGGAATTCGCGGAAGGTCTCGGTCTTCGGGTCGATGGCGCCCTTGAAGGTGCCGATGGCCACTTCGTAGTCGTTGCGGGTATCGATCAGCAACACTTCCGGGTCGCTGATCAGGGCGTTCCAGTCCTTGGGCTCGACATAGGTGCCGACGGCCTGGTTCGGGTCGACGCCCGGCACGCCGAGGGTGACGATCTCTTTCTTGAGCTTGACCTTGGTGCGGTAGAACGGCTGCTCGTCGCAGTAGGATTCCTTATGGTCGACATCAGCCAGGCGCGGGTCGTTGCGCAGCCAGGCGAGCAAGCCGTCGATGCCCTCGCGCGTGGCCGAAACGGTGCCGTTGATGCCTTCATGGGCCAGCAGCAAGGTGCCTTTGACGCCGTTGTCGAGCATGGTCTTGAGCAGCGGCTCTCGCAGCTCGACGTAGTCTTCCAGGGTGACGAACTTGTACAGCGCCGCCACGACGATAGCTTGGGACATGAAATCGGTTCTCCAGGTGGTCACCCTCGTAAGGGGCGGACCGGAATGACAAATAAAAACGCGCCGGCAAGCGGCGCGTGGTGCAGTCTAACAGAATGCCGGAAAGGATTCAGTGCCCGCCGCCAGCACACACCGGTGAGGCAGGTGCCACACCCACCTTGGCCCACTCTTCGGCCGTGTAGGTGTGAATCGCCAGGGCGTGGATCTCGCCCATCAGCTCGCCCATGGTGGCGTAGACCTTCTGGTGGCGCTTGACGCTGTTGAGCCCGGCGAACTGCTCGCTGACGATCACTGCCTTGTAGTGGGTTTCCTGGCCACGGCTGTGCATGTGGCTTTCGTTGTGCACTTCAAGGTGTTGCGGGGCCAGCGCGGCCAGTTGCTGCTCGATGCGGTGCTGCATGCTCATTGGGTGTGACTCACTTCTTGGCCGGGGCTGCGGCCTTGCCAGCGTTCGGGTCCAGCTCCTTGGTCATGTCGTCGAGCAGCTTGTTGACCACAGGCACCGCCGGTTCCAGGCTGGTCTGGGTCAGCTGGGCGGACTGCTGGGTGACCTTGGGCATTTCACGCAGGACTTTCTTGCCCAGCGGCGACTCGTAGAACTTGACCAGGTCCTTGAGCTCCTGCTCGGTGAAGGTCTGGGTGTACAGGTCAACCATCTTCGGCTTCAGCTTGTTCCAGCCGATGGCGTTGTCCAGGGCAGCGTTGGCCTTGGCCTGGTAGCTCTCGAGCACCGGCTGCTTGGAGGCCGGCGCCTTGGTCTGGGCGAAACGCTGGGCGAACATCTGCTGGACCTGCATGTACACCGGAGTGCCCAGCTTGTCGGCATTGGCCAGGGTCAGGAATTTCTCGGCGGCAGCATTGTGGCTGGCGGTGGCAGCGAGTACCTGGCCGCTGGCACAAGCCAGGGCGACGGCAGCACAGAGGACACGGAGACGGGTCATTGCATTTCCTTCAGGAGGGGGAGGCGGTACCTCAGAGAAGAGCATTCTGCTCCCGCAAGGGCGCAGCGCTCAAGTGGCACGACGAGCGAATGAACCGCTCGCACGCATGAGGGCCTAAACTGCTGATTCTGACTGACAAGGAGTGAACGCAGCATGAGCCGTATCGAGACAGACAGCCTGGGCCCGGTCGAAGTTCCTGAGGACGCCTACTGGGGCGCGCAGACCCAGCGCTCGCTGATCAACTTTGCCATTGGCAAGGAACGCATGCCGCTCGCGGTGCTGCACGCCCTGGCGCTGATCAAGAAAGCCGCCGCGCGGGTCAACGACCGCAATGGCGACCTGCCCGCCGACATCGCCCGGCTGATCGAACAAGCCGCCGACGAAGTGCTCGATGGCGAACATGACGACCAGTTCCCGCTGGTGGTCTGGCAGACCGGCAGCGGCACCCAGAGCAACATGAACGTCAACGAGGTGATCGCCGGGCGCGCCAACGAGCTGGCCGGCAAAGGCCGTGGCGGCAAGGCGCCAGTCCATCCCAACGATCACGTCAACCGCTCGCAGAGCTCCAACGACTGTTTCCCCACCGCCATGCACATCGCCGCCGCCCAGGCGGTACACGACAAGCTGCTGCCGGCGATCGCCGAGCTGTCGTCGGGCCTGGCCGAGCTGTCGGCGCGCCACGGCAAGCTGGTCAAGACCGGCCGCACGCACATGATGGACGCCACGCCGATCACCTTCGGCCAGGAGGTGTCGGCCTTCGTCGCCCAGCTCGACTACGCCCAGCGCGCCATCCGCGCCACCTTGCCGGCGGTGTGCGAGCTGGCGCAGGGCGGCACCGCCGTCGGCACCGGGCTGAACGCTCCGCATGGTTTTGCCGAGGCCGTGGCCGCCGAGCTGGCCGCCCTCTCCGGCCTGCCCTTCGTCACCGCCCCGAACAAGTTCGCCGCCCTTGCCGGCCATGAACCGCTGACCAGCCTGGCCGGTGCGCTGAAGACCCTGGCGGTGGCGCTGATGAAGATTGCCAACGACCTGCGCCTGCTCGGTTCCGGCCCGCGAGCCGGGCTGGCCGAAGTGCGCCTGCCGGCCAACGAGCCAGGCAGCTCGATCATGCCCGGCAAGGTCAACCCGACCCAGTGCGAGGCGCTGTCGATGCTGGCCTGCCAAGTATTGGGCAACGACGCGGCAATCGGCTTTGCCGCCAGCCAGGGTCATCTGCAACTGAACGTGTTCAAGCCGGTGATCATTCACAACCTGCTGCAATCGATCGAGCTGCTGGCCGATGGCTGCCGTAACTTCCAGCAGCATTGTGTGGCCGGGATCGAGCCGGATGCCGAGCAGATGGCGGCGCATCTGGAGCGCGGCCTGATGCTGGTGACGGCGCTGAACCCGCACATTGGCTATGACAAGGCGGCGGAGATAGCCAAGAAGGCCTACAGCGAAGGCAAGACCTTGCGTGAGGCGGCGCTGGAGTTGAAGTACCTGACCAACGAGCAGTTCGACCAGTGGGTAAGGCCAGAGAACATGCTGGCGCCCGGTGGCAAGGGCTGATTGATGTAAAGCCTGTGCCGGCCTCTTCGCGGCGGTTCGGCGCGAAGAGGCCGGCACAGGCAACCCTGCAATTCAAGCCAGTCGTGCCCTTCTGGCCCGCCACCCGGCCACCAGCGATGGCCCCAGCGCCACCAGGGTCGACCCCGCCACCACCGTCACCGCACCTATATAGCCCAGGGTGTTGATGTCTTCGGCGTGCACGTACTCAGGCCACACCATGGCCGCCAGCGCCACCGCGACAAAGGTCACCAACGGTGTCAGCGCCAGCGTGGCACTCACACGCGACGCCTCCCAATGCGCCAACGCCTCGGCAAACGCGCCATAGGCCACCAGGGTGTTCAGGCAACAGGCCAGCAACAGCCACCCCTGCACCGGGCTCAATTGCAGCGCCTCCAGTGGATGCACCCAAGGCGTCAGCAGCGCCGCACAACTCAGGTAGATGACCATCATCACCTGCTGCGAATGCCACACCGTCAGCAGCTGCTTCTGGCTCAGGGCATAGAACACCCAGATGCTGGTGGCCAGGAGAATGGTCAGGACACCCGTGGTGTAAGTGCCCAGCGAGGTCAGCAGCTCTTCCAGGCGCTGATTGAAGAACAAGCCGAAACCGAACAACAGCACCAGCAGGCCAATGCCCTGGCCCAGGCTGAAGCGCTCCTTGAACACGAACACGCTGGCCACCAGCAACAGCACCGGGCCGATCTGCACCACCAGCTGGGCAGTGCCCGGGCTCAGCAGGTTCAGACCGATCAGGTACAACACATAGTTGCCCATCAAGCCGAACACGGCGACCACGACCAGGGCCCTGCCTTTGGGCGCCAGCTTGCGCAGCGATGGCAGGCGCCGCTGGGCGGCCAGCCAGGCGAACAGCACGCCGCCGGAGACCAGCAGGCGATACCAGGTGACGGTCATCGGGTCGACCACCTGCAGCACCTGCTTGAGCTTGATCGGCAGGATGCCCCAGAGCAGCGCGGTCAGCAGTGCCAGAAACAGGCCGTAGCCCCAACGGCCGGAAGTTGTGTGCATACAGTCCTCGAATGTGCCCTTGGTGGGGGTAACCGGATTCTAAGGGCTTGGAGCACCGCGCCGGAGGAAAATGCCGGGAAATAAATTCATCGGGTCATTCCACGGCGGCATGCCTGGCTATTTCTTGTCCTTGGCGAACGCTGCCTCCAGGGCTTGGTTGATCGTGCGCAGCACCTTCACCCGCGCCCAGCGCTTGTCGTTGGCTTCGACAAGCGTCCACGGTGCGATCTCGCTGCTGGTGCGGTCGACCATGTCGCCCACGGCCTGGGCGTAATCGTCCCATTTGTCGCGGTTGCGCCAGTCGTCTTCGGTGATCTTGTAGCGCTTGAACGGGATCTGCTCGCGCTCTTCAAAGCGCTCCAGCTGGGTCTGCTGGTCGATCGCCAGCCAGAACTTGACCACCACCACGCCGGCATTCACCAGTTGCTCTTCGAAGTCATTGATTTCGCTGTAGGCACGCATCCAGTCGGCCGGGGTGCAGAAGCCCTCCACCCGCTCCACCAGCACCCGGCCGTACCAGGAGCGGTCGAAGATGGTGAACTTGCCGCGCGCCGGGATGTGCCGCCAGAACCGCCACAGGTATGGCTGCGCACGCTCTTCTTCGGTGGGCGCGGCAATCGGCACGATGCGGTACTGGCGTGGGTCCAGCGCGGCCGCCACCCGGCGGATGGCGCCGCCCTTGCCGGCAGCATCGTTGCCTTCGAACACCGCCACCAGGGCATGCCGGCGCATGCGCTTGTCGCGCAGCAGGCCGGCCAGGCGGGCTTGCTCGGTGACCAGCTGCTCCTGATAGTCTTGCTTGTCCAAACGCACGCTCAGGTCCAGGGCACCGAGCAGGCTGCGCTGATCGATGCTCCGGCCCAGCGGGGCGACGTTACCCTGGTGCTTGCCCTTGGGGTTGTTGGCCAGCGCCGCCTGCAGGCTTTCCAGCAGGATGCGCCCCACCGCCAGGCTGCGGTAGTTCGGGTCGACGCCTTCGACGATATGCCACGGCGCGTAGTCGCGGCTGGTGCGGCGCAGCACGCGTTCGCCGAAGCGCACGAAACGGTCGTAGGTTTCCGACTGCTGCCAGTCCAGCGGGCTGATCTTCCAGCTGTGCAGCGGGTCGTCCTTGAGCGATTTCAGGCGCGCCTTCATCTGCTTCTTGGACAGGTGGAACCAGAACTTGATGATCAGTGCGCCTTCGTCGCAGAGCATCTGTTCAAGCCGTTCGGCACCGGTGATGGCCTGGTCGAGCACGGCGTCCTTGAACTGGCCATGGACCCGCCCCTGCAACATCTGGCTGTACCAGTTGCCGAAGAACACGCCCATCCGCCCTTTGGGTGGCAACGCCCGCCAGTAACGCCAGGCCGGTGGCCGGGCCAGTTCTTCATCGGTCTGCTGGTCGAAGGTGAGCACGTCGATCATGCGCGGGTCCATCCACTCGTTGAGCAGCTTGACCGTTTCGCCCTTGCCGGCGCCTTCGATGCCATTGATCAGCACGATCACCGGGAAGCGCGCCTGCTGCTTGAGTTCGTACTGCGCCTCAAGCAGCGCTTCGCGCAAGGCAGGCACTTCTGCGTCGTAGGTTTCCTTGTCGATGCTGTGACCGATTTCTGCGGATTCAAACATGCACTGGCTCCTTCATTGGATAAGCAAGACTAGCGGATTTGCGTAGCGCCTGCGCAAACCCGGCAGATGGCATAAAATCCGCACATCCGCTGCAACCGAGCCAACCATGTCCACCCTCCTCCAGCATGCCCAGATCGACTGGGACGACCAGGGCCGCCCCCACTCGCGGCAGTACGACGACGTCTATTTCTCCAAGAATGAAGGCACCGACGAAACCCGCTACGTGTTCCTCGAACAGACCCGCCTGGCGCAGCGCTTCGCCGCCCTGGCCCCACACGGTTGCCTGGTGATCGGCGAGACCGGCTTCGGTACCGGCATGAACTTCTTCTGCGCCTGGCAGCTGTTCACCGAACAGGCCCATGCCGATGCGCGCTTGCATTTCATCAGCGTCGAGAAGTACCCGCTCGGCCGCGACGACATGGCCCGCGCCGCGCGCCTGTGGCCGGAGATGGCGGCCTTCACCGAACCCTTCCTGGCGCAATACGTGGCGGTACACCCAGGCTTCCAGCAGTTCAGTTTCGACAACGGCCGGGTCACCCTGACCCTGCTGATCGGCGACGTACTGGCGCAACTGCCGCAGCTCGACGCCAGCATCGACGTGTGGTTCCTCGACGGCTTTGCCCCCGCGAAGAACCCTGACATGTGGACCCCCGAGCTGTTCGCCCAATTGGCCCGGCTGGCCCACCCCGGCACCGCGCTGGGTACCTTCACCACCACCGGCTGGGTACGCCGCGGGCTGATCGATGCTGGCTTCACCATGAAGAAAATCCCAGGCATCGGCAAGAAGTGGGAGGTGATGAGTGGCGAATACACCGGGCATCCATCGCCGGCCATCGCCGCGCCCTGGTACGCCCGCCCCGCCCCTGTGGCAGGCCCGCGCCAGGCACTGGTGATCGGTGCCGGCCTGGCGGGCAGTGCCAGCGCCGCCAGCCTGGCCGCACGCGGCTGGCAGGTCACGGTGCTGGAGCGCCACGCGGCGCCCGCGCAGGAGGCCTCCGGCAACCCGCAGGGTGTGCTGTACCTGAAGTTGTCCGCCCATGGCACCGCCTTGTCGCAGATGATCCTGGCCGGTTTCGGCTTTACCCGGCGCCAGCTCGAACGGTTGCAGCGTGGCAGCGATTGGGACGCCTGCGGTGTGCTGCAGCTGGCCTTCGACAGCCAGGAAGGCGAGCGCCAGGCCAAACTTGCCGAGGCGTTCGACAGCAGTCTGCTGCGGGCGCTGGGGCAGGCTGATGCCGAAGCGATTGCCGGGGTGGCGCTGCCTGCGGGCGGCCTGTTCTACCCGGAGAGTGGCTGGGTACACCCGCCCGCGTTGTGCCAGGCGCAGCTGCAGCACCCGAACATTCGCGTTCAACTCCATCAGGACGTGGTCGAGCTGCGCAAGGCCGACGGCCTCTGGCAGGCCTGGGATGGCGAGCGTTTGCTGGCCAGCGCGCCGCTGGTGGTACTGGCCGGGGCCGCCGATGTGCGCCGCTTCGCGCCTTGCGCGCAATTGCCGCTCAAGCGCATTCGCGGGCAGATCACGCGCCTGCCCGCCACTGAAGCCAGCCGTGCCTTGCGCACCGTGGTCTGTGCCGATGGCTACGTCGCACCGCCCCGGGGGGATGAGCACACCTTGGGCGCCAGTTTCGACTTCCACAATGATGACCTGACACCGACCGTTGCCGAGCACCAAGGCAACTTGGCGTTGCTGGATGAGATTTCCACCGACCTGGCCTCACGACTGGGCGCGGCGGCACTAGACGCCGAGCGACTGCAGGGCCGGGCAGCGTTTCGGTGTACCAGTCCGGATTACCTGCCGATTGTCGGGCCGGTAGCTGACCCGGCGCTGTTTGCCGAGGCGTATGCCGTGCTCGGCAAGGATGCGCGGCAGGTGCCGGAGGTGGAGTGCCCGTGGCTGGACGGGCTGTATGTGAACACTGGGCATGGATCGCGAGGGTTGATCACCGCGCCGTTGAGTGGCGAGCTGATTGCGGCCTGGGCCAGTGGCGAACCGCTGCCGTTGCCACGGGTGGTGGCCGAGGCCTGCCATCCGAACCGGTTCATCCTGCGCAAGCTGATTCGCGGAAAATGAAACACTGGGGGCCGCTGTGCGGCCCTTGCTTATAACAGATTGATCTAAAACTCCCACAAACCGCACAGGTCAGTTCCTTACAGGGTGCCCTAATCCGGGGCACTCATTCCCCAACGGAAAAACCGGTAAGGACCTATGTGCGGATTAGCAGGAGAGTTGCGTTTCACCCCCATCGACCAAGCCCCTCGCCCAGCCGACCTGGCTGCGGTAGAGCGCATAACCCACCACCTGGCGCCCCGTGGCCCCGACGCCTGGGGCTTCCATAGCCAAGGCCCGATCGCCCTCGGCCACCGCCGCCTGAAGATCATGGACCTGTCCGACGGTTCGGCGCAGCCGATGGTCGACAACACCCTGGGCCTGTCACTGGCCTTCAACGGCGCCATCTACAACTTCCCCGAGCTGCGCCAGGAGCTGCAGGCGCTGGGCTACAGTTTCTGGTCCGACGGCGATACCGAAGTGCTACTCAAGGGCTACCACGCCTGGGGCGCGGCCTTGCTGCCCAAGCTCAACGGCATGTTCGCCCTGGCCATCTGGGAGCGTGACAGCCAGCGCCTGTTCCTGGCCCGTGACCGCCTGGGCGTCAAACCGCTGTACCTGTCGCGCAACGGCGAGCGCCTGCGCTTCGCTTCGACCCTGCCGGCGCTGCTCAAGGGTGGCGACATCGACCCGATGATCGACCCGGTAGCGCTCAACCATTACCTCAACTTCCACGCCGTGGTGCCTGCACCGCGCACGTTGCTGGCCAATGTGCAGAAGCTCGAGCCCGGGACCTGGATGCGCGTCGACCGCCACGGCGAGGTCGAGCGCCAGACCTGGTGGCAACTGCACTACGGCCCCAACCCGGACGAGCGCGACCTCGACCTGGAAGGCTGGACCACCCGCGTGCTCGACGCCACCCGCGACGCCGTGGCCATCCGCCAGCGCGCCGCCGTGGACGTCGGCGTGCTGCTCTCTGGCGGTGTCGATTCCAGCCTGCTGGTCGGCCTGTTGCGCGAGGTCGGCGTGGACGACCTGTCGACCTTCTCCATCGGCTTCGAGGATGCCGGCGGAGAACGCGGTGACGAGTTCCAGTATTCCGACCTGATCGCCAAGCATTACGGCACCCGCCACCACCAGTTGCGCATCGCCGAGCACGAGGTCATCGAGCAGTTGCCCGCGGCCTTCCGTGCCATGAGCGAACCGATGGTCAGCCACGACTGCATCGCCTTCTACCTGCTGTCGCGGGAAGTGGCCAAGCACTGCAAGGGCGTGCAGAGCGGCCAGGGCGCCGACGAACTGTTCGCCGGCTACCACTGGTACCCGAAGGTGAACGGTGCCGAGGATGCCTTCGCCGCCTACCGCGACGCCTTCTTCGACCGCAGCCATGACGAGTACCGCGACACGGTCCAGGCCCCTTGGCTGCTGGAGACCGACGCGGCCGGCGACTTCGTCCGCGAGCACTTCGCCCGCCCCGGCGCCCCTGAAGCGGTGGACAAGGCCTTACGCCTGGACAGTACGGTGATGCTGGTCGACGACCCGGTCAAACGGGTCGACAACATGACCATGGCCTGGGGCCTGGAGGCGCGCACGCCGTTCCTCGACTATCGCCTGGTCGAACTGTCGGCGCGCATTCCGGCACGCTTCAAGCTGCCCGACGGCGGCAAGCAGGTGCTCAAGCAAGCCGCACGGCGGGTGATCCCCCACGAGGTGATCGACCGCAAGAAAGGCTACTTCCCGGTGCCGGGCCTCAAGCATCTGGAAGGCGCAACGCTCGGCTGGGTGCGCGACCTGCTGACCGACCCAAGCCAGGACCGTGGCCTGTTCAACCCGGCCATGCTCGACCGCCTGCTGAGCAACCCGCACGGCCAGCTCACCCCGCTGCGCGGCTCCAAACTGTGGCAGCTGGCAGCCCTGAACCTGTGGCTCAGCGAACAAGGAATCTGACCGATGAAAACCCACGAAATCGCCTACGGTCAGCGCCTTCTGCGCGGCCAGCCGCCGTCCTACGAACGTTTGCAGGCGCGCCTGGCTGGCGACGGCAGCGAGCCCCACGACCAGCCGCGTGTACTGCACTGCGGTTGGGGGCGTCTGCTGATCGGCCACACCTACCCGGACCCAGCCAGCCTGGCCGCCGCCTTGCAGGAGGAGCGCCCCGGCGAGCGCGACATCGCCCTGTACGTGGCTGCCCCCCAGCAGTTGCTGGCCCAAGCACCCCAGCAACTGTTTCTCGACCCCTCCGACACCTTGCGCCTGTGGTTCACCGACTACCGCCCGGCACAACGGGTGTTCCGTGGCTTCCGGGTGCGCCGGGCGCAAAACCCCAGCGACTGGCAGGCGATCAATACCCTGTACCAGGCGCGCGGTATGCTGCCGGTCGACCCCGAGCGGGTCACCCCCCGCCACCTTGGAGGCCCGGTGTACTGGCTGGCCGAGGATGAGGACAACGGCGCGGTGATCGGCAGTGTCATGGGCCTGAACCACAGCAAGGCGTTCGACGATCCCGAACACGGCAGCAGCCTGTGGTGCCTGGCCGTGGACCCTCAGTGCACCCGTCCGGGGGTTGGCGAGGTGCTGGTGCGCCACTTGGTCGAGCATTTCATGAGCCGCGGCCTGGCCTACCTCGACCTGTCGGTGCTGCACGACAACCACCAGGCCAAGCGCCTGTACGAGAAACTCGGTTTCCGCAACCTGCCGACCTTCGCGGTCAAGCGCAAGAATGGCATCAACCAGCAGCTGTTTCTCGGGCCCGGCCCAGAAGCTGGCCTGAATCCTTATGCCCGCATCATCGTCGACGAGGCGTTGCGCCGCGGTATCGAGGTGCACGTCGACGATGCCGCTGCCGGCCTGTTCACCCTCAGCCTGGGCGGGCGCCGGATTCGCTGCCGCGAGTCGCTGAGCGACCTGACCAGCGCCGTGACCATGACCTTGTGCCAGGACAAACGCCTTACCCAGCATGCCCTGCGCAACGCCGGGCTGCAGGTGCCGGCGCAGCAGCTGGCCGGCAATGCCGACGACAACCTGGCGTTTCTCGACGAGCACGGCGCGGTGGTGGTCAAGCCTGTGGATGGCGAGCAGGGCCAGGGGGTGGCGGTCAATCTCACCAGCATCGAAGAAGTGACACAGGCCGTGGAAAGCGCCCGCCGCTTCGACAGCCGGGTGCTGTTGGAGAGCTTCCATGCCGGCAGCGACCTGCGCGTCCTGGTGATCGGCTATGAGGTGGTAGCCGCAGCGATTCGCCACCCGGCCCAGGTGATCGGTGACGGCAAGCACAGCATTCGTCAGCTGATCGAGGCGCAGAGCCGTCGGCGCCAGGCGGCGACCGGTGGCGAAAGCCGCATCCCGCTGGACGACGAGACCGAGCGTACCCTGCACAGTGCCGGGCATGCCTATGACGATGTGCTGCCCGCCGGCCAGCGCCTGGCGGTGCGGCGCACGGCCAACCTGCATACCGGTGGCACTTTGGAAGACGTCACCGACCGCCTGCACCCGGTGCTGGCCGATGCTGCGGTGCGTGCGGCACGGGCGCTGGAAATCCCGGTGGTGGGCCTGGACTTCATGGTCCGCGATGCCGAGCAGCCGGAATACGTGATCATCGAAGCCAACGAGCGGGCCGGGCTGGCCAATCATGAGCCGCAGCCGACGGCCGAGCGGTTTGTCGATTTGCTGTTCCCGCATAGCCGGCCTTTGGCGTAACACATCAATGCCCTCTTCGCGGGTAAACCCGCTCCCACAGGGATTTCACCCCCCCTGAAAGCGTCGCAGTACCTGTAGGAGCGGCTTCAGCCGCGAAGAGGCCAGCACAGGAAACGAGGAATCCATGTCCGATCGAATCCCCGAACCCGACCTCGATTACATGAAGCGCGTCCTGCTGGAGATGCTCGCCATCCCCAGCCCGACCGGTTTTACCGACACCATCGTGCGCTACGTGGCCGAACGCCTGGACGAACTGGGCATCCCCTTCGAACTGACCCGCCGCGGCACTATCCGCGCCACCCTCAAGGGCCGGCAAAGCTCGCCTGACCGCGCCGTCTCGGCCCACCTCGACACCATCGGCGCCAGCGTGCGCCAGTTGCAGGACAACGGCCGCCTGGCCCTGGCGCCGGTGGGCTGCTGGTCAAGCCGCTTCGCCGAGGGCAGCCGGGTCAGCGTGTTCACCGATACCGGCGTGTTCCGTGGCAGTGTGCTGCCACTGATGGCCAGCGGGCATGCCTTCAACACCGCGGTCGACCAGATGCCAATCAGCTGGGAACACGTCGAGGTACGCCTGGATGCCTACTGCACCACCCGCGCCGACTGTGAAGCACTGGGCATCGCCATCGGTGACTTCGTTGCCTTCGACCCGCTGCCGGAATTCACCGAAAGCGGCCACATCAGCGCTCGCCATCTGGACGACAAGGCCGGCGTGGCCGCGCTCCTGGCCGCACTCAAGGCGGTGGTGGAAAGCGGCCGCCAGCCACTGATCGACTGCCACCCGCTGTTCACCATCACCGAGGAAACCGGCTCCGGCGCCGCCGCTGCCCTGCCCTGGGACGTCAGCGAGTTCGTCGGCATCGACATCGCCCCGGTCGCCCCCGGCCAGGCCTCCAGCGAGCATGCGGTGAGCGTGGCCATGCAGGATTCTTCCGGACCGTACGATTACCACCTGTCCCGCCACCTGCTGAAGCTGGCCGGCGACCAGGACGTGCCGGTGCGCCGCGACCTGTTCCGCTACTACTTCAGCGATGCCCACTCGGCCGTCACCGCCGGGCATGACATCCGCACCGCGCTGGTGGCGTTCGGCTGCGATGCCACCCATGGCTACGAACGTACCCATATCGACAGCCTGGCCGCGCTCAGCCGCCTGCTTTCGGCCTACCTGCTCAGCCCACCCGTGTTTGCCAGCGACTCGCAACCGGCCAATGCCTCGCTGGAGCGCTTCAGCCACCAGCTGGAGCACGATGCACAGATGGAGAGCGACACCCGGGTGCCGGCCGTGGACAGCCTGGTAGGAAACAAAAGCTGATGGCCGTGGAATCGCGTAGCATGCAGACCATCATGAACACGACTGTGCGCTGCCCATGCTGATCCCCTACGACCAACTGCAAGCTGAAACCCTGACCCGCCTGATCGAAGACTTCGTCACCCGCGACGGTACCGATAACGGTGACGATACCCCGCTGGAGACCCGCGTGCTGCGGGTGCGCCAGGCGTTGGCCAAGGGCCAGGCGTTCATCCTGTTCGACCCGGAGAGCCAGCAGTGCCAGCTGCTGGCCAAGCATGATGTACCCCGCGAGCTGCTCGACTGAATGGCCCGGCCTCTTCGCGGCTTTAGCCGCAAAGAGGCCGGCTCAGGCTGATCAGGGCTGATCAGCCTTGCGCGCCAGCGCCGCCTTGATGCGCCGATAGACCTCGGCCCGGTGCACCGGCACCTCGCGCGGTGCATCCACACCAAAGCGCACCATGCCATTGCGCGTTTCCACCACCTTGATCCGAATATCGTCACCAATGGTGATGACTTCACCGATTTCACGCGTGATCACCAACATGTCCCGGCCCTCTCACAACAGGAAAAGACCGCAGAGTGCTTAGGGATATTCCTCTGGACAATACTTTGCGCGCAATTCAGAGCAAGCCTACGCAGGCGGGTAATTTCTCCTACAGATAATTCCTACAATCAACGCGGCTGCGCCTTGGCCCGCATTTTTACCGCCATGTCCGCCATCTCATCGTACAGCTGCTCCGGCGCCTGGCGTTTGAGCTGCCAAGCCTGGCGCCCGGCCGCATGAGGGAGAATGAGGAACTCACCCGCCGCGACTTGCCGGTGGATGTAGTCGGCGATATCCGCCGCGCTGATTGGCGAGCCTTCCAGCAGCTTGCCGACCTGGGCTTTCATCGCCGGGTTGGGCCCGCGGAACGAGTCGAGCAGGTTGGTCTGGAAGAACGACGGGCACACGCAGTGCACCGCCACCTCAAGCTGGCGCAACTCCACCAAGAGGCTCTCCGAAAGTGCCAGCACCCCGGCCTTGGCCACGTTGTAGTTGCTCATGCCAGGCCCCTGCATCAGCGCCGCCATGGAAGCGACGTTGATGATGCGCCCCTTGCTGCGCTCCAGCTGCGGCAGGAACGCCTTGCACCCCTTGACCACGCCCATCAGGTTGACCGCAATCTGCCAGTCCCAGTCTTCCAGCGACAACTCGGCGAAGAAGCCGCCCGAGGCGACGCCGGCATTGTTGACGATCACATCGATGCCGCCGAACTTCTCTTCGCAGGCCTGGGCCAGGGCGGTGAGCTGGCTATAGTCGCGCACGTCGCAGCGCTGGACGAAGCCCTCGCCTCCTGCGGCCCGGACCAGCGCCAAGGTTTCGCGCAGGCCCGCTTCGTTGACATCGGCCAGCGCCAGGTGCCAGCCCTCACGCGCCCAGCGCAGGGCGATCTCGCGGCCAAGGCCGGAGCCGGCGCCAGTGATCATGATGCGGTTTTGCATGGTGGCACGCCTTGTTCTGACAGGTTGTGCAACGAGTCTAATCAAGGCCTTGGCTAGAGGCAGGATTCATCAGGATAGTGAATGGACGGGCATGACCGTGTGGGCAGTACACAAATGGAATCTTTCACAAGCGGCAACAGTCCGAATTTACAAGAGGCCAGCAGTCCGAGGCCCTTGACCTTCAACCACGCAAGGACTCCGTCATGACCACGATTCTCATCATCATCCTGATCCTTCTGCTGATTGGTGGCTTACCGGTATTCCCGCACTCGCGCAGCTGGGGCTACGGCCCGTCCGGCATCGTTGGTGTGGTGCTGGTGATTCTGCTGGTGCTATTGCTGCTAGGCATGATCTAGCCGCAGCCCATGAAAAAAACCGCGCCTGAGCGCGGTTTTTTTTTGCAGGTGGATCAGTGCGAAACCGCGCCGGAAGCGCCCAGGCCGGTCTGCGAGCGGACGAACTGCGGGAAGAACTTGGCACGTTCGTCATCTGCTGCCTTGGACTTGTCGGTGATCGAGAAGAACCAGATGCCGATGAAGGCGATGATCATCGAGAACAGCGCCGGGTATTCATACGGGTAGATGGCTTTCTCATGGCCGAGGATCTGCACCCAGATGGTCGGGCCAAGAATCATCAGCGTAACCGCGCTCACCAGGCCCAGCCAGCCGCCGATCATGGCGCCGCGGGTGGTCAGTTTCTTCCAGTACATCGAGAGCAGCAGTACCGGGAAGTTGCAGCTGGCGGCGATGGAGAACGCCAGGCCGACCATGAAGGCGATGTTCTGCTTCTCGAACAGGATGCCCAGGCCGATCGCCAGCACGCCAAGGGCGATGGTGGTGATCTTCGACACGCGGATCTCGTCCTTGTCGTTGGCCTTGCCCTTGCGCCAGACGCTGGCGTAAAGGTCGTGGGAGACCGCCGAGGCACCAGCCAGGGTCAGGCCGGCGACCACCGCCAGGATGGTGGCAAAGGCCACCGCCGAGATGAAGCCGAGGAACACGCTGCCGCCCACGGCATCGGCCAGGTGCACCGCCGCCATGTTGTTGCCGCCGATCAGGGCGCCAGCGGCGTCCTTGAAGTCCGGGTTGGTGCTGACCAGCAGGATCGCGCCAAAGCCGATGATGAAGGTCAGGATGTAGAAGTAGCCGATGAAGCCGGTGGCGTACAGCACGCTCTTGCGGGCTTCCTTGGCGTCACTGACGGTGAAGAAGCGCATCAGGATGTGCGGCAGGCCAGCGGTACCGAACATCAGCGCCAGGCCCAGGGAGAACGCCGAGATCGGGTCTTTGACCAGGCCACCCGGGCTCATGATCGCCTCACCCTTGGCGTGCACCTTGATCGCTTCGGAGAACAGCGTATTGAAGTCGAAGCCGACGTGTTTCATTACCATCAGGGCCATGAAGCTGGCACCGGACAGCAGCAACACGGCCTTGATGATCTGCACCCAGGTGGTGGCCAGCATGCCGCCGAACAGCACATACAGGCACATCAGGATACCCACCAGGATCACCGCGACGTGGTAGTCCAGGCCGAACAGCAACTCGATCAGCTTGCCCGCGCCGACCATCTGAGCGATCAGGTAGAACGCCACCACCACCAGCGAACCGGAGGCCGACAGGGTGCGGATCTCCTTTTGCCCGAGGCGGTACGAGGCAACGTCGGCGAAGGTGTACTTGCCGAGGTTGCGCAAGCGTTCGGCAATCAGGAAGAGGATGATCGGCCAGCCGACCAGGAAGCCGATCGAGTAGATCAGGCCATCGTAGCCAGAGGTGAACACCAGGGCCGAAATACCCAGGAACGAGGCCGCCGACATGTAGTCGCCGGCAATCGCCAGGCCGTTCTGGAAGCCGGTGATCTTGCCACCGGCGGCATAGTAGTCAGCCGCCGACTTGTTGCGCTTGGAGGCCCAGTAGGTAATACCGAGGGTGAAGGCGACGAAGGCCACGAACATGGCGATCGCCGGGACGTTCAGCGGTTGTTTCTGCACCTCGCCGGTCAGGGCATCGGCGGCCCACACGGCGGGTGCGAAGGCTCCGCAGGCCAGGATGGCCAGGGCTTTGGCGTGGCGAATCATTGTTGCGCCTCCTTCAGGATGGCCTTGTTCAGCTCATCGAATTCACCGTTGGCGCGGCGCACATAGATGGCGGTCAGGACGAAAGCCGAGACGATCAGGCCGACGCCCAGGGGAATGCCCCAGGTAATCGACGAGCCAGGGCTGAGCTTGGTGCCCAGAATCTGTGGACCGTAGGCGATCAGGAGGATGAAGGCGCAGTAGAGGCCGAGCATGATCGCCGAGAGAATCCAGGCGAACCGTTCACGTTTGCTGACCAGCTCCTTGAAGCGCGGGCTGTTTTGAATCGAGAGGTAAATGCTGTCGTTCATTGTTTTTGTCCTAGCAGCACAGGTAGGGAATGGAACCCACACCCTTACTTTATGCAGCTGCTGGACGCCAACCAGACGACCTTAGTATTAGATGCAACGGTGTTTTACCGATTGCGTAACAAAGTGATGGCCCATCGCGGATAAATCCGCTCCTACAGGGATCTCTGTAGGAGCGGATTTATCCGCGACGAATCAAAACTGGCCCCAAAGGGTTGTTACTTGCCAGTCCACTCCTTTACCCGGTCCGGGTGCTTGGCCACCCAATCCTTGGCCGCTGCCTCAGGCTTGGCACCTTCCTGAATCGCCAGCATCACCTCGCCAATTTCATCCTTGGACTGCCAGCTGAACTTCTTCAGGAACTCCGCCACTTCCGGCGCCTTGGTCGCCAGTTCCTTGCTGCCGATGCTGTTCACGGTCTCAGCCGCGCCATATACGCCTTTCGGGTCTTCGAGGAACTTCAGCTTCCACTTGGCGAACATCCAGTGCGGCACCCAGCCGGTCACTGCAATCGACTGCTGCTTGGCATACGCGCGGCCCAGTTCGGCGGTCATGGCCGCGCCGGAGCTGGCCTGCAACTTGTAGCCGGTCAGGTCGTAGTCCTTGATGGCCTGGTCGGTCTTGAGCATCACGCCCGAGCCTGCATCGATACCGACGATCTTCTGCTTGAAGCTGGTATCGGTCTTGAGGTCGGCGATGCTCACCGCCTTGACGTACTCGGGGACGATCAGGCCGATCTTGGCGTCCTTGAAGTTCGGGCCGTAATCGACCACGTTGTCCTTGTTCTTGGTCCAGTACTCACCGTGGGTGACCGGCAGCCAGGCCGAGAGCATGGCGTCGAGCTTGCCGGTGGCCACACCCTGCCACATGATGCCGGTGGCCACGGCCTGCAGCTTCACGTCGTAGCCGAGTTTCTGCTTGATCACTTCTGCGGCGACGTTGGTGGTCGCCACACTGTCAGCCCAACCATCCACGTAACCAATGCTGACTTCTTTGGCCATGGCCTGTGCAGCGCTCATGGCCAATACCAGGGCGGTGCCCACACCCAGGAAACGGCGCATTCTTGTTAAAGTAGCCATCAAAAGCATCCCCTCGTCAGGTCTTGGAGATTGCATCATCTTCCTGCAACAAAGCGCGACCTGCTCCCACTGCGACCTGTACCGCACCATAGGCGACAGCACTGTGCCATTAGCGGCATCGAGTTACACCGCCCTGCGCGATCCTTGCATGCCAACGGTTTGGCGTCAGGCTACTATCTAACGTTTTGCGCCTGACGATGGACCGCCCGATGCCTGATGCCTCCCGCCTGCTGCCGTTGTACCTGCTTGCCTGCCTGCTCGCCCTGCTCGGGCTGGGAGCGCTGTGGTACGGGCTGGGCAAGCCGGTGCAGTTGCCCGACGCGGCCAGCCCCACGCATAAGTTGCAGTGTGCGTCGTACACCCCGTTCGACAAGGACCAGTCGCCCTTCGACCAGCCTTTTCGCCTGCGCCCGGCGCGCATGGATGCCGACCTGGCGTTGCTGGCCGAGCGATTCCAGTGCATCCGCACCTATTCGATGACCGGCCTTGAGGCAATCCCGGCGTTGGCGCGCAAGCATGGGCTGAAGGTCATGCTCGGCGCGTGGGTCAACGCCAACCCGGTCGACACCGGCAAGGAAGTGGACGCACTGATTGCCGCCGCCAATGCCAACCCGGACGTGGTCAGCGCAGTCATCGTCGGCAACGAGGCGCTGTTGCGCAAGGAAGTGACCGGCGAGCAGCTGGCTGCGCTGATTGCAAAGGTGAAAAGCCAGGTCAGTGTGCCGGTGACCTATGCCGATGTCTGGGAGTTCTGGTTGCAGCACCCGCAGGTGGCGCCGGCCGTGGACTTCCTGACCATCCACCTGCTGCCCTACTGGGAAGACGACCCACGCGGCATCGAGGATGCCCTGGCCCATGTTGCCGACGTGCGCCACGTGTTCGGCAACCGTTTCGCGCCCAAAGACATCTTCATCGGCGAAACCGGCTGGCCCAGCGAAGGTCGCCAACGCGAGACCGCAGTACCGAGCCGGGCCAACGAGGCGCGTTTCATCCGTGGTTTCGTCAGCCTGGCCGAGGCCAATGGCTGGCACTACAACCTGATCGAAGCCTTCGACCAGCCGTGGAAGCGAGCCAGTGAAGGCGCCGTGGGCGGCTATTGGGGGCTGTACGATGCCGACCGGCAGGACAAAGGCGTACTTGAAGGGCCGGTCAGCAACTTGCAGTACTGGCCGCAGTGGTTGCTGGCGAGTGCACTGTTGATGGCAGCCACGCTGCTGATGGCCGGGCGCCCCGCGACACCGCTGGCGGCCTTGCTGCTGCCACTGTTGGCCGCGTTTGGCACGGGCTGCCTGGGGCTGTGGGGCGAGTTGATGCGCACCCATGCGCGGTTTGCCGGGGAATGGCTGTGGGCGGTGGTGCTCGCCGGGTTGAACCTGCTGGTGCTGATGCATGCGGCCCTTGCCCTGGCATGTCGCGACGGCTGGCGTCGGCGGCTGTTCGACTACGTGCAGGCTCGGGCGGGCTGGCTGTTGCTCGCGGCCGGTTTTGCAGCGGCGGTAAGCATGCTGGCGATGGTGTTCGACCCGCGCTACCGCAGCTTCCCCAGCGTGGCGCTGGCATTGCCGGCGCTGGTCTACCTGCTGAGGCCGGTGGCGGCGCGGCGAGCGGAGGTGGCATTGCTGGCCTTCATCATCGGGGCCGGGGTGCTGCCGCAGCTGTATCGGGAAGGGCTGCAGAACCAGCAGGCCTGGGGCTGGGCGGTGGTCAGTGTGTTGATGACTGCAGCCTTGTGGCGCAGCTTGCGGTTGCGTCTGGCTTGATATTCTGGGGCTGCTTTGCAGCCCCTGTCAGCCCCGGCTCGGTTACCGGACCAGCCGCAACCCCGCCAGCACCACCACGAACACCGCAATGCTGGCGGTATACAGCACCAGCGCAGGAATGCCGAACACCAGCGCCAGCACCGCCAGCCACCAGCCGGCGCGCCCCGCCACCAGCTGCGCCAGCAAGGCCAGCGCCAACCCGGCCCAGGCCAACAGCTGAAAATGAATGCCCAGCCCCAACAGCGAACGCACCTGGCATTGCCAGTAGTCGCCCGGCGTCGAGCACAACCCTACCCACTGCCCATCTTCCATCAGCCCATAGCGCACGCCATAACTGGCGGCGAGCCAGAGGGTCAGAAACATCAGCAATAGAGCGCCCGGCAGCGATCGAGACATCCCATTCTCCAATAGCGGTAATCGAAATCATCCATGATCGCCCAAGGCCTGTTGTAAGGCAAAATCACAACCCTGCAGCTATGTTGCAGATAACAAGCACACCAAAGGCCACCGCGCTCGGCAACTTTGCCCAGGCACCCGTGGTCCTAGCCTGCGTACTGCACGACCTTGATCCTTCTGGGGGACTACATGCTTCGATCTTGGCGCCTTGCCGCCCTTCTTGGCGGCCTGCTCATGGCTGCGGCCGCTTCGGCGCGGGATATCGACGCCGCCAGCTACGGCTACCCCTTGACCAACCCGTTCGAGGCGACCATCGCCACTACGCCACCGGAGCAGCGCCCGACCCTGCCCAGCGACGATGACATCGACCAGTCCGACTACAGCCTGAACCTGCGCCCTGAGCGCGAGTTCTCCCTGCCCGACAACTTCTGGGCAGTGAAGAAGCTCAAGTACCGCCTGGCACGCCAGGACCACGAGGCGCCGCTGATCTTCCTCATCGCCGGTACCGGTGCGCCCTACTCCAGCAGCATCAACGAATACCTCAAGAAGTTGTTCTACCAGGCCGGCTACCACGTGGTGCAGCTGTCGTCGCCGACCAGCTACGACTTCATGAGCGCCGCCTCGCGCTTCGCCACCCCCGGGGTCAGCCAGGAGGACGCCGAGGACTTGTACCGGGTGATGCAGGCCGTGCGTGCCCAACACCCGCGCCTGCCGGTCAGCGAGTACTACCTGAGCGGCTACAGCCTGGGTGCGCTGGACGCTGCCTTCGTCAGCCACCTCGACGAAACCCGCCGCAGTTTCAACTTCAAGCGCGTGCTGCTGCTCAACCCGCCGGTCAACCTGTACACCTCGATCAATAACCTCGACAAACTGGTGCAAACCCAGGTCAAGGGCATCGACCGCAGCACCACCTTCTACGAACTGATGCTGGCGAAGCTCACCCGCTACTTCCAGGACAAGGGCTACATCGACCTCAACGACGCCCTGCTGTACGACTTCCAGCAGTCGAAACAGCACCTGTCCAATGAACAGATGGCCATGCTCATCGGCACCTCGTTCCGCTTCTCGGCGGCCGACATCGCCTTTACCTCCGACCTGATCAACCGCCGCGGCCTGATCATTCCGCCGAAGTTCCCGATCACCGAGGGCAGCAGCCTGACGCCGTTCTTCAAACGGGCGCTGCAATGCGACTTCGACTGCTACATGACCGAGCAGGTGATCCCGATGTGGCGCGCCCGTACCGATGGCAACAGCATCCTGCAGCTGGTCAACCAGGTCAGCCTGTATGCACTGGAGGACTATCTGCGCAACAGCGACAAGATCGCCGTGATGCACAACGCCGACGACGTTATCCTCGGCCCCGGTGATATCGGCTTCCTGCGCAAGGTGTTCGGCGATCGCCTGACCCTTTACCCCCATGGCGGCCATTGCGGCAACCTCAATTACCGCGTCAACAGCGACGCCATGCTGGAGTTCTTCCGTGGCTAACAAATTCCTCCTCGCCACCGCGCTGCTCGTCGCCGCCGGCAATGCCCTGGCTGCGGAAATCGCACCACGGGCCAGCGTGGTCGAAGCCGACCCGCAAGTCACCCAGGCGCCGCTGACACCAGAGGCCGACGGCTTCATCGACCCGCTGCGCGAACTGAAATTCAACCCGGGGCTCGACCAGCGCGAATTCGAACGCTCGACCCTGGAAGCGCTGAACGTGTACGACCCGCTGGAGTCGGTGAACCGGCGCATCTACCACTTCAACTACCGCCTCGACCAATGGGTGCTGCTGCCGCTGGTCAACGGCTACCAGTACGTCACGCCCAGCTTCGTGCGCACCGGGGTGAGCAACTTCTTCAACAACCTGGGTGACATACCGAACCTGTTCAACAGCGTGCTGCAGCTCAAGGCAAAACGCTCGGCGGAGATCACCGCGCGGCTGATGTTCAACACCATCATCGGCGTGGGCGGCTTGTGGGACCCGGCCACCAGCATGGGCCTGCCGCGCCAGAGCGAGGACTTTGGCCAGACCCTGGGCTTCTATGGCGTGCCGGAGGGGCCGTACCTGATGCTGCCGGTACTCGGCCCGTCGAACCTGCGCGACACCAGCGGACTGGTGGTGGACTATGCCGGCGAGCAGGCGGTCAATTACCTGAACGTGGCCGAAGCCAGCGAGCATCACCCGGAAATCTTCGCCTTGCGCGTGGTGGACAAGCGCTACACCACCAAATTCCGCTATGGGCAGCTCAACTCGCCGTTCGAGTATGAAAAAGTGCGTTATGTGTACACCCAGGCGCGCAAGCTGCAGATAGCCGAGTAAGAGGCAGGTGAAGGCAATATCAAATGCCCAGGAACTGGCACAACTCGCGCTTCTTGGCCAGGGCATCGCGCCGCCCCAGTTCGATCAGTTCGCTGCAATAGCTGGCCTCGAACAGCAGATAGCTCAACACCCCTGCTCCGCTGGTCCGGGTCGCCCCCGGACCGCGCAGGAACAGGCGCAACGCCGCCGGCAACTCGCGCCGGTGCCGCGCCGCAATCTCGTCCAGCGGTTGGCTGGGCGCTACCACCAGCACCTCGATCGGCGCCAGCCCCAGGCGCCGTGCATCCAGGTGCGCCGGCAACAGCCGGCTGAGGTGGTTGAGCCGCTGTAACAGCTCGATATCGTCTTCCAGGCTGTCGATGAACGTGCTGTTGAGCATGTGCGCGCCAATCTGCGCCAGGCTCGGCTGCTGGCCGCTGAACACGCGCTGGGTCGGCAACGGCGCCGCCGGGCGCTGCGGGTTGCCGCTGACCCCGACCACCAGCACCCGGCTGGCGCCCAGATGCAAGGCCGGGCTGATCGGTGCCGACTGGCGCACCGCGCCGTCACCGTAGTACTCGTCGCCCAGGCGCACCGGGGCGAACAGCAGCGGGATCGCCGCGCTGGCCAGCAAATGATCGATGGTCAACGGCGTAGGTACGCCGATGCGGCGGTGGCGCAGCCAGGCGTCGATGGTGCCGCGCCCCTGGTAGAACGTCACCGCCTGGCCGCTTTCGTAACCAAAGGCGGTCACGGCGACCGCCCGCAGCTGCTCTGCGGCGATGGAATGGCCAATGCCATCCAGGTCCAGGTGCGATTCCAGCAGGCCGCGCAGGGGGCTGCTGTCGAGCAAGGCGACCGGCACCTGCCCGCCCAGGCCCAACAGGCTGTGGCCGACAAAACGGCTGGCCTGGCGCACCACACCGGGCCAGTCGCTGCGGATCACCAGGCGGCTGCGGAAGTTTTGCCAGAAAGTGGTGAGGCGCTGCACGGCGTCATTGAAACGGGTGGCGCCACTGGCCAGGGTGACGGCGTTGATGGCGCCGGCCGAGGTGCCGACAATGACCGGGAACGGGTTATGCGCACCGGGCGGCAGCAGTTCGGCGATGCCGGCGAGGACGCCGACCTGATAGGCGGCGCGGGCGCCACCGCCAGAGAGGATCAGACCGGTTACCGGGGATGGCGCCATGGATTCCTTCCTGGATCAGCTGTTTTCAGGCCCGCGAAAGGGCCGACACAGGCAACAAAAGGCCTAGCGTTTTTTCTTGTCGTACAGCCGCGGTGCACCCTCAGGCCGCGACTTGAAGCGCCGATGCGCCCACAGGTACTGCTCTGGGCACTCGCGCAGCACACCCTCGACCCACTGGTTGATGCGCAGGCAATCGGCTTCTTCGCTCTCGCCGGGGAAGTCTGCCAACGGCGGGTGGATCACCAGACGGTAGCCGCTGCCATCCTCCAGGCGCTTCTGGGTGAACGGAATCACCTGGGCCTTGCCCAGGCGGGCAAACTTGGTGGTCGCGGTGACCGTGGCTGCCGGGATGCCGAACAACGGCACGAAGATGCTCTGCTTGGTGCCGTAGTCCTGGTCCGGTGCGTACCAGATCGCCCGGCCCGAGCGCAGCAGCTTGAGCATGCCACGCACGTCATCACGTTCCACGGCCAGCGAATCGAGGTTGTGTCGCTCACGGCCACTGCGCTGGATGAAGTCGAACAGCGGGTTGCCGTGCTCGCGGTACATGCCGTCGATGGTGTGGGCCTGGCCGAGCAGCGCGGCGCCGATTTCCAGGGTGGTGAAGTGCACCGCCATCAGAATCGCGCCCTGGCCGGCCTGCTGCGCAGCCTGCAAGTGCTCGAGGCCTTCGATGTGGGCCAGGCGCGCCAGGCGAGCCTTGGGCCACCACCAGCTCATGGCCATTTCGAAGAAGGCGATACCGGTGGAGGCGAAGTTGGCCTTGAGCAAATGCCGCCGTTCGTCGTCGGACAGCTCAGGGAAACACAATTCAAGGTTGCGCGCGGCAATGCGCCGGCGCTCGCCGGCCACGCGATACATCAGCGCGCCCAGGGCAGCGCCGAGCCACAGCAGGGCACGGTAGGGCAACTGCACCACCAGCCACAGCAGGCCCAGGCCCAGCCACAGGCCCCAGAATCGCGGGTGGAGGAAATAGGGTCGAAAACGCGGGCGTTCCATTGAAGCTTCCGGCAAGACAAAGGCCGAGCATTCTACATCGGATCGGCACCGGTTGCGGCCAACCGGTCTTATCGTTATAAGTCAGGGCACTTTTTTCGCAACAAGCCGTCTATGCAGACCATGAGCCCAAACCCCACACCCGACACCGCCTCCGTGTTCCAGCTCAAGGGCAGCATGCTCGCCATCACTGTGCTGGAACTGGGGCGTAACGACCTGGAAGCCCTCGACCGCCAGCTGGCGGCGAAAGTGGCCCAGGCGCCGAATTTCTTCAGCAACACGCCGCTGGTGCTGGCGCTGGACAAGCTGCCAGCCAACGAAGGGGCGATCGACCTGCCTGGGCTGATGCGTATCTGCCGCCATCATGGCCTGCGTACCCTGGCGATCCGCGCCAACCGCATCGAGGACATCGCCGCGGCGATCGCCATCGACCTGCCGGTACTGCCGCCGTCTGGCGCCCGTGAGCGGCCGCTGGAGCCCGAACCCGAGGTAAAAAAGGCCGAGCCCGCCCCTGCCCCGACACCGGAGCCTGCGGTTTTGCCAGAAGTGCGCCCGACCCGCATCATCACCGCCCCCGTGCGCGGCGGCCAGCAGATCTATGCCCAGGGTGGCGACCTGGTGGTCACCGCCTCGGTCAGCCCGGGTGCGGAACTTCTCGCCGATGGCAACATCCATGTGTACGGCGCCATGCGCGGCCGCGCCCTGGCTGGGATCAAAGGCAATACCAAGGCACGTATCTTCTGCCAGCAGATGACCGCCGAAATGGTCTCGATCGCCGGCCAGTACAAAGTGTGCGAAGACCTGCGCCGCGACCCGCTGTGGGGCGCTGGCGTGCAAGTCAGCCTGTCCGGTGACGTGTTGAACATCACCCGTCTTTAACGGATACTTGCCGTCATTTTTAGAGCAACTTTTTCATCTGTTGCCGTTTATTTGCATATTGCTGGGACACCTGTCCCGACTTATTTAGGGGTGAAACACCTTGGCCAAGATTCTCGTCGTTACTTCCGGCAAGGGGGGTGTGGGCAAGACCACCACCAGCGCCGCCATCGGCACCGGCCTCGCACTGCGCGGCCACAAGACTGTCATCGTCGACTTCGACGTGGGCCTGCGTAACCTCGACCTGATCATGGGCTGCGAGCGCCGCGTGGTGTACGACTTCGTCAACGTGGTCAACGGCGAAGCCAACCTGCAGCAGGCCCTGATCAAGGACAAGCGCCTGGAGAACCTTTTCGTGCTGGCCGCCAGCCAGACCCGCGACAAGGACGCGCTGACCCAGGAAGGCGTGGAAAAGGTGCTGATGGAGCTGAAAGAACAGTTCGATTACGTCATCTGCGACTCCCCGGCCGGTATCGAGAAAGGCGCGCACCTGGCGATGTACTTCGCCGACGAAGCCATTGTCGTGACCAACCCTGAAGTGTCCTCGGTACGTGACTCGGACCGCATGCTGGGCATCCTGTCGAGCAAGTCGCGCCGCTCCGAGAACGGCGAAGAGCCGATCAAGGAACACCTGCTGATCACCCGTTACCACCCCGAGCGCGTGGAAAAGGGCGAAATGCTCAGCATCGCCGACGTCGAAGAGATCCTGGCGATCAAGCTCAAGGGTGTGATCCCCGAGTCGCAGGCTGTGCTAAAGGCCTCCAACCAGGGTATCCCGGTCATCCTCGACGACCAGAGCGATGCCGGCCAGGCGTACAGCGACACTGTCGACCGCCTCCTGGGCAAAGAGAAACCCCTGCGTTTCGTCGAAGTGCCGAAGCAAGGATTCTTCGCGCGCCTGTTTGGAGGCAAGTAAACCATGAACCTTTTTGACTTCTTTCGTGGCAGACAGAAACAGACCAGCGCGTCGGTAGCGAAAGAGCGTCTACAGATCATCGTGGCGCATGAGCGCGGCCAGCGCAGCGAACCGGACTACCTGCCGGCGCTGCAGAAAGAACTGCTGGAAGTGATCCGCAAATATGTGAACATCGGCAACGACGATGTGCACATCGAGCTGGAAAACCAGGGCAGCTGCTCGATTCTGGAGCTGAACATCACCTTGCCTGATCGCTGATCCGGCTAAAAGCTGGGGCTGCTCTGCAGCCCATTCGCGGCACAAGGCCGCTCCTACAGGGGTTACGCGATCCCTGTAGGAGCGGCCTTGTGCCGCGAATGGGCCGCAAAGCGGCCCCGCTGTTTTTCCCCGATATAACCGAGATCAAGCAATGCCGCTGTCGAACATCCAGATCCTCCATGAAGACGCCGCCATCCTGGTGATCAACAAACCGACCCTGCTGCTGTCGGTACCCGGCCGCGCCGAGGACAACAAGGACTGCCTGATCACCCGCCTGCAGGAAAACGGCTACCCGGACGCGCTGATCGTGCACCGCCTGGACTGGGAAACCTCTGGCATCATCCTGCTGGCCCGCGATGCCGACAGCCACCGCGAGCTGTCGCGCCAGTTCCATGACCGCGAAACCGAAAAAGCCTACACCGCGTTGTGCTGGGGCCAGCCGGCACTGGACAGCGGCAGCATCGACCTGCCCCTGCGCTACGACCCGCCAACCAAGCCTCGGCATGTGGTGGACCATGAACAGGGCAAGCATGCGCTGACGTTCTGGCGCATCGTCGAGCGTTGCGGGGACCACTGCCGGGTCGAGCTGACGCCGATCACCGGGCGCTCGCACCAGCTGCGCGTGCACATGCTGTCAATCGGCCACCCGCTGCTGGGTGACCGCCTGTATGCCAACCCCGAGGCGCTGGCGGCCCATGAACGGCTGTGCCTGCATGCCTCGATGTTGAGCTTCACCCATCCGGTCAGCGGTGAGCGATTGAAGTTCGAGTGCCCCGCCCCCTTCTGAAGGTAACTGCGCTAAACTCGCGCCACTGCTGTCTGGAGTGAGTTATGCGCGAAGCACTGAATACCGGCCTGATCGAATTCCTCAAGGCCTCCCCGACGCCCTTCCATGCCACCGCCAGCCTGGCCCAGCGCCTGGAGGCGGCCGGTTACCAGCGCCTGGACGAGCGTGACAGCTGGGTCACGGTGCCCGGCGGCCGTTACTACGTAACCCGCAACGACTCCTCGATCATCGCGATCAAGCTGGGCAAGCAGTCGCCGCTGCACAACGGCATCCGCATGGTCGGTGCGCACACCGACAGCCCTTGCCTGCGGGTCAAGCCGCAGCCTGAGTTGCAGCGCCAGGGCTTCCTGCAGCTGGGCGTGGAAGTGTACGGCGGCGCACTGCTGGCGCCGTGGTTCGACCGCGACCTGTCGCTGGCCGGGCGCGTCACCTTCCGCCGCGACGGCAAGGTAGAAAGCCAGCTGATCGACTTCAAGCTGCCGATCGCGATCATCCCCAACCTGGCGATCCACCTGAACCGCACCGCCAACGAAGGCTGGCAGATCAATCCGCAGCATGAACTGCCACCGATTCTCGCCCAGGTGGCCGGTGACGAACGCATCGACTTCCGCGCCGTGCTCACCGAACAACTGGCCCGCGAGCACGACCTCAACGCCGACGTGGTGCTGGATTACGAGCTGAGCTTCTACGACACCCAGGACGCCGCGCTGATCGGCCTCAATGGCGACTTCATCGCCGGCGCCCGCCTGGACAACCTGCTGTCGTGCTATGCCGGCCTGCAGGCGCTGCTCGGCGCCGACAGCGACGAGACCTGCGTGCTGGTGTGCAACGACCATGAAGAAGTCGGCAGTTGCTCGGCCTGTGGCGCCGATGGCCCGATGCTCGAACAGACCCTGCAGCGCCTGCTGCCGGACGGCGATGCCTACGTGCGCACTGTCCAGCGCTCGCTGATGGTCTCGGCCGACAACGCCCACGGCGTGCACCCCAACTATGCCGACAAGCACGACGGCAACCACGGGCCCAAGCTCAATGCCGGGCCGGTGATCAAGGTCAACAACAACCAGCGCTACGCCACCAACAGCGAAACCGCCGGGTTCTTCCGCCACCTGTGCATGGCCGAGGAAGTGCCGGTGCAGAGCTTCGTGGTGCGCAGCGACATGGGCTGTGGTTCGACCATCGGGCCGATTGCCGCCAGCCACCTGGGGGTGCGTACGGTGGATATCGGCTTGCCGACCTTTGCCATGCATTCGATCCGCGAGCTGTGTGGCAGCCATGACCTGGCGCACCTGGTGAAAGTGCTGAGCGCCTTCTACCGTAGCCGCGAGCTGCCTTGAGATTGATGTAGCCAGGCCTGGCCTTTTCGCGGGTAAACCCGCTCCTACAGTCCTGTGGAGGACCTTGTGGGAGCGGGTTTACCCGCGAAGAGGCCGAGCCTGAAAACAACTGCCCAGGATCAATCCGCCTTCTGCCCAACCCGCTATGCTTGTTGTATGGCCCCCCAAGCAGAAGGACCGCTGCCCATGTCCCCTTTCCTTTCACTGTTCGTGCCGGTGTTCCTGTTCCTGATGCTACTGACCATCGGCTTCAGCATGCGCGAGCGCAATATCGGCGTGCTGATGATGTGGATCGGCACCTTGGGCATCTTTGGCCTAACCTGCTGGACGATCCTGGAGAAACTGCCGACATAAACCTCTACACTCGGTCAATCGTTTGACCTGAGGTAGATTTCCCGGTGCCAGCCTTCCTGCGTTGCCTAGCCCTGCTGCTGTTCCTCTTCATGTCCCCGGCCCAGGCGGCCGGCCTGCCCGGCCTGCTGGGCTCCAGCGCCCCCGCTCAGCCGGAGGCAACCGAGCCGCTGGCCAATTCACTGGACGAGGTGATCAAAAACCTCGAAAACGACCAGCAACGCACCAAGCTGCTGGCCGACCTGAAGAAGCTGCGCGACGCCACCAGGCAATCGCAACCTACCGTCGAACAGGGTGTTCTGGGCCTGATCGGCAGCGCCCTGCACGACTTCGAAAAGCAGTTCAGCGGTGACGCCAGCCCGTTCCAGCGCTGGTCGCAGGAAATCGAACAGGCACAGGCCGAACTGACCGAACTGATCGTGCCGGTGCATCAATGGCCGGCCATCCTGTTCGGCTTTGCCGCGGTCATCGCGGTGTGGAGCTTGCTGGCCTATGCCTTCAACTGGGTTGGCCACCGCGTGCGGGTGCGTTTCGGCCTGACCGAGGAGCTGCCGCAACACCCCCGTACCTGGGACCTGGTGCGCTTCGCCCTGCGCAAGCTGGGGCCGTGGCTGGTGGCACTGATCTTCACCGTGTACCTGAGCTTTGCCCTGCCCCCTTCGCTGGGCAAATCGCTGGCGATGGTGCTGGCCTACGCGCTGGTGGTGGGTACCTGCTTCTCGGCCATCTGCGTGATCGCCTTCTCGCTGCTCGACGGCCCCCATCGCCACCGCGCCTTGCACATCCTGCGTCATCAGGCCTTCCGCCCGCTGTGGCTGATCGGCAGCTTCGCCGCCTTTGGCGAGGCCATGAGCGACCCGCGCATGCTGGTCGCACTCGGTACCCACCTGGCCCACGCCCTGGCGACCCTGGCCAATGTCATCGCGGCGCTGTCGTCCGGCCTGTTCATCCTGCGCTTCCGCCGGCCCATCGCCCACCTGATCCGCAACCAGCCCCTGGCCCGGCGCCTGACCCGGCGCACCCTGAGCGACACCATCGAGATCCTCGGCAGCTTCTGGTTCGTGCCGGCACTGATCCTGGTGGCCATTTCGCTGTTCGCCACCTTCATTTCCGCCGGTGACACCAGCACCGCCCTGCGCCAGTCGTTGATGTGCACGGTGCTGGTGGTGGTGTGCATGGTGCTCAACGGCCTGGTCCGCCGCCACGCCGCCAACCCCAAACGCGCCAACAAGCGCCAGGCGGTGTACGCCGAGCGCCTGCGCAATTTTGCCTACCTGCTGGTGCACCTGTTCATTTGGCTGGTATTCATCGAACTGGGCTTGCGCGTATGGGGCCTGTCGATGATCGGCTTCGCCGAGGGCGAAGGCCATGACGTGAGCGTGCGCCTGCTGGGCCTGGCCGGTACGCTGATCGTCGCCTGGCTGGTATGGATCCTTGCCGACACCGCCGTCCACCATGCCCTGGTGCGCTCGCGCCGGGGCCTGGCCAACGCCCGTGCACAGACGATGATGCCGCTGATCCGCAACGTGATGTTCGTGGTGATCTTCATCATTGCGGTGATCGTCGCTCTGGCCAATATGGGCATGAACGTTACGCCGCTGCTGGCCGGTGCCGGTGTGATCGGCCTGGCCATCGGTTTTGGCGCGCAGTCGCTCGTGGCCGATTTGATCACCGGCCTGTTCATCATCATCGAAGACTCGCTGGCGATCGACGACTATGTCGATGTCGGCGGCCACCTGGGCACGGTCGAGGGCCTGACCATCCGTACCGTACGCCTGCGCGATATCGACGGTATCGTGCATACCATTCCGTTCAGCGAGATCAAGAGCATCAAGAACTACTCCCGTGAGTTCGGCTACGCGATCTTCCGTGTCGCCATCCCGCACAGCATGAACATCGACCAGGCAATTACGCTGATCCGCGAAGTGGGGCAGAAACTGCGTAACGACCCGCTGATGCGCCGCAATATCTGGTCGCCGCTGGAGCTGCAGGGTGTGGAAAGTTTCGAGTCAGGCTCGGCAATCCTGCGGGCACGCTTCAAGACCGCGCCGATCAAGCAGTGGGAAGTGTCGCGGGCGTTCAACCTGGCGCTCAAGCGCCAGCTCGATGAAGCCGGGCTGGACCTGGCCACGCCGCGCCTGTCGGTACAGGTAGTGACTGCCGGTGGCGGTGGCGTGGCAGGGGCCGGCGCCTCCAGCTAACGCTCTAGCCGGCCTGTGCGCGGATACGGATGGCATCGTGCCGCCAATACTCCAGGTCGCAGTCGATCAGGTGCCCATGCTGGTCACTGTTGACCCGGGTGATATGCAGGCCCGGGCTGCCGGCCGACACCTTCAGCGCCCCCGCCGCCGCCACCGGCAAGGCAGTCGGCAGGATCTCGAAGCACACCTGCCCGTAGCGGATGCCGTACACCCGCCCGTAGATCTCGGTCAGCGACTGCGCCAGGTCCTGCTCGAGGATCCCCGGAAAGTACCTCGGGTTCAGGTAATGCTCGGCATACAGCACCGCCCGCCCATCGATGCGCCGCAACCGGCAGATTCGCACCACGCTGGACAGCGCCGGCAGTTGCAGGCGCGCGCAGATCGCCGCCGAGGCCGGCTGAAGACGCGCCGAGAGCAACTCGGTGCTGGCCTCCCTCCCCTGATCCCGCACCATCGCATGAAAGTGGCTACGCTCGATCAGGTCGTAGGTCAGGCGTTGCGGTGCAACGAACCAGCCGCGCCGTTCTTCGCGGTAGATCAGGCCCTGGGCTTCCAGCTGCACCAGCGCTTCGCGCAGGGTGATGCGTGTGGTGGCGAACACCTCGCTGAGCTTGCGCTCGGCCGGCAGCTTGCCGCCCGGTGCAAGCAGGCCGTGCTCGATCTGCTCCTGCAGGGCATGGCAGATGGCTGTTACCGCGCGCGGGGGCGTCGACTGCATCAAAAGGTTACCTATCTGGACTAGTCCAGCCCCATAACGAGGCCTCTGGAGAATAGTGCAAGCCTAGGCAGGGCTGATGAACATCCTGTGACAAAGGCCTTGGCCAGGTCCTGCCAGAAACGCGCCAAGCCAGCATATCCGCGGCCATCGGGTGGTCTACGCTGTAGCGTCAAGGCCGTGTACAGGCTCTGCCCTACATCAAACTGTCATGCAAGCGGCCTACCTTGGCTCAAGCTTTGCTGACCTAGACCAACGGTCAGCAAAAACCGCTTCACTCATAACAACGATCGCTAAAGGCACCCACCCAAGGAGCTTCGGATGAAAAAGTTGTTCATGGCGTCACTGCTCGGTTCGGCCATTACCCTGTGCACCTCGGCGATGGCCGCAGGCCCCGACCTCAAAACCCTGGAAGACGCCGCCCGCAAGGAAGGCAACGTCAACAGCGTGGGCATGCCCGATGCCTGGGCCAACTGGAAGGGAACCTGGGAAGACCTGGCCAGCAAGTACGGCCTCAAGCACAGCGACACGGACATGAGCTCGGCCCAGGAAATCGCCAAGTTCGAAGCCGAGAAGGACAACGCCAGCGCCGACATCGGCGACGTCGGTGCCGCCTTCGGCCCGATCGCCGCCAGCAAGGGCGTGACCCAGCCATACAAGCCAAGCACCTGGGACCAGGTACCGGAGTGGGCCAAGGACAAGGACGGCCATTGGGCACTGGCCTATACCGGCACCATCGCCTTCATCATCAACAAGGACCTGGTCAAGGAAGGCGATCGCCCGACCAGCTGGCACGACCTGGAAAAAGGCAAGTACAAGGTCGCCATCGGTGACGTCAGCACCGCAGCCCAGGCTGCCAACGGCGTACTGGCCGCAGCCATCGCCTACAAGGGCGATGAAAGCAACCTGGCCCCAGGCCTGCAGCTGTTTACCAAGCTGGCCCAGCAGAAGCGCCTGTCGCTGGCCAACCCGACCATCCAGACCATCGAGAAGGGCGAGGTCGAGGTTGGCGTGGTGTGGGACTTCAACGGCCTGAGCTACCGCGAGCAGATCGACCCCAAGCGTTTCGAAGTGCTGATCCCGTCGGACGGTACGGTGATCTCCGGCTACACCACCATCATCAACAAGTACGCCAAGCACCCGAACGCGGCCAAGCTTGCACGTGAATATATCTTCAGCGACGCCGGGCAGATCAACCTGGCCAAGGGCCATGCGCGGCCGATCCGTGCCGAGCACCTGAAGCTGCCGGAGGATGTGCAGGCCAAGCTGCTGCCCAACGAGCAGTACAAGGCCGCGCAGCCGATCAAGAATGCCGAGGTGTGGGAAGCGACTTCGAAGAAGCTGCCGCAGATGTGGCAGGAGCAAGTGATCATCGAGATGGAGTAACAGGCTAGCTTTTGTAGTGCCTGATCCGGCCCTTTCGCGGGCGCGCCCGCTCCGACAGGGACCGCACATGCCTTGAAAGCTGTGCTGTACCTGTGGGAGCGGGTTTACCCGCGAAGAAGCCAACGCGGATTTGACTGGAGCCACCATGCAACACAACGTCATCCTGGTCCTGCTCGACGGCCTCAACTACCAGGTCGCCCACCACGCCATGGGCCACCTGCACGCCTATGTCGAGGCCGACCGCGCCGCGCTGTACCGTATGGAATGCGAATTGCCGTCGCTGTCACGGCCGCTGTACGAGTGCATCCTCACCGGCGTCGCACCGATCGACAGCGGCATCGTGCACAACAACATCAACCGCCTGTCGAACCAGCGCAGCGTGTTCCACTACGCCCGCGAAGCCAACCTGGGCACGGCGGCGGCGGCCTATCACTGGATGAGCGAGCTGTACAACCGCTCGCCCTTCGACCCCCAGCGCGACCGCCACACCCACGCGCCGAAACTGCCGATCCAGCACGGCCTGTTCTACTGGGACGACCGCTACCCCGACTCTCATCTGCTGGCCGACGGCGAATACCTGCGCCGCCGCCATGCACCGAATTTCCTCCTGGTGCATCCGATGAGCATCGATGACGTCGGCCACCGCCATGGCCTGGACAGCAGCCAGTACCGCAATGCCGCGCGCAGCGCCGACATCCTGTTGTCCGACTACCTGCCGCTCTGGCTGGAAGAGGGCTATCAGGTGCTGGTCACCGCCGACCACGGCATGAACAACGACCGCTCGCACAACGGCCTGCTGGCCGAAGAGCGTGAGGTACCGCTGTTCGTGTTCGGCGATGCCTTCAGCCTCGACCCGGCTGCCAAACCACTGCAGACCGAATTGTGCGGGACCATCTGCGAGCTGCTCGGGGCGGCGCACGACAAGTCGGTTTGCCGGGAGTTGCTCAAGTGAACCGTGGCCGCTACCTGGCCCTGCTCTGCCTGCTGCCGTTCGCCGTGTTCTTCGTGGTCTTCCAGATCGCCCCGCTGGCCTGGGTGGCGATCAACAGCCTGCAATCGGAAGCAGGCTGGGGCATGGACAACTTCAGCAAGGTGTTCGCTTCGAAGTTCTACCTGCAGGCGTTGCAACGCAGCCTGGAGATCAGCTTCTGGTCGAGCCTGTTCGGCATCGTCATCGCCACCCTCGGCGCCTATTCGCTGCGCCAGGTCGACTCCAAGCTGCGTGACTTCGTCAGCGCCTTCGCCAACATGACCAGCAACTTCGCCGGGGTGCCGCTGGCCTTCGCCTTCATCATCCTGCTCGGCTTCAATGGCGCGTTGACCCTGCTGCTGAAGCAGATCGGCCTGCTGGAGGACTTCAGCATCTACTCCAAAAGCGGGCTGATTCTGGTCTACACCTATTTCCAGATCCCGCTCGGCGTGCTGCTGCTCTACCCCGCCTTCGACGCCCTGCGCGAAGACTGGCGCGAGTCGGCCGCGCTGCTCGGTGCCAGCCACTGGCAGTTCTGGCGGCATATCGGCCTGCCGGTACTGACCCCGGCGCTGCTCGGCACCTTCGTCATCCTGCTGGCCAACGCCCTCGGCGCCTACGCCACCGTGTATGCCCTGACCACCGGCAACTTCAACGTGCTGCCGATCCGCATCGCCGGCCTGGTGGCCGGCGACATCAGCCTCGACCCGAACCTGGCCAGCGCCCTGGCGATGGTGCTGGTTGGGCTGATGACGCTGGTGACGGTGGTTCATCAATGGCTGCTCAAGAGGAGCTACCATGCGCGCTGAAAAAACCTCCGCCGGGCTCTACCATCGGCTGGTGGTGTACCTGCTGTTCCTGATCCTGCTGCTACCGCTGGCCGGCACCCTGCTCTACTCATTGGCCACCAGCTGGTCGGCAAGCCTGCTGCCCAGCGGCCTGACCTTCAAGTGGTACGTCGCGCTGTGGAGCGAACCACGCTTCCTGGCCGCGTTCGGCCAGTCGCTGCTGGTGTGCGTGGGCGCGTTGCTGCTGTCGGTGGTGCTGATCCTGCCGCTGCTGTTCGTGGTGCACTACCACTTCCCGAAACTCGACGCACTGATGAACATCCTCATCCTGCTGCCCTTTGCGGTACCGCCGGTGGTGTCGTCGGTGGGCCTGCTGCAGCTCTATGGCAGCGGCCCGATGGCGATGGTCGGCACGCCGTGGATCCTGATCGGCTGCTACTTCACCATCGCCTTGCCGTTCATGTACCGGGCCATTACCAACAACCTGCAGGCAATCAACCTGCGCGACTTGATGGACGCCGCCCAACTGCTCGGCGCCAGCACCTGGCAGGCCGCCCTGCTGGTGGTGCTGCCGAACCTGCGCAAGGGCCTGATGGTGGCGCTGCTGCTGTCGTTCTCGTTCCTGTTCGGCGAGTTCGTGTTCGCCAACCTGCTGGTCGGCACCCGCTACGAGACCTTGCAGGTGTACCTGAACAACATGCGCAACAGCAGTGGCCACTTCAACAGCGCGCTGGTGATCTCGTATTTCGCCTTCGTGCTGGTGCTGACCTGGGTCGCCAACCGCCTGAACAAGGACAAAACCTGACATGAGCTTCGTCAGCGTACAAAACCTGCAAAAAAGCTATGCCGGCAGCCCGGTTTTCCAGAACATCGACTGCCAGATCGAACGCGGCGAGTTCGTCACCCTGCTCGGCCCCTCCGGCTGCGGCAAGTCCACCCTGTTGCGCTGCATCGCCGGGCTGACCCCGGTGGACGGCGGCAAGATCCTCCTCGACGGCCACGACATCGTGCCGCTAAGCCCGCAGAAGCGCGGGATCGGCATGGTGTTCCAGAGCTATGCGCTGTTCCCTAACATGACCGTGGAGCAGAACGTTGCCTTCGGCCTGCGCATGCAGAAGGTCAAGGCCGATGAAAGCCAGCAGCGCGTGCGCGAAGCACTGGAGCTGGTAGAGCTGGGCAGCTTCGCCGGGCGCTACCCGCATCAACTGTCCGGTGGCCAGTGCCAGCGTGTGGCCCTGGCCCGTTCGCTGGTCACTCGCCCGCGCCTGCTGCTGCTCGACGAACCGTTGTCGGCACTGGATGCGCGCATTCGCAAACACCTGCGTGAGCAGATCCGCGCGATCCAGCGCGAACTGGGGCTGACCACCATCTTCGTCACCCATGATCAGGAGGAAGCGCTGACGATGTCTGACCGCATTTTCCTGATGAACCAGGGGCGCATCGTCCAGAGCGGCGATGCCGAAACCCTCTACACCGCGCCGGTGGACCTGTTCGCCGCCGGTTTCATCGGCAACTACAACCTGCTCGATGCCGACAGCGCCAGCCGCCTGCTGCAACGGCCGGTGGCCGGTCGCCTGGCGATCCGACCCGAGTCGATCACCCTGGGGCTGGACGGTGAACTGGACGCCGAGGTGCGCAGTCACAGCCTGCTCGGCAACGTCATCCGCTACCGGGTGAACGTGCGTGAGGTGGAACTGGTGGTCGACGTGCTCAACCGCTCGCCTGAGGACCTGCATGCAGACGGCCAGCGGGTCTCCCTGTCGATCGACCCCACGGCGTTGCGTGAAGTGGCTTAAGGAGAATCATCAAGATGGCACTGGCAATTTTCGATCTGGACGAAACCCTCATCCATGGCGACTGCGCTTCGCTGTGGAGCGAACAGATGGCCCGGCTGGGCTGGGTCGACGGCAAGGCGTTCCTGCGCCGCGACCATGAACTGATGGAGGCCTACGGCAAGGGCCACCTGCGCATGGAAGACTACATGGCCTTCAGCCTGGAGCCGATTGCCGGGCGCACGCTGGAAGAGGTCGAGCACTTGGTGGAGCCGTGGGTCGAGGAGGTGATCGAGCCGATCATCTACGGCGACGCCTGCCGCTGCATTGCCGAGCACCGCCAGCGAGGCGACCGGATCCTGATCATTTCCGCCTCAGGCACGCACCTGGTGGGGCCGATTGCGGCGCGGCTGGGGGTGGATGAGTACCTGGCGATCGAGCTGGAGGCAGTGAACGGGGTGTATACCGGCAACACCCATGGCGTGTTGACCTACCGCGAGGGCAAGATCACCCGCCTGCTGGAATGGCTGGATCAGGAGCAGGAAAACCTGGAAGGTGCAAGTTTCTATTCTGATTCGAGGAACGACCTGCCGCTGTTGCTGAAGGTAGATCATCCGCATGCGGTGAACCCGGATGCGGTGTTGCGGGAACATGCCGAGAAGAATGGCTGGCCTATCCTGAGCTGGTCCTGAAGATTAGTGTTGGCCCTTTCGCGGGCACGTCGGGGCGCCGAACCGCCGCGAAAGGGCCGGGCCTGCTTACGCCAGGCTCGGGTCGATGACCATCACCAGCTTGCCGGACACCTGGTTGCTCTCAAGCTCGGCATAAGCCGCCTGGGCAAACTCCACCGGGTAGGTATCGACCAGTTGCGGCGACAGGCGCCCTTCGGCGAACAGCGGCCACACCTGCTGCTGCAATTCGCGCAGCAGCTCGGCCTTGAAGCCGTCATCACGGTTGCGCAGGGTCGAGCCGGTGATCTCCAGGCGTTTGCCCAGCACCTGGGCCAGGTCCAGTTCGAACTTGCGCCCACCCATCAGGCCGATGATCACCCAACGCCCGTCACGGGCCAGCAGCTTGAGGTTCAGCTCACCGTAGCTGGCCCCCACCGGGTCCAGGATCACGTCGAACGGCCCAATGCCTTCCAGCGCGTCGAGGTTCTGGTTACGCACCACGCCCCCCGCGGCGCCCAGCGCCTCACAGTAGTCCAGGCGGTCCTGGGAACCGACACTGACCCATACCGGGCTGCCGAAGGCCTTGCACAACTGAATCGCCGCCGAGCCCACACCGCTGGCGCCCGCATGCACCAGCACCTTCTCACCGGCCTTCACCTTGCCCAGCTGGAAGATGTTCAGCCACGCCGTGGCATACACCTCTGGCAGCGCCGCCGCTTCATGCAGGCTCAGGCCTTCTGGCACCGGCAACACATGACGCGCATCGACCACCACTTCTTCCGCCATGGCACCGCTGGCCAGCAGCGCGCAGACGCGGTCGCCCACACGCCAGTCAGCGCCGGCACCGACCTCCTCGATCACCCCGGCGCACTCCAGGCCCATGTAGGGGCTCGCGCCTGGCGGCGGTGGATACAACCCTTTCATCTGCAACAGATCGGCGCGGTTCAGCCCCGCTGCAGCCACGCGAATGCGCACTTGGCCCGCGTCACAGGCCGGGCGTTCGGCCTCGACCCAGGCCACATGTCCGTCAACGCCTTGCAATGCCTTCACAGTGCCTCCATAGTTGATTCACAGACTGAGCCTGAGGAGCCCGCTCCTCAGGCTTTTTTGCAGTATTTGCCCGGCTCTGATGGAACCGGCGAACGGATAAGACGGCCTACTATGCGTGATCAATTGCCTCCACGTCGAATCAGCATGAAGCATTTCCTTCCAAGCACTGCCCTGGCCCTGATGGTTGGCCTGGGCAGCCTCACGCTCGGCGGCAATGCGGCGGCCGCCAACAAGTGGGACAGCCTGCAGCCGGACCGCGACGAAATCGTCGCCAGCCTCAACGTGGTGGAGCTGCTCAAGCGTCACCACTACAGTAAGCCGCCGCTCGATGACGCCCGTTCGGTGATCATCTACGACAGCTACATCAAGCTGCTCGACCCGGCCCGCAGCTACTTCACCGCAGCCGACATCGCTGAATTCGACAAGTGGAAGACGCAGTTCGACGACTTCCTCAAGAGCGGCAACCTTGACCCCGGCTTCACCATCTACAAGCGTTACCTCGACCGCGTCAAGCAGCGCCTGGACTTCGCCCTGGCCGAGCTGGCCAAGGGCGTCGACAAGATGGACTTCACCACCAAGGAAACCTTGCTGATCGACCGCAAGGATGCCCCGTGGGAGAAGGACCAGGCCGCGCTCGACGAGCTGTGGCGCAAACGCGTCAAGGACGAGGTGCTGCGCCAGAAGATCGCCGGCAAAGAGCCGAAGCAGATCCAGGAAACCCTGACCAAGCGCTACAAGAACCAGCTGGCGCGCCTTGACCAGACCCGCGCCGAGGACATTTTCCAGGCCTACATCAACACCTTCGCCCAGTCCTACGACCCGCACACCAACTACCTGTCGCCGGACAACGCCGAGAACTTCGACATCAACATGAGCCTGTCGCTCGAAGGCATCGGCGCGGTGCTGCAGAGCGACAACGACCAGGTCAAGATCGTACGCCTGGTGCCGGCAGGCCCGGCCGCCAAGACCAAGCAGGTGGCACCGGCCGACAAGATCATCGGCGTCGCCCAGGGCAACAAGGAGATGGTCGACGTGGTCGGCTGGCGCCTGGACGAAGTGGTCAAGCTGATCCGTGGCCCGAAAGGCTCGGTGGTGCGCCTGGAAGTCATCCCGGCCAGCAATGCGCCAAGCGACCAGACCAGCAAGATCGTCTCGATCACCCGCGAGGCCGTGAAGCTCGAAGAACAGGCAGCGAAGAAGTCGGTGCTCAAGCTCAAGCAGGACGGGCGTGACTACAAGCTCGGCATCATCGAGATCCCGGCCTTCTATCTGGACTTCAAGGCATACCGTGCCGGTGACCCCGAGTACAAGAGCACCACGCGCGACGTGAAGAAACTGCTCACCGAGCTGCAGAAGGAAAAGGTCGACGGCGTGGTGATCGACCTGCGCAACAACGGCGGCGGCTCCCTGCAGGAAGCCACCGAGCTGACCAGCCTGTTCATCGAGAAAGGCCCGACCGTGCTGGTCCGCAACAGCGACGGCCGCGTCGATGTGCTCGAGGATGAAAACCCAGGCGCCTTCTACAAAGGGCCCATGGCGCTGCTGGTCAACCGCCTCTCCGCCTCGGCCTCGGAGATCTTCGCCGGCGCCATGCAGGACTACCACCGTGCGCTGATCATCGGTGGCCAGACCTTCGGCAAAGGCACCGTGCAGACCATCCAGCCGCTCAACCATGGCGAGCTGAAGCTGACCCTGGCCAAGTTCTACCGCGTTTCCGGGCAAAGCACCCAGCACCAGGGCGTGCTCCCGGACATCGATTACCCGTCGATCATCGACACCAAGGAAATCGGCGAGAGCGCCCTGCCTGAAGCCATGCCATGGGACACCATCCGCCCCGTGGTCAAGCCTGCAGTCGACCCGTTCAAGCCGTTCCTGGCCGACCTCAAGGCCAAACATGACGCACGCAGCGCCAAGGATGCCGAGTTCACCTACATCCGTGACCGCCTGGCCCTGACCCAGAAGCTGATGGACGAGAAGACCGTCAGCCTCAACGAGCAGGAGCGGCGTGCCCGCCACGATGAGGTCGAAGCCAAGCAATTGGCCATGGAGAACATTCGTCGCAAGGCCAAGGGCGAGGAGCCGCTCAAGGAGCTGAAGAAAGTCGACGAGGACGCCCTGCCGGAAGAAGATGACAAGACCAAGCCGGAAGATGACGCCTACCTGGCCGAGACCGGTCGCATCCTCATCGACTACCTGAGCGAAAGCACCAAGATGGCCAAGAAGTAAACGACCGATGATGGCAGATTAATGTGATCCGTCATCAAACAGTCATGGCACTTTCGTGAAATAGAGGGGCCGGGCATGCAAATGCCCGGCCCTTTCATTTTCAGGATACCGTCATGACCGTCGCCGAACAGCTCAGTGCCTTGAGTGTCATTCTGGCTCAGCGCAGCATTCACAGCTTGTTCCAGCCGATCGTCTGCCTCAGCGAGCGGCGGGTCTTCGGCCATGAAGCCTTGAGCCGCGGCCCGTCCAACAGCCCGCTGCATTCGCCCTTGAACCTGTTCGCCATCGCACGCCAGGCCGGTCAACTGACCGAACTGGAGGCCGCGTGCCGGGAAAGCGCATGCCGGCGCTTCAGCGAACAGGGGCTCGACGGTAAGCTGTTTCTCAACATCTCTCCCGAATCGCTGCTGGAACCGCACTACCCTTCCGGGCGCACCCTCAAGCTGCTCGAGCAAGTGGGTTTACCACCCAGCCGGGTGGTGATCGAGCTTACCGAGCAGACCCCTACCGACGACTTTCAGCTGTTGTCCAACGCCTTGCACCATTACCGCGACATGGGCTTCTCCATCGCCCTGGACGACCTCGGTGCGGGCTATTCAAGCCTGCGCCTGTGGTCGGAGCTGCGTCCCGAGTACGTGAAGATCGACCGGCACTTCATCGATGGCATTCACCGCGATTCGCTCAAGCGCGAATTCGTCGGCTCCATCCTGCAGATTGCCAGGGCCTCGAAGGCGCAGGTGATCGCCGAAGGGATCGAGCTGCCGGAAGAGCTGGCGGTATTGACCGAGATGGGCGTGGACCTGGTACAGGGCTACCTGATGGGAAGACCGCAGGAGATGGGGGCGCGAGCGAATCAGCAGCTAGTGGCTCCAGTGCTGCCCGCTGCGCTGGTCGAGCAACCTACGGTGGGGCTGAATGCGACGCTTGGCCAGGTCATGGATTTGTTTGGCCGCTATGGTGACCTGAAGGAACTGGATGTACGGGATGCCGATGGCAACCCTTGCGGCGTGATCCATCGGCATGCACTGCCTGCACTGGCCCCTCGATAATGTTCAAGCTGTTTCGGGATAGCTGTACTCGAACACCCTGACCACCTCGGAGGCATGCCAAGACGCCGCCTCCATGCCATCCACCGGCCCCGTGAAACGCCCCAGGCGCTCCACGCACTCGAAAAAACCGGTGCGCGGCAGACGGCTGGCACCCTGGCTGATCACCAGCGAGCTGCGCAGTGGCTGCTCGGCACGGGCATCGAGCACCGCCAGGTACTCCAGCGCAGCGGTGAGGGTCTGCATGGCCGGGCTGGGCAATTGCAGGCGCTCGATCAATGCACGGTAGGTGAGCAAATGGCGTTGACGGCGGGCCAGGTCAAGCTCGTCCAGCAGGTTTTGCCAATGCTGTCGGCTGATCCTGACCTGGCTCATGACGGCTCGCTCCAGCCGGCCACCCCCAGATGCCAGGCCAGGGCGCGGCGGATTGCAGCATCCGGCTGGCGCTCACCCGATTCGATCATGGCCAGGTATGCCGGGCTGACGCCGACATTACGCGCCAATTGCTCGGAGGCGATGCCTTTGGCCTGGCGCAGTTGCGCCACTTCGCTGAACGCTGGCAGGCTGGCTGCAGGCGCGCTTTGCTGCGCTGATTCGGCAACCGCCTCGGCGGGCGCTTCCCCGGCTGCCTTGAGCAGCGCCTGGTACTGCTCCCAGGGCACGACGGCATACTCGGGTTGACCGTCCCGGCTAATGACCTGAATACCCATTACAACCCCCTTACGTAAGGATTACCGTTTTCGCGCCTGCTACAGGCTTTCGACCAATAGCGAAAGGCAATCGGGCTGCTCCCCTTTCGTTATATCCCATTGTAAGAGATTTCCGATCAGCGTGCCCAACCTCAGTGCAGGGAGCGCGATTCTGATGTGCTGTTCAAATCTGATGCAGGCGACGCCTACTGAGAGCAATCGTCGTCTTCCCGAATCGGTTGACCAATGCACCGATCAAATATGTGGGCCAAGTGTCCATCATCACCAAGGTAAGATTGGATATTGGCTGCGACCCACTCTTCACTGTTCACACGATCCCAGTTGATGGTGAACCCCGCATTCACGATGATCCACTCAAAAAGGATACGCTGAGTGCGCCCATTGCCCTCCCTGAACGGGTGAGCGACGTTCAATGTGCCATAGGCTTCGGCCACTGCATTGATCAACTGGTCGCGCGAACAATCTTCGAACCATCCCGCTGCAGCCATTTTCGAGAATTCCTTCCTCGATTCTGGTTCTATGAATTCAGGACTACAAAACCTTGTGCCGCCTTTGCTGATTGCAGCAGTACGCAGCTTTCCGGCCCAGCTGTAGATCTTCGAGAAAAGCGCGTAATGAATTTGCCTGAGAGGCTCCAGGCTGTAGGGGGGAGGCACGAACTCTAGAGTGGAAGCTGCGATTGCGCTGAGATAACGCTCGGCATCCTCAAGGTCTTCAAAATCGCGCAGGTCGAGCAGGTTAATGAGTGCGTCTGTGCCCGGATAGCAATCCGAGTCTTGTTCAACACCGTACTTGTCCCGTCTCAAGCCTTGACCAGCCGCACAGCCTTTAGCGCAGCAGCTCGAGTTGGCAACTTGATCTCACCATCATCTTTAGAGGCGCAGAATCCTTCAAGTCGAAGGCTGGCTGCATAGTTGGCTTTGCGATGCTTGGCAAACCAGGCTTTCTTGGCTTCCAGACTGAGCTTTTCCATATCTTGGACCTTACGGTTACGTGCTCTCAGATTGTAGCTGATCAACGCGCCCATTTGGGCAACTGCATTCCCCGCACTCTCAGTGCGTATTGCGCTCCAGGCGCAGTGCTTCCGGGGTGTCGGGCAGGCGTTCGACCACCCGCAGGCGCTCAGGCGCCTGGCTGTCGCGCCAGGCCTTGAAGCGCGCCAGCTCATCGGCCACGGTCTTCAGGACCCAGCCGAGCACGGCGATGTCATCGAGAAAACCGACACCCAGAATCCAGTCGGGAATGGCGTCGATGGGGCTGACGAAGTACAGCAGGCCGGCGACGATGGTCACCAGTGCCTTGGGACTGATGGCGCGGTATTCCCCCCGCCACCAGGCCAGGCACAGCGACTGCAGCAGCTTGACGTCATCGCGCAGCTGGCCGATGCGCGGGCCTTTGCGGGCTACTGCGAACAGCAAGGCGGGTAACCGGCCACGGCTGAGCAGGCGCTCGGCCAGAGGCAGGAAACGGGCGAAATTCCAGGGTGCGCTCATGAGGCCTCCAGCAGGGGAAAGGTTATCCACATTTATTGTGGATAACCTTGTGAACAGGGCGAAGTTTGTGACGGCGGGCGCCCACAAGGCAAGGGTCCCGCTCAGATCGGGCGTTTTTTACGCAGTCGTTTCAGATCTGCAAACAATCTGCGTCAGAAGCTTCCGGCTTCTTCACACTGCACTTGCTCGGACAATAGCCGCCGCACGAGGTTCGCCGAATGAGCCTTCACAAACGACAACGCCCCGTCAGGACGGGGCGTTGTGCAGGTACCAGCCGTTGTTACTTGGCAGGTGCTTCGGCCGGGGCTTCAGCTTCGGGTGCTTCGCCACCCTGCAGCTGGGCCGGGTCCTTGATGGCGATCAGTTCCAGGTCGAACACCAGCACCGAATTGGCCGGAATCAGCGGGCTTGGGCTTTGGGCGCCGTAGGCCAGCTCAGCCGGGATGAACAGTTTGTACTTCTCGCCAACGTGCATCAGCTGCAGGCCTTCGACCCAGCCTGGGATCACACCGCTGACGGGCAGGTCGATCGGGCTGCCACGCTCTACCGAGCTGTCGAACACCTTGCCATCGATCAGCTTGCCTTCGTAGTGAACGGTGACTACGTCGGTCGGCTTTGGCTGCGGGCCGTCGGCCTTCTTCACGACTTCATACTGCAGGCCAGAGGCGGTGGTAACCACGCCAGGCTTCTTGGCGTTTTCCTCGAGGAATTTCTTGCCAGCACTGGCAGCTTCTTCGCTGGCCTTGGCCAGGCGCTCTTCGGCGCGCTTCTGCAGCGCGGTGAAGGCTTCTACCAGCTCTTCGTCCTTGATGCGTTGCTCTTTCTTGCCGACAGCGTCTTCGATGCCGAGAGCGACCGCTTTCGAATCAAGGTCCTCCATGCCTTCCTGAGCCAGGCTCTTGCCCATGTTCAGGCCGATACCGTAGGAGGCCTTCTGTGCCGGCGTTTTCAGCTCGGGGCTGCTGGCTTGTTGATCACAGCCAGCCAGTACCAGGCCTACCAGGGCAACCGCAGCCGCCAGACGATGCTGTTTCATGCTATTTCCTTGTTCATGCGCCATAAGGGCAATCAGGGTAAAGCCGCGAGCTTATCAGGCGGCCATCACCAATGGCTACCGGCATAGGAGCGGGTTTTCGTAAGGAAGTTCAGTAGGTAAAGGCTTCTTCATGGAAGCTTTACAGCCATTTGCCAGTATTGACCCTTTGTGTTGGGTTTTCCTGGATTTTGTGGGTTTTTATTTCGGCGGGTTCTGAGGGGGGATGTCGGGATCGGGTGAAGGCAGGCACCTCAAGGATACCGCCCCTCCCGATACTGCTCGGCAAGCTCGCGCAGCACCTCACACACCCACTGCCCCGGCAGGCTCAGCGGCAAGGCGGCATTGCGGCAGATACCCACCGACCCGCCCGGTTCGCGCACGCCAAGGTCAAGCTCGGCCAGCTCGCCGCGGCGCAAATCGAGCAGCACCGCATCCCGCGGCGCCACCCACAACGCATCGCTGCCCAGCAGATAACGCCGGCTCAACGCCAACGACAAGGTCTCCAGCCGCTGCGCCGGCATCTGGATGCCGCACTGCACGAACAGGCTATCTGCATGCTGGCGAATGGTGGTGCCTGGCGGTGGCAGCACCAATGGATACTGCCCGACCCGCTGCCGCTCCACCGGTGCACTTGCCAGCAAAGGATGGCCGGGGCGCACCACCAAGGCCATCGACTCGCTATACAGGTGCTCGAATGACAGCCCTTGGATCTGCGGGCTTTCGGTCATGCGCCCGACCACCAGTTCCAGCTCGCCCAGGTGCAGTTGCCCGAGCAACTGCGCACTGACCCCGGTGACCACGCTGATCACCAACGCCTCATGGCGCTGATGCAGGCGGCACAGCACCTCGGGCATGAGCAGCCCCTCGACCGTCGACAGCACGCCGATGCGCACCTGCGACGGTGCCCGCGCCTCACCGCGCAAGCTGCTGACGCCATCACGCAGCGCCTGCACGCTAGGCCCGGCGTAACGCATGAAACGCGTGCCGGCCGGGGTCAGCTCGACGCCCTGGCGGCTGCGTTCGAACAGGCGCGCTTCGAGCAGGTCCTCGAGTTCCTTGAGGGTCTTGGAGATCGCCGGCTGGCTGATCGCCAGAATATCCGCAGCCCTGGCCAGGCTGCCCTGCCGGGCAATCTCCAGGAAACACAGCAGGTGACGGTACTTGATACGGGTGTCGAGGTTCATGCCGGCAAGCTTACCGCATCGCCACCTGCGGCGTATCCGGGTCGCGCTGCTGGCGGCGGAACTGCCCTGGCGGCAGGCCATGGATCTGGCGGAAGCGCCGGGAGAAGTAGGCTTCATCGGCGAAGCCACAGAGCCGCGCCACCTCGCCCACCGGGCGGCTGCCATTGAGCAGGTAGTTGCGCGCCGTGTGCATGCGCCGCTCCAGCACCAGCTCGCTGAAGGTCTTGCCGATTTCCTTGCGCAGCCAGTGAGTCAGGTAAGTTGGCGACAGGTAGGTGGCGGCGGCGACCTTCTGCAGGTTCAGATCGGGGTCATCGATATGCCGGCGCAGGTACTCGCTCATACGGCCCAGTGCAGCGCGGCGGCTGAGCTGCGCGGCGTTGCTCTCAGCCAGTTCGCGCAGCGGCTCGGCGTACAGGCCGCAGACTTGGCCAATCAGTTGCAACAACAGGCCCTTGAGCACTTCGCGGGTGCCGAAACGGCGGTTGGCATCCAGTGCGCGCATGCGTTCGAGGACCTGGCGCACCTCGGCGAAATCGGCTTCATCCAGACAGAAGTCGAGGTGTTCCTGGAAGCGGAACGGTGACAGCTCCGGGGCCTGCAGGATCGACACTTCTTCCAGGTCCATCGGGTCGCAGGCCAGGTGCGGCAGGAGGAACGTCTGGGAGAAATTGATCACCACGAAGTCGCTGTCGGCCGGGTGCGGGATCACATGCACGCGGTGCGGCAGGATGAAGGCCAACGTGTTGCGCTTGAAGGGGCGCTGCACGTTGCCGATGTGCTGCACCGTGTCGCCGCCGAAGTTGACCTGGATCTGGAAGTACTCGTGACGATGCGGCGCGGTCTCGGCGGGGCGGCCGCGCTGATCGCGGATGTAGAAATCCATCAGCTCGCTGCGCTGCTGCATGACGTAGGTCGGGACCTCGCGCTTGGGGGGCATGGGCAATCTCCGGGTTGCGGGGCTCTAAGTTGTACGATGTCCAAACTCCGCAATTTAAACCCTTCTGCAAAAACCTGCGCAACAGAAAATCCACGCAACCCGCCAAAACCGCGACATACAGCAAGAAGTCCGCGCAAAACCCCGACTGTGGATTTTCTTGGACAGCACCGCCCTACCCCGCCCGCTGTGAAAAAAACGATCTAAACCTGCCGTTGCATTCACATCGTTGTACGACCACCTTAAAAAAGGGACTGCAGCCCAACCTCTACCAACAACAACAAACGAGGTCGACTCATGTCGAGCACGCCTACCCCCCGCGCCGCGTCGTCATACGCGCTGGACGCGGCTCCTGCCCAGCGCCTGCCCACCCGCCGCCGCTGGTTCATGCTGTCGCTGCTGCTGCTGGCGACCATCATCAACTACGTCGACCGGGTGAACATTTCCATCGCTGCGCCGTTCATGGCCAAGGACCTGGGCCTGGACAAGGTCGAGATGGGCCTGATCTTCTCCGCCTTCGCCTGGACCTACGCCCTGGCCCTGGTACCTGCCGGCTTCATCGCCGACCGCTTTGGCTCGCGCCTGACCTACGGCGTGTCGCTGATCAGCTGGTCGGCGGTCACCGTGGCCCAGGGCCTGGCCAGCGGCTTCGCCTCGCTGTTTGGCCTGCGCCTGGCGGTCGGCGCCATGGAAGCCCCGGCTTTCCCGGCCAACAGCCGTGCGGTCACGGTGTGGTTCCCCGCCCGCGAACGCGGCTTGGCCAGCAGCATCTACGTGTGTGGCCAGTACCTGGGCACCGCGCTGTTCACCGGCGCGCTGCTGTGGCTGGCGACCACCTACGACTGGCGCCATGTGTTCTACAGCACCGGCCTGGTCGGCATCCTGTTCGGCGTGGTGTGGCTGTGGCTGTACCGCGACCCGCTGAACTGCAAGAAGGTCAGCAAGGAGGAACTGGCCTACATCGAGCAAGGCGGCGGCCTGGTGAAAAGCAGCCAGGAGCGTACACGCTTCGACTGGCGCCAGGTGGCCGAGCTGTTCCGCTACCGCCAGATCTGGGCCATCTGCCTGGGCAAGTTCGCCAGCACCTCGGCGCTGTACTTCTTCCTCACCTGGTTCCCCACCTACCTGATCGAAGAGCGCCAGCTGACCTTGATCAAGGTCGGCATCTTCGCCGTCATGCCGTTCATTGGGGCCACGGTCGGCATCCTGCTCGCGGGGATCGTTTCCGACCTGTTGATCCGCAAGGGCTACTCGCTGTCGTTCGCCCGCAAGCTGCCGCTGGTGGTGGGTTCGATGCTGGGCATGTCGATCGTGCTGGTGAACTTCACCGACTCCAATCTGCTGTGCATCGCCATCCTCACCCTGGCGTTCTTCGCCCAAGGCATCGCCTCGGCGTCGTGGGCGGCGGTGTCGGAGGTGGCGCCCAAGCAACTGATCGGCCTGACCGGCGGGATCACCAGCCTGGCGGCGAACATCGGCGGCATCGTCACGCCGATCGTGATTGGCGCGATCGTGCATGCCAGCGGCTCGTTTGCCATGGCGTTCTGGTTCATCGGTGGCGTGGCGCTGATGGGCACCCTGTCTTACTCGCTACTGCTCGGGAAGCTGTATCGGATCGAACTGAAGACTGCTGCCTGATCCGAGGAATGCTTTGGCTGCACTTGCCTCTTCGCGGGCGTGCCCGCGAAAGGGCCGGTACAGGTTACTTGGATAGTCCAAGCAGACCCCGCTTTCGTCCAACTTTGCCAGCCAGCCTCTGCCTTACGCTGGCCACTCCAGTAAGGAGGAGCCACCCATGACCTACCTGTTCAACCCGCCGCCCATCGTCAGCCTGCCGATCCGCGGCAGCGCTGCGCGCTTCCCGGTCGGCCGGGTGTTCTGCCTGGGCCGCAACTACCCCTGGCCGGAGACTTACGGCCCGGCGCCACAGGAGCCTGTGTTCTTCATGAAACCGGCAAGCAACGTCGTCGAGGCGCTGGGCGAACTGCCCTTCCCGCCGCAGACCGATGAGTTTTGCCACGAAATCGAGCTGGTCGCGGCCATCGCCAAGGGCGGCGCCGACATTACCCCGGCGCATGCCCTGGAACACGTGTTCGGCTTTGCCGCCGGCCTCGACATGACCCGCCGCGACCACCAGCGCAGGGCCAAGGTCGAGGGCCTGCCGTGGGAAGGCGCCAAGGTGTTCGAAGCCTCGGCACCGATGACTGCCATCGTCCCTGCCAGCGAATGCGCCTGGCCACTGGACGCCTCGCTGTGGCTGCAGGTGAACGGCCACGAGCGCCAACGCGCCCACCTGAGCCAGCAGACCTGGGCCTTGGCCGAGGTGATCAGCCGGCTGTCGCGCCAGCTGCCGCTGCGCCCCGGTGACCTGATCATGACCGGCAGCCCGCCCGGCGTGGCGCCGCTGAACCCGGGCGACACGATCCATGCCGGCATCGATGGCATCGGCGAACTGCACCTGCGCGTCGGCCCTCGCCCTGCCGGGCAAGCCGCCAACGCTGCCTGAACCCACTGGAGTCCTCTATGAGCCAAAACAACAAAGTCGCCCTGGTCACCGGTGCCGGCAGCGGCATCGGCCGCGCTGTCGCCCTCGCCCTGCTGGAAGACGGCTTCAGCCTGGTCCTCGCCGGTCGCCGCGCAGAGCCGCTGCAATCGGTCGTTGAACAAGCGCTGGCAGCCGGTGGTGAAGCCCTCGCCGTACCCACCGACGTACGCGATGAACAGAGCGTCGCAAAGCTGTTCGCCACCATCGAAGAGGTGCATGGGCGCCTCGATGTGATCTTCAACAACGCGGGCATCAATGCCCCCGCCGTGCCGGTCGACGAGCTACCGCTGGAGCACTGGCGCAACGTCATCGCCACCAACGTCGACGGCGTGTTCCTGTGCGCCCGTGCTGCCTTCAGCCTGATGCGCCGCCAGCAGCCACAAGGCGGCCGGATCATCAACAACGGCTCGATCTCGGCGCACACCCCGCGCCCGTTCACGGCCCCCTACACCGCCAGCAAGCACGCGGTACTCGGCCTGACCAAGGCGCTGGCCCTGGACGGCCGCGCCTACAACATCGTCTGCAGCCAGGTGGACATCGGCAACGCCCTGACCGAGCTGTCCGAGCGCATGACCCGGGGTGTGCGCCAGGCCAACGGCGAAATCGCCGCCGAACCGATGCTCGACGTACGCCATGTGGCCGACGCGGTGCGCTACATCGCCGCGCTGCCGCTCGATGCCAACGTACTGAACATGACCGTGATGGCCAGCAACATGCCGTTCGTTGGCCGTGGCTGATCCCTGTTTCTGATGGAGTGACCGATGAAACCCGAAGTCCTGCAATTGAGCCCGATCCTGATCCCACACATCCGTGAGCGCCTGGAACAGCTGTTCACCGTGCACCGCTACTACGAACAGGCCGACAAGGACGCCTTTCTCAGCCAGCATGCCGACAGCATCCGCGGCGTGATCACGGGTGGCCACACCGGCATCAGCCAGGCGCTGATGGCGCGTCTGCCCCACCTCGAAGTGGTCGCGGTCAATGGCGTCGGCACCGACGCGGTGGACCTGGCCTATGCCCGCGACCGTGGCATCCAGGTGACCGCGACCATCGGCGCCCTTTCCGAGGACGTCGCCGACCTCGCCATCGGCCTGCTGATCGGCCTGTGCCGAGGTATCTGCACCGGTGACCGCTTCGTCCGCGCCGGCCATTGGGCCACCAGCCCCACCCCGCTGGCACCCTTGCCACTGGCCCGCCAGGTGTCGGGCATGCGCGTGGGCATCGTCGGCATGGGCCGGGTCGGCCGCGCCGTGGCGCAGCGGGCGGCGGCGTTCGGCTGCCCTATCCGCTATACCGACCTGCAGGCGCTGGAGGTGCCTTATGATTTCGAGGCGGATCTGGTGCAACTGGCCAAGGACAGTGATGCGCTGATCCTGGCGGCCGCAGCCGACAAGGGCGAGGCGCTGGTCAACCGCGAGGTGCTGCAGGCGTTGGGCGCCGAGGGGTATCTGATCAACATCGCGCGCGGCAAGCTGGTGGATGAACCGGCGTTGATTGCGGCGCTGGAGGCAGGCGAAATCGCTGGCGCGGCGCTGGATGTGTTTGCCGATGAACCACGGGCGCCAGAGGCCTTGTTCGAGCGGGAGGATGTGGTGCTGCAGCCGCATCGCGCCAGTGCCACGGTGCAGACCCGCACGCGCATGGGCGAGATGGTGGTGGCCAGCTTGGTGGATGTGTTTGCCGGGCGTAAGCCGCAGGGGTTGGTGATCTGAGCCGCCTGTGCCGGCCTCTTCGCGGGCGTGCCCGCGAAGAGGCCGGCAACAGCATGTCAGGCCACCGCCAGCTCCACAGCACTACCATTCATCCGCACCGGCCACACCCGCAGCCGCTGCCCGGCGTCTTCCAGGCACGCCCCGCTTTCCAGGCTGAAGTGCTGCTTGTACAACGGCGCCGCCACCACCAGTTGCCCCTGCACGCTGCCGACCAGCCCACGCCCGATGATGTTGGCCCCCGAACGCGGGTCGCGGTTGTCCAGCGCGTACAGGCTCTGCTCCAGCTCGGGCAGGTAGAACAGCGCAACCTGCGCGCCATCAAGCCACACCACCACGCCGGAGTCGGCCACCAGGTCATCGGCCTGGCACACCGTCTGCCAGTTCTCCTGAGTTTTCACAGCAGCATTGGACAGGTTCATCAGACAGCCTCCTCGACGGTCGGGATCAGGTGCAGCGGTGCAGCCGGCCGGCGTTGTTCGCGTTCGCGCACGAACTGCACGTCCGGGTCGGCACGCTTGTCGTTGACGAAGGTGCGGAAGCGCTTGAGCTTCTCGGGGTCGTTGAGGGCATTGGCCCATTCGCATTCATACTGGTCGACCACGTGCTGCATCTGCGCCTCCAGCTCGGCGCCCAGGCCCAGGCTGTCGTCGAGGATCACCTGCTTGAGGTAGTCCAGGCCGCCTTCCAGGCTTTCGCGCCAGACCGAGGTGCGCTGCAGCTTGTCGGCGGTGCGAATGTAGAACATCAGCACGCGGTCGATCAGGCGCACCAGGGTTTCGTCGTCCAGGTCGGTGGCGAACAGTTCGGCGTGGCGCGGGCGCATGCCGCCGTTGCCGCAGACGTAGAGGTTCCAGCCCTTGTCGGTGGCGATCACGCCGATGTCCTTGCTCTGTGCCTCGGCGCACTCGCGGGTGCAGCCAGAGACAGCAAACTTGAGCTTGTGCGGGCTGCGCAGGCCCTTGTAGCGGTCTTCCAGGCGCAGGGCCATGCCGACGCTGTCCTGCACGCCGTAGCGGCACCAGGTGCTGCCCACGCACGATTTCACCGTGCGCGTCGATTTGCCGTAGGCGTGACCGGTTTCGAAGCCGGCTTCGATCAGCTCGCCCCAGATCAGCGGCAGCTCGTGCAGCTGGGCGCCGAACAGGTCGATACGCTGGCCGCCGGTGATCTTGGTGTAGAGATCGTACTTTTTCGCCACCTGGCCGATCACGATCAGCTTGTCCGGGGTGATCTCGCCACCGGGGATGCGCGGCACCACCGAGTAGGTGCCGTTCTTCTGCATGTTGGCCATGAAGGTGTCGTTGGTGTCCTGCAGCGGCACCAGCGCCGGGTCCATGATGGGCTGGTTCCAGCATGAGGCGAGGATCGAGCCCACAACCGGCTTGCAGATATCACAGCCGACAGGGCCCTTGCCATGGCGCTGGAGCAGTTCGTTGAAGGTGCGGATGCCCTCGACCCGCACCAGCCCGTAAAGCTCCTGACGGGTGTAGGCGAAGTGTTCGCACAGGCATTTGTCGACGCTGACGCCACGGGCGGTGAGTTCGTGCTCGAACACCTGCTTGAGCAACGCCGCACAGCCGCCACAGCCAGTGGCGGCCTTGGTGCAGCCCTTGACCGCGGCGAGGTCGCCGCAGCCGCTGTCGATGGCCGCACACACCGCGCCCTTGCTGACGTTGTGGCATGAGCAGATGGTTGCAGTGTCAGGCAACGCGTCGACACCGAGCGCAGGCGCACCACCGCTTTTCGGCAAGATCAGCGTTGCCGGGTCGGCCGGCAGGGCGATGCCGTTGTGGGCGTACTGCAGCAGGGTGTCGTAGTAGCTGTTGTCCCCCACCAGCACTGCACCGAGCACCCGCTTGCCGCTGGCATCCACCACCAGCCGACGGTAGGCGCTGTTGGCCTCGTCGATGAAGCGGTAGCTGCGCGAACCCGGCGTGGCGCCGTGGGCATCACCGATGGAGCCGACATCCACGCCCAGCAGCTTGAGCTTGGTCGACAGGTCGGCACCGGTAAAGGCGCTGGCAGCTTCGCCCATCAGCAGCGCTGCCAGGTTGCGCGCCATGCTGTAGCCCGGGGCGACCAGGCCGAACACGCTGCCGTTCCACGAGGCGCATTCGCCGATGGCGAAGATGCGCGGGTCGCTGCTGCGGCAGTGGTTGTCGATCACCACGCCACCCCGTGCAGCGATTTCCAGACCGCTGGAACGGCCCAGGGCATCCTGCGGGCGGATACCGGCGGAGAACACGATCAGGTCGGTTTCCAGGTGCTCGCCGCCGTCGAAATTCATGCGGTAACGGTAGGCTTCGCCTGCGCTGATCGACTGGGTGGCGCGCGACAGGTGCACCCGTACGCCCAGCGCTTCGATCTGCGCCTTGAGCGCGGTGCCGCCTTCGCCGTCCAGTTGCACCGGCATCAGCCGTGGGGCGAACTCCACCACGTGGGCTTCCAGGCCGAGGGACTTCAGGGCGTTGGCGGCTTCCAGGCCAAGCAGGCCGCCACCGACAACTACACCACGGCGCGCTTGGCCGGCAGCGGCGCGAATGGCATCGAGGTCGTCGAGGGTGCGGTAGACCAGGCGGGCGTTGCCGCTTGAGCCTTCGATCGGCGGCACGAACGGGTAGGAGCCGGTGGCCAGGATCAGCTGGTCGTAGCCGTAACGGCCCTCGGCAGTCACCACCTCGCAGCGCTCACGGTCGATTTCCAGCACCGCTTCGCCCAGGTGCAGGTGCACACCGCTGTTGCCGTAGTAGTCATGCCCGCACAGGGCCAAGGTCTCGGCACAGCTGCCGGAGAAATACGCCGACAGATGCACGCGGTCGTAGGCACGTTGGCGTTCTTCACCGAACACGTGCAGCTCGAAGCGCTCAAGCGCGCCGCGTTCGACCAGTTGCTCGACACAATGGTGGCCGACCATGCCGTTGCCGACGATGACCAGTCGCTCTCTTCGCCCGCTCGCTGTTGCCTTCATAAGCCGATCCTCGATCAAAAAAAAGGCGCCTGGAGCCGAAGCTCCAGGCGCCTTTGCCTGTATTCATCACGGTGGGTGGCCCGGGTTGATCGCCGTTGATCAGTGGGCGTTGTTGTCACAGGGATGAAGCAGGGACTGTGCCAATACTGTTCCCTGTGCTGGCCTCTTCGCGGGTGAACCCGCTCCCACAAGGGCCTGCACTGCCTTCAAGCACTGTACGGTACCTGTGGGAGCGGGTTCACCCGCGAAGAGGCCAGCACAGCCAATGCACATTTCAAGTGCAACGCTCACCATCGTGGGGCGCTTCAATACACATCACGCCGATAACGCCTGGCCTTGCCCAACGCCTCGACATAGGCATCGGCATCCACCCCGCCATGTACGGCAATCACCTCACGCAATGCTGCATCCACATCCTTGGCCATGCGCTGGGCATCACCACAGACATAGAAGTACGCCCCTGCTTCCAGCCATTGCCACAGCTGCGCGCCCTGCTCGAGCATGCGTTGCTGCACATAAATCTTCTCGGCCTGGTCCCGCGAGAACGCGGTGTCCAGGCGCAGATGCCCGCTCGCCTGCCAGGCCTGCAGCTGTGCCTGATAGTAGAAATCCGTGGCCGCATACTGCTCGCCGAAGAACAGCCAGTTACAGCCTTTCGCACCCCGTGCCTCGCGCTCTTCGAGGAAGGCACGGAAAGGCGCGATACCGGTGCCGGGGCCGACCATGATCACTGGCACGCTGTCGTCTTCAGGCAGGCGGAAATGCTTCGATACCTGCGGGAAGATTTCCACTTTCAATGCCTGAGCCCGGTCCGCAAGAAACGTTGAACACACCCCTTTGCGCTTGCCATAGCGCACGGTGGATACCGTGAGGTGGACCTGGTCCGGATGCGCCAAGGGACTGGAGCTGATCGAATACAGGCGCGGCTGCAACGGCTTGAGCAGGTCAAGCCAGGTGGCCACCGGCAACTGCTGGGGAAATGCACGCAGCACATCGACCAGCTGCCGGCCCCACAGCCAATCCTGCAGTTGCGCCTTGCACTCGGGTTGCAGCAGGTGCTGCAGCTCGGCGTAATGCGCGCTGAAAACCTGCAGTTGCTGCGGCGTGACCTTGGCAATCTCCAGGCGGGTTTCCAGGGCCTCGACCAGTGGCATCAGCGGCTGTCCCTTCAATTCCACCACCGCCTGGCCATCGAGCTGCATCAGCGTCAGCAGTTCCTCGACCAACGCCGGGCAGTTGCGTGGCCATACGCCCAAGGCATCGCCGGCGGCATAGGTGAAACCGCTGCCAGCCAGGTCAAACACCAATTGGCGGGTTTCCTTGCTGGCACCCGGGCCGTTGAGCAGTTGATTGGCAAGCAGTGCGGCCGACCACGGCCGCTGCTTGCTGTAGCCCGCGGCTGACGCAGGTTCACTGACCGGTGCCGGCGAGCTGGCGCTGCCGAGCTCCGCCAGCAGGGCTTCGAGCCAAGCGGCGAAGGCTTCATCGAAATCCGGTTCGCAATCGACCCGCTGCAGCACGCGGCGCCCGCCCAGTTCGGCCAGGCGCTGGTCGAGCTTGCGACCAAAGCCACAGAACTGGTCGTAGCTGGAGTCACCCAAGGCCAGCACGGCATAGGGCAGCTCCGCGTAGCAAGCGCCCTCCTCGCCCTGCAGGGCCTGCCAGAACGCCGTGGCGCTGTCGGGCGCGTCGCCGTCACCAAAGGTGCTGGTGATCAGCACCGCACTGGCGGCGCCTTGCAGCTGGCTGGGGCTGACCGCGTCCATGCAACTGAGCTCTACCTCCAGGCCAGCACCACGCAGGCGTTCGGCACAACGCTCGGCGAGCACTTCGCTATTGCCCGTCTGCGAAGCCCACAGCAATTGGTGGCGCGGCACGGCGAGGTCTGGCGTTGCGACTGGCTGCGCGAACTGCGCAACAGCGCTGTTCAGTTCAAGGGCATCGATGCGCGCACCGGCGACTCGCTCCAGGGCCACGGCACAGTGCTTGAACGCCGGTTGCAGCGATAGCGGGTCGACTGTATCGCAGGTCACGGCATTGATCGCCAACTGCTCACCGATCAGGTCGTTCCAGTGGAACGGCGCAAAGCAGTTGCCGGGCATGACCCGGTCGCTGATGCGCGCCGGCAACACCGCCTGGCCGCGCCGTGAGCGGATGGCGACCTGATCCTTGTCGGCGATGCCCAGGCGGGCAGCATCCTCGGGGTGGATCTCAACGAATGGCCCAGGCTCCAGCTTGTTCAGCGCCGGCACCTTGCCGGTCTTGGTCAGGGTGTGCCACTGGTGCTGCACGCGGCCGGTGTTGAGCACCAGCGGGTAGTCGGCGTTTGGCAGCTCGGGCGCCGGCAGCCAGTGCCGGGCGAAGAAGCGCGCCTTGCCACTGGCAGTGGGGAACGCCAGGGCAGGCGCCTGGCCCTCGGCATCGCGCAACAGCTGCTGGCTGGCGCCGTCGTTGAGGTAACGCAGCGGGCTGCGGTCATCTTCGCGACCCGGCGCGCAGGGCCATTGCCGGGGGCTGTGGCGCAATTGCTGATAGCCGATGCCGCGCAGGTCGTAGCCGGTCGCCGGGTTCCAGAAGCGCCGGAGCTCGTCGAATACCGCCTCGCCGTCGGGGTAATCGAAGGCCTCTGCGTAGCCCATGGCGCAGGCGACCCGGGCGATGATCTGCCAATCCGCCAGGCTTTGGCCGGGCGCCGGCACCGCCTGTGGCATCAGCGTCAGGTTGCGCTCGCTGTTGATCATCACGCCCTCGCCTTCGGCCCACAGCGCGGCGGGCAGCAGGATATCGGCGTAGCGGTTGGTCTCGGTGTCGAGGAAGGCGTCCTGGGCGATCACCAACTCGGCCTGGCGCAAGCCGTCGATCACCTGCTGGCGGTTGGCGACGCTGGCCACCGGGTTGCTGCAAATCACCCAGCAGGCTTTCACCTCGCCGGCCTTCATCTGCTCGAACAGCGCGATCGTGCCCTCACCCCCTTCGCTGCGCAGGCTGCCCGGTCGCAGGTGCCATTGTTGCTCGACGAAGGCCCGGTCCGCCGCCACCAGCGCCGAACGCTGGCCCGGCAGGCCCGGCCCCATGTAGCCCATTTCACGGCCGCCCATGGCATTGGGTTGGCCGGTCAGCGAAAACGGCCCGCTGCCGGGCCGGCAGATGGCGCCGGTGGCCAGGTGCAGGTTGCACAGGGCGTTGCTGTGCCAGGTGCCGTGGACGCTCTGGTTGAGCCCCATGGTCCAGCAGCTCATCCACGCCCCGGCCGTGCCGATCCATTCGGCTGCCTGGCGGATGTCGGCTTCGCTCAAGCCGGTGATGGCGGCCACGCGCTCCGGGGTGTAATCGTCGAGGAAGGCCGGCAGCTCGTCCCAGCCTTCGGTGTAACGGGCGATGAACGCGGAGTCGGTGTGGCCGTTGTGGTGCAGCAGGTGCAGCAAGCCGTTGAGCAGCGCCATGTCACTGCCGGGGCGCAGTTGCAGGAACAGGTCGGCCTTGTCGGCCGTGGCGGTGCGCCGTGGATCCACCACGATGAGCCTGGCGCCGGCCTTGAGCCGGTCGAGCAGGCGCAGGAACAGCACCGGATGGCAGTCGGCCATGTTCGCGCCGATCACCAGGAACACTTCGGCGCGCTCGAAATCCTGGTAGCTGCCGGGCGGGCCGTCGGCACCGAGCGACAGCTTGTAGCCGCTGCCGGCACTGGCCATGCACAACCGCGAGTTGGACTCGATATGCCGCGTGCGGATAAAGCCCTTGGCCAGCTTGTTGGCCAGGTACTGGGCTTCCAGCGACATCTGCCCGGACACATACAGCGCCACGGCGTCCGCACCGTGCTGGTCGATAATGCCGCGCAGGCGCTCGCCGGCCTGGGCAATGGCCTGGTCCATGCTGCTGCGCGCCGGCTGCTGGCTGCGTTGCTGGCGGACGTAGGCGTGCTCCATGCGCCCGGCTGCGGTCAGTGGCAGGTGTGCGGTGAGACCCTTGGTACACAGGCGGCCGAAGTTGCTCGGGTGCTGCTTGTCGCCACTGATCTTGCTGACCTTGCCGTCGGCAACGCTCATGACGATGCCGCAACCGACGCCACAGTAGGGGCAGACGCTGCGTACTTCACGGTTGGTCATGGGTGTTCTCCCCTTGCAGGAACGCAAAAAGGCGCCGGCTGCCCGGGCTTGCAGAGCAAGCGGGGCAACACGGCGCCTTTGTCGTGAATTGTTTGGGCTGTCGACGTTGATAGCCCTGGATGATGGTCAGTCAGCAATTAGTGGGCCAGCTGTGCCGGCCTCTTCGCGGGTAAACCCGCTCCCACAGGTACTGCACGGTCTTCAAGACTGTGGTGATCCTGTGGGAGCGGGTTTACCCGCGAAGAGGCCTGCACAGGCAGCGCACCACGCGGTGGCAAGCGTGCTACCCATGACGCTATGCTGGGGCACTTTCCAGCAAGAGCTACAGCCCGCATTCCATGTCCAAGGTGATCCTCAAGACCCCCGCCCAACTCGAACTGATGCGCAACGCCGGCCAGCTGTTGGCCCAGGTGTTCGCCGAACTCGACAGCTTCATCCGCCCCGGCATCACCACGATGCAGATCAACGACCGCGCCGAAGCCTTCATCGTCGACACCCTCAAGGCCCGCCCGGCGAGCAAGGGCCAGTACGGCTTCCCCTACTCGCTCAACACCTCGGTGGACCATGTGGTCTGCCATGGCATCCCCAAGCTCGATGAAGTGCTGAAGGAAGGCTCGATCATCAACGTCGACATCACCCTCGAACAGGGCGGCTACATTGCCGACTCGTCGAAGATGTACAGCATCGGGCCAATCAGCGAAGACGCACAGCGGTTGGTCGACATTACTTATGAGGCGCTATGGAAAGGCATCGGGCAAGTACGCCCCGGGGCAACGCTGGGAGATATCGGCCATGCCATCCAGGCACATGCCGAAGCGGCTGGCTACAGCGTGGTGCGCGAATACTGCGGCCATGGCATTGGCCAACAGATGCATGAAGGGCCTGAGGTGCTGCATTTCGGACAGCGTGGCATGGGCATGAAGTTGCAGCCGGGCATGGTGTTCACCATCGAGCCGATGATCAACCAGGGTGGGCGCGGGACGCGGACGCTGAAAGATGGCTGGACGGTGATCACCCGCGACCACTGCCTGTCGGCACAGTGGGAACATACGGTGGCGGTGACTGAGGAAGGGTTCGAGGTGCTGACACTACGGGAAGAAGAGCGTAGCCAGTAAACACTCAAACAAAAAAAGCGACCCTAAGGTCGCTTTCTTTGTGGCTTCCGGGTGTTCAGTGGGCCCTGGAAGCGGAATATGGCGCAGCGGACGGGACTCGAACCCGCGACCCCCGGCGTGACAGGCCGGTATTCTAACCGACTGAACTACCGCTGCGCTAATCAACGAGTGGTGGGTGATGACGGGATCGAACCGCCGACCCTCTGCTTGTAAGGCAGATGCTCTCCCGGCTGAGCTAATCACCCATTCGTCTCGGTGAGGCGCGCATTCTACGGACGAACCAGCAGCCTGGCAAGCCATTGAAGCAATTTTTTTGCGAAATCATCGATCGCAGATTTCAGGCACAAAAAAAGCGACCCTAAGGTCGCTTTCTTTGTTACTTCCGGGTGTTCAGTGGGCCCTGGAAGTGGAATATGGCGCAGCGGACGGGACTCGAACCCGCGACCCCCGGCGTGACAGGCCGGTATTCTAACCGACTGAACTACCGCTGCGCTATACATCGAGTGGTGGGTGATGACGGGATCGAACCGCCGACCCTCTGCTTGTAAGGCAGATGCTCTCCCGGCTGAGCTAATCACCCTTCGTCTCGGTGTGGCGCGCATTCTACGGAGGGGCTGCTACCCTGGCAAGCGTTTTTTTATTTTTTTTCAAAAAAAACTCCAAGCCTTTCAAAGACCTAGCGCAGCCGGGGCTTTTCTTCCTTTATCGGGTCCTGCTGGCCCTCTGACAGGGTTGGCCTCGGAGCACTGCTCGGAGAATAATGCCCGCCTTATGCATTAAGGAGAGATTGCCCCCCATGTGGTTCAAGAACCTGCTGTCCTACCGCCTGACCCAGGAAGTACCGTTCGAGCCTGAAGCGCTGGAAGCCGCGCTGGCCACCAAGCCAGCCCGCGCCTGCGCCAGCCAGGAGCTGACCACCTACGGTTTCATCGCGCCGTTCGGCAAGGGTGAAGACGCTCCCCTGGTGCACGTCAGCGGCGAATTCCTGCTGGTTGCCGCACGCAAGGAAGAACGCATCCTGCCGAGCAGCGTGGTCAACGATGCCGTGAAGGAGAAGGTCGAAGAGATCGAGACCGAGCAAATGCGCAAGGTCTACAAGAAAGAACGCGACCAGATCAAGGACGAGATCATCCAGGCCTTCCTGCCGCGCGCGTTCATCCGCCGCTCGATGATCTTCGCCGCCATCGCCCCGCGCCTGGGGATGATCCTGGTCAACTCGGCCAGCGCCAAGCGCGCCGAAGACCTGCTGTCGACCCTGCGTGAAGTGATGGGCTCGCTGCCGGTGCGCCCGGTGACCGTGAAGATCGCACCCACTGCGACCATGACCGACTGGGTCAAGTCGCAACAGGCGGCTGAAGGTTTCTACGTGCTGGACGAATGCGAGCTGCGTGACACCGCCGAAGACGGCGGTATCGTCCGTTGCAAGCGCCAGGACCTGACCAGCGAGGAGATCCAGCTGCACCTGAGCACCGGCAAGGTGGTCACCCAGCTGGCCCTGGCCTGGCAGGACAAGCTGTCGTTCGTGCTCGACGACAAGATGGTGATCAAGCGCCTGAAGTTCGAAGAGCTGCTGCAGGAGCAGGCTGAACAGGACGGTGGCGAAGAGGCCGCGCAGCAGTTCGATGCCAGCTTCCAGCTGATGATGATGACGTTTGCCGAGTTCCTGCCGGCGCTGTTCGAAGTGCTCGGTGGCGAAGAGATTCCGCAAGGGGTCTGATGTGGTTTGATAGACCTCTTCGCGGGCTTGCCCGCGAAGAGGCCAGTGAAATTCACAAAGCTATAAATAGAAAAGGAATTGCCCCATGCGCGCCCTCGCCGCCCTCAGCCGCTTCGTCGGCAACACCTTTGCCCTGTGGGTGCTGGTGTTCGCCGTGCTGGCCTTCCTGATGCCCCAGTGGTTCATCGCCCTCAAGGTTGCCATCGTGCCACTGCTGGGGTTGGTGATGTTCGGCATGGGCCTGACCCTCAAGCTCGACGACTTCGCCGCCCTCGCCCGCCAGCCCTGGCGTGTGGCCCTGGGCGTGGTCGCGCACTTCGTGATCATGCCGGGCATGGCCTGGCTGCTGTGCCAGCTGTTCCACCTGCCGGCGGAAATCGCCGTAGGTGTGATTCTGGTCGGCTGCTGCCCGAGCGGCACGGCGTCGAACGTGATGGTCTGGCTGTCCAAGGGCGACCTGGCGCTGGCGGTGGCGATCGCTGCGGTGACCACCCTGCTCGCCCCCCTGCTGACCCCGGCGCTGATCTGGTTCCTGGCCTCGGCCTGGCTGCCGGTATCCTTCATGGACATGTTCTGGTCGATCCTGCAATTGGTGATGCTGCCGATCGTGCTCGGTGTGCTGGCCCAGCGCTTGCTGGGCGCGCGGGTGCAGGCGGCGGTACAGGTGCTGCCACTGGTGTCGGTGGTGAGCATCGTGATGATCGTCTGTGCGGTGGTGGCGGCCAGCCAGGCCAAGATCGCCGAATCAGGGTTGCTGATCATGGCGGTGGTGGTGCTGCACAACACCTTCGGCTACTTGCTGGGCTACCTCACCGGCCGGCTCTGCAACCTGCCGCTGGCCCAGCGCAAGTCGCTGGCGCTTGAGGTGGGCATGCAGAATTCTGGGCTGGGGGCGGCGCTGGCAGCGGCGCATTTCTCGCCGCTGGCGGCGGTGCCGAGCGCACTGTTCAGCGTCTGGCACAATATCTCCGGGGCGCTGCTTTCGACCTGGTTCCGCAGGGTCGAGGAGCCATCGGCCGCCCTTGAACAGGTTGAGCCAGCCAGGCATTGATGTGTACCCTGATGGCCACTGTGAGGACGACCTCACGACGCACCGCGTGACCATTCCGGGGACGGCCCCATCATTCGCAACGATGGAGAAGCATCATGTCCTGGATCATCCTGTTCTTCGCCGGCCTGTTCGAGGTCGGCTGGGCCGTCGGCCTGAAATACACCGACGGCTTCAGCAAACCGCTCCCGACCATACTCACTGTCGCCGCCATGGCCATCAGCCTGGGCCTGCTGGGCCTTGCCATGAAGGAACTGCCGCTGGGCACCGCCTATGCCATCTGGACCGGCGTCGGCGCCGTAGGCACGGTGATCGCCGGGATCATCCTGTTCGGCGAGTCGATGGCCCTGGTACGGCTGGTCAGCGTGGCGCTGATCGTTACCGGCCTGATCGGCCTGAAAGTCAGCGCCAGCTGATACCCCTGCTTAGCGCAGGCCACCGCGCAAACGGCTGACCTGCTCACGCAGGGCCTCTGGCTGCGCCGCCTCCACCGGGATGGCGGCGCCTGCCACGATGGTCACCCGCGACCACAGGCGCTTGAAGAAGCCCTTGGCCGGGTCGCGGCTGAAGAAGCTCCCCCACAGGCCCTGCAGCGCCAAGGGAATCACCGGCACCGGGGTTTCTTCGAGGATGCGGCTGACGCCGCCCTTGAACACGTCGATTTCGCCATCACCGGTCAATTTGCCTTCCGGGAAGATACACACCAGCTCACCGTCTGCCAGGTACTCGGCGATACGCGCAAAGGCCCGATCGTAGGTGGCCTGGTCTTCGTTGCGCCCGGCAATCGGAATGGCACCCGCCGTGCGGAACACGAAGTTGAGCACGGGCAGGTTGTAGATCTTGTAGTACATGACGAAGCGGATCGGCCGGCGGATCGCCCCGCCCAGCAGCAGCGCATCGACGAACGACACGTGGTTGCACACCAGCAACGCCGCGCCTTCATCGGGGATGCGTTCGAGGTCGCGGTGCTGCACGCGGTACATCGAATGGCTGAGCAGCCAGATCAGGAAGCGCATGGTGAACTCGGGCACGACCCTGAAGATATAGGCATTGACCAGCACGTTCAGCAGCGACACCACCAGGAACAGCTGTGGGATGCTCAGCTTGAACACACTCAGCAGGAAGATGGTGAAGATCGCCGAGACCACCATGAACAGCGCATTGAGAATGTTGTTGGAGGCGATTACCCGCGCCCGCTGGTCTTCGGCAGTGCGTGCCTGGATCAGCGCGTACAGCGGCACGATATAAAAGCCGCCGAACACGCCGAGGCCAACGATGGACACCATGATCCACCAGGCCTGGTGCATGCCCAGCAGCGCCAGCCAGTCGTGCGGCTGGGCGCCGGCCGGTACGTCACCTGAATGCCACCACCAGAGCAGGCCGAACAAGGTCAGGCCGAACGAGCCGAACGGCACCAGGCCGATTTCCACCTTGCGCCCACTGAGGCGTTCGCACAGGAGCGAACCGACGGCGATGCCGACCGAGAACAGGGTCAGCACCAGGGTCACTGCGGTCTCGTCGCCGTGCAGCCACGCTTGGGCGTAAGTCGGGATCTGCGTCAGGTAGATGGCGCCGACGAACCAGAACCACGAGTTGCCGACGATCGAGCGCGACACGGCCGGGGTCTGCCCCAGGCCCATGCGCAGGATCACCCACGACTGCTTGAAGATGTTCCAGTCCAGCGCCATCTGCGGCGACGCCGCCGCGGCCCGGGGAATCCAGCGGCTGGCCAGGTAGCCGAGCACGGCGGTGCCGACCACGCCACCTGCCACCACCGTGGCATAGCTGTCATTGGCCATCATCACCCCGGCGCCAATGGTGCCGACCAGGATGGCCAGGAAGGTGCCCATCTCCACCAGGCCGTTGCCCCCCACCAGCTCTTCTTCACGCAGGGCCTGGGGCAGGATCGAGTATTTCACCGGGCCGAACAGCGCCGAGTGGGTGCCCATGCCGAACAGCGCCACCAGCATCAGCGTGAGGTGGTTGGTGACGAAGCCGATGGCGCCGACCGCCATGATGGCGATCTCGGCCAGCTTGATCGCGCGGATCAGCGCGTCCTTGGCGAACTTCTCGCCGAACTGCCCGCCCAGCGCCGAGAACAGGAAGAACGGCAGGATGAACAGCAGCGCGCAGAGGTTGACCCAGATCGAACGGTCGCCGTCGCCCAGGCTGAGCTTGAACAGAATGGCCAGGATCAGCGACTGCTTGAACAGGTTGTCATTGAAGGCACCCAGCAGCTGGGTGACGAAGAATGGCAGGAAACGCCGCTTGCCGAGCAAGGTGAATTGCGAGGGGTGACTCATCGTCCTTGTTCCTGAGTGTCTTTTGTCATTGGAGGCACGCGAAGCGCTGCAAGCCACAAATCTGCATGGGAAAGCAACCGCCTGGCAGGGAACACCGGACAATTCAGGAACCCGCTCACAGTTTGATATCACAGTGATATTAATTTTTCGCCAACCACTGTTCAGATTTTGTTACACATGCCGATAATTCATATAGATGACTATATCTGACAGAAGGAACAGACCTCAGGTCTCCTCCAACGCATAAGAAAAGGAGCTCGGCAGTAATGTTTACCTGGTTTGGCGACCTCAGGATCGCCCACAAACTCTTTCTCGGTTTCGGCCTGGTGCTGTGCCTGACACTCGTGCAGTCGCTGATCAGCTGGGACGGCCTGGGCAGCCTGGTACGGCGCAGTGAGGTGGTCAGCGATGTATCGCGCCTCAACGACGCCCTCGGCGACCTGCGCGAAGCGCGCTTGCGTCATGCCATGGCCAACGGCGCCCCCGCCGAGAGCAAACAGCTGCAAGTTGCGCTGGAGGCGTTCAAGCCGACACTGGCAAAGCTGCGCGAGGTGATGGTCAGGGCGCAGGCCCATGCGCTGATCAACACTGCCGACCAGGCACTGCAGAGCTACAGCGGCAACCAGGCCGCCAGTTTCCGCTCCTATGAAAAGATGCGCGCGGCGCAGAAGGAAATGGGCGTCCTGGCCACCCAGTCGTTTGCCAGTATCGAGCAGATTCGCAATCAGGTGCGCGCTTTGCCCGATGCCGAGCAGCGTTTCGTGCGCATCGAGGCCATCAACCAGATACGCGAAAACCTGATCCTGCTGCGCTATCACGTTCGCGGTTATACCGGTAACACCAACGCCGAGACCGAGAAACTGATGAACGCCCAGATCGCCACCACGGTGAACGATCTGCCTGGGCTGGTCGCCCGCTTCAACGGCAATTTCCCGCAGCAGTTCCAGCAGCTGGAGCAGCAGGTGCAGGCCTATGCGAAGGCCGTAGAGGCGTTCCGTGGCGAGGTCAGCCACCTGGTGGAATACCGCGCCGACATGGCCAACGATATCGAGACCCTCAATGGTGTCATCGGCCAACTGCTGGACGACCAGGCGGTGCTGGTCGCCAAGGACAGCCACTTCGCCCGCACCCTGCAGATCGCCACCACCCTGCTCGCCTTGCTGCTCGGCGCCCTGGCTGCCGTGTTGATCGCCCGGCAGATCAGCCAGCCGCTGCGCCAGGCACTCAAGGCCATGGAACAGGTGGCTGCCGGTGACCTCAGCGAACAACCGAGCAGCCGCCGCCGCGACGAAGTCGGCCAACTGCAGAACGCCCTGCAGGGCATGACCCGCAACCTGCGTGAACTGATCGCCCAGGTGCGCGATGGTATTTCGCAGATTGCCAGCGCCACCGAAGAGCTGTCGGCAATCACCGAGCAGACCAGCGCCGGCGCCAACAACCAGAAGGTCGAAACCGATCAGGTGGCCACGGCCATGCAGGAAATGGCTGCCACCGTGCACGAAGTCGCCCGCAATGCCGGCGAGGCCTCTAACGCCGCCAGTGCCACTGACGAAGAAGCCCGTGAAGGTGACAGTGTGGTCAGCCGCGCCGTGGCCCAGATCAGCCGCCTGGCCAGCCAGGTAGAAGCCACGGGTGAAGCCATGGGCGCGCTGCGTACCGAGAGCCAGCGCATCGGCAAGGTCATGGACGTGATCAAGGCCGTGGCCGAACAGACCAACCTGCTGGCGCTCAATGCGGCCATCGAAGCGGCCCGGGCCGGTGAAGCGGGCCGTGGTTTCGCCGTGGTGGCAGATGAAGTGCGCAGTCTGGCTCAGCGTACCCAGGCATCGACACTGGAGATCGAATCGGCGATCGGCAGCCTTGAGCAAGGCACCCGTTCGGTGAGCGAGCTGATGGAGCAGAGCCAGAGCCTGACCGAAAGCAGCGTGGCGCTGGTGCGTGAGGCCGGGGTGGCGCTGGAGGGGATTACCCAGCGGGTATCGGGTATTCAGCTGATGAACCAGCAGATCGCCGCGGCTTCCGAGCAGCAGAGTGCGGTGGCTGAAGAGATCAGCCGCAGCGTGGTGACCGTGCGGGATATTTCCGAGCAGACGGCTGAAGCCAGTCAGCAGACTTCGGCGTCCAGTGTGGAGCTGGCGCGGTTGGGCGGGCAGTTGCAGCAGATGATCAGCCGGTTCCGCTTCTGACCAATAAAAAGCCCCGCTGCCTGTGAAGGTGGCGGGGCATCTTTCAGAGTGACTGTGCCTGTGCCGGCCTCTTCGCGGGTAAACCCGCTCCCACCGGTACTGCACAGGGCTCAGGCTTCGTGCGATCCCTGTGGGAGCGGGTTCACCCGCGAAGAGGCCGGCACAGGCGTCAGATCATTCGAAGCCGAACAGCGCCTGTGCGGTATCCACCAGCAGCGCCCGGCGCAATTCAGCCGAGCAGCCCAAGGCATCGAACTGCTCGACAACCTTGCCAAAGCTCACCGCTGACTCATGCTGGGTATGCGGCCAATCGCTCCCCCACATCAACCGTTCGGCCCCATAGTGGGCCTCAAGCGCGCACAGGGCCTGCCGTGCAAACGCCAGGTTCTGCTCCGGCGTACCTTCCAGTCGATAGATCCCGGACACCTTGACCCACACCTTGCCCTTGCCGCCCAGCGTCAGCAGCTCGGCAAAACCCGGTTGCCCAAGGCCCAGGCGGGCATCGGGCCGACCGAAATGGTCGACCACGATGTTCAGCCCATAAGGCTCCAGGGCCTGCACCAACGTCGGAATGTCCGCCACCTGGCGGTGCAGCTCGAGGTGCCAGCCCTGTTCGCCGATGCGCTCCAGCAGGGGCCGCCATTCGGCCCCCGTCAGGTCTGGCAGGCCCTGGCCCATGAGATTCAGGCGCACGCCCCTGACCCCGAGCCGATCCATCTCTTGCAATGTCTCGCGCTCGACGTCCCGGTCAAGCATCACCACCCCGCGCAGTTGCCCCGGCACGGTCTTCAGGGCATCGAGCAGGTAGCGGTTGTCGGTACCCAGGAAGCTGGGCTGTACCAACACGCCATGGCTGAAACCATGGGCCAGCAGCTGGCCCAGGTAGTCACCCAGCGGCGCATCGTAGCTGGGCGCGTAACGCCGCTCGCTGGCCAGGTTCAGCCCACGGCTGAACACGTGGGCATGGCTGTCGATGGCGGTAAGGTGTGAAACAGGAACGTCGGGCATGGTCATCACAGGACAGTCAGGTTACTTGGCGATAGCGCCAGCCATTTCCGGCGCTGGCGTGGCCTCGAGGTTGCGGCCACGGGTTTCCGGCAGGCACAGCGCGGCGAGCATGGCCACGCCGTAGGCGATGCCGGCATCGATACCGATTGCGCTACCCAGCGACATGGATTCGCTCATGTGGCCGACCAGGAACGGGAACACCGCCGACAGCACGCGGCCGAAGTTGTAGCAGAAGCCGACCCCGGCACCGCGCACATCGGCCGGGTACAGCTCGTTGAAGAACGCCCCCAGGCTGGCCGGGATGCCGGCGGCGAAGAAGCCCAGCGGGAAGCCGAGGAACAGCATCTGGGTATTGCTCAGCGGGAAGAACACATAGGCCTGCACGGTCAGCACGCAGCACAGCGCGAACAGCAGGATGTTCTTGCGACGGCCGATGCGGTCGATCAGCATGCCGCTGGCCACGCAACCACACCAGAAGGCGAAGATGATAACGGCCAGGTAGCCACCGGAGTTCAGTACCGACAGGTTGCGTTCGGTCTTGAGGAAGGTCGGCAGCCAGGTCATGACGGCATGGTAGCCACCGTGCGCCCCCAGGCCCAGCACGCCGCCGAGCAGGGTCACGCGCAGCAGCTCCGGGCGGAAGATGCCGGCCATCGATTTGAAGAAGCTGCCAGGGATGGCCTTGTCCTTTTGCAGTCGCTGGAAGCTGTCCGGCTCCGGCACGTTGCGGCGCACCCAGATGATCAGCAGCGATGGCAGCAGGCCGACGAAGAACATCACCCGCCAGGCGTACTCGGCTGGTACCAGCGAGTAGATCAGGGTGAACAGCCCCACTGCCAGGCCCCAGCCTACGGCCCAGGCGCTTTGCACGGTGCCCATGACCTTGCCGCGGTATTTCGGGTTGATGGTCTCGGCCATCAGCACCGCACCGGCCGCCCATTCGCCCCCGATGCCGAAGCCCTGCAGGGCCTTGACGAACAGCAGCGGGTAGAAGCCGGTGACGAACGCCGAAAGGAAGGTGAAGAACGAGAACCAGAGGATCATCCATTGCAGGGTCCGCACACGGCCATAACGGTCCGAGAGGGTGCCACCGAGCCAACCACCGAGCGCCGAGGTCACCAGGGTCACACCGCTGATCAGGCCGGCGTCGCCCTTGGTCAGCGAGAACGCGGCGATCAGCGCGGGAATGGCCAGGCCGAACATCTGCACTTCCAGCGCATCGAGCGACCAGCCGCCGAAACAGGCCCAGAACGTCTTGCGTTCCCGTGAAGTGATCTGGCGATACCAGCTGAACATGGTTGTTATCCTTCTTAGTCGTGTGTGTTACGGCCGGGCGTGCCAAAGCGCTGGCAGGCTGGCGACCGGACAGGCGAAGCCACTGCGCCGTGGCAGAACGGCGCAGACGGGTATCGGGCGAAGCAGCCGGGTTAACTGCTCAGCGAATGTCGACGCGGTAGCGGAAGTGCTGCGCGTGGCCGCGTGAGCGGCGCCATTCCAGCGGTTTGCCGGCGTAATCGCGGGCCAGGCGCTCGATCACCACCACCGGGCTGTCGACCGGCAGTTGCAACAAGCGGCCGTGCACCGCATCGACCGCTTCAGCGGTCAGGGTTTCCTCGGCATAGGCGACCACCTGGCCGCACAGCTCTTCATAGATCGGGTAGAGCAGCGGGCCTTTGCTATCCAGCTCGACGTCGAGCAGGGGTTGGAAGGTCTGGCGCGGCAGCCAGATTTCCTCGGCAAGCACCGGCTGGGCGCCGAGCAGACGGGTACGGACAATGCGAATGACCTCGGCCTCGGCGGCCAGGCCCAAGGCTTGGGCAACCGCCGAAGGGGCCGGTACCGGCTCGATGGAGAGGATGCGGCTTTCCGGCACCAGCCGCTCGCCGTTGGCGCTTTCGAAACGGAAGAAACGGAACAGCGAAGACTGGAACTGCGGGCGGCGGATGAACGTGCCGCGGCCCTGCTGACGCTCCAGCACGCCTTCGGCGACCAGCACGTCGACGGCCTTGCGCACGGTGCCGACAGACATGTCGAACTCGGTAGCCAGGGCGGCTTCGGTGGGAATGGCCTCGCCCGGGCGCCAGCGGTTGTTGGCAATCTGCTCGATCAGGTGATCGCGCAGTTGTTGATAGCGGGGTAGTCGAGCATCACCGGACAGTGGGTGCATGGGTCGGCTCTCGTCTTGTTATGTAAACATATATATGAATTTTGCGAGAGTATTCCCCGTGGGGTACGGGCTGTCAATCCTCCGCTGGTCGCCGCTGCTCGCCTCACTTATCCTCAGGCATCGGAAATTCCCATGACAAGGACGTGGTAATGCTCGCCGCCCTGAAAGGCTATCCCTCCAGTGTCCGCCTGCTGCTGGCCACAACGTTCACGCTGACGGTCGCACGCGCCCTCACCCTGCCCTACCTGGTGGTCTACCTGGCCGACAATTTCCAGCTGCCAGTCGGCCAGATCGGCCTGCTGATCGGTGGCGCGCTGATCGTTGCTTCGCTACTGAGCCTGTACGGCGGGCATCTGGTCGACACCCTGCGCAACCACACTCTGGTCAGCGCCAGCACGCTGGTCTTCGCCCTCGCCTTCGTGGTCGCCATCGCCAGCCGCTCGGTGTGGCTGTTCTTCACCTGCCTGGTGCTGATCAACCTGGCCCTGGCGGTGGTCGACATCGCCGCCAAGGCCGGCTTCTGCGCACTGCTGCCGGTGGAGCAACGGGCCGAGGTGTTCGCCATCAAGTACACCCTGAGCAACGTCGGTTATGCCGTCGGCCCGCTGCTGGGCGTGGCCATGCTGGAGCTGGACGACCACCTGCCGTTCATTGCCTCGGCACTGACCGGCCTGGGCATGTGCCTGGCTTACTGGCGGCTTGGCGACCGTGGCCTGCAGACCAGCGCACAGGAGCAGCCGAGCGCAGGCTTCAGCCAGGTGGCGCTGGGGCTGGCGCGCGACCGGCGGCTGGTGTGCTTCACCTTGGGTGGCGTACTGAGTGCGGTGGTGTTCGGCCAGTTCACCGCCTATTTGTCGCAGTACCTGGTGGTGACCAGCAGCGCCAGCGAGGCGGCACGGCTGGTCGGCTATCTGGTAACCACCAACGCGGTGACGGTGATAGCCCTGCAGTACCTGATCGGCCGGCGCATCGGCCGCCAGCAGCTGATGCCCTGGCTGCTGGCCGGCATGGCGCTGTTCATCGCCGGGCTGCTCGGCTTTGCCATGGCCGGGTCGGTCGTGGCCTGGTGCCTGGCGATGCTGGTGTTCACCCTCGGTGAAATCATCGTCATACCCGCCGAGTACATGTTCATCGACCTGATTGCCCCGGAGCACCTGCGCGGCGTGTATTACGGGGCACAGAACCTGTCCAACCTCGGGGCGGCGCTGGGGCCGGTCATGGTGGGATTCGCCCTGGGGCGGTGGTGGCCGGGGGTGGTCTTCTACCTGCTGGTGATGTCGGTGATACTGGCGGGAGTCTTCTACTGGCTGGGCACCCGTCGGGGTTGATGTTGCCTGCTCCGGCCTCTTCGCGGGTAAACCCGCTCCTACAGGGACCGCGTCGCTTTCGGCACCTTTGCAATACCCGCGAAGAGGCCAATGCAGGCAAAAGACGAAGCTGCGACGACTCGCCGCTGCGACCATCGTCGGCGCTGACGAACCGCCGGCCGCGTGCCAGACTGACTGATCGGGACCGCGTTATCTTTCTTGCTCCGGAGTTTTCATGTCGTTGTCCAGCGGGCTGATCGCCGTGGTCGCCCTGGCCTATATGGCCGTCATGTTCGCCATCGCCTTCTACGGCGACCGCCGCAGCACGCCGTTGCCGCCGCGCCTGCGTGCCTGGGTGTACAGCCTGTCGCTGGCGGTGTACTGCACCAGCTGGACGTTCTTCGGCGCGGTCGGCCAGGCCGCCGAACAGCTGTGGGCGTTCCTGCCGATCTACCTCGGGCCGATCCTGCTGCTGATTTTCGCACCGTGGGTGCTGCAGAAGATGGTGCTGATCAGCAAGCAGCAGAACATCACCTCGATTGCCGACTTCATCGCCGCCCGCTATGGCAAGTCGCAGTCCCTGGCCGTGGTGGTGGCGCTGATCTGCCTGGTCGGCGTACTGCCTTATATCGCCCTGCAGCTCAAGGGCATCGTCCTCGGCGTCAACCTGCTGATCGGTGCCAACGCCGACGCCACCGGTACCCGGGTGCAGGACACCGCGTTGGTGGTGTCGCTGGTGCTGGCGCTGTTCGCCATCGTTTTCGGCACACGCAGCCTGGACGTCACCGAGCACCACCGCGGCATGGTCCTGGCGATCGCCTTCGAGTCGCTGGTCAAGCTGCTGGCATTCCTGGCGGTGGGTGTCTTCGTGGTGTTCAACCTGTATGACGGCTTCGACGACCTGCTCACCCAGGCGCGCCAGTCGGTGCAACTGGACAGCTACTGGCAGGAAACCATCAACTGGCCGTCGATGGTGGTACAGACCGCCGTGGCGATGATGGCGATCATCTGCCTGCCGCGGCAGTTTCATGTCACCGTGGTGGAGAACATCGAACCCCAGGACATGCGCCTGGCGCGCTGGGTGTTCCCGATGTACCTGGCCCTGGCAGCGCTGTTCGTGGTGCCGATCGCCCTGGCCGGGCAGATGCTGCTGCCGGGCACGGTGATATCCGACTCCTTCGTGATCAGCCTGCCGCTGGCCGAAGCCCACCCTAGCCTTGCCCTGCTGGCCTTCATCGGCGGCGCTTCGGCCGCTACCGGCATGGTCATCGTCGAGGCGGTAGCGCTGTCGACCATGGTCTCCAACGACATGCTGCTGCCCTGGCTGCTGCGGCGCAATAATGCCGAGCGGCCGTTCGAAGCATTCCGTCACTGGATGCTCTCGGTGCGCCGTGTGACCATCGTGGTGATCCTGCTGCTGGCCTATGTCAGCTACCGCCTGCTCGGTTCCACTGCGAGCCTGGCGACCATCGGCCAGATTGCCTTTGCCGCCGTTACCCAGCTGACCCCGGCGATGCTCGGCGCACTGTACTGGAAGCAGGCCAACCGCCGTGGCGTGTTCGCAGGCCTGGCGGCGGGCATCTTCCTGTGGTTCTACGCCCTGGTGCTGCCGATCATCGCCCATAGCCTGGGCCTGTCGCTGGGGCTGTTCCCGGGCCTGGCCTGGCTGCATGGCAACCCCCTCGACCTGCCGATCAGCCCCTTGACCCAGGGCGTTGTGCTGTCGCTGGCGGGCAACTTCACGCTGTTTGTATGGGTGTCGATGTTGTCGCGCACCCGCGTGTCTGAACACTGGCAGGCAGGCCGCTTCATCGGCCAGCAGACCAGCGCCCGGCCCAGCAGCAAACCGTTGCTGGCCGTGCAGATCGAAGACTTGCTCACCCTCGCCTCGCGCTTCGTCGGTGAGGAGCGCGCGCGGCAAAGCTTCATCCGTTTCGCCTACCGCCAGGGCAAGGGTTTCAACCCCAACCAGAACGCCGACGGCGACTGGATCGAGCACACCGAACGCCTGCTTGCCGGCGTGCTCGGCACCTCCTCGACACGTGCCGTGGTCAAGGCCGCCATCGAAGGCCGCGACATGCAGCTTGAAGATGTGGTGCGCATCGCCGACGAAGCCAGCGAGGTACTGCAGTTCAACCGCGCGTTGCTGCAGGGTGCCATCGAGAACATCAACCAGGGCATCAGCGTGGTCGACCAGAACCTGCATCTGGTGGCATGGAACCGCCGTTACCTGGAGCTGTTCAACTACCCCGAGGGGCTGATCAGTGTCGGCCGGCCGATCGCCGACATCATCCGCTACAACGCAGAGCGCGGCCTGTGCGGCCCGGGCGAGGCACAGGTCCATGTAGCACGGCGCCTGCACTGGATGCGCCAAGGCCGCGCCCACTCTTCCGAGCGGCTGTTTCCCAATGGCCGGGTCATCGAACTGATCGGCAACCCGATGCCTGGCGGTGGCTTTGTGATGAGTTTCACCGACATCACGCCGTTCCGCGAAGCCGAACAGGCGTTGCGCGACGCCAACGAACGCCTGGAGCAGCGCGTGGCCGAACGTACGCACGAGCTGTCGCAACTCAACCAGGCCCTGTCAGAAGCCAAGAGCCAGGCCGAAGCGGTGAGCAAGTCCAAGACCCGCTTCCTCGCTGCGGTGAGCCATGACCTGATGCAGCCGCTGAACGCTGCGCGACTGTTCTCCGCCGCCCTGTCGCAGCAGGCCGAAGGCATGAACGAAGAGGCCCGGCAACTGGTGCAGCACATGGACAGCTCGCTGCGCTCGGCCGAAGAGCTGATCAGCGACCTGCTGGACATCTCGCGCCTGGAAAACGGCAAGATCACCCCCGATGCCAAACCCTTCGCCCTCAATGAACTGTTCGACACCCTTGGCGCCGAGTTCAAGGTGCTGGCCGCCGAGAAGGGCCTGGAATTCCGCTTGCGCGGCAGCCGCCTGCGGGTCAACAGCGACATGAAACTGCTGCGCCGGGTGCTGCAGAACTTCCTCACCAATGCCTTGCGCTACGGCAAGAGCCCGATCCTGCTGGGTGTACGCCGCCAGGGCGAGCACCTGCGGCTGGAGGTCTGGGACCGTGGCCCCGGTATCGCCGACGACAAACTGCAGGTGATTTTCCAGGAGTTCAAGCGCCTGGACAGCCACCAGACCCGCGCCGAAAAAGGCCTCGGCCTCGGCCTGGCGATCGCCGACGGCCTGTGCCGGGTGCTTGGCCACAAGCTTGAAGTACGCTCCTGGCCGGGCAAGGGCACGGTGTTCCGCGTCAATGTACCGATAGCCCATCAGGCTGCGGCGGCGCCAAGCGCTCCGCTGGAAACCGCAAGCCAGCCACTGGCCGGCTTGCAGGTGCTGTGCGTGGACAACGAGGACAGCATCCTGATCGGCATGAACAGCCTGCTCAGCCGTTGGGGCTGCCAGGTGTGGACTGCACGCAACCGCGCCGAGTGCGAAGCGCTGCTGGCCAAGGGCATGCGCCCGCATTTGGCGCTGGTGGACTTCCACCTGGATGACGGCGAAACCGGCAGCGGGCTGATGGGCTGGTTACGTGCGCGCCTGGGCGAGCCGGTGCCCGGCGTGGTAATCAGCGCCGACGGCAGCAAGGAAACCTTGGCCACCGTGCATGCCGCGGGCCTGGACTACCTGGCCAAACCCGTGAAGCCGGCGGCCTTGCGCGCCCTGCTCAATCGCCATCTGAGCCTGGTTCAGTAACCGCCTCGTCGGCCAGCGCCTCGTCTGACAGGGCCCGCTCGAGCAACTCGGCCGGCAGGCTCTTGCTGGCGCGGGCGCCGAGCAACTTGAGCTGTTCGCTGCGGCTGACCAGGTTGCCGCGCCCTTCACACAGCTTGTTGCGAGCGGCGGCGTAGGCCTTGTCGACCTGCTGCAGGCGGTTGCCCAGCTCGTCCAGGTCCTGGATGAACAGCACGAACTTGTCATACAGCCACCCGGCGCGCTCGGCGATCTCTCGGGCGTTCTGGCCCTGGCGCTCCTGTTTCCACAGGCTGTCGATAACCCGCAGGGTGGCCAGCAAAGTGGTCGGGCTGACGATCACGATCTGCCGGTCGAACGCTTCCTGGAACAAGTTGGGTTCGGCCTGCAGCGCCGCCGAGAAGGCTGCCTCGATGGGCACGAACAACAACACGAAGTCCAGGCTGTGCAGGCCTTCGAGGCGATTGTAGTCCTTGCTCGACAGGCCTTTGACGTGGTTGCGCAGCGACTGCACGTGCTGCTTGAGGGCAGCCTCGTCATTACTGCCGACAAATTGCTGGTAGGCGGTAAGGCTGACCTTGGCGTCGACCACCACCTGCTTGTCACCGGGCAGCATGATCAGCACGTCAGGCTGAAAGCGCTCGCCATCGGCACTCTTCAGGCTGACCTGGGTCTGGTATTCGCGGCCTTTCTCCAGGCCGGCATGTTCCAGCACCCGTTCAAGAATGAGCTCGCCCCAGTTACCCTGGGTCTTCTGTCCCTTGAGGGCCTGAGTGAGGTTGGTGGCTTCGTCTGACAACCGCAGGTTGAGTTGCTGAAGACGCTCCAGCTCCTTGCCCAGCGAGAAGCGCTCGCGGGCCTCTTGCTGGTAGCTTTCCTCGACACGTTTTTCGAACGCCTGGATGCGCTCCTTGAGCGGGTCGAGCAACTGGCCCAGGTGCTGCTGGCTGGTCTGGGCGAAGCGCTGTTCGCGCTCGTCGAAGATTTTCGTGGCCAGGTCGGCAAACTGGGCACGGAGGGTGTCACGGGCCTCCTGAAGGTCTTCCAGGCGCTGCTGGTGGCTGTCCTGCTGTTCGCGCAGCTCGGCCTCCAGGCGCGCGGCCTGGGCCTCCAGACGACGCAGTTCTGCTTCGCGAGTGGCGCGTTCGATGTGCCAGGCATGGGCCGCATCGCGGGCGTTGTCGCGGTCGATCTGCAGCAGTTCCAGTTCACGGCCCTGGGCGGCCAGCTGGGCCTGCTTGACGGCGTTGGCTTCGCTGAGGTCGCTGACTTCGTCGCGGCTGGCGTCCAGTTGCGCCTGCAGGCCAGCCTGCGCCAACTGCGCGCTGTTCAGGCGCTCTTCGAGCAGGGCCTGCTCACCGTGGCGCGCAGCCTGACGGCGCTGCACGTGCATGACCCACCCCAGGCAAGGCAAAGCCCCTGCCACCAAGCCCAGCAGAATGCTGGCCAGATCCACTGTCATGCGTACCCCGATCACACCATTGCGAGTTGGGTGCAGCTTACCAGCCTGCCCCGTCGGGCGCCTGCTTCGCCGCATCGGCCTCGAACAGCCGCGCATACTCCAGCTGCGCCCGCCGGTCCCCGGCCCGTGCCGCCTGACGTAGCAGTTCATGGCCGATGCGACGGTCCCGGGCATTGCCACAATCACGGCAGAGCATTTGCCCCAACCGGCTCTGCGCCACCACCACACCTTCGCGCGCGGGCTGCTTGAGCAGGTGCCCGGCAATGTGTTTGATCTGTGGCTTGTCACCCAGGCTCGGGCTATCGAGCAGCCAGAGGGCCACTTTCAGGGAAAACCGTTTGGGCGAAGGGGCTGGTGAGGCAACAGCGGGGCTGGCGAGGGATTTACCGCGAAACTTCATGACCGACAGGGATGGCAACTCGGAGGGGCGCGCAACTCTACTCCTTTTTTTTGTGCATGACCTGTCGATTTGCGGCGGATTGCAGTTTTTTTTCGATGATTTTTTCTTGACGTTTCCGAGTGGATGACTGGCTGGTCGGCAGGTGCCTATCGATTGTCGGACAGTTCTCTGAGGTGCTGGCACGCCCGTCCTAGAGCAAGCGCTCGGGACAATCCACAGTTCCTGTGGATAACTCGGTGGACAACCCCTCCAATGAGGCCGCAAACCCCCGAGAAATGGGGCTTTCGGTCAAACTGACGATTTTTTCACCAGCAAAAATTAGTGTTTTTTTTCATTGACTTAAGGGGCCAGTCAAGTCATTGGCGAGCGTGAGGAGCGCTGTTGCCAGCACGTTACAAGTCATGCCTCGAATGTGTACAAGTGCACTGAAAGCCTGCATATGGATGCACGAAATTGGCCCATCTGGCCGGTTTGACGCCGGTTACCCCCTCTTCCCATGAGGCGAAAGACACGCCATACTGCGCGGCTCGCCTGAAGAAACACGCAATGCTTGCAAAGGCCGCATATTTTCGCTAAGGTGCGCTCCGTTAGTACCCAAGCTGAAAGTCAATTCTGGCCAGAAGCGTCCTTGCAGCCCATCGCTCTCCCGAACGATCGCTGCTGAAACCAGGACCGGCCCCCTCGATGATTCTCTCGTCAGCACAGCGCTGTTCAAGCACGAATCAACCGGAAGATTGATCAGGATTCCACCCCGACGGCCTAGAACCTTGGCCCCGGTGTGCTGCCTGCCTTCTGAAGTACCTACCAGTCAGCCCAAGCGCCCACACTTTGATTGCGCTCTCTCTGGCTGCCCTGTTCCAGTCAGGTTCGTTCGTCCCTTAATAAAGGCGTCACTGGAACGTTTCTATCATGCACGGATCATAACCTCCGTGTTTAAAGCAGGAACCTCCAATAACATGCAAACTCATCCTCAAATTCAGGCTGCCATTGGCACCCTCTCCCAGGCTTTCTCGCCGTTGAAATGCCTTATCGTTGCCCCACGCAAGGGCAGCTTCAGCTTCACCCTGGTCGACGAGCACGGCATCGCCTGCCACACCGAACGCCTGTACCCTGAGCAGTACAGCCATTCGGAACCCCTGCAGGCGGTAATCGCCCGCACACGTCAATCGCTCACCGCGTGAGTGGCGTATATCGGGGCATTCACACCCTGAATGGCAACTGTCGCAAGCTGCCTGATCGTTCTGGTGCTAATTGCCGCCAGGCATATGGCAGCGGGCGGCAGGGAGCAATCGATTTAAAAACAGCCCTTTACGCCACGATTATCACACTACACTTCAACTCGAGCGGTCCTTACCGCTTCCGGCGGGCCTGACCAATCACCAGCTGCCAAGCTCCAGCGCCCGTCGGCCCTTTACTGATCGAGGGCATCATGGGTATCGCGGCGAATGAATTGTGTCAGTATGTGATCCGACCGACCCTGGTCTATCTGAATCGCCATTGCGCCAGCGCCGAGGCCCTTCTGCTCGGTATCGCGGCCAGCCAGTCAGCACTCGGTTCAGCTTTGCACGATCGGCGTGGCCATGGCCTCTACCGCATCGGCGAAAGCCGTCACCAGGCGATCTGGGATCACTTTCTCGCCCGTGATCCGGAGCTGGCCAGCCTGGTACGCGGCCTGGCCAGCCAGCACGCCTTTCTCGGCGGGCCGCACCTGGAACTCACGGTGAACCTGCGCTACTCCACAGCCATTGCCTGGATGCTCGTAGAGGAGCAGGCCACGCCACTGCCAGCGGCCGATGACTTGCTCGGCCTGGCTCGGATCTGGCGGCAGATTTTCCACCCCCAAGGTCGCCTGCGCGACTTTACCCAGGCTTGGTATTCATGCGTCGAGCAGAAATTGCCACAGGCATCTTAAGAAGCGTCCTACATCTTTGTTAGAAAAAATGGAATTTTGGTCGGATTGTCCTACAAAACGGCGCGATCTCCTGTAATTCAGGCTATAGCGCGGCGCGTGATTTGTTGGTAGCTTTTCGCCCCGGAGATCACAAGGAGTTTCTAATAATGAAAAAAGCAATGCTCAAAACCTCCCTCGGCGTAGCCGTTGCCCTGGCATCCAGCCAATTGTTCGCTGCCGGCTTCGCACTTAACGAACAAAGCATCAGCGGCATGGGTACCGGTTTTGCAGGTCGTTCTTCTTCTGCCGAGGACGCCAGCACGGTGTACGGCAACCCTGCAGGCATGTCGCGACTCAAACGCCAGGAAGTCACCGTGGGCGGAGCTGCCGTAATCGCCAAGACTGACATTTCCGGCCCAGGCAGCCGCCCACTGCCAGGCGAAACCGATGGTGACATGGTGCCGACCGTTGGCGTCCCGATGGGCTACTACGTGAAACCGATCGATGAGCATTGGAGCGTTGGCTTCGGTGTTTACGTGCCATACGGCCTGGTAACCGATTATGGCAGCGGCGACGCCGCTCGCTACTGGGGCAAGAAGAGCCACGTCGAGGTCATCACCTTCCAACCTACCGTCAGCTACGCCTTCAACGACAAGGTGTCGATCGGTTTCGGTCCGACCATCAACCGCATCAAGGGCGAGCTGGGCTCGAACACCATCAACCCGCGCTCCCCAGGCCTGAACGATGGCGAAGTGAAGATCAAGGGTGACGACACTGCCGTCGGTTACAACATCGGCATCCTGGTGCAGGCCACCGACCGCACCCGCGTCGGCCTGACCTACCACTCGATGGTCGACTACAAACTCGAAGGCGACACCAAGATCAACAACGCCCTGATCGGGCCTTTCAGCGGCAGCAAGTTCGACGCCACGCTGAAGATCAAGACGCCTGAGTCCGTGGACTTCTCGGTCACCCACGAACTGGACGACCAGTGGACCCTGTATGCCGGCAGCACCTGGACCCGCTGGAGCCGCCTGGAAAACATCACCGTCAACAACGACGTCCCGGCACCGCTGAGAGCCCAGTTCGGCACCATCACCGAAGAGCAGAACTGGCACGATACCTGGGCTCACGCCATTGGCGCCTCCTACAAGGTCAACAAGGAATGGGTGCTGCGCACCGGCTTCTCTGTCGACCAGTCGCCAACCAACAACACCGACCGCTCGCCGCGCATTCCTACCGGTGATCGCAAGGCGATCAGTATTGGTGCTGGCTGGAGCCCAAGCGACGACATGACCATCGACCTGGCCTATTCCTACCTGTGGGAAGAGGACACCAAGGTCAACCTGGCAAGCCCGACCAAGGGCCGCTACCAGGCCAAGTACGAGAACAGCGCACACGGTATTGGTGCCTCGCTCACCTACCGCTTCTGATTCGTACCGCAGCATGAACAAACCGCCCTCGTGGCGGTTTTTTCATGTCTGCACTTGCCACCTGTCGCCCAAGGACTCTCGCAGGTAAGCCATGAAGGCACGCACTTTTTCGGTCATGGCGAAACGATCGGCTACGCATATGTAGATATCCATAGGCTCAGTCTGGGCATAGGCCTGGCCGCTGTCGCTGTATTCGAACAGCGGTACCAGCGCACCGGATGCCAGATGCGGCGATACGATGAACTCAGCCAATCGGGTAATGCCGCCATCGTTGAGGGCCATCTGGGTCAGGGCATCGATGTCGTCGCTGATCAATACGCTGCCGAACTCCGCCTCGAAACGCATGCCGTCACGCACGAAGCCCCAACGCAGGAAGCGGCCGTCCACCGGGTAACGGAATACCAGGCAGCGATGATCACGCAATACCTCGGGACTGGTCGGCAAACCTGCGCTGGCGAGGTAACCCGGCGAAGCGCAGCAGATGAACGGGATACGGGCGATATGCCGTGCCAGCAACTGGTCTTCCAGTTGCGCAGTGATACGCAGGCTGACGTCCACATCTTCGCGGGCGTGATTGACCTTGCGATCAGTCGTCACCAACTCTATTGAAAGTAGTGGATGGCGAGCACTAAAGGCTGGGATCAGCGGCGCCAGCACGTGTCGTCCAAAGGCAGAGGTCGAAGCGATGCACAGCCTCCCCTGGGGCTCACTGTCAGGTGTGGTGATCGCTTGTTCGGCAAGGGCCAGGTCGCGCTCGATGTGCCTGACCCGTTCGTAGTACTGGCTACCGGCAGTCGTCAGCGCCATGCTGCGGGTGGTGCGACTGAGCAGGCGCACTTGCAGGTGGCATTCCAGGCGCGCCAGGTTCTGACTGACTGCAGCCGGGCTGAGGCCCAGGTTGCGGGCGCCCGCAGCGATGCTGCCGGCTTCGACCACCTTGATAAAGCTGCGGATGGCATTGAGCAGATCCATGGCAAGCACTTCGATTCGTAAGAATCTCTTTATAAAGAACTCAATCCAACAGGTCTACAGCCACTACCGGAGGCATTGGTAACCTGCGCCCTCAGCCAAGCTTCAGGAGATCGCATGAGCAATCTGACCCACACCCGCAGCCGGCGCAAACTGCGCCCGAGTGCTACACCGTACGTGTTCGCGTTCTACATGTCTTCGATCATGGCGCTGCTAATGTGCTTTGTGATCACGGCGGCGAATGCCGGGGTGAACGCGGAGTACTTGGGCAATGTGCTGAAGGCTTACCAATTGGCGATGCCGGTGGCATTTGTGTGCGTGCTGATGGTGAGGCCGGTGGTGTTGAAGCTGGTGGCGATTACGGTGCATCCGCATTGACCGCCATTTGATTGCATGAGGGCTGACAGGTGTTCGCCGATAGCCTTGCAGCGCCTGTGAGATCGAGCGCCGCGCGCGCGGCGCATCGCGGATGAATCCGCTCCTACATTTGTTGCAACGTGCCGAACCTGACAGGCCATAGTTGCCCGCCTAGGTGCATGCCTCAAGTCATGTGAGGCGGCATCAATGCCCACCTCGAAATCCCGCCCTGCCAACAAGGCTGATAACCATGGCCTCACAGGCATGGCCACGTTGCAACAAATGTAGGAGCGGATTCATCCGCGATGCGCCGCGCGGGCGGCGCTCGATCTCACAGGCGCTGAACCTGGTGCGACGAACACTTGTCAGCCTCTACGCGATCCCCTTTTCGCACTCCACGGATCTCTCAAGGCTGCGAAGCTATCGCCTTCTCGATCGCGGCCCTGAAGGCGGGATCGTCGGGCTTGGTCAGGCTCGAGAAGTTGCCGACCACCTTGCCCCGGCGATCCACCACGTACTTGTAGAAATTCCACTTCGGCGCACTAGTCTGGCTCGCCAGCTCGACAAACAGCGGTATCGCATCCTTGCCGCGAACCGCCTGGGTCTTGGTCATGGTGAAGGTCACACCGTAATTGGCGTAACAGACCTTCGCCGTCTTCTCGCTGTCGGCATCTTCCTGCTTGAAGTCATTGGACGGCACACCAAGCATTTCCAGGCCCTGCTCGTGGTACGCCTTGTAGGTCGCTTCCAGCCCTTCGAACTGCGGGGCGAAACCGCAATAGCTGGCTGTATTGACCACCACCAGCGGCTTGCCGCCGAAGCGCTGGCACAGGTCGACCTGCTCCTTGCCACGCAATTCAGGCAAACTGCCCTGCAACAGCGCCGGGCAATCGGCAGCCCAGCTGGAACTGGCGGCCAGCAGAACCAGCAACGGCGACGTCAACCATTGGGTACGCATCATTCATTCCTCCTGCAAGGCAATCCTTTAACTTGCAGGGTAGCGCTTAACAAACGCTCATGCCCAACTGCATCAACGCCATACCACCCCGCTGCCAGCCCCACCACACCAGCGCCAGCAACAACGCCGCCGCCGCCAGCAGCAGCCCGCGGGCCACATGACGTTTCATACCGCCCGCACCTGCAAGCGGGCGACCGGCCGTTCACGCACCGGCCAATTGAGCGCGGCAGCCAGCACGCTGAGCAGGATCGAAATCTGCCAGACCAGCTCGTAGTTACCGGTCTGGTCGTACACCACGCCCCCCAGCCAGCCGCCCAGGAACGCGCCCAGCTGGTGGAACAGGAAGACAATACCGCCGAGCATCGACAGGTTGCGCACGCCGAATACGGTGGCCACCGTGCCATTGGTCAAAGGCACGGTAGAAAGCCAAAGCAGCCCCATGGCGATACCGAACAGGTAAGCGCTGAGTTGAGTCACCGGCATCCACAGGAACAGCACGATCACCACCGCACGCAGCAAATACAATGCGGTGAGCAAGCGAGGCTTGGACATGCGCCCACCCAGCCAGCCGGCAGTGTAGGTACCGACGATGTTGAACAACCCGACCAGCGCCAGCACCGTGGTGCCGGTAGTCGCCGGCAGGTGCTGGTCGACCAGGTAGGCCGGCAGGTGCACCCCAATGAAGACCACCTGAAAACCACAGACGAAGAAGCCCAGGGCAAGCAGCCAGAAGCCGGAGTGGGAACACGCTTCGCGCAGGGCTTCGCCCAGGGACTGTTCCGCGCCATGGCTGGGCAGCGGGCGGTCACGCAGCAAGCCGACAAAGGGCACGATCAACGCCACCAGCAAGCCAAGCACCAACAGCGCCGACGACCAACCCAGCCATTCGATCAGGCCAAGGGTACCGGGAAGCATGGCGAATTGGCCGAAGGAACCGGCAGCGCTGGCGATGCCCATGGCCATGCTGCGTTTTTCCGCTGGCACGGCGCGGCCGACTACACCGAGGATCACCGAGAAAGAGGTGCCAGACAGGCCGATACCGATCAGCAGGCCCGCACTGAGCGACAGCGACCAGGCCGAATCGGCGGTGCTCATCAACAACAGGCCAGCGGCATAGAGAATGCCCCCTGTGATGACGACCCGCGCTGCCCCCAGGCGGTCGGCCAGCGCACCAGCAAACGGCTGCGCCAGGCCCCAGATCAGGTTCTGCAGGGCAATGGCAAAGGCGAACACCCCGCGGCCCCAGCCAAACTCGCCGCTCATCGGCGCCAGGAACAGGCCGAAACCGTGCCGCACGCCCAGGGATAGCGCCAGAATAAACGCGGCCCCCACAAGTACCCACCCGCTGGTTCGCCACACCGAAGTCATTGTCGTTATCTCCAGCACATCGCAAGGTTGTACGGGTATATACCCGCTTCTGGTTGTGGTAACTCAGGCAAGCCGCTCCAGCAAACGTATCAGCTCGTCACGCTGCCCTTCGCCCAGCTGCTCGACCAACTTCAACTGCGCCTGCTGCCAGGCAGGATGGGCCGCCCTCAGGCGTGCCGCACCCGCCTCGGTCAGCAATACCAGGCGGTTGCGCTGGTCATCGCCATCGGCGAGGGCCACCAGGCCTTCAGCCTCCAGCACGCGCAGGTTGCGACCCAAGGTACTACGCTCCAGGCCCATCGCCTCGGCCAGAGTGGTGATACTCGGGCGATCGAGCCGTTGCAGGTGACGCAGCAGGGAAAACTGGGCGACATTGATACCGAAGCCAGCAAGGGCCTCGTCGTAATGCCGGCTCACCCCGCGGGCGGCGCGACGCAGATGGGTACAGATGCATTCACTGGTCAACATGGGTACGTGTATATACCCGCATCTGGGTTGTTGCAAGAAATTTCAGTCTGCCAAGCGTCGCCGGATCGGCTCGAATTCCGCCGTGGCCTTGCGTGGCAAGGGGTCGGGTGTACCCTGTTCGATCGCTTGCCAATATCGCCACGGCACCTTTGCGGATCCCAGCTCGTAGTCCATGCCATCCCAGCTATCTTCGCGGAAGCTGTAGAACGCCCAGTGCAACCGATGCCGGTCCATGGCCGAGAGGACATCTTCCAGGTATTCGCTGCAGCCGGGCAGCCGGCGCATGCACCCGAATTCTCCCACGACCAGCCGGGAACGCGGCAGCCCCATACGCTCCATCCAGGCCAACGGCAGTTCGAGATACTGGCGAATCCGCTCACCATCCCATTGCTGGTTTTCGCCAGCGAACGGAGCCGGGCCGGGATAATCGATGGGGGCCTTGCGCAACAGGTTCGGCGCACTGGTGGCCGCATAGGGCTCATACATGTGCACGCTGTAGAGCACGCGATCATCCTGCAAGGGCGCCTGCCAATATCCGAAGGCGTCGGCGCTGGCGTACCAGCCCGCGTCGACCATGATCGGGGTCTTGGCATCCACCTCGCGTATCGCTGCAACCAGTTGCGCATAGAGCGCAGGCAGGTCACGCGCCCCTCCCCGCGCCTGTGCGTACCACTGCTGCATACGTTCGGCCGAGGCATGCTCGGCCAGGCCGCCCAGTTTCTCGGGTGCAGGCTCGTTGATCAGGTTATAGGCGGCGATGGCAGGATGGTCCTTCAATTCTCGGGCCAGATCTTGCCAGAAACGGCCTGCTTGCCGGGCGAAACCGTGGCTTTGCCAAAGACGATCATCGAACTGCCCCTGGTTGTTTTGTGACCAGCGCATTCCAGGCAATGACAGCGGTGCAATGACAACCTTGAGCCCCGCCCTGTGGGCGCGATCCAGGGTATCGCGCAGTTGCTTGAGATCGGCGGCAGGCAGCCGCTCGTACCGGTCCGCATTGCCCAAGAGGAAATCACGCTGCGCCGGCTTCCACTTGTCGTAAGACAGCCGTACCCAGCTCGCGCCATACGCACTCAATGCATCGAAGTAGGCCTGATCCGGCGGCAAGCGATTGAAGCTGTTGCCGCCGTGGCGCGGGGTATTCCAGAAGTCGATCAGGTCGGCTGCCGTAACGGGGGCGCTAGCGGTGACCAGTAACAAGGCCAGCAGGAGTCGTCGCATTGTCCATGCTTCGCGGTAAAGGGGAAACCGCGAGGATAGACAGGTACAGGAAAAGCGTCATTTGCTGAATTTTTTCCGCAGTTTTCCGAAAAATTACGGCACGTTTAACCGTAAGAAATTTCTCAACGCTCTGCAGGCCTGTTCTTAGATTGCCAAGCCCAGCAGCACAGCCAATTCAACAATCTCCAACATGGCGCCTGCGGTATCACCTGTGGTCCCACCCAGACGCCTGCACATCAACCGGCGCAACCCGATGAACACAGCGGTCGCTGCCAACATCGGCACGATCGCGCGCGTACCACCCACCAGCAAACACAACAGCAGACTGGCCAGCAGAACCCACACGGCCGAACGCCGCGGCAAGTGCTCGGCCAGCGCCTGCCCCAGCCCCCCGCGACGCACGTAAGGCGTGCCGAGAAACAATCCGAGCATCGCCGCCCGCCCCACCACCGGCGCCAGCAGCAATGCCATGCCCGGCCCCTGCTCCACCAGCACCCACAGGGCACAGAACTTCAGCAGCAACACCAGCACCAGTGTGACCACGGCGATGGGCCCGCTGCGCGGATCTTTCATGATCTCCAGTGTGCGCTCCCGGTCACCGAAGCCACCCAGCCAGGCATCGGCACTGTCGGCCAGGCCATCCAGATGCAACGCGCCACTGAGCGACACCCACAGCGTCAGCAACAGGGCCGCGTGCAACGGCGCCGCAGCACCTTGCAGCAGATCGCTGGCCAGCCACAGCAACAGACCGAACAGCAACCCTACCAGCGGGTAGCACAACATCGACCGGCCCATTTCACGGGGCTCGGGCATCCCCGGCAAACGCACCGGCAGGCTGCTCAGAAACTGCAGGGCAATCCAGAACGGCAGCATGTCAAAGCACCTCGAGCATTGCGCCATGTTCATCTACCGCCAGGCGCATCAGTGCGCCATGACCTACCTCGACCTGCAGCAACTGCTCCCTCGGCAGCCCGCGGGCACGCGCCAGCAGCAGCCGCATGACGCCGCCATGGGTGACCAGCAGCACGCGCTTGCCGGCATGCTGCTGGCGCAGGCGACCGACGGCTGACAGCACACGCTCGGCAAACGCCGCGACAGGCTCCCCGGCAGGCGGCGTGTAGCTGTACGGGTCGGCCCAGAAACGCCCAAGCTCGTCAGCCTGCGTTTGCATCACCTGCAAGGCACTGCGCCCTTCCCACTCGCCGAAATGCAGCTCTTGCAGATCGGCTTCGAGCTGAACCGGCATGCCCAGCCGCCCGGCAAAACGCGCACAGCGCTGCAACGGCGAACTGACCAGCACATCCCAGGGGCCAGCGCCTGCCAGTGCTGCGCGCATCTGGTCCCAGCCCTTGTCGGTCAAGGCATCGTCCAGGCTGCCGCGCAGGCCACCCCCTTGCTCGGTTTCACCATGACGCAGCAGGTCGAGGATCATGCCGGGCGGTCCGCCACCGCCGCTTCGGCGAAGGTCGCCATCTGCCCGTGCAGGGCGCAGGCCAGGCGCATCAGCGGCACCGCCAGAGCGGCTCCACTGCCCTCGCCCAGGCGCAGGCCCAGCGCCAGCAATGGCTGGGCCTGCAGCGACGCGAGCAGGGCCTTGTGCCCGGGCTCGGCGCCCTGGTGAGCGAACAGCAACCAGTCACGGCACTGCGGATTCAGGCGCACCGCCAGCAACGCCGCGACGCTGCAGATGAAGCCATCCACCAGCACGGCGATACCTTGCTGGGCGCAGGCCAGGTAGGCACCGGTCAGCGCAGCGATCTCGAAGCCACCGACACAGGCCAGCGCCCGCAGCGGCTCGTCGGCACGCAGGCCGTGCAGCGCCAAGGAGCGCTCGATCACGTCGGCCTTATGGCTAACACCAGCGCTGTCCAGGCCGGTACCCGGCCCGCTCAACTCATGTGCCGGGCAAGCCAGCAACGTGCTGGCCAGGGCGGCTGCGGCAGAGGTGTTGCCGATGCCCATCTCGCCGCCGATGAACAGCTGAGCGCCATTGGCCGCTGCACGCAAGGCGCTGTCACGACCCGCCTGCAAGGCAGCCTGCAGCTGGGCATCGATCATCGCCGGCTGGCGGGCGAAGTTGGCGGTGCCGGCGCCCAGGCGCAGGTGCAGCACCCCTGGCAGTTCCAGCTCAGGGTCGATGGTGCCCAGATCGACCACTTCAAGACTGGCCTGCAGTTGGCGCGCCAGCACGCTGATCGCCGCGCCCCCGCCTACGAAGTTGCGCAGCATCTGCCCGGTAACTGCCTGCGGGTAGGCCGAAATGCCCTCTTCGACCACGCCATGGTCGCCCGCGAAAATGGTGATGGCGACTTGATCCAGGGTTGGCCGCTCGCGGCCTTGCAGGCCAGCCAGCTGCACGGCCAGGCCTTCCAGTTCGCCGAGCGAGCCGGCAGGCTTGGTCAGCTGCTGCTGACGGGCACGGGCCTGGTCCATGGCGGCGTTGTCGAGGGGTTGGCAGGCATCACGCCACCAGGCTTGGTTCATAGAGCGGGTCCTTTGAGCATGAGAGGTAGGCCGGCCACGGTCAGCACCACGCGCTGGCAGCGCTCGGCAACGGCCTGGTGCAGCCAGCCGGCCAGGTCGACGTAACGCCGGGTCAGCTCGCCCATGGGCACCACGCCCAGGCCGGTTTCGTTGCTGACCAGAATCAGGGTGCCGGGCAAGTCCGCCAGGCAGTCGAGCAGCGCATCGCGCTCTGCGGCCAGGCGCTGCGGATCGTCAAGCATCAGCAGGTTGGTCAGCCACAAGGTCAGGCAGTCCACCAGCAGGCAGCGGCCTTCGGCGGCTTCTGCACGCAACACGGCAGCCAGGGCCAAAGGCTCTTCGATCAGCGCCCAGTCCTCAGGCCGACGCTGGCGGTGCAGGCGCACGCGCTCGTTCATTTCGCCATCGAGCGGCTCGCTGGTGGCGATGTAGGTAACTGGCAGGCCGCTGTCGCTGGCCAGCTGCTCGGCCAGGCGGCTCTTGCCCGAGCGGGCACCGCCAAGGATCAGGTTGCGCATCTCAGGCGACTCCGCAAAGGGTGCGCAGGTGCGCGGTATCCAGGTGATCTTCCACCAGGTCGGCCAGGCGCTCGATGTCACGTTCGCGCAGGGCCTCGTAATCGATGGTCTGCACATTTTCCAGCCCCGCCCAGCGCAGCAGCGCGGCACACGACTGGCTGCCCTCGAACAGGCCATGCAGGTAGGTGGCGAGGATCTGGCCATCGGCGCTGACAGCACCGTCACAACGGCCATCGGCAAGCTGCACCGACGGCCGCTCCAAGGCAGGCCCGGCAGTGACCCCCGCATGAATTTCATAGCCGGCGACCGGCGCATTTTCAAGACTCAGGGTCCCGGCAACGTTACGCAGTTGCTTGTCGGCTTCGAGCACCGTCGCGTAATCAAACAGGCCGAGCCCGGGGCTGGAACCGGCAGCGCCCTCCAGGCCAAGCGGGTCGTGCACTTCGCGGCCGAGCATCTGCAGGCCTCCACAGATGCCTATCAACTTGCCACCATAGCGCAGGTGGCGCTCGATGGCCTTGTCCCAGCCACGCTCGCGCAGTTGCGCCAGGTCGCCACGCACGCTCTTCGAGCCAGGCAGGATGATCAGGTCGGCGGCCGGGATAGGCTGGCCCGGGCCGATGAACTGCAGGTCGACCTGCGGATGCAGGCGCAGCGGGTCGAAATCGGTGTGGTTGCTGATGCGTGGCAACACCGGGACGATCACCTTGAGCAGCCGCTCCTGCTTGGCGCCCTGACGGATGTCGATGCCATCCTCGGCTTCCAGGTGCAGGTCGGTGACATAGGGCAGCACGCCCAGCACCGGTTTGCCGGTGCGTTGCTCCAGCCAGTCCAGGCCCGGCTGCAGCAGCGCGATGTCGCCACGGAAACGGTTGATGACGAAGCCCTTGACCCGCGCCTGCTCGCTCGGCGACAGCAGTTCGAGGGTGCCGACCAGATGGGCGAACACCCCGCCACGGTTGATGTCGGCCACCAGGATCACCGGGCAGTCGACCGCCTCGGCAAAGCCCATGTTGGCGATGTCACCGGCACGCAGGTTGATCTCGGCCGGCGACCCAGCCCCCTCGACCATCACCACCGGGTAGGCGGCACTGAGGCGCTGATGCGAGGCCAGCACCGCCTGCATGGCAATGGCTTTGTAGTCGTGATAGGCCACCGCATTCATGCTGGTGACCGCGCGCCCGTGGATGATCACCTGGGCGCCCGTGTCGCTGTTGGGCTTGAGCAGCACCGGGTTCATGTCGGTGTGCGGTGCCAGTCGGCAGGCCTGGGCCTGCACCGCCTGGGCGCGGCCGATTTCGCCACCGTCGGCGGTCACCGCGCTGTTGAGCGCCATGTTCTGCGGCTTGAACGGCACCACACCGACGCCCTGGCGCAACAGCCAACGGCACAAGGCGGTAACCAGCGTGCTCTTGCCGGCGTCGGAGGTGGTGCCTTGCACCATGAGGGTGGTCATGCCGTTTCCTTCTGGTAATCAGCCAGGGCCTGGGCCAGGCGCTGCTCGTCGGCAGCGCTTGCCGGCAGGCCAAGGCGTATGGCCGCAGGCTGCTCGAACAGACGCACGAGGATGCCGCGGCGGGCGAGAAAGTCATGCAACCGGGCTGCGCGCGTGCTGCGCACGTACTGGAACAGGTCGCAGCCGCCGCTGGGCGCCAGGCCGCAGCTCTGCAGCAGCGCCGCCAGGCGCCGGCTTGCCAGGGCGCAGCGTTCGATCTGCGCCCGATGCGCCGCCTGGTCGACAAAGCAGGCTTGCGCCAGTACCCGGGTCGGGCCGCTGATGGTCCACGGCCCGAGCCATTCGGCCAGGCGCCGCAGCAGGGAGGGTTCAGCCACCACACAGCCCAGCCGCACACCGGCCAGGCCGAAGAACTTGCCGAACGAACGCAGCACGATCAGGCCCGGGCGCTCGGCGCAATCCGCCACGCTGTGTTGCGGTGAGTTGTCCATGAACGCTTCGTCCACCAGCAGCCAGCCACCGCGTTCTGCAAGCCGCGCATGCCAGGCCAGCAGCCGTTCGCGTGGTACAAGCCGCCCGGTCGGGTTGTTCGGATTGACCAGCACCAGCACGTCGAGCTGATCGAGCTGCGCCTCGACCTGGCTTTCGTCCAGCTCGATCAGCTGATGCCCCGCTCGCTGCCAGGCATGCGGGTGCTCGGCGTAGCATGGCGTCAGCACACCAACGCGCCCCAGCGGGCGCAGCAGGGGCAAGGCCTGGATGGCCGCCTGGGAGCCTGCCACGGGCAGCAGTTGCCGCACACCGTAGTAGTGCCGCGCAGCGTCCTCCAGCCCGTCGTCGGTCTCCGGCAGGCGTGCCCAGGCTTCTGGCGCAATGGGGGGAATCGGGTAAGGCCAAGGGGCAATGCCGCTCGACAGGTCGAGCCAGTCCTCGCGGGCAATCCCGTATTGCCGCACTGCCCGCAGCAGGCGGCCACCGTGTTCAAGCATTCAGATAGGCTCCCAGGCAGATCAGCAGTACCCACAACCAGACGCCACGCTGCACCAGGCTCCAGCCGCGCTCGATGGCATCGGCATCGGCCATCGGCCCTTCACCCAGGCGCGGGCGCTCGTGCAGTTCGCCGTGGTACACCGCCGGGCCACCCAGTTCGACACCCAGCGCACCGGCACCCGAGGCCATCACCGGCCCGGCGTTGGGGCTGTCCCACAGCGGCGCCTGCTTGCGCCAGCAGGCCAGGGCCAGGCGCGTCCTGCCCAGCAGCGCGTAGGTCAGCGCCACCAGCCTGGCGGGAATGTAGTTCAGCACATCGTCGATGCGCGCGGCGCACCAGCCGAAACGCTCGAAGCGTTCATTGCGGTAGCCCCACATCGCATCCAAGGTATTGCTCAAGCGGTACAGCACGACCCCCGGCGCACCGGCCACGACAAACCAGAACAGCGCAGCGAACACCGCATCGCTGCCGTTTTCCAGCACCGACTCGGTGGCGGCGCGGGCCACGGCGGGTTCGTCCAGTTCGCGGGTTTCCCGACTGACCAGATAGCCGACACGACGCCGCGCCTCTTCCAGATCACCTTGGCGCAAGGCATTGGCCACCGGCAGCACATGCTCGCCGAGGCTGCGCAAGCCAAGGGCGCAATACAGCGCCAACACATCCACCAGCCAGCCGACACAGGGCAGCCAGGACAGGACCAGCGCCACCAGGGTCAAGGGCACCACGGCCAGGAACCAGGCGCTCACGCCGTGGCTGCGCCAGCCTCGTCCACCGGCATTCAGGCGGCGCTCCAGGCTCGACGCCAGGTTGCCGAAGCCCACCAGCGGGTGCCGGCGCCTGGGCTCGCCCAGCAGTGCATCGAGGGCCACGCCGGCCACCGTCAGCAGGGCCACGCTCATGGGCGTTCTCCCCATTGGTTCTCGAACAGCATGTCACTCAAAGGGCGTTCCTCGGCCCAGTTTTCCTGGACCAACATTGGCTGTGCGTAGAATTCGCTGACCGGCCCCAGGCACAACACCGCCACCGGCTTGGCGCCCGCGGGCATCCCCAGCAGCGCGGCCAGGGCTTGCGGGTCGAACAGGGACACCCACCCCAACCCCAGGCCCTCGGCGCGGGCGGCCAGCCACAGGTTCTGGATCGCGCAGGCCAGTGACGCCAGGTCCATTTCCGGCAGGGTGCGGCGGCCGAAAATGTGCGGCTCGCGGTTGTCCATCAAGGCCGCCACCAGAACTTCGGCACAGTCGCTGATGCCCTCGACCTTGAGCTTCATGAAATCATCCGAGCGTTGGCCCAAGGCTTCGGCAGTACGCACTCGCTCCTCTTCGACCAGGCCCTGGATGCGCCCGCGCAGCTCGCGTTGGCTGATGCGGATGAAACGCCAAGGTTGCATCAGGCCGACACTGGGCGCCTGGTGCGCAGCGGCCAGCAGACGGCCGAGCAGCTCAGGCGCGACCGAGCCACCGGCAAAGTGGCGCATGTCGCGGCGTTCACCGATCGCTCGGTAGATCGCGGCGCGCTCGGCCGCGCTGTAGGCGTGATCCGTCATGGTCGCAACAGCGCCGCCGCCGCATCAGGGTTGGATGGGAAATAAAAGTGCACGTAGGAGGCGGTCAGCCGGCCCAGCCGATACACCGCTTCGTTACCGCGCCCGCCGTTGGGGCTCAGGCCGCGGGCGATGGGCTCCAGCTCGGTGCTGGTCAGCGAATGATGATAGGTGTGTCCGCGCAAGGTGCCTTCCGGCAGTTCCACAGCCTGCAGGGCCAGGGCCGCCAGGCGCTTTTGCATGGTCGCCTCACCGGGCAGCAGGCCCAGCAGCTCGGCACGCTCGCCAGCGACATCGGTCAGCGCCTCGAGCAGATACAGCATGCCGCCACACTCGGCCAGCAAGGGCTTGCCCTGGGCATGATGGGCACGGATCGCCTCGCACATCGGCGTATTGGCGGCCAGCGCGTGGTGATGCAGCTCCGGATAGCCCCCTGGCAGGTACAGGCTGTCCACTGCCGGCAGTTCACGATCGTGCAAGGGGGAGAAAAACGACAGCTGCGCGCCCAGGTCGCGCAACAGATCGAGGTTGGCGCCATAGATGAAGGCGAACGCTTCGTCACGTGCCACGCCGATGCGCACGCCACTCAGTGACCCCGCGCACGGCTGCGAGGCCGGCGCGGCAAACACCACGGGCGGCGGCAAGGCAGCATCGCAGCTGGCGCCGAGCGCTTCGGCAGCCGCATCCAGGCGGGCATCCAGGTCGTTCAGTTCGCTGGCCTGGACCAGCCCCAAATGGCGGCTGGGCAGCTCGATGCCGCGCTCCCGCGACAGCCCACCATACCAGCGCAGGCCCTCGGTCAGGCTGCCTTCGAGCAGTTGCGCATGGCGCAGGCTACCGACCCGGTTGGCCAGCACCCCGGCGAACGGCAGGTCGGCCTGATAACGTGCCAGGCCCAGCGCCAGGGCACCGAACGTCTGGGCCATGGCCGTGCCGTCGATCACCGCCAGTACCGGCACGCCGAAGTGGCGAGCCAGATCGGCGCTCGACGGCGTGCCATCGAACAGGCCCATCACCCCTTCGATCAGAATCAGGTCGGCCTCTGCTGCGGCTTGCCACAGCAGGCGACGGCTTTCCTCGGCACCGATCATCCACAGGTCGAGCTGGTACACCGGCGCGCCACTGGCCCGCTCCAGGATCATCGGGTCGAGGAAATCGGGGCCGCACTTGAACACCCTGACCTTACGCCCAAGGTTGCGGTGCAGGCGGGCCAGGGCTGCGGTGACGGTGGTCTTGCCCTGGCCGGAGGCAGGTGCTGCGATCAGCACCGCCGGGCAGCTGCGCGTTGCACTCACAGTTCGACGCCCTTCTGCGCACGAATACCGGCCTGGAACGCATGCTTGAGCATGCCCATCTCGGTCACGGTGTCGGCCAGTTCGATCATTTCAGGCTTGGCCGCCCGGCCGGTGACAATCACATGCTGCATCGGCGGCCGGGCCTGGATGTCACCGAGCACCTGGTCGAGGTCGAGGTAGCCGTGCTTGAGGGCGATGTTCAGCTCATCGAGCACCACGAACTGCACACCGGGGTCTTGCAGCAGCTGACGCGAAACCGCCCACGCGGCTTCGGCAGCGGCGATGTCACGTTGGCGGTCCTGGGTCTCCCAGGTGAAGCCTTCGCCCATCACGTGGTAACGCACCTGCTCGGGGAAGCGGCGGAAGAACAGTTCCTCACCGGTGCTGTTGCGACCCTTGATGAACTGCACCACGCCGCACTGCATGCCATGGCCCAGGGCGCGAGCGAGCATGCCGAAAGCCGAGCTGCTCTTGCCCTTGCCGTTGCCAGTGAGCACCAGCAACAGGCCGCATTCATTAGGGGCGTTGGCAATGCGCTCGTCGATGACCGCCTTCTTGCGCTGCATGCGCGCCAGGTGGCGTTCGTCGCGTTCGGTGGATTCGCTCATGAAGGGTTCTCCGCAGGCTGTCGCCGCAGGCAAGCGACGACAGGAAATAGGCGGGCAAACGGAGAACGCGCAGGGGCCATGGCCGCAGCCACGGTGCACCGCGCATCACCCTCCGTGATGCCGTTGGCAGTTTCAGGCCGGTCTCCGGGCTCGTGAGCGGGCAATCGGCCCTGGCCTGCGCGCCTTCCCGGGTTCGTACCCAGTGGCTCTGCGCGGCCGCTACTCACCTACCGTTGCGGGGGCAGCGCCGGAATCGCGCCCTGCTGGCGACCACCGGCTTCCCAGTTTCACCCTGCCCAGTCGGGGCTGGCAGGGCACCTGAAACACGCCGCGAAGGTTAGAGGGTTGCACTGGGAGCGTCAATCGAACGCCGTCGATTAGCGTTGGCAAATTGGCCGGGGTCAATGGCCGATCCGCCAGGTTGTGCCAGACTGAAGACAGTGATATCACATAGCCACTAATTTGCGCCGAACGCCATTACAACGACAACAGGAGTGCGCAGCATGCAAGGCCAGATCATCAACAATCCGCGCCTGGAATTCCTCCGCCCGGTTCTGGAACGCTGGGTCGACTGCATCGACCGCTTCAATCAGTTCAACGGCGATGCCGAAGCGCCGTACTGGCATGGTACACAGGCCAATATCGGCATGCTTGCCGCAGCCGCCTGGCAGGCCGAACTGGCAGCGCTGCCACAGTTTGCCAGCAAGAAGCAGCGTGACGAGGGGGAACAGGAGGGACGCTGCGACCTGTCGATCTGCAGCGCCGACGAGGCGCTCTATATGAGCGTAAGCCAGCGCTGGCCAAGTATCGCCCAACTGGACATGACAGCGGCTCTGCAACAAACCGCCAACCTTGCCCGTCATGTGGCCTACCCCAGCCAATTGAAGGCCGGGGCGCTGTTCGTCACGCCCTGGAAGGCAGGCCAACATGCCAGCCCGGAACAACTGCAGGACCTGGTCGATGACCTGCAAAAGCACACGGCCTGCGCCATCGCCTGGTACTTTCCTTATGCCTATCGCAAGTTGCACAACGCGCTCGGCCAGTATTTCCCAGGGGTGGCGCTGCTGATGAAGCAGGCATGAGTTCAACGGCGGATCAGCGCCAGTACCCTGTCCGTTATTGCACAGGTGGTGGCTTTCGCCTGAACCCCGTTTGCGGCCTCAGGACGGGAAGAAGCGTGCGGCCACCGCAGCCGACCTGAAACGCGCACGGTAGGCGCTCAGGTCGAAAGGCTGCGCGGTGCGCAGGTCATGGATCACGCCCGAGGCCGGCTTGCCAACCTGCTTGAGGGTAACCTTGATGAACCGGTAGCGCTCACCGTAAACCTGCTCCAGGCCTTCGATGCGGAAGTAGTGGCCGGGCAGGAACAATGACTCGGCTTCGTCCCAGTACTGAGAGAAGGCACTGATTGGAACGGCATCGTGATACGTGCCGCTGGATAGTTCGAAGACCACCGAGCTGTCATCGAACACCCCCGGCAAACCTTCCGGCGCCTCGCTGCCGGGCAAGGAAGCGAACTCCGCAACCTTGTAGGGGTTTTCGGTGAACGACGTCAGGTCGGTATTCACCAGTACATCCCCCACCCGCAAATGGCCGTTGCGATAGTACTCGCCGCTGGTACCGCGCGAGCGGTTGCCACCACGGTACAGCTTGGCCTGGTTGTTCTTGGGCAGCAGACCCAAGGTGTCGGCGAGGTCCATGATGAAGCTGTCCTCATCACCGTACTGGTACGTCCCGGAGCGAAACACATCGTTCACCTTCGCCTCGTCGCTGGTGTAGTACTCGATCAGGGTGTTGAAGTATTGGTTTCCGTAACGATAGGAGTAATACCGCCGGCCCCGCACAGAAACGCAATCCAGCCCGCGCTCGTCTAAGTCCGGCGCGCGTCCGCGCTCCAGTTCGGCGATCGGCCAACGCTTCAGCAAGGCCTTTTGCCGCTGAAGTGCCAGCGCAGACATGCCCCTGCTTTGCGTGCCGTTGGTCAGGACGTAGGTATCCCAGAATTGCGAAGTGACACTCTGCATGCCTTCGACAGCCGGCGGCGCGCCAGCCAGAAGGCGTGGCGGTTGCAGCAGCTCCCACTCGCCGGCATCGTTGAGGCGCACCGGATGCAATGGGCCAAAGGCGAAGGGATTGTCCGCCGGCACCACCAGCCAGACCTGCAACTCACTGCTGAAGCGCACCCGATAGGAAAGGCCGTTGAGCACGATCCAGCAACTGCCATCCTCGTTTACACGGATACCGCGCAGGCGCCCCGCCTGCACGGTTTCACCGGTCCCCAGCACATTACTTTCCTGCCCCTCCACGGGCAGCGACGCGGCAGCGACGGCCTGCCAACCCTCCAGCGACGCGTTGGCCTCATGGGGCGGCGCCACGTATTCGAGCGAGGCAAAACTGGTCTGGAAGCCGATATCGACCATGTTCAGGGTGGCATATACGCTTTCCAGCATGGCCGAGCGCAGCGCGGCCCTGCGGCCCCGCTCATCGCTGGCATGCAACGCCTCGTCGACATCCAGCCCGACCTTGCCGATGCCAGCACCCAGCAGGCTCAGGGATACCGGCCAGCCCAGTGGCGCCAGGCCACCGAAGACACTGAGAAAGGCCGCCAGGTAACCACTGCACATGGCCTTGCGCAGCCTGGCGTTATCGCGCATCAGGTTGGCAGTACGGTGCATTTCGTCGGCTGCCTGTTGGGCCATCCAGGCAAACAGATCGCTGCCCAGTGGCTGCCTGAAGCCGTTCAATGCCGCCAGCGCCGCCTGGTCGGTTGACGCATTGGCTACCGTCAGCAGATTACCCCGAATCACCCGGCTGGCAGCCAGGTCGCGTGGGTTGGCGTGAGCGCCCGAGACGAAGCCGCCCAGCGTTTCAACACTTTGCAGTTGCGTCGACAGCCAGCTGGCCAGCTCCAGCTCCGAAGCGAAAGCTTTGAGCGCTTCGTCCGACCAGGGCATGTAAGCCAGCAGGCGGCCATTGCTCATTTCCAGTGCGAGCAGGCAGCCGCGGTCTTCTGGGCCGAACATATAACGGTACACCGGCAGGGGTGCTTGTGTGCCCCGCTCCAACACGGCCAGGCTTGGCAACGCACCTTCGGCTAACTCGCTGGAAACCATGGAACGCAGCCGCTGCGCATCTTGCGGTGAAATCCTGCCTGCTCGCGAGGCACCCATGGCCTGGCCCAGCAGATTGAGCTTCGCGAGCAAGGCAAAATGGCCGCCATGGGCCAGCCAGAACTGCTCGACCTGGTCCCGATACAACTGCGCGAAGTCCAGCGCCCACAGGTCTTTCTGCACCTCGCTACCGAGCATGGGCACTTCATTGCGCTCGTCAAAACTGCCAGCGTGCGGCCCCTGCCGGTAGAACCCGCCGCGCTGGTCGAGCTCGTCGGCGGCGTCCTGGAAATGCAAGTCGAAGCGGTCGATCACCAGCTCGGTCATGAGCAGCGACTTCTGCGGCGGCCCACTGTGCTGCCAACCGGTGAAACTGCGGTTGCTCGAACTTTCACTGTTGAACTGGTGCCACCAGACAAACCGCGGGTCCATGTCGCGGCCGGTGTGCTTGCGCAGAATCTGCGCTGCATGGGTCTTGGCCAGCAGGAAGAGATCCGGGTAGTTGCGGATCAGGTCATCGATCAACGCCACCAGCGGCCGCCCGGCATCGAGCGCATCGAGGCTGCGGATCATTCGTTGCTTGAGGTTGTTCATGGTCCACTCCAGACCTTGCCAAACGGGCAAGCATCGTTGCTCGTTCAGGCACGGGCGAAGTGGTAGAAGAATGCAGCCGCTCAGCCCGCATTGCGCAGGCCAGGCAAGCAATCAGCGTTTCAGGGATTCTGCGCCAGGCTGCCCTGGGGGATCACACGCTTGGCCTGCAGGTAGGCCTTGGCCCAATAGCTGTTGGACAGGTAATCCAGTCGCACCGTACCGCCCGTGCGGGGGGCATGGACGAAGCGACCTTCCCCGACATAGATGCCCGCATGGCTGACCTGTGAACCGCCGCCAGTAGCGAAGAACACCAGGTCACCCGACTGCAGTGAATTGATATCCACGGTCGGCGCGCGCATGACGATCATCTCGCGGGTCGAGCGCGGCAGACTGATGCCTGCAGCGTCGCGGTACACGTATTTGATGAGACCGCTGCAATCGAAGCCGGAGTCCGGGGTGTTGCCACCCCAGCGATACGGCGTGCCAACCAGGCCGATCGCACGCATCAACACGTCGTCGGCGAGCGGCGAGCCTTCAGGCTGGCTGTAGGTAATCTGTGGCTGCACCACAGGGGCCGGTACAGGGGCACGGCTGGAGCAGGCGGCAAGCAATGCCACCAGGGAAAGGAGTGCGAAGCGCGCCATCATCGCCATGGCCAGAACTTCCTGTCTGAAACCGAACGGCCGCAGCCGAAAAGAGTTGAGAAATTAGATTAGACGCTTTCTGTAAATGCGCACGGCGGCGAGCTTTTCAGCTACGCCGCCGTGGCAGGATATATCATTTTGACATCAGTTGCGCGCGATATTGGTGGTCGGCGCCATGGCCAAGGCACGCTTGGCTTCGATGAAGGTCTTGCTCCAGTAGCGATCACCGAGGCTGTCGATGCGCACACCACCGCTGCGGCGGCTGCTGGAGTGGATGAACTGGTTGTCACCCAGGTAGATGCCGGCATGGCTGACACGGCCACGGCCATTGGTGCTGAAGAACAGCAGGTCGCCTGGCTTGAGCTTGTTGCGAGCCACCTTGGGCGCATCGACGTTGATCATTTCGCGGGTCGAGCGCGGCAGGTTCATGCCGGCCTCTTCGCGGAACAGGTAGCCGATGAAACCGCTGCAGTCGAAACCGGAGGCTTCCGAGGTACCGCCGAAGCGGTAGCGGGTGCCGATCAGCGACATGCCGCGCTCGAGGATGCTGTCGGCCAGCACCGGGAGCTGATAGGGCTTGCTGCTGGAGAAGGCCTCCAGGTCATCTTCAGTGGCCTGCTCTTCTTCGCCGAAAACGGACGAAGGCGAAGCCTTGGCCTTGTTGACCGATTGCGAGGCAACCGGGGTGTGATCCTGGGGCTGGGAAGCCGGGCCGTGGGCCGCGCAGCCAAACAACAGGGTCACGAGTGCGAGTGGCACGAGGGGTGCGAAGCGCTTGAGCATGGGCACGACCGTGTCTGTAATCCTTTAGAAGGGTGAAACTATGCCCTCTATCATGGCCATTTGCAAATTTTATCGAAAAAGATGTGACTTTTTCGTTTTGCGCCTCGGAGCCCTGTGTTTACGGGCTTTACCAGCCGAGGGTTTCCTTCAGGAAGGGGATGGTCAGCTTGCGCTGGGCCTGCAGTGAGGCCTGGTCGAGACGTTCGAGCAGGTCGAACAGCGCGCTCATGCTGCGCGCACCGCGCGTGAGGATGAAATGGCCGACTTCGTCGGTCAGGTGCAGACCACGGCGCGAGGCGCGCAATTGCAAGGCGCGCAGTTTGTCTTCATCGGACAGGCCACGCATCTGGAAGACCAGCGCGAGGGTCAGGCGGGACTTGAGGTCAGGCAGCTTGATCGGCAGTTCACGGGGCGAGGCCGAGGCCGCCAGCAGCAGGCGGCGGCCGCTGTCGCGCAGGCGGTTGAACAGGTGGAACATCGCTTCTTCCCAGTCCGCCTTGCCGGCGATCACATGCAGGTCGTCGATGCACACCAGTTCATATTGGGCCAGGTAATCGAGCAGTTCCACGCCGCGATCGAGCAATTGCGCCAGAGGCAGGTATACCGCCGGTTCGCCGCGTTGCTGGAAGCGATGGGTGGCTGCCTGCAACAGGTGGCTGCGCCCAACGCCCTGCTTGCCCCACAGGTAGATGAGGCTCTCGGTCCAGCCGGCGTCGGCTTCGCACAGCCGCTCGACATAGCCTAATGCCGCAGCATTGGCGCCCGGATAGTAGTTGATGAAGGTGGCGTCATCGCGCAGGCGCACACCCAGGGGCAACTGGATCGGTGGTTTCATGCTCGCGGGCGGTCGGCAGGACCGCAGGGGGCCTTTGGTGAACAATGTGCAAAGTCTATACCCGCATTGCAGGGCGCACAATCATGCAGGCGGATTGCCCAAGCAAAATCAACGAGTTGCGCCACTTTGGGGCGACGCAACCAAGGCCTGCGGTCATAGATCCGGGTCGACATCGCCGGCGTACATGTCCGATTCCTTGTACAAGTCGTGCACATGGCGGAGCAGGACCATGATCACCGCCGCCACTGGCAACGCCAGCAACACGCCGGTGAAACCGAACAGTTCGCCACCGGCAAGGATGGCGAAGATCACCGCTACCGGGTGCAGGCCGATGCGATCACCAACCAGCAACGGCGTCAGTACCATGCCTTCGAGGGCCTGCCCGACCATGAACACGGCGACGATGCCAAGCATCGGATACAGGTCACCGCCAAACTGGAACACACCGGCCACCAACGCTGCGCCGATGCCAATGATGAAGCCCATGTAAGGCACGATGGCCGCCAGCCCCGCGAGCATGCCGATCAGCAGGCCCAGTTCCAGCCCGACCAGCATCAGGCCGGCCGAGTAGATGACGCCAAGCGCGAGCATCACCATCAACTGCCCGCGAACGAACGCCCCCAGTACCTCATGGCACTCACCGGCCAGGCTGACCACCTGCGGCTCGCGCTGACGCGGCAGCAGGCCGCGCAGCTTGGCCATCATCAAATCCCAGTCGCGCAAGAGGTAGAAGCCGACAACGGGGATCAGCACCATGTTCGCCAACCAGGCAATCAGAGCCAGGCTCGACGCGGTGGCATGGGACAGCAGCATACCGACGATATCGGTGGTCTGGCCCATGTGCTCGCCGATGGCGGCCTTGATCTTGTCGAACTTCCAGAACCCGTCGGCCAGGCCCAGGCGGCCCTGTACCCAGGGCAGCGCCACATGTTCGAGCCAATCGAGCATCTGCGGCGCCAGCTCGTACAGGCGCAGCAGCTGTTTGGCCAGCAGCGGCACCAGCACCAGCAGCAGGGCCATCAACAGCAAGGTGAACAGGCCGAACACCACCACCACCCCCCAGGTACGCGACAGGCCCACGCGTTCCAGGCGGTCGACCAGCGGATCGGCCAGGTAGGCCAGCAAGATGCCAACCAGAAACGGTGTGAGGATGTTGTGCAGGCTATAAAGAAGCACGGCGATCAGTAGCGCAGCACCCCAACCGATCCAGCGACGCACGTCAGTCATCGATAGCGCCCCTTACCAACGGAATCGCAGGCCGTCGAACGGCTTGGCGGCAACGGGTGCGGGTGTGCCTGGCTGGCCAGGTGCGCCCCCCGGCGTCGGCGCAGGTGTGGCCGGGGGCGGCGGCGCCTGCTCGGGCGGCACCTCCTGCAATTTGGCCAGGCCCAGTTGGGCACGCAGCTGCTCACGGTTACCGCTGACCGCATAGGTCAAGGTGCCGCCTTCGGCCAGCTGCAGGCGCGGGCCATAGGGCTCCAGGACACGGCTCAGCTCGGCATAGCGTTGCAGGTTCATGCCTTGCACCTGCAGCTGCAACTGGCTGCTGGCGCCGGGCTTGACCACATAGCGCGGCGCCAGGCGGCTGCTGACCGCCAGCATGACAGCGTCCGCCAGGGCCGCCTGGTCAGCGCCCTCGACATTGCCCTGCTCACGCTGGTCGCCCTGCCACAGCTGCCATTTACCTTGCCATTTGCCATCGGCCTCGTGGGCATGCACCGCCAACATCGCATCGGCGCCATAGCGCTCGGAGGCTTGTCGCAGGGGTGCCGGATCAGTGCCTTCGAGCTGCTGGGCATTGGCTACCAGCTGCTCTTGCAGATCGGCCAGCGGCAGCCGCAGCGGCAGGCCACGGTGCTGGGCCGCCCGGCGCAGCGGCTGGGCGCTGGCCTGGCCGTCGCCGACCAGGTTACTGCCTTCGGCGCTGTCGTTGAGCCACCAGCCGAGTATGGATGGCCGGTTGCTGCCCCACAGCGCCAGCCCGGCCTTGCGCAAGGCACGTTCGGTGCTGCCGGGGTCGAACTCGACCAGTACCGATTCTGGCGGCCCGGCCTCGGTACCGACCTGATTGATGATCTGTTGCGGGTCTTTGCGCAACCCGGCCAGCGCCGGGCTCTGCACCGCCTTGGGATCGCCGGTAAGGCGCAGCACCAAGGTATCGAAGGCCGTGGCAGTGGCTGCGGTACGCGCTTCGGCGCCCTGCCCTGCGAGCGGCTCGCGCACCTGATAGAGCCCGGAGACGGTTTCAGCCTGCGCAGTGATGCAGGCCAGTGCAAGGCACCCTGCTGCCAGATGATTGAAGAGTCGCATGGGGGATTCCTGTCCGATTGCGCTTGAAGCTTGTGGCTTGCAGCTTATACAGAAGGTGGCTTATCAACCACCCGCACACCTTTTTCAGCAATTTACCGCCCTGCCCGTCGGCCTGAGGATGGCCGCTGCCCGGCAACCCTGATAAAATCGCGCGCCTTCACAGACCACTGACGTTCCAGGCAGCCGCCGCTTCCCAGCCGGCCTTGGCCGTTATGGTCGTTTCTACGAATCCCTCCCTCTTAAAGGCCTGGATCAATGAGCAAGCAACCCTCCCTGAGCTACAAGGACGCCGGTGTAGACATCGACGCCGGCGAAGCACTGGTCGAACGCATCAAGGGCGTGGCAAAACGCACCGCACGCCCTGAAGTCATGGGTGGCCTGGGCGGCTTCGGCGCCCTCTGCGAGATCCCGGCCGGCTACAAGCAGCCGGTGCTGGTCTCCGGCACTGACGGCGTCGGCACCAAGCTGCGCCTGGCACTGAATCTGAACAAGCACGACAGCATCGGCCAGGATCTGGTCGCCATGTGCGTCAACGACCTGGTGGTCTGCGGCGCCGAGCCGCTGTTCTTCCTTGACTACTACGCCACCGGCAAGCTGAACGTCGATGTGGCCGCCACCGTGGTCACCGGCATCGGCGCCGGCTGTGAACTGGCTGGCTGCTCCCTGGTCGGCGGCGAAACCGCCGAAATGCCGGGCATGTACGAAGGCGAAGACTACGACCTGGCAGGTTTCTGTGTCGGCGTGGTGGAAAAGGCCGAGATCATCGACGGTTCCAAGGTTGCCACCGGCGACGCGCTGATCGCCCTGCCGTCCTCCGGCCCGCACTCCAACGGCTACTCGCTGATCCGCAAGATCCTCGAAGTGTCCGGCACCGACATCGAGAACACCCAGCTCGACGGCAAGCCGCTGACCGACCTGCTGATGGCCCCGACCCGCATCTACGTCAAGCCACTGCTGCAGCTGATCAAGAACACCGGCGCAGTCAAGGCCATGGCCCACATCACCGGTGGCGGCCTGCTCGACAACATCCCGCGTGTACTGCCGAAGAACGCCCAGGCCGTGGTTGACGTGGCCAGCTGGCAGCGCCCGGCGGTGTTCGACTTCCTGCAGGAAAAAGGCAACGTCGACGAGCACGAAATGCACCGCGTCCTGAACTGCGGCGTCGGCATGGTCATCTGCGTGGCCCAGGATCAGGTCGACGCAGCCCTGAACGAACTGCGCGCCGCCGGTGAGCAGCCTTGGGTCATCGGCCATATCGCCGAGGCTGCCGAAGGCGCCGCCCAGGTCGAACTGCAGAACCTCAAGGCACACTGATGCCGAGCAAGCCCTGCAATGTAGTGGTACTGCTGTCGGGTTCCGGCAGCAACCTGCAAGCCTTGATCGACAGCTGCCGCGCGCAGGACAGCCAGGTACGCATCGCCGCGGTGGTCTCCAACCGCGCCGATGCCTATGGCTTGCAGCGGGCCCAGGCAGTCGGTATCGACACCGTTGTGCTCGACCACACCCAGTTCGACGGCCGCGAAGCCTTCGATGCCGCGCTGATGGCGCACATCGACGGCTTCACCCCGGACCTGGTGGTGCTGGCTGGCTTCATGCGCATCCTCAGTGGCGGCTTCGTGCGCCACTACCAGGGTCGCCTGCTCAACATCCACCCGTCGCTGCTGCCTCGCTACAAGGGCCTGCATACTCACCGTCGGGCACTGGAGGCAGGCGACGCCGAACATGGCTGCAGCGTACACTTCGTCACCGAGGAACTCGATGGCGGGCCTCTGGTCGTACAGGCTGTAGTACCGGTGCTGTCTGATGACACAGTGGAAAGCCTGGCCCAAAGGGTTCACCATCAGGAACACCAGATCTACCCGCTGGCGGTGCACTGGTTTGCCCAAGGGCGCTTGCGCCTGGGTGAACAGGGTGCCTTACTGGATGACCAACCGCTGCCGGCCAGTGGTCACTTGATCCGACCCTAGGAGAATTTATGCGTCGTGCCCTGCTATTGGCTCTCGCCGTGCTCGCCCTGCCCCTTCAGGCAGCCGACCTGAAGCCGTTCTCGGCAAGCTACACCGCCGACTGGAAGCAACTGCCCATGAGCGGCACCGCCGAGCGTAGCCTGGTCAAGAACAAGGACGGCAGCTGGAACCTTGATTTCAAGGCCTCCATGATGATCGCCAGCCTGACCGAGCAAAGTACCCTGCGCCTGGACAACGACACCCTGCTGCCGCAAAAGTACCACTTCGAGCGCGGCGGCCTGGGCAAGGCCAAGACCGTCGACCTGACCTTCGACTGGAACGCCAAGAAAATCACCGGTACCGACCGCAAGGACGCCATCAACCTGCCGCTCAACCGCGGTGTGCTGGACAAGTCGTCCTATCAACTGGCGCTGCAGCACGATGTGGCTGCCGGCAAGAAGAGCATGACCTACCAGGTGGTCGATGGTGACGAGATCGACGCTTATGACTTCCGCGTCCTCGGCACCGAGAAGGTCACCACCAAGACTGGCCAGGTCGAGGCGGTAAAGGTCGAGCGCGTGCGCGACCCTAGCCAGAGCAAGCGCATCACCGAGCTGTGGTTCGCCAAGGATTGGGATTACCTGCTGGTGCAACTGCGCCAGGTCGAGACTGATGGCAAGGAGTACGTGATCGTGCTGCAGGATGGCACGGTCGATGGCAAGACGGTGAAGGGTAACTGATCCGCTACAGCCCGCAGTATCCGGAGCCCTGCCATGTGCGGGGCTTCTTTTTGCCTGGCTTTCATGAAACTTGTTTCATGCCGGTTTTATTTACTTAGCCTGCTAACAAACTCTATAAAGGGGTTGTGCGACACAGTGTCGCAGCCAACTCAAGCAGTGGAGTTTACCGATGACAGTCCAAGTAACCGAACGCGACGAATCGAAAATGTCCCACGAAGGCCTGGCCGCTGGCGTGCGGATCTGGGATGTGCACCAGCAAGGCCAGCTGGTAGGCATGTTCCACCAGGAACATGAAGCTCACCAGTATCGGGCAGAGCTCGAAGCACTGGAAATCCAGCGCACCACGCAATGACCCAGTCTTCCAATAGAAAAACCCCGCCGCGGCGGGGTTTTTCATATCACCACATCAGATCATCCGGGATCTTGTAGGCCGCGTACGGATCGTCTTCGTCCGCCTCCTCGACATGGGTATTGAGCAGCAGGATGCGGCTCGCGTCGCGCTCCTGAATCTTCACCGCCGCCTCGCGCGGGATCACTTCATAGCCACCGGCATGCGACACGATGGCCAGGGCACCGTTGCTCAGGCGGGTGCGCATCAGGGCATTGACGGCAATGCGCTTGACCTTCTTGTCGTCGACGAAGTTGTAGTAGTCCTCGGTGGTCAGCTTGGGCAGGCGGGTGGCTTCGATCAACTGCTTGATCTGCGCCACGCGGGCCTTCTGCTCGGCCTTTTCCTGTTGCTGGCGATTGAGCTCCTGGTCGCGCCGGGCCTTTTCGGCCATGGCTTCCTTGGCCATGCGCTGCTGGCTGTCGTCGACTTCGACCTGGCCTTTGTGCTCCATGCGCTTCTGTTTCTTTTCAGCTTTGTTGGTCTGTGAGACCTGTTTCTGGTTGACCAGACCGGCTTTGAGCAATTGGTCGCGAAGGGAAAGGCTCATGAATGTTCACTCACTTATGCAACAGCTCAGCCGCAGCTGGGCAGGTTCTTTTCCTGACGTTTGGCTTCACCCCACAGGGCGTCCAGCTCGTCAAGGTTACAATGTTCGATCGGCCGACCGCTGTCGCGCAATGCCTGTTCGATAAAGCGGAAACGCCGCTCGAACTTGCGGTTGGCGCGGCGCAGGGCGTTTTCCGGGTCTTGCTTGAGGTGCCGGGCCAGGTTAACGGCGGCAAACAGCAGGTCGCCGACTTCATCCTCGAGGGCATCGGCGTCGTTGTCGGCCATGGCCTGCAGCACTTCGTCGAGTTCCTCGCGCACCTTGTCCAGCACCGGCAATGCCGCTGGCCAGTCGAAACCGACGGTGGCTGCGCGCTTCTGCAGTTTGGCCGCCCGCGACAGCGCCGGCAATGCAGTTGGTACGTCATCGAGCAGCGACAGTTGTTCAGGTGTGCTTTTCTCGGCGCGCTCCTCGGCCTTGATCTCCTCCCAGCGTGACTTGACCTGGGCCTCGTTCAGGCTGGGGGTGTCCAGCGGCGCGTACAGTTCGCCGGTCGGGAAGACGTGCGGGTGACGACGGATCAGCTTGCGGGTGATGCTGTCGACCACGCCATCGAACTCGAAACGCCCTTCTTCCCGCGCCAGCTGGCTGTAGTACACCACCTGGAACAACAAGTCGCCGAGCTCGCCCTGCAGGTGTTCGAAATCGCCACGCTCGATGGCGTCGGCGACTTCGTAGGCCTCTTCGATGGTGTGCTGCACGATGCTCGCGTAGTTCTGCTTCAGGTCCCACGGGCAGCCGTACTGCGGGTCGCGCAGGCGGGCCATGAGGTGCAGCAGGTCTTCGAGGGTGTAGGTCATTTGAGCAGGTCCTTCGGGGGTGGCTGCATCGCGGATAAATCCGCTCCTACAGGCCTTGCGCAATTCCTGTAGGAGCGGATTCATCCGCGATACCAGCGCCGCGGTCTCAAGGGGTACGATTACGCCGCGTTTCGATGATGTTCGGCAACTGCGAAATCCTGCCCAGGAGGCGCCCCAGCGCATCCAGGCCGGGAATCTCGATGGTCAGCGACATCAGTGCGGTGTTGTCTTCCTTGTTCGAGCGGGTGTTTACCGCCAGCACGTTGATCTTTTCGTTCAGCAGTACCTGCGACACGTCGCGCAGCAAGCCTGGGCGGTCATAGGCGCGGATGACGATGTCGACCGGATAGGTCTGCACCGGGATCGGCCCCCAGCTTACCTGGATCATCCGCTCCGGCTCGCGCCCGGCCAGTTGCAGCGCCGAGGCGCAGTCCTGGCGGTGGATGCTGACGCCGCGGCCCTGGGTGATGTAACCAACGATGGCGTCGCCCGGCAACGGCTGGCAGCAGCCGGCCATTTGCGTGAGCAGGTTGCCGACACCCTGGATCTGGATGTCGCCACGCTTGCCGGTACGCGGCCCGGTGGGCTTGCGCGGCACCAGCTCGATCTGCTCGATGCGCTCGGGCTCGAGCAACTGCTGGGCGGCGTTGACCAGATGCGCCAGGCGCAGGTCGCCGGCCCCCAGCGAGGCGAACATGTCTTCGGCGGTCTTGACGTTGGTTTTCTCGGCCAGGCGTTCGAAGTCCACCTGCGGCAGGCCCAGGCGGCTGAGCTCGCGTTCGAGCAAGGTCTTGCCGGCAGCGACGTTCTGGTCACGCGCCTGCAGCTTGAACCAGTGGACGATCTTGGCCCGCGCCCGCGAGGTGGTGACGTAGCCGAGGTTGGAGTTCAGCCAGTCGCGGCTCGGGTTGCCGTGCTTGCTGGTGATGATCTCCACCTGCTCGCCGGTCTGCAGGCTGTAGTTGAGCGGCACGATGCGCCCGTTGATCTTGGCGCCACGGCAGTTGTGGCCGATCTCGGTGTGCACCCGGTAGGCGAAGTCCAGCGGCGTGGCGCCCTTGGGCAGGTCGATGGCATGGCCGTCCGGGGTGAACACGTATACCCGGTCAGGCTCGATATCGACCCGCAACTGCTCGGCCAGGCCACCGATGTCGCCCAGCTCTTCATGCCATTCGAGTACCTGGCGCAGCCACGAAATCTTCTCTTCGTAGTGGTTGGAGCTCGGCTTGACGTCGGTGCCCTTGTAGCGCCAGTGGGCGCAGACGCCGAGTTCGGCTTCTTCGTGCATGCCGTGGGTACGGATCTGCACTTCCAGCACCTTGCCCTCGGGGCCGATCACCGCCGTGTGCAGCGAGCGATAGCCGTTTTCCTTGGGGTTGGCGATGTAGTCGTCGAATTCCTTCGGGATGTGCCGCCACAGGGTGTGCACGATGCCCAGCGCGGTATAGCAGTCACGCACCTCCGGCACCAGCACGCGGACCGCACGCACGTCGTAGATCTGGCTGAATTCCAGGCCCTTGCGCTGCATCTTGCGCCAGATCGAATAGATGTGTTTTGCCCGGCCGCTGATGTCAGCCTTGACCCCGGTGGCCAACAGCTCGTTCTGCAGCTGGTTCATCACATCGCTGATGAAGCGCTCACGGTCCAGCCGACGCTCATGCAACAGCTTGGCGATCTGCTTGTACTGGTCGGGCTCCAGGTAGCGGAAGGACAGGTCTTCCAGCTCCCACTTGATGTGGCCGATACCCAGGCGGTGAGCCAGTGGCGCATAGATGTCGAACACCTCGCGCGCCACGCGCAGGCGTTTTTCGTCATCGGCGGACTTCACCGCACGGATCGCACAGGTACGCTCGGCCAGCTTGATCAGCGCCACGCGCACGTCGTCGACCATGGCCACCAGCATCTTGCGCAGGTTCTCGACCTGCGCCTGCGACCCCAGCACCAGCGACTGGCGCGGGCTGAGGCTGGCACTGATGGCGGCCATGCGCAGCACGCCGTCGATCAGTTTGGACACCACCGGGCCAAAGCGCTGGCCGACTTCGGCCAGGGTCACCTTGCCTTCACGTACCGAGCGATAGATCACCGCCGCGACCAACGAATCCTGGTCGAGCTTGAGGTCGGCGAGGATTTCAGCGATTTCCAGGCCGGCCTGGTAACTGGAAGTACCATCGGCCCACGAATGCTTGGCCGGGTTGCCCTTCTTTTCGATTTCCTGGGCGAACTCGCAGGCTTCTTTCAGCGCCACGCGATCCAGGGCCGAATCGACGCTCACCACATGATCCAGCCATGCTTCGAGATTGATACTGCCGTCTGTGTTGACCGGCTGGTGCACTCTCACCTGTACCATCTTTGTTTTACCTTTCCATACAGCGCACCACACGGGTGCACTGGCTATCACCGTGCAGCTTCGCTTCCGTGGAAGCCGCACCAAGGGGCCAGCTCGCTAGCCCGCTTCGAATAACGCCATGGCTTCGACATGCGCCGTCTGAGGAAACATGTCGAGAATCCCGGCCCTTTTTAACCGGTACCCCTGGCCGACCAGCACCTGGGCGTCTCGCGCCAGCGTGGCCGGGTTGCACGATACATACACCAAGCGCTTGGCGCTGAGGCGGGCGATGTCTTGCACCACCTCGTATGCACCGTCGCGCGGTGGATCCAAGAGTACCGCAGAAAAGCCCTCGGCGGCCCATCCGGCGCCTGCCAAAGGCTGCGATAAATCGGCCTGAAAAAACGCGGCGTTATGCACATCGTTGTTCCGGGCATTGGCCGCGGCCCGATCGACCATGGCCTGTACACCTTCAACTGCCACCACTTCACGTGCCTGACGCGCCAGCGGCAGGGCAAAGTTGCCGAGGCCGCAGAACAGGTCCAGTACCCGCTCGTCAGCTCGCGGAGCAAGCCAGGCCAGGGCCTGCTCGATCATCGCCGTGTTGACCTGGGCGTTGACCTGGACGAAATCGCCCGGGCGCCAGGCCAGTTCCAGCTGCCAAGGCTCCAGGGCAAAGCCCAGTTTCGCCTCGGCATCCACGGGTGCCGGCTCCCCTTCACCCTGCAGCCACAGCTGCGCCCTGGCCTCGCCGCAGAATGCCTGCAGGCGAGCCAGATCGTCCGCAGGCAACGGCGCCACATGACGCACGAGGACCGCTTCAGCGGTACCGCTGAACAGCTCCACATGGCCGATCGCCTGGGGCTTGCCCAGCGAGCGCAGCACGGTCGGCAAGTGGCGAAGAATAGATTGCAAAGGCTGTACCAGCACGGCGCAGTCATCGATGGCAACAATGTCCTGGCTGGCCTCGGCGCGGAAACCGACATCCAGGTGCCTGGCCTTCACGTCCCAGCGCACTGCCACCCGCGCCCGGCGCCGGTAGCCGAATTCCGGCCCGCTCAGGGGCGCGGCCCATTCTTCGGGCTGCACGCCGGCAACCCGTTGCAGTTGTTCGGCCAAGGTGCGCTGCTTGAGCGCCAACTGCGCATCGTGAGGCAAGTGTTGCAGGTTGCAACCGCCGCAACGCTGGTAGTGGCGGCAGGGCGCCTGGCGGCGTTCGGGGCTGGCTTGCAGCACGCGCTCCAGGCGCGCCTCGACGACCTTGCCACGGGCATTGAGCACCCGTGCCTCGACCGCTTCACCGGCCAGGGCGCCGCTGACGAACCAGGTACGCCCTTCAAGGAAGGCGATGCCGCGGCCGTCACCGGCCAGGCGCTCGATGTCCAGGCGCTGCTTCTTGCCCACGGGGACCTGGGGCGTGCGGTTGCCGCCGGCCGGCTGGAAGCGCAGGCCGCTGTTGCTTTTTTTCTTGGACATTTAGCTCGGGTCGAACAGGCCGGTGGACAGGTAACGGTCGCCGCGGTCACAGATGATCGCGACCATCACGGCTTTTTCCACTTCGCGGGACAGGCGCAGCATGGCTGCCACCGCGCCACCGGAAGAGACGCCGCAGAAAATGCCCTCTTCGCGCGCGAGGCGGCGAGTGGTGTCCTCGGCCTCCTGCTGGGACATGTCCATCACGCGGTCGACGCGGGTGGCATCGAAAATCTTTGGCAGGTACTCCTCGGGCCAACGGCGGATCCCCGGAATGGCCGAGCCTTCCATCGGCTGCAGGCCGACGATCTGCACCTTGGGGTTCTGTTCCTTGAGGTACTGCGAGCAGCCCATGATGGTACCGGTGGTACCCATGGAGCTGACGAAATGGGTAATGCTGCCTTGGGTCTGCTGCCAGATCTCCGGGCCGGTGCTGGCGTAGTGGGCGATCGGGTTATCGCCGTTGGCGAACTGGTCGAGGACCAGGCCGCGGCCTTCGGCCTGCAACTTCTCGGCGAGGTCGCGCGCGCCTTCCATGCCCTCCTCCTTGGTCACCAGGATCAGCTCGGCGCCATAGGCGGTCATGGCTGCCTTGCGTTCGGCGGTGGAGTTGTCGGGCATGATCAGGATCATCTTGTAGCCCTTGATCGCCGCCGCCATCGCCAGGGCGATGCCGGTATTGCCGGAGGTGGCTTCGATCAGGGTGTCGCCTGGCTTGATCTGGCCGCGCAGTTCGGCGCGGGTGATCATCGACAGCGCCGGGCGGTCTTTCACCGAGCCGGCGGGATTGTTACCTTCGAGCTTGAGCAGCAGGGTATTGCTGGTTTCGCCAGCGATGCGCTGCAGGCGAACCAGGGGCGTATTGCCGACGCAATCGGCGATGGTTGGGTACTGCAAGGTCATGGCGTATTTCACAATCCGGACGCAGGGGTGGCTATCATACCGGCAAACCTTTCCCGGCCATATCACGCAATCTGTGGTTGCTATAGCTACAAGCTATAAGCTGCATGCATTCGCGGGTGAACCCTCGAAGAAGCCGGCAAATGGATCGGCAAGCGCATACAAAGCCGCAACCCCTGCTTGCCATTTTCCGCCCATAGGATTCCGCCCTGGCGCTGGATGGCACTACGAGCAATGCTCAACCCCAGACCAAACCCGCCATCGCCAGGCCGCGAACCATCGAGCCGGGAAAACGGCGCGAAGATGCGTTCCAGATCTTCATCGGCCACACCGCCGCCTTGATCTTCCAGCCACAGATGCCAGTAGCCACCTTCGCGCTGCCCGCCCAGCCGTACCAAGCCATCTTCCGGCGAATGGCGGATGGCATTGCGCAGCATGTTCTCCAAGGCCTGGGCCAGGTGGTTGAGGTTGCCTTGCACCCAGCAATTGCCAGGCAGTTCACAGCGCAACCGCTCGGGCGGCCAGCCGCTTTCGTAGCTGGCGTCCTCGGCCAGCAGCTCCCAAAGTGCCTGGACCTGGATCGGCTCAAGGTTCATCGGCGCGCGTTCGGCTTCCTGCCAGGCCAGCTGCAGCGTGTTCTCGACCAACTGCTGCATGCAGTCGACTTCACGGCCCAGACGCTCACGCAGGCGCGTGAAGTCAGTCTCGCCATCGCAGGCCACGCGCAGGCGGCTCAGCGGTGTGCGCATTTCGTGGGACAGGTCGCGCAGCAGTTGCTGCTGCATCGCCACAGTACCTTGCAGGCGCTCGGCCATCTGATCGAAGGCTCGGGCCAGTTCACCCAGTTCGTCGTGGCGGGCCGTGGTACGTGAATCCAGGCGTGCCGAAAGCTGGTCGGCACGCCAGGCATTGGCCTGCTCGCGCAACTGGTTGAGCGGGACGATCAGCATGCGGTACAGGCCGACACACAGCAGCAAGGTGAACAGGCCAGGGATGATGCCATTGGTGACGACCTGCCAGAACACCCGGTACTGGCCAGGGTTGAAACGTTGCGGCAGCTCGATCACCAGCATGCCCTGCTGGGGCGCACCGGGGAACGGAATGCGCAACCAGGGTTGGTCGACGCTGCGCCGGCTCATTGGCCAGTCGACACCACGCAGGCGGGTCAGCCGCTGCATGATCTCGGGGCCAAGAATGGCACTGTCCAGTGGCCGCAGATTCAGGTCCAGCACACCGATCCAGCCATGTTCACGTTGGTGCATCGCCGCCACCCAGCGGTCCAGCCCTTCGCGTCCCCCGGTGCGCCAGGCCCTTTCGGCGTCGTTGGCATAGTCGCGCAACACCTGGCGCGCCGGCGGGTCGAGAAAGGCATTCTGGGTTTCCATATGGCGGCCCCAGGTGTAGCTGAGGCCGATCATCAACAGGCAAAAGCCCACCAGCAAGATGGCCAGCTTCCAGAACAGCGAATGGCGATCGAGCATGGCTTACTCCGCTTCGCCGGCGCTGAGCACGTAGCCCTTGCCCCACACGGTGCGTATCAGCCGCTCGTGGTAATCGATAGCCTTGAGCTTGCGGCGGATCTGGCTGATGTGCATGTCGAGACTGCGGTCGTGCCGCGAGTAGCCGCGCTGCAGAACCTGTTGATAAAGAAAGGGCTTGCTCAGCACTTCATCGACATTGCGATGAAGGATATCGAACAGGCGGTATTCGCTCGGCGTCATGCCGGCGTACTGGCCATTGAGACTGACATCACACAGGTTTTCGTCGAAGTACAACTCGCTTGCGGCAACCTCCCGCTGCGGCTGATGACGCCGCTCAAGAGCGACCCGGCGCAGGATCGCCTCGATCCGCACCTGCAGTTCGGCGATGCTGAAGGGCTTGGGCAAGTAGTCGTCGGCGCCGCGCTGGAAACCGCTGATGCGGTCGGCCTCGGCGCCCAGTGCCGACATCAGGATCACCGGCGTGGCGCTGCGCTGGCGCAGCCGGGCAAGGGCATCCAGGCCGTTGAGGCCGGGCAGCAGGATGTCCAGCAGCACCACGTCGAACGCTTGGCGGTCGGCCGCCTCCAGGCCATCCAGGCCGTTGCGGCACCAGGTGACGTGAAAACCTCCACGCTGCAGCTCTTCGTGCAGGTACGCCCCCAGGACCGGATCGTCCTCGATCGCCAGGATGCGGGAGGTGCAATTAGTTACAGGATTCATTAGCAACTGCCACCAATTCTCAGTTGCGCGATTATTGTGCATGCACTGCCTCCAGGCAACTGCCCGGCGACCAATGCCTGGCTCAGGCAACGAAATGACATGCAGAGGGTGCATTAGCGCTGCCAGCGGAGTAACTTTCCGCTTTGTTCCGTCGTTGCGACGACGGCGTCCAGGCACATCACAGGAGGCGAGTGTGCTCGATCGTTTGGGAATCAGAAGCCGAGTGCTGCTGTTGGCATTGCTGCCAGCCAGCCTGATGGCACTGGTGCTGGGCAGCTATTTCACCTGGCTGCAGCAAGACCAGTTGCGCACCCAGCTGCTGCAGCGCGGCAAGATGCTCGCCGAGCAACTGGCGCCGCTGGCCGCACCGGCCCTGGCACGGCAGGCACCTGCCCAGCTGGAACGCATCGCCGCGCAGACCCTGGAGCAGGCCGACGTGCGTGCCGTGGCCTTCCTCGCCCCCGACCGCAGCCGCCTGGCCCATGCCGGGCCGAGCATGATCAACCAGGCGCCCAGCGGCGGTACCGGCACGCAGTTGCTGCAGCGCACCGGCAACGACGCCACCCGTTACCTGATGCCGGTGTTCGGGCACCACCGTGATCTGGCCACCGATGCCGTACCGGCCGAAGCCGAGCGCCTGCTCGGCTGGGTCGAGATCGAGCTGTCCCACGACGGCACGCTGCTGCGTGGCTACCGCAACCTGTTCACCAGTGTGCTGCTGATCCTCGCCTGCCTGGCCCTCAGTGGCCTGCTGGCGATGCGCATGAGCCGTACCATCAATGACCCGATCGCACGCATCAAGCAGACGGTCAACCTGCTCAAGGACGGCCACCTCGACGAACGCCTGCCGGCCATGGGCAGCCATGAGCTGGACGAACTGGCCCGCGGCATCAACCGCATGGCCGAGACCTTGCACGGCGCCCACGAAGAGCTGCAGCACAGCATCGACCAAGCGACCGAGGACGTGCGCCAGAACCTGGAAACCATCGAGATCCAGAACATCGAGCTGGACATGGCGCGCAAGGAGGCCCTGGAGGCCAGCCGCATCAAATCGGAATTCCTGGCCAACATGAGCCACGAAATCCGCACCCCGCTCAATGGCATCCTGGGCTTCACCCACCTGCTGCAGAAGAGCGAGATGACCCCGCGGCAGCTGGACTACCTGAACACCATCGAGAAGTCCGCAGACAACCTGCTGGGAATCATCAACGAGATCCTCGACTTCTCCAAGATCGAAGCGGGCAAGCTGGTGCTCGACAGCATCCCGTTCAACCTGCGCGACCTGGTCCAGGACACCTTGACGATCCTCGCCCCCGCCGCTCACGCCAAGCAGCTCGAACTGCTCAGCCTGATCTACCGCGATACGCCGATTTCGCTGATCGGCGACCCCTTGCGGCTGAAACAGATCCTCACCAATCTGGTGAGCAACGCGATCAAGTTCACCCGCGAAGGCACCATTGTCGTCCGGGCGATGCTCGATGACGAACACGAAGACAGCGCCCAACTGCGCATCAGCGTGCAGGACACCGGCATCGGCCTGTCACCCCAGGATGTGCGTACGTTGTTCCAGGCGTTCAGCCAGGCCGACAACTCACTGGCCCGCCAGCCCGGCGGTACCGGCCTGGGGCTGGTGATTTCCAAGCGCCTGATCGAGCAGATGGGCGGCGAAATCGGTGTCGACAGCACGCCGGGCGAAGGTTCGCAGTTCTGGATCAGCCTGAGCCTGCCCAAGGCACACGACGACATCGAGGAGCAGCCGCTGCAACCGCTGCTGGGTCGCAGAGTGGCCATCGTCGACGGCCATGAGCTGGCGCGCCAGGCCCTGGAGCACCAGCTCGAGGATTGCGGCCTGAGCGTCAGCCTGTTCGCTTCCTACGACCAGTTGCTGCAGGGCGTGAAGGCCGGCTTCCAGGCTGGCATGCCCTTCGAGTTCGCGGTGCTTGGCGCCAACCTCGGTACGCTTTCACCGGAACAGCTCGGCCAGTACAACCAGCAACTGGAGCGCCTGCACTGCCAGTGCGTGGTGCTCTGCCCGACCACCGAGCAGGCGCTGTATCACCCCTTCCTGCCCAACGGCCATGGCCAACTGCTGTCCAAGCCGACCTGCACGCGCAAGTTACGCCGCCTGTTGCTGGAACTGGTGCAACCGCGACGGCTGCAGGCCGAACCGGGGTTGCCCGGCAGCGGCCAGCGCCGGGCAAAGATTCTGTGCGTCGACGACAATGCCGCCAACCTGTTGCTGGTACAGACGCTGCTCGAGGACCTGGGCGCCGAAGTGCTGGCGGTCGACAACGGCCATGCCGCCGTGCAGGCGGTCCAGGCTGAGCCTTTCGACCTGGTGCTGATGGACGTGCAAATGCCCGGCATGGACGGCCGCGCCTGCACCGAGCAGATCCGTCTGTGGGAAAAGACCCAGAGCGGCAACCCGCTGCCGATCGTCGCCCTGACCGCGCATGCCATGGCCAACGAGAAACGCGCGCTGTTGCACAGCGGCATGGACGATTACCTGACCAAGCCGATCAGCGAGCGGCAGTTGGCCCAGGTGGTGATGAAATGGACCGGGCTGAGCCTGGGCGCGTCGCCACTGGAGCATGCCAGCGAGCCACTGGGTGACGGCCATGAGCTACCCGTGCTGGACCCGGACGAAGGCTTGCGCCTGGCTGCCGGCAAGCCAGACCTGGCAGCCGACATGCTGGCCATGCTGCTGGCGTCGCTGGAAACCGACCGCCAGGCGATTCGCTCCGCTCGCGAGGCCGATGACAGCGCTACGCTGATCGAGCAGGTGCACCGGCTCAACGGTGCCTCGCGTTACTGCGGTGTGCCGCAGTTGCGGGCGGCCTGCCAGCGCAGCGAGACCTTGCTCAAGCAGGACAGCCCGCAGGCCCAGCAGGCGCTGGATGAGCTGGATGCAGCGATCAACCGGTTGGCGGCGCAGGCGCGGCTGAGCGCTTGACGGGATGTTTTTGGCGCCTGTGAGACCGAGCGCCGCGCGGGCGGCGCTCGGTCTCACAGGCGCCACAAAACCCAAGACATGCACTACAAAGGACTCCCCACCATGCGCGTTCTGTTGTTCAGCAGCCAGCACTACGACCAGGATAGCTTCACCCAGCCCGCCCGTGACCGCGCCCTGAACCTGCACTTCCAGCCCACCCGCCTGACCCTCGACACCGCACCGCTGGCCCAGGGCTACGAGGTGGTCTGCGCCTTCATCAACGACGAGCTCGACGCCCAGGTGCTGCAGCGGCTGGCCGCAGGTGGCACGCGGCTGATCGCCCTGCGCTCGGCCGGCTACAACCACGTCGACCTCGCGGCGGCGCAGCGCCTGGGCCTGGCAGTGGTGCGTGTGCCGGCCTACTCGCCGCATGCAGTGGCCGAGCATGCCGTGGCCTTGATCCTGGCGCTCAACCGCCGCCTGCACCGGGCCTACAACCGCACCCGCGAAGGTGATTTCACCCTGCACGGGCTGACCGGCTTCGACCTGCATGGCAAGACTGTCGGCGTAGTCGGCACTGGCCAGATCGGCACCGCCTTCGCCCGCATCATGGCCGGTTTCGGCTGCCAGTTGCTGGCCTATGACCCCTACCCCAACCCGGAACTGCTGGCCCTTGGCGCGCGCTACATGGCCTTGCCCGACCTGCTGCGCGAGGCGCGGATCATCAGCCTGCATTGCCCGCTGACCGAGCACACCCGGCACCTGATCAATGCACAAAGCGTGAGCCAGTTGCAGCCGGGCGCCATGCTGATCAACACCGGCCGTGGCGCGCTGGTCGACACACCGGCACTGATCGACGCCCTGAAAAGCGGCCAGCTCGGCTACCTGGGCCTGGACGTCTATGAAGAGGAAGCCCAGCTGTTCTTCGAGGACCGCTCCGACCTGCCGCTGCAGGATGATGTGCTGGCACGGCTGCTGACCTTCCCCAACGTGATCATCACCGCGCATCAGGCATTCCTGACCCGCGAGGCCCTGGACGCGATCGCCGCCACCACCCTGGACAACATCATCCGCTGGGCGGCGGGTAATCCGCAGAATCTGGTCAGCGGTTGATGCTAGGATACGCGGCATTTCTGGAGGACCCATGGTCGAGCACGATTTCCGCTATACCCTTTTCAACCCGCAACACACCCTGATCGAGTGCCGCGCCCTGGTTCCGGGCCGCTATCAGGTAACCGGCAACGGTGGCTCGATGCACAAAGGCGACGTCCTGATCGTGACCCTCAAGGGCAGCAAGGACCTGGCCATGCGCCTGACCGTCGAGAGCGTGCGCCACCTGATCAATCCACGTGGCCAATGGGTAGCCGTGGCCAGCGGCCCGGTGTTCAACGAGCTGGAAATCCTCATCTGGAAGGTCGAATGCGACAGCTGCGACGCGGTGCTGGACTTCGAGTTCGCCGTCGACGCCAAACTCGGCAAGGCGGCCCGTCAGCCGGCTGCCAGCGCCCGTGTTGCCGAGCTGGGCTGGGCCAGCCGTGGCGACAAGCACCTGTGCCCGCGTTGCCAGGAGAGCGCCGAGTGAAGAATCTGCTGACCGGCGTGCTGATTGCCACCGGCCTGCTCGGCTGTGCTGCCGAACCTTCGAAGCTGCAGCAGGAACGCAGCTACGTGCTGGAGTGGATTGGCGAACGTCCGCTGATCGACTACAGCCACCTGACCCTGACCCTGGCCAGCGATGGCCGCGCCTACGGCAATGCCGGCTGCAACCACTGGTTCGCGCCGTACACGCTGGACGGTGAGCACCTGAGCTTCGGCAAGGTCGGCAAGACCCGCAAACTGTGTGCACCGGCGTTGATGGAGCAGGAAAAGCGCTTCCTGCAGGCACTGGAGACGGTGCAGCGCTGGGATGTGTCGCCTATCGAGCAGTTGCGCTTCTGGCCTGAAGAAGGCAAACCCCTGCGCTTCTGGCCCGAAGAAGGCTGAAAACGTTGGGGCCGCTTGGCGGCCCCTCCTGCATCAGGCGCCTTTCAGGGCCTTGATCTTGGCCTGCAGCCCTTCCAGGGTCTGCTCGCCCATCAGTTGTTCACGCACCTTGCCCTTGTCATCGATGATGTAGGTCACCGGCAGCGCCTCGCTGCGTGGCAGGTCATAACGCTCGGCAGGGTCCTGGGCCAGCACGGTGAAGCCGATGCCCAAGGCCTCGGCTGCCTGCTTCAGCTCAGGCCCTTGCAGGCCATCGAAGTTCACCCCGACCACCTTGACGCCATCGGCAGCCCACTGCTTGGCCGCCTGGTTCAGTTCAGGTACCTCGGTACGGCACGGGCCACACCATTCGGCCCAGTAATTGAGCACCACCCAGTGCCCGTCGATCTGCTCCGCCTTAACCGTCTTGCCATCTTGGTCCACGCCGTAATCGGCACCGCAACCACCGAGCAAAAGGCTCGCGGTGATGGCCAGTACTGCTGCCAGACGCCTTGCCATGGGTCAATCCTTCTCGAAGTTTCAAGCAAATAGGACAGTCGCTGCGGTTAGAATAGCTGCCACACCCAGCTGGATGCGACCCGACATGACTGACTTGACGCTCTATCATAACCCGCGCTGCTCGAAATCCCGCGGCGCGCTGGAACTGCTTGAACAACGCGGCCTGGCACCGACCATCGTGCGCTACCTGGAAACCCCGCCCGATGCCGCCACCCTCAAGGCCCTGCTCGGCAAACTGGGCATCGCCCCCCGCCAGCTGCTGCGCAGCGGTGAAGACGAATACACATCCCTTGATCTGGCAAACCCGACGCTGAGCGACGCGCAGCTGATCGACGCCATGGTGAACCACCCCAAGCTGATCGAACGCCCGATCCTGGTCGCCGGTGACAAGGCCGTGATCGGCCGCCCGCCGGAGAAGGTGCTGGAGATCCTGCCGTGAGTGCGCCGTACGTTCTGGTGCTGTATTACAGCCGCCACGGCTCGACCAGTGAGATGGCCCGGCACATCGCCCGCGGTATCGAGCTGGCCGGCATGGAAGCACGCCTGCGCACGGTGCCGGCAATTTCCACCGAGTGCGAAGCGGTAGCCCCGGACATCCCGGCCAGCGGCGCGCTGTACGCCACCCTCGACGACCTGCGCCACTGCGCTGGCCTGGTGCTGGGCAGCCCGACCCGCTTCGGCAACATGGCCGCACCGCTGAAGTACTTCCTCGACGGCACCAGCAGCCTGTGGCTGGGTGGCGAACTGGTCGGCAAGCCGGCCGGCGTGTTCACTTCCACCGCCAGCCTGCATGGCGGCCAGGAAACCACCCTGCTGTCGATGATGCTGCCACTGATGCACCACGGCATGCTGGTGATGGGCCTGCCGTACAGCGAGTCGGCGCTGCTGGAGACCCGTGGTGGCGGCACGCCTTATGGCGCCAGCCACCACGCCGGCGCCGATGGCAAGCGAGAACTGGACCCACACGAGATCGCCTTGTGCCGTGCCCTTGGCCAACGCCTGGCGAGCACGGCCAAGGCCCTGGAGGCCGCGCGTGGCTAGAAAGCCCAAGGTGTTGCCGCCGCTCGAGTGGCTGGCGCCGCGCCTGCGCCTGACACGGGCGTTGAGCCTCGCGTTGTTCTTCGGCCTGATGACGCTGCTGGTGGTGGACAACCTGTGGTTCGCCAACCTGCATGGGGCGCGGGTCGAAGTGGTCCTGGCGATCGAACTGGTGCCGCTGCTGTTGCTGCTGCCGGGCATGCTGATGGGCAGTGCCCGGGCCCATGCCTGGACCTGCTTCGTGGTGAATATCTACTTCATCAAGGGCGTGCTGGCAGCGTTCGACCCGGCGCGGGCGGTGTTTGGCTGGGTCGAGGTACTGGTAAGTCTGGGCCTGTTCGTGGCCGGGCTTTTGTATGTGCGCTGGAAGTTTCAGTTCGAACGGCGCCTGGCGGGCGAAGGCAGTTGATATCTGGGGCTGCTTTGCAGCCCCAAAAATCTCAATGGTTGACGGTATGCGCCAGCATCACCGACAACTGGCACAGCGGTCGCCCGCTCTCTGCGTGCCACTGATTGAACGCTTGCTGCACCAGGGCCAGGTCGCGCTGACTGGTCGGCTGCTTGTCGATCACCTTCTGTGCAATCAACGCTGCCGCCATGTCTTCGGTGGGGATGAAGGTGTCCTTGCCGACCATGCGCAGGAAGCGCGGCGCCGACAACCCGCCTAACTGGTTGCCGTGCTTGGCCAGGTACTTCCACAGCCCGACGATGTCGGTCTCTGGCCAATCGGCGATGAACGCACCAAAGCTGCCCTTCTCCTTCGCCACATCGAGGATCATCTGCGCGTTGCGTGGCACGCTCTTGAGCTTGCCCAGATGGCGGATGATGCGTTCGTCGTGCATCAAGCGCTCAAGGTGCTCGGCCCCCATGAGCACCACCTTCTCCGGGTCGAAGCCGAAGAACACCTGTTCGAACGCTGGCCATTTGGCATCCACCAGGCTGTGCTTGAGCCCGGCGCGAAACACGCGCAGGGCCAGGGTCGACAGGTAGCGGTCGTCAGCGATGTCGCGCAACTGCGCGGGCGTGCGCGGCTGCGGCAGAAAGGCCTCCAGCGCCTGGGCCGAGCCGAAGCGGTTCAGGCAGTATTCATGCAGCCACTGGTAATCACGCATGGCTTCAGATGTTCACCACGTCAAGGAAACGCGGGGTGGCGTTCTCGTCGATCTTCAGGCTGGTGAAGTCGAACAGGTTGCGGTCGGCCAGCTGCGACGGTGCCACGTTCTGCAGGGCGCGGAAGATGCTCTCGGTCCGGCCCGGGTGCTTGCGCTCCCACTCCACCAGCATGTCCTTGACCACCTGGCGCTGCAGGTTCTCTTGCGAGCCGCAGAGGTTGCACGGGATGATCGGGAACTGCTTCATGTCCGAGTAGGCCTGGATGTCCTTCTCGCTGCAGTAGGCCAGCGGGCGGATCACCACGTTGCGGCCGTCGTCGGCACGCAGCTTCGGCGGCATGCCCTTGAGCGCGCCGTTGAAGAACATATTGAGGAAGAAGGTTTCGACGATGTCGTCGCGGTGGTGCCCCAAGGCCATCTTGGTCGCCCCGATCTCATCGGCGAAGGTATACAGCGTGCCACGACGCAGGCGCGAGCACAGCGAGCAGGTGGTCTTGCCCTCGGGGACCAGTTCCTTGACTACCGAGTAGGTGTCCTTCTCGACGATGTGGTACTCGACGCCCAACTCCTTGAGGTAGGCCGGCAGCACATGCTCGGGGAAGCCCGGCTGCTTCTGGTCCATGTTCACCGCGACGATCTCGAACTTGATCGGTGCCACCTTCTGCAGGTGCAACAGAACGTCGAGCATGGTGTAGCTGTCCTTGCCGCCAGACAGGCAGACCATGACCTTGTCGCCATCTTCGATCATGTTGTAGTCGGTGATGGCTTCGCCGGCGAGGCGACGCAGGCGTTTTTGCAGTTTGTTCTGGTTGACCGAGAGGGTGCCCATAGCGCTTGGATCCGCGAGGTGTGACAAAAGCCGGCTATTTTACGCACAAACCACGCGCATCTGTAGGGATTCCGATAAAGACTTCAAGGTAATCAACAGCAGCTCCGACAGCGCAATTTGCTCTAAAAAGCAGAGTTTGTGCAGGGATTGACTTCCTATACTGCGACATAAGGCCACATTACCGTTCTGCTTCGGTGCCTTGGCCTCGGGCCGCTTGCGCTCCATGTGGGGGGCGATTGGCAACATTGAGAGGAGTGACCGGCATGATTCATCACGTTGTGGGGCTGTTTACCCATCCCGACCAGGAATGGCGGGAGATTCGTGGCGAAGAAGAAAGCATCAGCCACATGTACCTGACCCATACCCTCATCCTGGCGGCGATTCCCGCCATTTCGGCGTTTATCGGCACAACCCAGGTGGGCTGGGTGATCGGTGGCCGGCCGGCGGTGATGCTAACCATGGATAGCGCGATCTGGATGAGTATCATGTCCTACGTGGCGATGCTCGCCGGGGTTGCGGTGATGGGTGCTTTCATTCACTGGATGGCCCGCACCTACGACGCCAACCCGTCCATGGCGCAATGCATCGCCTTTGCCACCTACACCGCCACTCCGCTGTTCCTCGGCGGCCTGGCGGCGCTCTATCCGCACCTGTGGCTGGGCATGCTGGTGGGCACCGCTGCCATTTGCTACACCGTGTACCTGCTGTATGTCGGCTTGCCGACTTTCATGAACATACCGTCGGATGAAGGCTTCCTGTTCTCAAGCTCGGTACTGGCCGTGGGCCTTGTAGTGCTGGTGGCGATCATGGCCGCAACCGTGATCATCTGGGGCTTGGGCGTGGGGCCGGTGTATACCAACTAGATCAGATCCAGCCAACATGGGGCATCAAGCAGGGGCCGCCGTAAAGGCGGCCTTTGTCTTTGTACCGATGGCTGCTTGCTGACCGGTGGCTCGGCAACCGCGACGGGCATGCGGCATAATGCCTGGTCAGGAGAACCACCCCGCCATGCCCGAGCTGCTCAAACAACGCGTCGAAACCTGTTACCAGCAAGCCGAAGCCTTCTTCAAACGCCCCTTCCCGCGCCCGGAAGTCAGCTTCAAGCTGCGCGGCCAGAAAGCCGGCGTCGCCCACCTGCACGAGAACCTGCTGCGCTTCAACCTGCAACTGTATCGCGAGAACCAGGACGACTTCCTGCGCCAGACCGTTGCCCATGAAGTGGCGCACCTGGTGGCCCATCAGCTGTTCGGCGACCGCATCCAGGCCCACGGTGAGGAGTGGCAGCTGATCATGCGTGGGGTGTATGAACTGCCGCCGAACCGTTGCCACAATTATGCAGTGCAGCGGCGCGTGGTGACCCGCTACATCTACCGCTGCCCGTGCCCGGAAAGTGATTTCCCGTTTACCGCGCAACGTCACAAGCTGGTGCGCCAGGGGCGCCGCTACCTTTGCCGGCGCTGCCGCGCGATTCTGGTGTACAGCGGAGAAACCCGCCTCGAATAGCCAGACACAAGAAAGGCGACCCGAGGGTCGCCTTCTTTTTTACCGCTTGAGGATCAGCGTACCGGGGTTTCTGCCACGCCCAGGTCATCGGTAGGTACCGACAACTCCAGCGGTGCGCCACCGGAAGCCAGCTCGGAGGCCAGCTTGTCGTCGTCCATCTCCTTCACCCACTTGGCCACGACCACGGTGGCCACGGCGTTGCCGATCAGGTTGGTCAGCGCACGGGCTTCGGACATGAAGCGGTCGATGCCGAGGATCAGCGCCAGGCCGGCAACCGGCAAGTGGCCAACGGCCGACAGGGTGGCAGCCAGCACGATGAAGCCCGAACCGGTCACGCCGGCAGCACCCTTGGAAGCCACCAGCAGCACCAGCAGCAGGGTGATCTGATGGGTGATGTCCATGTGGGTGTCGGTGGCCTGGGCGATGAACACTGCAGCCATGGTCAGGTAGATCGAAGTGCCGTCGAGGTTGAACGAGTAGCCGGTCGGGATCACCAGGCCGACAACCGATTTCTTGGCACCCAGGCGTTCCATCTTGGCCAGCATGCGTGGCAGGGCCGACTCCGAGGAGGAGGTACCCAGCACGATCATCAGCTCTTCACGGATGTAGCGGATCAGCTTGAGGACGCTGAAGCCGTGGGCGCGGCAGATAGCGCCCAGCACCAGCAGCACGAACAGCAGGCAGGTGATGTAGAAGCACGCCATCAGGTAGCCCAGCTGCACCAGCGAGCCCACGCCGTACTGGCCGATGGTAAAGGCCATGGCGCCGAAGGCACCGACCGGGGCCAGCTTCATGATCATGTTGATGATGTTGAACATCACATGGGCGAAGCGATCGATCAGGTCCAGCACTGGCTTGCCGTAGCTGCCCAGGCGGTGCAGGGCGAAGCCGAAGATCACCGAGAACATCAGCACCTGCAGGATGTCGCCGTTGGCGAAGGCGCCCACCACGGTGCTGGGGATGATGTTGAGCAGGAAGCCGACGGTGGTCTGCTGCGCGCCGGCGGCGGCGTAGGCGGCCACGCTGCTGGCGTTCAGGGTGCTGACGTCGATGTGCATGCCAGCGCCTGGCTGGACCACGTTGACGACCACGAGGCCGATGATCAGGGCGATGGTGGAGACGATCTCAAAGTACAGCAGCGCGTAGCCGCCGGTCTTGCCGACCGACTTCATGCTCTGCATGCCGGCGATGCCGCTGACCACGGTACAGAAGATGATGGGCGCGATGACCATCTTGATCAGTTTGACGAAACCATCGCCCAACGGCTTGAGGGCGACGCCGGTTTCGGGGTAGAAGTGGCCGAGCAGGATGCCGATGGTGATGGCGACCAACACCTGGACATACAGGGATTTGTACAGCGGCTGACGTGTCGTCATGGCTCATTTTCCTCAAGTGTGCCGGCGTCACCCTTCCCAGGGTGTTCGGGCACCTGAATCGCTAACCCTCCTGCACCTGGAGGGATTTGTCGTTGTGTTCGAGCTGCCTGGGCAGGCCTCTGCCAAGAGAGATAGCAAGGGCGATGCCAAAATGCCCATCTTGGGTGCAGCCCCCATGTTTACGGGGCGTAAATGCCCAACGACGGGGCGATTTTTCTGAGGAAAGGTGGCGGATTTCCGCCCGGTGGCGGGAAATGTACAAGGCATATGGCGGGAATCCGCCCGAACGGGTGCCTGCGCCGGCCCCTTCGCGGCTAGCCATCAATCAAGCTGAAAGGCGATACAGAAGGCGGCACCACCCAACGTGGATTCATCGAGGGTGAGTTCGGCGCCATAGCTGTCGACGATGTCCTTGACCACTGCCAGGCCAATGCCCTGCCCCGGGTGCTGGCGGTCCAGCCGTTCACCACGTTCAAGTATCCGCTGCCGTTGGTCGAGCGGAACGCCGGGGCCGTCGTCCTCAATGCACAGCGTCAGCGTGCCGGGCGACTCCTGCAGGCTCACCCGCACGCGCCCCAGACTGAGCCGGTAGGCGTTCTCCAGCAGATTGCCCAGCAGTTCCAGCAGCGCCCCCTGCTCTATCGGCACGTGCGACTGTGCCGGTACATCCAGCTCGACCTCGACGCGCTTGTCGCGATAGACCTTGTCCAAGGTGCTACACAAGCTTTCCAGCACCGGCAGCAATAGCACATTGTGGCGCACCAGGCCGCTCTTGCGCAGGCTGGCGCGCTGCAGCTGGTAATCGATCTGCTGGCTCATGCGCTCGATCTGGCTCTGCAGCACCCGCGCCTGTTCGCGCTCACCGGCACGCTGCTGCATGCTCTCGCCCACCCCCTGCAACACCGCCAGCGGGGTCTTCAGGCTGTGGGCCAGATCGCCCAATGAATCGCGGTAACGGGCGCGCTGTTCGCGTTCGCTGCTCAGCAAGCGGTTCAGCGAGCGGGTCAGGCGCAGCAGTTCACGTGGGTGCTCACCACTGAGGCCATCACGTGCGCCAGCCTCCACCTCGTCCAGCTCGATACTCAACCGGCGCAACGAGCGCAGGCCCCAGGTCAGGCCCGCCCAGAGCAGCGCCAGCAAGGCCAGCAAGGCCGCACCAAAGCCCAGATAGAGTCTTTCCCGCAAGCCATCGAGCGTGGCCCTGTATTCACTCACCGGTTGCAGCGCCACGATGCTGTAGGCCGCGCTCTGGCCACCGAGCAGCTTGATCTCGACGTCATAGACGAAGAACTCTTCACCATCGTCCTGGCGGATGCGGGCGAACTCGTTGCCGCGCCCGTCGTAGCGCGGGCGGTAGTTGATATGGCGGTCGCTGGTGCCACGCGAGCGCCAGACCAGGTTGCCGTCACGGTCGAAGATGTAGCCGAGCAGGCCGGTATAGGGCAGGTTGTAGCGCTCATCCGGGAGCAAGTCGGGCATCTGCAACTGGCCATGCTCGATGCGCGCTGCGGAAATCAGCGTGGTCACGTCCGAAGCCAGGCGCTGCTCGATCGACTCCTGCAGGGCCAGGCTGAAAGCCTTCTGCAAGGCTGGCAACAAGGCCAGCATGAACAGCAGCGCCAGCACCGCGGCCGCCAGCATCAAGCGTACCCGCAGCGAGCGGATCATCGGCAGCGCTCGGTGAACAGGTAGCCCAGGCCGCGCACCGTGTCGATCGGCTTGAAACCTTTCTCGCCCTCGAGTTTGCGGCGCAGGCGGCCGACCAGCACCTCGATGACGTTCGGGTCGCGCTCCTCGTCGCCGGGATACAGCTGCTCCATCAGGCGGTCCTTGGCCACCACCTGCTGGTGATGACGCATGAGGTACTCGAGGATGCGGTATTCATACGCCGTCAGTGCCAGCGGCTGTTCATCCAGGGTCGCCTGCTTGCGGTTGAGGTCAAGCACCAGGGGGCCGGCGGCGATGGTCGCTTGGGTGAACCCGCTGGAACGGCGCAGCAACGCGTTCAGGCGTGCTTCGAGCTCCTCGAACTGGAACGGCTTGACCAGATAGTCATCGGCACCGGCAGCCAGGCCTTCGACCTTGTCCTGCCAGTTGCCACGGGCGGTAAGGATGAGAATGGGGAAAGCCTTGCCCTGGTTGCGCAGGCGGCCGATCAGTTCGAGCCCGCTGATGCCCGGCAGGCCAAGGTCGACGATGGCCAGGTCGAAGTGAAACTGTTCGGCCTGGTACAGCGCCTCTTCGGCATTGGCCACGGCTTCGACCACATGGCCGCTTTCACCCAGACGTGTATGGAGGTGGTGCCGCAGCAGGGCTTCGTCCTCGACCACCAGCAGTTTCATTCAACGCTCCTCATTAATGTACTGCCTGTAACGGCCCTTTCGCGGGTAAACCCGCTCCCACAGGGACTGCACAGTTAGAGAAAGCTGCGCGATCCCTGTGGGAGCGGGTTTACCCGCGAAGAGGCCGGCACAGGATAACCCGGCTCGTGGCTCAGAACTTGTAGGTTGCAGCCAGGTAGGTCTGTGCACTGCTGGTCAGACGCAAGGTGCCGTCCTTCGGCCCGCCACTGGCGCCCACTTCGGTAGCAGCGTTGGTGCGCAGGTAGCGATACCCCAGCTCCATCGACGCCTTGTCGGTGATTTCCTGGATCACGCCGGCCTGCAAGCCGACAGCATAGCCGTAGTCGGTATCCCGGCTTGCCCCTGGCGAATCCTGAGTCAGCTTGGTCACGCCCAGGCTGCCACCGCCAAACAGCTTGGTTGTGTCCCCCACTGGCAGCAGCAGGTCATAGCTGCCGAGCAGGTTTTCCTGGCGCAGCTTGTAGCCGCTGTGGTCGCCGGAAACGTTGTCATAGGTCATGTAGTAGCGGGCCTGGTCATTGATCTTGCCCAGGCGCACACCCCAGGTATCGTCCTTGCCAATGATGCCGTCGGCGTTCAGGTGGTCGGTGTTGCTCTGCAGCAGCCCGGACTTGCGTACTTTGTCGCTGGTCTGGCCGTAGGTGAGGCTGGCGAAGGTGTCATCGGCGGCCTGGGCAGTGGTCATGCCAGCGGCGCACACGGCCATGGCAGCGAGCAGGGTGTTGAAGGTTTTCATGACTTCTTACTCCAGTTGAATGCGCTGTTGCGGTCTGGAAGCTAGAGTAAGCAGGGTGCCCTGAACCGCGGCTGAACCCTGACTGAACCGCGGCTGAACGATTCGTGTGCAAACAAGGAGTAGTCAACATGCGCGCCCTGCTGGCCCTGATTCTGATGTGCAGCGCCGTCTTCGCCCAAGCGGCAGTGCAGACCCGCGAGATCCGTTACCAAGATGAAGACGGCACCGCGCTGATCGGCTATTACGCCTACGACGACGCCGTGAAGGGTAAACGCCCGGGCGTGCTGGTGGTCCACGAGTGGTGGGGGCTGAACGACTACGCCAAACGCCGTGCCCGCGACCTCGCCGCGTTGGGCTACAGCGCACTGGCCATCGACATGTATGGCGAAGGCAAGCACACCGAGCACCCGCAGGACGCCCAGGCGTTCATGGCCGAGGCGATGAAGGACCCGTCGGCATCGGCCAAGCGCTTTGACGCCGGGTTGGACCTGCTGAAGAAACAACCCTATACCGACAAGCACAAGCTCGGCGCGGTAGGTTACTGCTTCGGCGGCAAGGTGGTGCTGGATGCCGCGCGCCGGGGCGCGAGGCTCGATGGCGTGGTGAGCTTCCATGGCGCACTGGCCACCCAGACACCGGTCACCCAGCCTGGTGTGGTGCGGGCCTACGTGCTGGTCGAGCACGGGGAGGCCGACAGCATGGTCACCCCGCAGCAGGTGGATGCCTTCAAGAAGGAAATGGATGCGGCGAAGGTCAACTACCAGTTCGTCAGCATCCCGGGGGCCAAGCATGGGTTTACCAACCCGGATGCTGACCGCCTGAGCCATGGCGATCATGGCGGGCCTGACATTGGCTACAACGAGGCGGCAGACAAGCGTTCCTGGGCGGACATGCAGGCGTTCTTCAAGCAAGTGTTCAAGTGACGATCGCCGGGGCTGCTTCATGGGGCTGATGGCTGGCACAATACCCGCCATGAACACACTCCCTGCCTGCTGCGCCCCGCTCCAGCATCACTGGCCCCTGCCCCGCCCACTGCCCGGCGCAGTGTTGGTCAGCTGTGCCTTCGACCCCGCCCACCTGGCCGCCGATGACTTCCAGCGCGCCGGCATCGTGCCCAGTGCCAGCCTGCAGCGTTCGGTGGCCAAGCGCCAGGCCGAGTACCTGGCCGGCCGCGTTTGCGCCCGCGCCGCGCTGCAGCGCCTGGATGGCCGCGACTATGTGCCCGGCACCCATGAGGACCGTTCGCCGATCTGGCCCGCCGGTATCCACGGCTCGATCACCCACGGCAAAGGCTGGGCCGCCGCGGTGGTCGCCGCCGAGGGCGCCTGCCGTAGCCTGGGCCTGGACCAGGAAGCGCTGCTGGATGACGAGCGCGCCGAGCGGCTCATGGGCGAGATCCTGACGCCCGCCGAACGCGAACGGCTGGACCCTGGCCAGCTGGGCCTGACGGTCACCCTGACCTTCTCGCTCAAGGAAAGCCTGTTCAAGGCCCTCTACCCGCTCACCCGGCAGCGCTTCTATTTCGAACATGCCGAAATGCTGGCGTGGTCCGCCGATGGCCTGGCGCGTTTACGCCTGCTCACCGACCTGTCGCCGCAGTGGCGACACGGCGCCGAAGTCGAAGGCCAGTTCTGCCTGCAGGACGGCCACCTGCTCAGCCTGATCAGCGTCTGAGCCCTACTGCTGCGCCTGCTCACGCGGCCAGCTGAGGCTGAAGCAGGCCCCGCCCAGCGCCTCGCTGCGCCCCACCGTGGCACGGCCTGCGTGCCAGTAGATGATCCGCCGCACGATCGACAGGCCCAGGCCATGCCCGCCGGAAGCACGGGTGCGGCTGTCATCGAGCCGGGTGAAGGGAGTGAAGATGCGATCCCACACACCCTCGGGGATCCCCGGGCCATCGTCTTCGACATCGATGCGGCAACGCTGCTGGCCCAACTGGTAGCTCAGGCGCACTTCACTGCTGGCGTGGCGCAAGGCATTGCTCACCAGGTTCTGCAGCGCACGATGCAGGTAGCGCGGTTCGGCCTCGGCCCAGCAGCCGTCGCTGGCCTGGCACGCCCCGCGCAGCAAACGGACCTTGCTGTTGAGCGGCGCCAGTTCTTCGATCACCCGGTCGAGCAAGGCATCCAGTTCGACCCGCTGGAACTTGAGCGCCGGGGCGCCCTGCTCCAGCCGCGCATAGGTGAGCATCTCGTCGACCAGCTGGTCCAGGTCCTGGATATCACCATCCATGCCGGCCAGGTGCTTGGCGCGGGCCTGCTCGGTGGGCGCACTTTCGATCATCTCCAGGCCAAAGCGCAGGCGTGCCACCGGGGTGCGCAGTTCATGCGACACCGCGCGCACCAGTTCGCGCTGCATGTTCAGCGAACGTTGCAGGTGCTCGGCCATGCCATTGAATGCCGCGGCCAGGCGCCCCACCGAATCGGCATCACCGGCCGGCACGCGGGTGTCCAGGCTGCCTTGGGCGATACGCGTGGCGGCGATTTCCATGCCTGACACGCGCCTCTCAAGCTGGCGCACCAGCAGGTACACCACAAGGCCGATGAGGCAAAGGCCAAGAAAGGCAATCAGGATCAGCAACTGCGGTGGATATGGGTTGAGTTGATAGAGCGGACCAATCTCAAGCACCAGCGGCGAACCTGGCAGGCCGGCGAACACACGGATCGAGTCACCATCGCGCCCCAGCGCCATCACCGTATCCCCCTCCTCTACCCGGCGCCGCTGATCGTCGTCCAGGCCGACCCGCTCGATGCGCTGCAGGGCGACGCCGAAGCCGAAGCCCTTGCTCTGGGTGATGTCCGCCAGACGCTGCTGCTGCTCGGTCACCGGGTAGCGCACCAGCTCATCGGCCAGCAGATAAAGCGTGGCACGCGCCAGTTGCTCGCTGACCTGCTTGACCTGAGCCACCAGCATCAGGTCCTCCTGGCCGACCTTGCGCAGTACCTGGGCGGCGTGTGGCCCGGTCTTCTCCACCACCACCAGGCCACGGTAAAGGCGAGCGCGCTGGCCGCCATCGAGGGTACGCGCCGACATCGGCTGCAGCGCCAGCGGCACGCCCATCAAGCGCTCCCACATCAACAGCGAGCGCTTGCGCTCGGTTTCGTTCTGCTGCGCCAGGTTGTCGGCCATCAGGCTGAACGTGCCCTGGGCCAGGCGTTCGCGGTGCTGGGCCGCGCGCACTTCGTTGACCCAGTGCAGGCTCAGCGCGCCGAGCAGCGCCACCAGCACCAGCACCGCGAGCATGCCGCCGTAGATGCGCAGGAAAATCGAGCGGTTCATGGGGCATCGCCGACGAACAGGTAGCCCTTGCTGCGCAGCGTCTTGATCAGCCGCGGGTGGATCGGGTCGTCGCCGATCTTGGGGCGAATCCTGGAAATGCGTACGTCGATGGAACGGTCCTGGCCGTCGTAGCCGACCCCGCGCAAGGCGGTGAAGATCTGCTCACGCGACAGTACCCGCCCGGCGTTGCTGGCCAGCAGCCAGAGCAGGTCGAACTCAGCGCCGGTGAGGTCGATCTGCTGCGCGCCGAGCCAGGCCTCGCGCAGGCGATTGTCGATGCGCAGCGCACCGAAGGCCAGGTCATGGCGCTTGGAGTCCGGGCTTTCACTGCGCCGCAGCAGGGCCTGGATCCGTGCCAGCAGCAAACGCGGACGCACCGGCTTGCATACGTAGTCGTCGGCCCCCAGGTCCAACCCCTGGACCTGATCGAGTTCGTCGCTGCGGGCCGTCAGCATCAGAATCGGGCCGGAGTACTGGCCACGGACGCGACGGCAGATACTCAGCCCGTCTTCGCCGGGCAGCATCAGGTCGAGGATCACCAGGTCCGGTTGGCTGTCGACGATGCGGCGCGCGGCGCGGGCGCCATCGCCCTCCACGGCAACCTCGTAGCCGTTGGCCTGCAGGTATTCGGCGGTGAGTTCGGCCAGGCGCTGGTCGTCTTCGACGATGAGGATGCGATTGCTGGGTTGGTCCATGGCCCCTGCCTTTGGATTATTGTTTTTTTCTGTCGGTACCGGCCTTTAACCAAAAGGCAACATCACCCCCGGATACTACGTGCCGCCCGCCAGTGCTGCCAACCTGCCCGCCGGCAGCCTCGACTGAAGCGTTTTTTGTGGTAGGGTGCGCGCCCGAAAAATTCTGGCAGCGGGCAGCAGCCCTGTGAAAAATAGTGCAAACCTCTTGGCACAAGGCCTACAGGGAATACTCACTATTCACTCACAAAGTACGCACAACTTATCCACAGGCGATTGCCTTGCAAAGCCCCCAAGACCGCATTATCTTGTATCCCTATCGCAACGAACCACTAGATGTTGGGGTTGACCCTTCGTCACCAACACCAGTCAGCGCAGAAATTCAAGCGATATTTCTGGCAGAACTTTACGTGGTTTCATCAGCCAAACCGCTCCAGCGGAAGCATTGAGAGCAACAGCTTTCCGGGTCATCCCGTTGAGCATTTGACTTCGGCCAGGGAGCGGCAGGTTTTTGCCCCTTATTCCTGATCTGTCCCGAAGTCGGTACGCCCGAGCGGGTGGATGCGCGTGCATGACGCATCCTCGCCAAGGCCATCGAGCAAGTGGACGGAACGGTGGGCGCCGAAAAAGCGCCTGAACACTATAGAAATTGTGGAGACACCCACCCATGCAAACCGACACAACTCGCGAGAACCCGCAGCCTTTGGCGCCGCAGGCCGCCGATTCCAATCAGGATCTGGCCGCCACCGCTCCGGGCCAACTGCGCGTGATCAAGCGCAACGGCACTGTCGTCCCCTACACCGACGACAAGATCACCGTGGCCATCACCAAGGCGTTCCTCGCAGTTGAAGGCGGCACCGCCGCTGCCTCGTCGCGCATCCACGACACCGTTGCGCGCCTGACCGAGCAGGTCACTGCCACGTTCAAGCGTCGCATGCCATCGGGTGGCACCATCCACATCGAAGAAATCCAGGACCAGGTCGAACTGGCCCTGATGCGTGCCGGCGAGCAGAAGGTCGCCCGTGACTACGTGATCTACCGCGACCAGCGGGCCAAGGAGCGCGCGACCCGCAGCAACGCCGAGGCCGTGGTCGAGCCGCACCCAAGCATCCGCATCACCCTGGCCGACGGCAGCCTGGCGCCGCTGGACATGGCGCGCCTGAACACCATCATCAGCGAAGCCTGCGAAGGCCTGGCCGAAGTCGATGGCGACCTGATCCAGCGCGAAACCCTGAAGAACCTGTACGACGGCGTCGCCATCAAGGACGTCAACACCGCCCTGGTGATGACCGCCCGTACCCTGGTCGAGCGTGAGCCGAACTACTCGTTCGTCACCGCCCGCCTGCTGATGGACACCCTGCGTGCCGAAGGCCTGGGCTTCCTCAATGTCGCCGACAGCGCCACCCACCACGAGATGGCCGACCTGTACGCCAAGGCCCTGCCGGCCTATGTCGCCAAAGGTATCGAGTTCGAGCTGCTGAACCCGGCCCTGGCCGACTTCGACCTGGAAAAACTGGGCAAGGCGATCAACCACGAGCGCGACCAGCAGTTCACCTACCTGGGCCTGCAGACCCTGTACGACCGCTACTTCATCCATAAGGACGGCGTGCGCTTCGAGCTGCCACAGGTATTCTTCATGCGCGTAGCCATGGGCCTGGCGCTGGAAGAGAAAGACAAGGAAGCCCGTGCGATCGAGTTCTACAACCTGCTCTCGTCGTTCGACTACATGGCTTCGACGCCGACCCTGTTCAACGCCGGTACCCTGCGTCCACAACTGTCGAGCTGCTACCTGACCACCGTGCCGGACGACCTGTCGGGCATCTACCACGCGATCCACGACAACGCCATGCTGTCGAAATTCGCCGGTGGCCTGGGCAACGACTGGACCCCTGTGCGTGCACTGGGCTCCTACATCAAGGGCACCAATGGCAAATCCCAGGGCGTCGTACCGTTCCTGAAAGTGGTCAACGACACCGCCGTTGCCGTCAACCAGGGCGGCAAGCGCAAGGGCGCCGTATGTGCCTATCTGGAAACCTGGCACCTGGACATCGAAGAATTCATCGAGCTGCGCAAGAACACCGGTGATGACCGTCGTCGTACCCACGACATGAACACCGCCAACTGGATCCCTGACCTGTTCATGAAGCGCGTCTTCGATGACGGCAAGTGGACCCTGTTCTCGCCATCGGAAGTGCCTGATCTGCACGACCTGACCGGCAAGGCCTTCGAAGAGCGCTACGAGTACTACGAAGCCCTGACCGAGTACAACAAGATCAAGGTGTTCAAGACCATCCAGGCCAAAGACCTGTGGCGCAAGATGCTGTCGATGCTGTTCGAGACCGGCCACCCGTGGCTGACCTTCAAGGACCCGTGCAACCTGCGTTCGCCGCAGCAGCACGTGGGCGTGGTCCACAGCTCGAACCTGTGCACCGAGATCACCCTGAACACCAACAAGGACGAGATCGCGGTCTGCAACCTGGGCTCGATCAACCTGCCGAACCACATCGTCGACGGCAAGCTGGACACCGCCAAGCTGCAACGCACCGTGAACACCGCCGTGCGCATGCTCGACAACGTGATCGACATCAACTACTACTCGGTGCCGCAAGCGCGTAACTCGAACTTCAAGCACCGCCCGGTCGGCCTCGGCATCATGGGCTTCCAGGACGCGCTGTACCTGCAGCACATCCCGTACGGCTCCGACGCTGCCGTCGAGTTCGCCGACAAGTCGATGGAAGCGGTCAGCTACTACGCGATCCAGGCTTCCTGCGACCTGGCCGACGAACGTGGCGCCTACGAGACGTTCCAGGGTTCGCTGTGGTCCAAGGGCATCCTGCCGCTGGATTCGCAACAGATCCTGATCGAAGCCCGTGGCCAGAAGTACATCGACGTCAACCTGGAAGAGTCGCTGGACTGGGCGCCGGTCCGTGCCCGCGTGCAGAAAGGCATTCGTAACTCGAACATCATGGCCATCGCGCCAACCGCGACCATCGCCAACATCACCGGCGTGTCGCAGTCGATCGAGCCGACCTATCAGAACCTGTACGTGAAATCGAACCTGTCGGGCGAGTTCACCGTGATCAACCCGTACCTGGTCCGCGACCTGAAGGCCCGTGGCCTGTGGGACTCGGTGATGATCAACGACCTGAAGTACTACGACGGTTCGGTGCAGCAGATCGAGCGTATCCCGCAAGAGCTGAAAGACCTGTACGCCACCGCGTTCGAAGTCGAGACCAAGTGGATCGTCGACGCCGCCTCGCGTCGCCAGAAGTGGATCGACCAGGCCCAGTCGCTGAACCTGTACATCGCCGGCGCCTCGGGCAAGAAGCTGGACGTGACCTACCGCATGGCCTGGTACCGTGGTCTGAAAACCACCTACTACCTCCGTGCCCTGGCCGCGACCAGCACCGAGAAGTCGACCATCAACACCGGCAAGCTCAACGCCGTTTCCAGCGGTGGCGACAGCGCCCCGGTCCAGGCAGCCGGCCCAGCGCCAGTGCCGAAGGCCTGCGCGATCGACGAGCCTGACTGCGAAGCCTGCCAGTAAGGCCAGGCGAGGCTTCCTTCGGGAAGCCTCGACGCGTTATCCGCATCGCTGCGGACCCTGTGGGAGCGGGTTTACCCGCGATGAGGCCGGCACTCCCGCCGCCTCTCCACAGCCAGACACAATAAGCCGTGACTGCAAAGCCTCGGCCAGCCCTCCCCGGGCATTCCAGATTTGCGTGCACCGCACCGCAACCAAGATCCACCGGCCATACTACATAGATGGCCCTCAAGCAGGAGAATCTCACCATGCTGAGCTGGGACGAATTCGATAAAGAAGACGGCGAAGTAGCCGCCAAAGGCAACACCCCTGCGCAGGCCACTGCCGCCGCCACCCTCGACAAGCTCGACAGCGCCGGCGGTGCCGCCGCCCTGGAAGCCCGTGCCGCCACCGCCTCGGACTCCGACGCCGTGAAGCGTGCCAAGGCCGCCCTCGACGCCCTCGACATCGCCGAAGGCCTGGCCGAGCTGGAAGGCTCCTCGGCCCGCGTCGCCGTTGACGAAAAGCGCATGATCAACTGCCGCGCCGACCTCAACCAGCTGGTGCCGTTCAAGTACGACTGGGCCTGGCAGAAGTACCTCGACGGCTGCGCCAACCACTGGATGCCGCAAGAGGTCAACATGACCGCCGACATCGCCCTGTGGAAGAGCATGGACGGCCTGACCGAAGACGAGCGCCGCATCGTCATGCGCAACCTCGGCTTCTTCTCCACCGCCGACTCCCTGGTTGCCAACAACCTGGCTCTGGCCGTGTACCGACTGATCACCAACCCGGAATGCCGCCAGTACATCCTGCGCCAGGCCTTCGAAGAGGCGATCCACACCCACGCCTACCAGTACTGCATCGAGTCGCTGGGCATGGATGAAGGCGAGATCTTCAACATGTACCACGAGATCCCGTCGGTCGCGAAGAAAGCCGCCTGGGGCCTGAAGTACACCCGCGCCATCTCCGACCCGGAATTCAACACCGGTACCGTCGAGACCGACAAAGAGCTGCTGCGCAACCTGATCGCCTACTACTGCGTGCTGGAAGGCATCTTCCTGCCTGTGTAGATGAC
>NZ_JBNNWD010000006.1:0-439246 GCF_050280885.1 Pseudomonas sp. NPDC086566
ACTCACAAGCACCCACACGAATTGCTTGATTCGATTTGTTAAAGAGCGTTTGGTTAAGAGCTTTTCGTCTCAACCGAGGCGCGCATTCTACGCTTCCCTCATTTGCTGTCAAGCGTTTATTTTGAAGTTTTTTTTCGAAGTCGCTTTCTTTCAAAAGCCTTCAACTTCAACAACTTACGCCTGCCTCGTTGCGTTCAACGCTGCGAGGAGGCGAATAATACGCGCTTTGAAATCAGAGTCAACACCTTGATCTGAAAAAACTTTAGAGAGTCCTCTGCAGCGGCCTGGCAACTAAATGCATGCCGCACCGCTCTGTAGAGAATCCCACCCTTGGAGCGTAACGACCATGAGCGATGCGCAGAGCGAAAAGACCCCTGGCCTGTCGGCGGACGAAGAGAAGGAAGTCAGCCATAACCAGCCGCCGCGGGCTGCGGTATTGCACGAGATCATTCGATACCAGGGCGACCAGGAACTGGAGCGCACACTCGCTGCACTCTGGTGGTCTGCACTTGCCGCCGGCCTGACCATGGGCCTGTCACTGATGGCCATGGGGCTGTTCTACGCCCGGTTGCCCGACGGCGGCAGCGCCCAGGTCATCGCCAGCATTGGCTACAGCGCAGGCTTTCTTGCGGTGATCCTGGCACGCCAGCAACTGTTCACCGAAAACACCCTCACCGCCGTGCTGCCGGTCATGACCACGCCAAGCCTGGCCAACCTCGGGCGCTTGCTGCGACTGTGGAGCGTGGTGCTGCTCGGCAACCTCGCAGGCACCTTGCTGGTGGCCTGGGTAATGCTCGAACTGCCGATCTTCGACAGCAAGACCGACGTGGCCTTCCTCGAAGTCGGGCGCAAAGTCATGCAGAACGACATCAGCCAGATGTTCGCCAAAGGCATCGTTTCGGGCTGGATGATCGCCACCATGGTCTGGATGATCCCGTCCATGGAGCATGCCAAGATCTGGATCATCCTCATGATCACCTACCTGATGGCATTGGGCGACTTCACCCATATCGTCGTCGGCTCGGTGGAAGTTTCCTATCTGGTGTGGGCGGGCGACGAAACCTGGCGCAGCTTCTGGCTGGAATTCGCCTTGCCGACCCTGGCGGGCAATATCGTCGGCGGCAGTTTCATCTTTGCCCTGATCAGCCATGCTCAGGTGCGCAGCGACAGCGGCAAGCCGCCATCGCAGCTTTTAAAGGACGAAGAGCGGCGACAAGGCCGCAATTGAACTCAGCGCGCCGCCAATGCCCGTTCGACCGCCCTGCCCCTCTGATGCGCGGGGTGCGGCTGCCACCAGTTCTGGCCCTCATGGGGAGAGTCGATACTGACCCGTTCGCCCATCTGTGGCGTGCTCAGGCGCACCTGGGCCGCCGCTGCCAGGGCTACGATACGGTCGAACGGCTCCTGCCATCCGTGGATGGAAAGGTCGAAAGTGCCGTTATGGATCGGCAGCATCCAGCGCCCGCGCAGGTCAAGATGTGCCTGCAGACTCTGCTCTGGTTGCATGTGCACGTTGGGCCAGGCCACGTTGTAGGCACCGGTCTCGATCAATGTCAGGTCGAACGGCCCGAAGCGCTCGCCGATTTCGCCAAAGCCCTTGAAGTAACCGGTATCACCGCTGAAGAACACACGCGTCTGGTCGTCTATCAGCACCCAGGAGGCCCACAAGGTGCGGTTGCTGTCGAACAGGCCGCGCCCTGAAAAATGTTGCGCGGGCGTTGCGACGAAACGCACACCCTCGACTTCGGTTTCCTGCCACCAGTCCAGTTGCTCGACCTTTGCCGCAGGCACTCCCCATTCGATCAGCAAGTCACCCACCCCGAGCGGTGCCAGAAAGCGCTCGGCACGCAGCGCCAGTCGGCGTATCGCCTGCTCATCGAGATGGTCGAAATGGTCATGGGACAGAATCACCGCCGTCAGCGGCGGCAACTCATCCAGCCCCAGCGGTGGCGCATGAAAGCGCAGCGGCCCGGCCCATTGCACCGGCGAGGCGCGCTCGGCAAACACCGGGTCGGTAATGAAATAGCGACCACGCAGCTTGAGCAATACGGTGGAGTGCCCCAGGCGCCAGAGGCTGTGGTCCGGCGCATCGAGCACCTGCTGCCGGGTCATGGGCTGCACGCTGATCGGGGTGGCCGGCCGGGTTTCCGGCGGCTTGCGCAGAAACAGGTACTTGAGGCCGATGCGCAGCTTCTTCAGCACGCCATCCTGCGGCAGGCTGGCCTGGTTGTGAAAACGTCCGTCCCGCTGTGGCGCCGACCGGTCGCCAGGATTAGCCATGGGGGCCATGAGCAGCAACACTCCAAGCAAGAGGAAAGGCTTCATGTTACCCCACTGGGATCACATCAACCGTGAATTGGCTTGTAAGGTCATTTTTCGTCGATGAAACACTGTTCGACAATATTCACGTGAGTTATGCGATAAACGGCACCCCAGCAGAAGACCAAAGACCATGATGGACAATCGCAGCGGCAAGGGACTTTCTTTCGTCAAACGCATCTACCTGCCGCGCGTCATCGGCCTTGGGATCGGCCTGTTCAGCGTAGCCGCTGGCGTGGCACCGCTGGCGCCGCCAGCCTGGGTCTGGGCGCTGTTACTGTTAAACGGTCTGCTCTGGCCCCATGTTGCCTATCAATGGGCAACGCGTTCGGCAGCCCCTTACCAGGCCGAACAACGCAACCTGCTGCTGGACTCGCTTCTGGGGGGCTTCTGGACCGCGGCCATGCACTTCAACCCGCTGCCAACCGTGACCGTGCTGTCGATGATGACCATGAACAACGTGGCCGCAGGCGGCAAGCGCCTGATCGTTCGCGGGGTAATCGCGCAACTGACCGGCATGCTGCTGGGGAGCGCATTGCTGGGCACCGGGCTACAGCTGAACGCAACGGCGCTGCAGATCTACGCTTGCCTGCCAATGCTGACCCTCTACCCGTTGGCGCTGGGCTGGGTCTGCTACCGCCTGGCGATCAAGCTGGGGGAACACAAGCGTCGCCTCAGCGCCCTGAGCCTGACCGACAGCCTGACCGGCCTGCTTAATCATGGCGCCTGGAAAGACCTGCTGCTGCTCAGGTTCCAGGCCTGCCGGCAGCAACCGTCTGCTGCCGTGATCGCCCTCATCGACATCGATCACTTCAAGACCATCAACGACACCTTTGGCCATGTGGTCGGCGATTGCGTGCTGCGCCAGATGAGCGAGGCGCTCAAGCGCTCCCTTCGCGAATCCGACCAAGCCGGGCGTTACGGCGGCGATGAGTTCTGCGTGATCCTGCCCGACACCAGCGAGGCCCAGGCGTGCCAGGCCATGGAGCGTTTGCGTGAGCAAGTCGCCAGCTACCGCAACCCACAGCTGCCGCACCTGCGCATCAGCTTGAGCATCGGTCTGGCGGCTTTCCACGCCGACCTGGAGTCCGCCGAGCACTGGCTGGAGCAGGCCGACAAGGCACTGTACTGCGCCAAGCGCCGCGGGCGCGACCAGATCAATTTCGCCCAAGACGAGGCCACCGCGCTCAGGCTGGCCTATCCTGACTGAGCCTCCTTGCTGATTGCCCGGCTGGGAGTTGCAGTCAACAAGGAGTCGTTTGCGCATGGCCAGGACCGCCAGCCCTCTCCCTCACCTTCACGTCCGTCGTCTGATCGGCTTTTTCTGCGTGGTGTTCGGCGTCGTCTGCCTGATCACCCTCGGCGCACTGTTCAACATCGCGTCCACCCTCGACCAGCAAGAAAAACAACGCAGCGCCTTCCATGCCACCCAGGCGCTGGAACAACGCCTGCTGGCCTCACGGCAGTTTCTGTCCAGCTACGCCGTGTGGGATGCTGCCTTCGAGCACCTGGCAGGCAAGGTCGACTGGCAGTGGGCCTATGAAGAGAAGAACGTCGGCGAATCGCTATACAGCGCCAGCGGCTACGAAGGTGTGTTCGTGGTCGATGACCAGCACACCACCTACGCATTGTTCAAAGGTGCGCCTGCCGAGGCGCCTGCAGGCAGTTTCATCGATGCGCCCCTGACCGAAATCATCGCGGCCGCACGCGCAGCCGCCAGCGCTCGCGGGCAGGTCAACCGTTTCGTCCTGTTCAATAACTGGCCGGCAGTCCTCAGCGCTGCCGCCGTGCGCCCGGACAAGGAGGTCACCACAGCAGAGGTGAGCCAGGCACCGGTCATGCTGTTCATCGACCAGCTGACCGAAGCCAAGCTCGCGCGCCTGGGCGAAGTGGCTGGCCTTGCACATATGCATATAGAAAAGAACGAGGAGCCCGAGCCCGGTCGCCAGCAGATTGCCTTGGGCGACACCGGTTATCGCCTGGGCTGGACCAGCCCGATGCCCGGTCGCCAGCTGCTCTGGGCCGTACTGCCGCCCTTGCTCTGCGCGCTGCTGATACTGGGCTTGGTGTTGCTCTACCTGTTTCGTCTGGCGTTGCGCAACGCCCGTGTCATCGACCTCAGCCTGCAGCACCTGCATACGAGCAATCAGGCTCTGGAGGCCAGTGAGCAACGTTTTCGCGCAGTCGCCGAGGCCAGCTCCGACTGGATCTGGGAAACCGACCGACAGCAACGGCTCACCTACCTTTCCCAGCGCTTCGTCAGTGTTACCGGCGACCCGGTCGAGGCATGGCTTGGCCAACCACTCAATCAACTGCTCAGCTGTGAAACCACGCCGTTGTCGGCCTGGCTCGACGGGCAGATCGAGACCGACTCGGAACAACCGGCCAACCTGCGTTGCGCCTACCCCGACCACAACGGCCTGAACCGCTATTGCCGCATATCAGCACGGGCAATCCAGCTCGACGGCAAGCTCGTCGGCTTTCGCGGTACGGCCAGCGATATCACCGACGAAGTCGAGGCCCATGCGCGCATACAGCACCTGTCCTTGCACGACCCACTGACCGGCCTTGCCAATCGCAACAAGCTGGCCAGGCACCTGGAACAGGCCCTGTTGCGCGGCAGCGACTCACCGCCGCTGACCTTGCTGCTGCTCGACCTGGACAACTTCAAGCCGATCAACGACTCCCTCGGCCATACCGCGGGTGATGCCGTGCTGCAGGAAGTGGCCGCACGCCTGCGCGACACCACACGCGACGTGGACCTGGTGGCGCGGCTGGGCGGCGATGAGTTCGTCCTGGTCCTCCAAGGCTTGGATAACCGCAGCGAAATCGACCGCCTCTGCCGGCGCCTGATCGAACTGCTGCAGCAACCCATTGCGTTTGAAAACCAGCAACTGGACATTGGTGTCAGCATCGGCATTGCCCAGACGCGCGACCCGGGCTTCGATGCCGGCGAGCTGATCCGCTGCGCCGATATCGCCCTGTACCAGGCCAAGGTCGACGGCAAGGGCACCTGGCGCTACTTCGCTGCCGCGATGAACCAGCAGATCCAGTACCGCCGCCAGCTGGAAAACGACTTACGCCGCGCCCTGAAGAACAACGAGCTCGTCCTTCACTACCAGCCACGCTATCGCCTGAGCGATTTGCGTATCGTCTCGGTCGAAGCCTTGCTGCGCTGGCAGCACCCGCAGGAAGGCTTGCTCGCGCCGGACAACTTCATCCCGTTGGCCGAGCAAAGCGGCCTGATCGTTGCCCTCGGCCGCTGGGTGCTGAGCGAGGCCTGTCGCAGCGCCCGCGACTGGCCCGCCCCTCTGCTGGTTTCAGTCAACCTGTCACCTGCCCAATTCATGCGCAGTGACGTGGTCGCCGACATGCGCGACATCCTCTTGCAAACCGGCTTCCCTGCCCAGCGGCTGGAATTGGAGATTACCGAGAACGTGATGCTCAACAACATCGAAGGCGCCCTGGGCACCATGCTCGCGCTCAAGGAGCTGGGCGTACGGCTGAACATGGATGATTTCGGCACTGGCTATTCCTCACTGGGCTACCTGCGGACCTACCCGTTCGACAGCATCAAGATCGACAAGCGTTTCATCGCCGGCCTGGCCAACGACACGGGAAGCGACCGCGCCGTTGTACAGGCAATCATCAACCTGGGCGAGGCGATGGGGCTGACGGTGACGGCCGAGGGCGTGGAGACCGAGCAACAATTGCTGGCACTGCAGAACGACCGCTGCCATGAAGTGCAGGGCTACTACCTGAGCCGGCCTCTGGACAAGGCCGGCTTCGAGCAATTGTTGCAACACAAGCCTGGCTGGACCGCAAACGCCTCTTGAGCCGCGGCTCAGCGCAGCGAGCGCTCAGCCACGATTTCCGGAAGGTCACTGCGCCGCAGGTAGATGCGCAACGGCTCACCAATGTTCAGCCGGTCGTCCACATGCTGCTCCAGCAACAGTGCCAGACGCTCCCGGCACAGCGCCATGCGCGCATCCTGTTGCGGCCGCCAGACGAACTCGCTGCAGGGTGTGATGCTGTCATCCGCCACGTCCATGCCGAACGCGTCCTCGGAAAACCGCACGATATGGACACCGCGCTTGCGATGAAAACCGACAAAGCCATTGAGCTGGTCGGCAGCACTGCAGATGTCTTGGGAAGTGATGGCCATGACGTAACCTCGCAAATGAACGGAAGTGACGCACGCCAGGCAGGCAGCGGTCGCCTCTGATGAGCGACGCGCAGTGGGCAGCCTAGCTCATGTGCTCATCGTTGTGCCAAGGTTTTCGCTGCCCGGCAGTGGGTCGACCTGCGACGCCAGCAGGCCGCCCAGCCAGCTCATGAAGGCCTGGACCCGGCGTGGTACATGGCGTTGCCGCGCATACAGCAAGGACACCGGCATGGCCTGTGCCTGCCAGGCTTGCATGACCTCCACCAATTCGCCGCTTGCCAGGTGATGCGCGACACCCACTGCCGGCACCTGGATCAAGCCAAGGCCCGCCAGGCATGCCGCCGAATAGGCCTCGGCGTTATTGACCGTGACCGCGCCGCCCATGGGCTGAAAGCACACCTGGCCATCCTGCACATATTCAAAACCGGCACTGCGCGCACCCAGGTTGCGCACATAGTGAACCAGGCGGTGCCCGGCTAGGTCTTCCAGGCACTGCGGCACCCCAAATCGGGCAAGGTAGGCGGGGCTGGCGCAATTACGCATGCTCAACTGGCCGACAGGCCGCGCCACGACATCCAAGTCGTTCAGCGCACCGATGCGCATCACACAATCGAACCCTTCACGCAGCAGGTCAACCTGTCGATCGGTGCAACTGATCTCCACCTCCAGCCTGGGAAACCGTGACAGGAATTGCGGCAAAGCCGGAATGATCACACGCCGGGCCATCATGGTCGGCATGTCGATCCGCAGGCAGCCTGCCAGCTCCGCATCATCGGCACGGAACAGGCTCTCGATCTCATCCATGCCCGACAGCAGATCCTTGCTGCGCTCATAAAGCAGAACACCGTCCTGGGTCACCTGGACGCGCCGTGTGGTGCGGTTGAACAGGCGCGTGCCGAGTAATTGTTCAAGCGCCCTGACCTGCTCCGATACCGTCGAGCGTGGCAGGGCCAGGCTGTCTGCCGCCAGAGTGAAACTGTTCAACTCGCTGACCCGAATGAACGTGCGCAGCAGCTCCAGCTTGTTCATCTTCACCCCGACTGTTCGAAATACACGAACAGTATTTCCGATTCTGCTGGATTTAACAGCCGCGAAGCGATCAATAACCTGTCCCTCATCCACCACCCAAGAGGGATACGACATGACTCGCAAGATCGCGCTGATCACTGGCGCCAGCCGTGGCCTGGGCCGCAATGCCGCCGAGCATCTGGCTGCACGCGGTATCGACATCATCGGCACCTATCACAGCAAGGCTGACGAGGCCCAGCAGGTGGCCAAGGCCCTCGAAGCGGCTGGCGCCAAGGCTGCCATGCTGCAACTGGACGTCGGCGACTGCAGCAGCTTCGCCAGCTTTGCCGAACGCCTGGGCACGACCTTGCAGCAACGCTTCGGCCGTGAGCGCTTAGATTTCCTGGTGAACAACGCCGGTATCGGCCTGAACGTGCCGTTCAGCGAAACCACCGAGGCACAGTTCGACCAGTTGCTGAACATTCAGCTCAAGGGGCCGTTCTTCCTCACCCAACGGCTGCTGCCGTTGCTGGTCGATGGCGGGCGTATCGTCAACGTGTCGTCCGGACTTGCGCGTTTTGCATTGCCCGGGTATGCCGCCTATGCGGCCATGAAGGGGGCGATGGAGGTATTGACCCGGTATCAGGCCAAGGAACTCGGCGCACGGGGCATACGGGTCAATATCCTCGCGCCGGGGGCGATCGAGACTGATTTTGGTGGCGGTGTCGTGCGCGACAACCAGCAGGTCAATGATTTCATTGCCGGCAATACTGCGCTGGGGCGGGTCGGGTTACCGGACGATATCGGCGCTGCCATTGCGCTGCTGCTGGAAGAAGGCAATGGCTGGATTACCGGGCAGCGGCTGGAAGTGTCGGGTGGGATGTTCCTTTAAGGCCGCGGAAACGGGGCCTCTTTACGGCCCCTAGGGCTTCACTGTTGCGCCTGATGCTCATGCACCTGCACGCTCGCGGTCATCCCCGCGCTCAGGTGCACGCCCTCAGGAATCTCATCCAGCCTGATCCTTACCGGTATGCGCTGCGCCAGCCGCACCCAGTTGAAGGTCGGTTCCACCACCGGCAGCAGCTGGCTGTCCGGGTTGCTGTTGCTGTCGGTGATACCACGGCTGATGCTTTCCACATGGCCCTGCATCGCATTGCCTGCGCCCATCAGCCAGACCTTGACCTCGTCGCCAACCCGAATGCGCGGCAACTTGGTCTCCTCGAAATAGGCCTGGATGTAGAACGTCGAATCATCCACCAGGGCCATCACCGATTGGCCAGTATTGACGTAGTTGCCCTCGGCCAGGCGCAGGTTGGTGATATGCCCGCTACGCGGCGCCCGCACTTCGCTGCGCGCCAGGTTGATCTTCGCCACCTGCAACTGGGCTTCGGCCTCGTGCAGTTCACCACGGGCTATGGCGGCGTTGATCTGGGCGTTTTCGCGCAGCTCGGCACTGATCGCCTCCGGGCCCAAGGCCGTGCGTCGTGCCGCTTCACGTTCGCGCAGGTGCAACTGCTGGGCGCGGGTTTCAGCCACCGCGCTGGCCTGGTCGAACGCGGCCTGGAAACGCTCGCGATCAATGCTCATCAACAGGTCGCCCGCATTGACCTGCTGGTTGTCTTGCACCTTGAGATCACGCACCCATCCAGATACGTCCGGGGCGATCACCACCACATCGGCGCGCACCCTGGCATCACGCGTCCACGGCGTGAGCATGTAGTACTGCCAGAGCTTGAAACCGGCCAGAACAGCAATAGCGACCACGCACAAGGTCACCAGGATACGGACGACAGCACGCATCGAATCACTCCTTACAAAGGCCCCAGCAGGCGAACTACCAGGAACAGCAGACAAACGAACAGCGCCGCATCGAACAGCGCTTCATGCCAGATCCAGCGCCCCAACGGTGTGGCCTGCACCAGCAGGCGCAGCACGCCGGTCAGCGCCAGCGCCATCAACACATAAATCAGGAAAGGGCTGAGCAGCACACCGCCCAGCTCCCACTCACGCAAGCCCATGGTCATCCTCCTGCGCACGGCACCATTTCCCCCAGCTCTTCTGCAACTGCAGCACCGCGCCTTGGGCAAGGCGCAATGGGTCACTGGCCGGCGCCCGCTGCAAGGCCGCGATGAACTGCTCGCTGGCCCCATCCAGGCGCTGCTCGCGGCCAACCGCCGGGCCTTTGGCCAGTACCGCCTCGACCTGCTGCAGGTATTCACGCTCCGCAGCCCCCAACGGCACCTGGGCCACCGCCAGACACATGCGCAGATGCACCAGTTCGTCGCCGATATCCAGCCCATGCAAGCCGTCATCCCAACGCTTGCGCTCGGTGGCCGGCAATTCGCTGGCGTGCCGGGCCAATTGCATCAGGCGGTCGGCCATGCGCCCGCCAAACCAACTGTCGGCACCGCGCAGGTCGCGCCGGGTCAGGCGCACCAGGTCACTCTGGGTCGCGGCGCGCAGGCGCCGGCCAAGCCAGGCCGGGTGGCGGAACACCAGCAGGCGGAACGCCAACACGGCGGCGCCCACGCCCACCAACATGGCCAGGGCGCTGTTGAGCATGGTCGCCACCCCGAAGGTCATGGCATTGAGCGGCGAGACCAGCACGATGAAGTGCAGGCAATAAGAGGTCGCGGTGGCACCGGTACGTGGATGGGCCATACCCAGGGCACCAAAGAACAGCGGCACGCCCATGCTCAGGCAGAGCATGGCGAAGCTGCTCCACTGCGGCAGGATGATCTGCCCGACCAGGAAGGCCGTCGGGATCGCCAGGCAGATGCCGCGCAAGAAGCTCAGACCGATCTGTGCGCCATTCTCGCGGCTGGCGAACAGGCTGCAGACCACGCAGGTCAGCACCAGGCCGCCCGGCGCAGACGGCCAGGCAGTGGCCAGCCAGAAGCCGCTCATGACCAGAAAGGCCAGGGCACTGCGTGAGCCGAACAACAAAGCCAGCGACCAGTCGCGGTGCGCTGCCAGGCCCTGGGCGACATCCTTCGGCGCCCTGCCCGCCTCGACATCGTCCAAGGCCTGAGTAGCGGCCATGGCGAAGTCCAGCAACAAGGCCATGCGTGCCAGGCAGAAGTGCTCGGCAGAGCTGATCTGCTCGGCATGCGCGGCGTCCCAGATGCGCTGGCGCAACACAAGCAGGCTCGGCTGATCAGGTTTGACCAGCAGGGCACGCAGTTCTTCGAGCCAAGGACCGAGGTGCGCGGTTTCGCGCTCGTCCAGTTGTCGCCACTGCCGACGGACCGAACGTGAAATACGCAGCATCACCATGAGCTTCTGGCTCAACCCGCGAATGGCCTTGGCCCGCTGCCGCCCGCGCGGCCCCTCGAACCAGGCGTGCTCACGCTGGGTATCGATGGCGACAATACGCCCGAGGCTGTCCAGCAACCCTTTGCGCGCTTCATCCTCGCCGCCGAGCATGGCACTTGCCGCCTGCAAGCCATTCTGCCAGGCCTGACGGGCCTGCCCGGCGAGCTGCTGTTCGACCCGCATGGGCCAGATCAGCGCGCTGCTGGCCGTTGCGCAGAAAATCCCCAGGCAGATTTCAGTGCAACGTGCCACCGCCTGGTCGAACACCTGCAAGGGATGACTGATGGCGGGCAAGGCGATGATGGCGGCGGTATAGCCGGCCAGCACGAACGCATAGGCCCAGGCACTGCGCAACTGCGTGGAAGCCGCCGTGCACAGGGCCAGCCATAACGCCAGGGTGATCAGGAACAGCCAGGGGGCCTGGGCGAACAGGCCGATGAACACCACCGACATCACCGTGCCGACCAAGGTACCCGCCAGCCGCGCCAGGCCCTTCTGCACCACCATCCCGGACAACGGCTGGGCGACGATGAACGCGGTCATCAATGCCCATGACGGTTGCTCCAGCCCCCAGCGCATGGCCAGCCACAGTGCCAGGCCAGCACCTAGCAGGGTCTTGATGGCGAACTTGATGGCAAGGCTGCTGGGTGCGAAAAGGGCCTGGAAGGTGATGGGCACGTAACCGACCTTGTAAGGATGTATTGATAAACGATAGACAACGTAGCGAAGGATACTCACGAGCCGATTAATTAGCTAGCTAACAATATTGGGCGACAGAAACGCAGGCAAAAAAAAAGGCGACCGAAGTCGCCCTAAATGCCTTGCGTGCTCGTGGATCCGGAAGATCAGCGCGGCTTGCGCTTCTGTGCGTCCTTCCAGATGAAAATGCCCAGACCGGCAAAGAATGCAAACATCAACCCGACCGTTACCACGCCCGCGATAACCACATTGTCGAAGAACATGCTGGCCTCCCGATTCGTTTGCCGTTGTCCGATGGGTGCAAGGTAACGAATACGGGGGCGGGGAAAATTGATCAGGGTCAATGCTGCCCGGGACCGGGCACGCGAGGCGGGTGCAGGCTTGACCTGCGTCAAGTTTCAGCGCTTCTTGGGCTTGCCCTTGGGCTTCTTTTTCTTCGCGGTGGCAAGCGGCATGGCCTGCTCGAATGCCTGGCGCACCTCGTTCAGGCGTTTTTCCTTGAGGTCATGGATGCGCTTGGCGCGCTCGGCATCGAAGTCGATGAGGTTGTCTTGGCTCATGGGTGGGCTCGACGATCAACAGAGACTTGCATCATGAAGCCAGGCGCTGGCCGTGACCAGCCCCGCGTCAAACTTCGATATCGACCAGCAGGCCCTGGCGTGGGTTCTCACCCATCAGCGGCGCCACCGGCACGGTGTTGTCGGCGTTTACTTCGTCCCCCGGCAAGGCGCTGTACAGCTCCGCTTCGCCCTTGTTGTTGCGCCGCTGCTGGCGACGCTGCTCTTCGCGCAGCAACAGGACTTGCTCCTGCGGGTCGCGCTGCTGCTTCAGGTCGATGGCGCTTTCATCGGACGAAGGCTGCACCGGCACCACCGGCTTGATGTCGGGCGTCTGTTTCACCGGGTCCAGTTGCGAAGTCACCGGGGCAGCACTGAGCGGGATGATCGGCGGCAGCATGGAAATTCTCCTGTGCCCACTGTATCGGCCATCCGTTAGCCAGCTTGAGCGTCAAAGGTGAGGACGTGCGGCCACCACCGCCGCACCTTGCCAGTATAGACCGCCGTTATTCGGCTTCATCCTCAGGGTCGTCGTCGGCTGGCGGGCTGGCTTCGCTCCAGGGCCGCTTGTAGACCTGTTGCCAGACTGAATCCATATGCTCACGCAGCACCTGTGGCGCGCTCTTCAACGAAGCGCTGTCTTCACGCTCACCGCCAACCGGCTCTTCACCTGCCGGGGTGATCAGCGACTGGCCAGTGATGGTGTAGGCGTTCTGCCCTTCGCGCATCTCGATGGCGATGTCATGCGGGTCGATGCCGCCACCACAAAAGGCGTGGCTGGCCACGGTCACTTCGGCGACGCCGTCCTTGTTCAGGTCACTGACATCACTGACATCGGTATAGAAGTCGACATCCAGGTCCAGCCCCGGGCAGGTGGTTTCCTGCTCGATCTGCCAACGCGGCTTGAACGCGTCACCCTCGGCGGTGCGACCATACAGGGTGGCCTTGAGCACCACCTTGTCGACTTCCTGTTCGGACTCGGCATCGACTGCCTGGCCATCGCTGCGGCTAAGCACCAGCAGCCCTTCGCCGTCGCGATCGCGGAAGTGCACGCTCTTGATCGGCGTCTGCACGCCCAGCACTTCGAGCTGCTCGACCGGGATCGCAGGCAAGGTTTCGAAATTTTTCTGCTCACAGGCGGCCAGCAGCAAGCTGCCCATGGCCAGAGAAGTGTGCAACCAGCGGTGCTTGAGCGGCATATCGGTGCGTAGCCCTCGTCAGCAAGACGGTATTCTGCAATGAAACAGCTAGACTCATGGACTTCTGGTCTATGGTCCGCCCGGCCTATCCGTTAACATAGCCGGCTTTTCATCGCGGGAGTTCAGGCAGTATGGCGCAGCAGTATCAACCGGGGCAACGCTGGATCAGCGACAGTGAAGCGGAGCTTGGCCTTGGGACCATCCTGGCGCAGGATGGCCGCCTGTTGACCGTGCTCTACCCGGCCACTGGCGACACCCGCCAGTATTCCCTGCGCAATGCGCCGCTGACCCGCGTGCGTTTCTCTCCGGGTGACCAGATCACGCACTTCGAAGGCTGGAAGCTGACCGTCCGCGAGGTCGAGGACATCGACGGGCTGATGGTCTACCACGGCCTGGATGGCCAGAACCAGGCGCGCACCCTGCCGGAAACCCAACTGTCGAACTTCATCCAGTTCCGCCTGGCCAGCGACCGCCTGTTCGCCGGGCAGATCGACCCGCTGTCGTGGTTCAGCCTGCGCTACAACACCCTGCACCACACCAGCAAGCAGATGCAGTCGTCGCTTTGGGGCCTGGGCGGTTGCCGCGCGCAACCGATCGCCCACCAGCTGCACATCGCCCGCGAGGTCGCCGACCGCAGCGCCCCGCGCGTATTGCTGGCCGACGAAGTGGGCCTGGGCAAGACCATCGAAGCCGGCCTGGTGATTCACCGCCAGCTGCTGTCGGGCCGCGCCAGCCGCGTGCTGATCCTGGTCCCGGAAAACCTCCAGCACCAGTGGCTGGTGGAAATGCGCCGGCGCTTCAACCTGCAGGTCGCCCTGTTCGACGCCGAGCGCTTCATCGAAAGCGACGCCAGCAACCCGTTCGAGGATGCCCAGTTGGCGCTGGTCGCCCTGGAATGGCTGGTCGATGACGAAAAGGCACAGGACGCACTGTTCGCCGCAGGCTGGGACCTGATGGTGGTCGATGAGGCGCACCATCTGGTGTGGCACGAAGATCAAGTCAGCGCTGAGTACGGCCTTGTCGAGCAACTGGCGCAAGTCATCCCGGGCGTGCTGCTGCTGACAGCCACCCCGGAACAGCTCGGCCAGGACAGCCACTTCGCCCGCCTGCGCCTGCTCGACCCCAACCGCTTCCACGACCTCGCGGCATTCCGCGCCGAGAGTGAAAACTACCGCCCGGTGGCCGAAGCCGTGCAAGAGCTGCTTGAAGAAGGCCGCCTGTCACCCAAGGCCCATGCCACCATCCAGGGCTTCCTCGGCGCCGAAGGCGAAGCCTTGCTGGCTGCAGTCAACGATGGCGATACCCAGGCCAGTGCCCGCCTGATCCGCGAACTGCTCGACCGCCACGGCACCGGTCGCGTGCTGTTCCGCAACACCCGTGCGGCTGTCCAGGGCTTCCCCGAGCGCCAGCTGCACCCCTACCCACTGGCCAACCCCGCGCAATACCAGGACCTGCCCGCCGGCGAACACGCCGAGCTGTACCCGGAAGTAGCCTTCCAGGCCCAAGGTGAAGTCAGCGATGACGAACACTGGTGGCGCTTCGACCCACGGGTCGACTGGCTGATCGACACGCTAAAGATGCTCAAGCGCACCAAGGTCCTGGTGATCTGCGCCCACGCCGAAACCGCCATGGACCTGGAAGACGCCCTGCGCGTGCGCTCAGGTATCCCGGCCACAGTGTTCCATGAAGGCATGAGCATCCTCGAACGTGACCGCGCCGCGGCCTACTTCGCTGACGAAGAGTTCGGCGCCCAGGTGCTGATCTGCTCCGAGATCGGCAGTGAAGGCCGTAACTTCCAGTTCGCCCATCACCTGGTGATGTTCGACCTGCCAGCCCACCCGGACCTGCTCGAACAGCGTATCGGCCGCCTCGACCGGATCGGCCAGAAGCACACCATCGAGCTGCACATCCCGTACCTGCAGGACAGCCCGCAGGAGCGCCTGTTCCAGTGGTACCACGAAGGCCTGAACGCCTTCCTCAATACCTGCCCGACCGGCAACGCCCTGCAGCACCAGTTCGGCCCGCGTCTGCTGCCGATGCTGGAAGGCGGCGATGCCAAGGCCTGGACTGCGCTGGTCAGCGAGGCGCGCGCCGAGCGCGAGCGCCTGGAAGCAGAGCTGCACAGCGGCCGTGACCGCCTGCTGGAGCTCAACTCCGGTGGTGCCGGCGAAGGTCAGGCACTGGTCGAGGCGATCCTTGAGCAAGATGACCAGTTCGCCCTGCCGATCTACATGGAAACCCTGTTCGACGCCTTCGGCATCGACAGCGAAGACCATTCGGAAAACGCCCTCATCCTCAAACCCAGCGAAAAGATGCTCGACGCCAGCTTCCCGCTCGGCGACGACGAAGGCGTGACCATTACCTACGACCGCGCCCAGGCGCTGTCGCGCGAAGACATGCAGTTCCTGACCTGGGAGCACCCGATGGTGCAGGGCGGCATGGACCTGGTGCTGTCCGGCTCGATGGGCAACACGGCGGTCGCGCTGATCAAGAACAAGGCACTCAAGCCGGGCACCGTGCTGCTCGAACTGCTGTTCGTCAGCGAAGTGGTGGCGCCCCGCAGCCTGCAACTGGGCCGATACCTGCCGCCAGCAGCACTGCGCTGCCTGCTCGATGCCAACGGCAACGACCTGGCTTCGCGGGTGGCGTTCGAAACCCTCAACGACCAGCTCGAAAGCGTGCCACGGGCCAGCGCCAACAAGTTCGTCCAGGCCCAGCGTGACGTGCTGGCCAAGCGCATCAGCGGCGGTGAAGCCAAGGTCATGCCAGTGCACGTCGAGCGTGTGGCCGAAGCCCAGCGCCGCCTGGTCGCCGAAGCCGATGAAGAGCTGGCACGCCTGACTGCCCTGCAAGCCGTCAACCCGAGCGTGCGTGACAGCGAGATCGAAGCGCTGCGCAAGCAGCGTGAACAAGGCCTGGCGATGCTCGACAAGGCTGCGCTGCGCCTTGAAGCGATCCGTGTGCTGGTCGCCGGCTGATCGGCTTGCCATAGGACGGGGGGCGATTGCGCCCTCCCGTTCGTTATGCCCAATGGCTATCAACGCCAGAACCAAATCATTGAAGTCAAAGTGCCACTAGCCAGGAAGGTTCACCGAGCTGTTTCTATACTGCCCCAGAACAGTCTCCACGGCGCTTGAACGGAGACGAGTGAAAACTCGAGCGAAGGGCAAGCAATGGAATGGCTGGGGCTGCAACTGTTCACCGAACTGCCGGCAACCGGGCGCATCGTCATTGACTGCCGCCATGAACCGCTGCTGATTCTGATTGCCTTCGCCGTGGCCAGCGCGGCCTGCTTTGCCACCCTCGACATGGCCGAGCGCCAATCCCAAAGCGAACAGCGCGCCGCGCAGCGGCAGTGGCGCATGCTCGGTGCCTGCTGCCTGGCTGGCGGCATCTGGGCCATGCACTTCATCAGCATGCTGGCCTTCCAGGCCCCGCTGGAAATGCACTACGACGTTTCGCTGACCGGCCTGTCACTGCTGATCGCCCTGGTAGTAGCGTGGTTGGCAATGACCAGCCTCGACCGCAGCAACATGCGCCTGCATCACTACCTGCAAAGTGCCTTGCTCATCGGCCTGGGCATCATCCTCATGCATTTCGTTGGCATGGCCGCGCTACAGACCGGCGCCCGGCAGTACTACCAGACCCAGCTGCTGCTGAGCAGCGCCGCCATCGCCCTGCTCACCAGCCTTGCCGCCTTGCTGCTGGCCCGTTACTTCCGCAAAGGCAGCGGCAATCTGCACCAGACCCTGAAGTATGGCGCCAGTTTGCTGATGGCCGGCGGCATCGTTGCTACCCATTTCACCGCCATGGCCGCCATGACCCTGGTCATCCCCGCCTCCACCGCCCTGAGCCTGCCAACGACCGACAACAGCCTGCAGCTGGGGCTGACCGTAGCCTTCATCACCTTACTGATCAGTGGCAGCAGCATCAGTGCCGCACTGGCCGACAAGAAGCTGCAGAGCAAGGAAGACGACCTGCGCCGTTATGGTGTGCTGCTCAGCCAGTTGGACCAGGCCCGCGAATCCTTGCAACAGGCCGCCCATTACGACGCCCTGACCAACCTGGTCAACCACCGTGGTTTCAACCAGATTTTTGCCGAACGCCTGGCCGCACAGAATCCCGGCGAACACCGCCTGGCAGTGATGTTCCTCGACATCGACCACTTCAAGCGCATCAACGACAGTCTCGGCCACGATGCCGGCGACGAACTGCTCAAAGTGATCGCCAACCACATCAAGGCAGCCACCCGCAGCCACGACCTGGTCGCCCGCTTCGGCGGTGACGAATTCTGCGTGGTCACCTCGCTCAACAACCGTGACGAGGCACGCCACCTCGCACAGCGCATCATGCAACGGATGAAGGACCCTATTGATCTGGGCGGCCGGCGCATGGTCATGACCACCAGCATTGGCATCAGCATCTACCCCGATGACGGCCTGAACGCCGAGGAACTGCTCAAGCATGCCGACCTGGCTCTGTATCAATCCAAGGGCAGCGGCCGCAACAGCCTGCACTTTTTCAACAGCAGCCTGAAAAACCGTGCCAGCCTGGCCTTGCAGCTGGAAGAGGAACTGCGCATTGCCCTGCTCGAAGAACGAGGGTTGTGCCTGCACTACCAACCCATATTCGACGTGCGCACCGGCCAGGTGGCCAAGCTAGAAGCGCTGGTACGCTGGCAGCACCCGCTGCACGGGCTGATGGGGCCTGACCGGTTCATCAGCATTGCCGAAGCCAACGGCCTGATGGTCGACCTCGACCTGTGGGTGCTGCGTCACGCCTGCCAGGACCTGGCCCGGCTTCAGCAGCATGGTTTTACCAGCCTCCAGCTCACGGTCAATTGCTCGGCAGTGACTCTGGGCCATGAAACCCTGCCTGATGAAGTGGAAGTGGCGCTGTACCAGGCGGGCCTGGCGCCTCGCCATCTTGAGCTGGAGGTCACCGAGCATGCCTTGATGGGCGACATCGAGCACACCGTCAGCCTGCTCAAGCGCATTCGCGACCAGGGAGTAGGCCTGTCGATCGATGATTTCGGCACCGGCTATTCGTCGCTGGCCTACCTCAAGCGCCTGCCTCTGGACGTGCTGAAGATCGACCGCTCGTTCCTGCAGGATGTGCCCGGCAGCCAGAAGGATCGCGAGATCATCCAGGCGATCATCGCCATGGCCCACACCCTGCACCTGGAGGTGGTCAGTGAAGGCGTGGAAACCGTCGAGCAGCACGAATTCCTGGCCAGCAATGGCTGCGACTATCTGCAGGGTTTCCTGCTCAGCCGCCCGCTACCGCTGAGCGAGTTACGCTCGCTGCTCGATCAGCTCGACCGCCAGGACGCTGTATTCAGGCCTTGTTGCGATACAGCTCTACCAGGGTCGCCGGATCTTTTTGCAGAAAGCCCTGGCTACCGTGCAGGCGCATCAACTGCGCGGCAAGGCCACTGAGCGGCGTTGCCGTGCCCTGCTCGCGGGAGAGCTTGACGGCTCCGTCCAAGTCCTTGAGCAAAGTGCGCACATGCCACTTGACCGGTTCGAAACGGCTTTCGGCCATCTGCGGTGCCAGGATCTGCAGCGGCTTCGAATCGGCAAAGCCACCGGCAAGGGCTTCGGCGATCAGCGTGGCGTCAACACCTGACTGTTCGGCCAACGCCACCACCTCGGCAATCACCAGCGCATTGCAGGCCACGATCATCTGATTGCAGGCCTTGGTCACTTGCCCCGCACCCACACCGCCCATGTGCGTCACCCGCTGGCCGAGCACCTGCAGAACCGGGCGGGCCCGCTGCAGATCCGTGGCCTCACCCCCCACCATGATCGCCAAGGTACCCGCCTCGGCCCCTGGCGTACCACCCGACACGGGGGCATCCAGCCAGGCCATGCCGCACAGCGCAGCCAGTTCGGCAGCCATTTCCCGCGTGGCAGTCGGCTCCAGGCTGGACAAGTCCACCAACAACTGGCCGCTGCGCCCGCCCTCGGCGATGCCTTGCTCGCCAAACACAACCTCGCGTACCACCGCCGTGTCGGCCAGGCACAGCAACACCATGTCGCTGTCACGGCTCAGCTCGGCCGGGCTGGCCGCAAGCCGCGCACCGGCGGCCACCAACGTGGCGCATTTGTCCGGGCTGCGGTTCCACACCGTCAGCGGATAACCCGCCGCCAACAGGCGCTGGCACATCGGCAGGCCCATCAGGCCAATCCCGGCGAATCCCAACGAAGGCAGTGCAGTACTCATGAACGACTCCAGGCAGAAGATTAAAGAAGCGCGACAAACGGGCGATGCAATGCCAGCTCGACTGAAAATTCCTTAAAACAAGTAAGGGAAACCCCTATCGCATCCGCAAATGGCGCACTGATAGAGTCGCGGCGTTTTGCGTGATGGCCATATGGCATAACCCTCTGATAATCACTTACACCAGGCAAATGGCGCACTATGACCTCTACGAACACTTCTGCCAATGCGGTCCCCGAGTCTTCGGCTCTTCCCCACCTACCGACCGCCAGTGGTGTTCGTGACACGCTGCCGGCACGCAGCTCTCCGGCACAGCAGTACCTGTACTTCACCGAGCAGGACATGCAGCGGATCCTCGACAACCTCGACGGCCTGCGTGACCTGGTGTTTCCCGGAAACCAGCACATCGAAGACGGCAACCCACCGCGCCTGGAGCAGCAGTTTCCGTCGGTCTGCCTGATCGGCCTCGGCCGTTGCGGCTCGAACATCGCCCTGGACGTGGCGGAACTGGTCTACAACGCCCGTACCTTCTTCCTCAACGAGTTCAACAATGAAGACCGCATGAAAGGCGAGCCGGGCTACAGCCCGGCACGCTGGATCCGCCAGAACCTGCGACTGGTGCAGAACAAGGGCGTCAAGCCGGTGTTCCTGGTCGAACCGCTGGTGATGCTGGGCGACCTGGACAAAGACATCGCCGGGCGTATCCGCTTCTCGCGCAAGGGCGAGCGTGGCGAGTTCCTGCGCGACTACAGCAAGATGAAGATCATGGACCTGTCCGAGGTACATGCTGGCGGTGCAGGCAACGCCCCGATCCTTGGCCAGTACCTGGCCAAGATCATCCTCAACAAGGACACCCAGCGCTTCTCCAGCGCCGACTGGAAGCTGATTCATTCGTACCTGATCGACTCCTGCGGCATCAAGGCCAACCAGTCGCGGCTGTACTTCTACATCTTCAGTGCCGGTGGCGGTACCGGTTCAGGCATGGCCTCGGAGTTCGGCCTAGCCCAGCAGTACTCGTACATGAACAAGACCTTCGATACCAAGCCTGCCGACGAGAACGACGGCAAGAGCGGCCACTCGTTCGTCTTCGAACCGATCTTCACCAGCGGCATCTGCGTGCTGCCCAATGCTACCGACCATCGCAGCGAGATGTCCGAGGCCCTGCACATCAACGCCGGCCGGCTGTTGTGCAAATACCTCTCGGAAGAATGGGACTTCTCGTACAACTTCGATGACGAAGACAGCAGCGAGGCCAGCGTGATGGGGCGTATCCGCCCGTGGAACGCGATGATGCTGATCTCCAACGACATCATGCGCTACGCCGAAGAAAGCGATGACGGCACCATTCACAACATCGACGTCAACGCCATGGAGAAGCACGCCAACCAGTACATCTCCCAGCAGATCTTCAACATCCTCACCGCCCAGGCGGTGACCACCGACTACGACCAGAACTACTTCCGCCGCGCCGGCATCGACATTGGCGAAACCATCCGCCTGGACGCCAACGACCTGTTCATGAGCCTGGCCGGCCCGGTGGCGATTGCCTATGCCGAATCGGTGGTGCCGGAAGTGCCCGCGCAAGGCACGGACAAGTTCAAGGTGTTCGAGCGCGAAAGCCCGCGCCTGGATATCGACGACCTGTTCTTGCGCTCCATCGACCTGCCGCACTTCAACAAGCAGACCCAGGCCATCGAAGGCATCAGCCTGCTGCCGATCGAGTCGCGCCGCTACCGCGCGGCCCTGGAGCAATACCAGGCCTCCGGTTACGACGCCGCCGCGCTGCATGACCTGCACTTCTTCAAGAACTGCTCGTCAGTGGTGTCGATCGTCTCGCTGCCCAAGGACTACAAGTTGTCGTACATGGACCTGAACCGGCTCAAGACGCACCTTAACAGCCTGTTCCCCAACACCACGCTCAAGCGTTACGCCCTGGTGATCGGCGCCTCTGCCAACCTGTCGCTGACCACCCTGATCGCCAAGAGCCCGTGCCTGTCGGACGATTTCCTGACCCTGATCGTGGCCTTCATCAAGCGCTGCTTCGCCCGCGCCCCATACCGCTTCGATGACACGCTGGACAACGCCATCCTCGAGTTCATCACCAGCGAGCACTTCGAGGAGGCGCGGATCGACGACCTGCTCAGCGAGTTCGAAAACCCGGCGAAGATCCTCGATACCAACTGGTACGCAATCAAGCCGATGTACGAGAAGAAGTACCGCGAACTGATCAACGACAAGAGCCGCTTCGTGTCGATCAACGATATTCGCCTGTCGCGCGAATGCGTAAAGAAGGCGGTGAAGTACCTGCGTGAGATCTACCGTCACCGTATCGGCAAGACCCGGGTGATTTCGCTGAACAACCATACCGGCCGGGTCGACTACTGACCCGCATGGGGCTGCTTCGCAGCCCCGATTACGCATCCCGTAAACTGTTACCGCAGCGGCGAATCAGCCCCCCACTGTTACCAACTTCCACCTTACGTGAGCGTCAACAAGCACCAGCCTGGGGCGGCTGCGTAATTTTACGCACTAAAAAAGCGCGTCGTTATTCCGCTTGCTTTGCCTGGATGACGATGAACGGCGAAACCACCACCGCCCAGATCTCTGGATCGCGGCTTTGCAGGTCGAGTGCCTGCTCGGCGCTAACCGGCCCGACAGTGCCATCACTGCGCCACTTGGCGAAGATCTCGCTGCGATTCTCGGCCATTGCCGCCGCAACCTCGATCAGGTCAAGGCTGGGGTCGACCCAAATCAGGTCACCCTTGGCCCAGAAACGCTCCAAAGCCTTCCACTCGATTGTCGCCGTCTCGCCGAGCAATTTGGCATAGAGGGTGCTTGTTTGATCAGTCATGGGTTTGTACCCGCAAATTCGGCCAATGAAAAAAGGCCGGCATTTTTGCAGAAAAACCCGGTTTCAAATATGTAATTTGGTCGATTGGCCCCGAAGTTGTGGGGTGGGGCCGCGGATGCAGGCAAAGTGATGGCGCTTTTCTGTATCTTTGTGTCGATCATGCGACAACCCGCGAACCAGGCACTTTTTGCCCGCTTTTCAAGCGCGCGAACAGCGCTCTACACTGTACCGGTACAGTTCCGGGACATGTTCCGGGGGAAGGTGGGCATGCAGTATGGCGTGGCCATGCCGCATATCCCGCCCGGTCTGTAGCCCTGGCCGCCAGGACTATAAGAATTACAACAGAATGAGTGGAGCACTATGATCAAGATTTCCAAGCTGTTCGCCGCAATGGTACTGGCCGGGGTTGCCAGCCATTCGTTTGCCGCCGATACCATCAAGATCGGGATCGCGGGCCCCAAGACCGGCCCTGTGACCCAGTACGGCGACATGCAGTTCATCGGCGCCAAGCAAGCCATCAAGGATATCAACGCCAAGGGCGGCGTCGATGGCAAGCTGCTCGAAGCCAAGGAATACGACGATGCCTGCGACCCTAAACAGGCCGTGGCAGTCGCCAACAAAGTGGTCAACGACGGCGTCAAGTTCGTCATCGGCCACCTGTGCTCCAGCTCCACCCAGCCAGCGTCCGACATTTACGAAGACGAAGGCGTGATCATGATCACCCCGGCCGCCACCTCGCCGGAAATCACCGCCCGTGGCTACAAGCTGATCTTCCGCACCATCGGCCTGGACAGCGCCCAGGGCCCGGCTGCCGGCAACTACATCGCCGACCACGTCAAGCCGAAGGTCGTCGCCGTGCTGCATGACAAGCAGCAATACGGTGAAGGCATCGCCACCGCGGTCAAGCAGACCTTGGAAAAGAAAGGCACCAAGGTTGCCGTCTTCGAAGGCCTGAACGCGGGTGACAAGGACTTCTCCTCGATCATCCAGAAGCTCAAGCAGAACAACGTCGACTTCGTCTACTACGGCGGCTACCACCCAGAGCTGGGCCTGATCCTGCGCCAAGCCCAGGAAAAGGGCCTGAAAGCCAAGTTCATGGGCCCGGAAGGCGTGGGTAACGACTCCATCTCGCAGATCGCTCAGAACGCCTCCGAAGGCCTGCTGGTGACCCTGCCGAAGTCGTTCGACACCGACCCAGAGAACAAGGCCATCGTCGACGCCATCAAGGCTGACGGCAAGGACCCGAGCGGCCCGTTCGTGTTCCCGGCCTACTCGGCTGTCGAGCTGATCGCCAAAGGTATCGAAGCAGCCAAGTCCGAAGACACCGACAAGGTGGCAGCCGCCATCCACGCCGGCAAGTTCAAGACCCCGACCGGCGAACTGTCCTACGACGAGAAAGGCGACCTGAAAGACTTCAAGTTCGTGGTCTACGAATGGCACTTCGGCAAGCCGAAGACCGAAGTCTCCCCTCAGTAACTGCGTGACTAATAGCTGACCTACGAGCCCACTGTGCGAGCAGTGGGCTTTGTTTTATGAGGTTCATGGGCCTGATCCCCGCGATCCGGGGGCCGACCCACCTGAAAATCTTAAAACCGTCACCCGCGGTTTCCTGGCCTTACCCCCGCCAGCGAAATGCAAATCAGGTTTTTAGGAGCGCTGTAATGCCTGAGATCTACCATTTCTTCCAACAACTGGTTAATGGATTGACCATCGGCAGCACCTATGCCTTGATCGCCATCGGCTACACGATGGTGTACGGCATCATCGGCATGATCAACTTCGCCCACGGCGAGGTGTACATGATCGGTTCCTACGTGGCCTTCATCGCCCTGGCGGGCCTGGCCATGATGGGTATCCATTCGCTGCCGATCCTGATGACCGTCGCCTTCGTCGCGACGATCTGCGTCACCAGTGCCTACGGCTACAGCATCGAACGGGTTGCCTACCGCCCCCTGCGCAACAGCAACCGCCTGATCCCGCTGATTTCTGCCATCGGCATGTCGATCTTCCTGCAGAACACGGTCTTGCTTTCGCAAGACTCGAAGGACAAATCCATTCCCAACCTGATCCCCGGGAGCATTTCCTTCGGGCCGGGCGGCGCGGAGGAGGTCCTGGTTTCCTACATGCAGATCCTGGTGTTCGTGGTCACCCTGGTGGCCATGACCTGCCTCACGCTGTTCATCTCTCGTTCCCGCCTGGGCCGCGCCTGCCGCGCCTGTGCCGAGGACATCAAGATGGCCAACCTGCTGGGCATCAACACCAACAACATCATCGCCCTGACCTTCGTCATCGGTGCCGCCCTGGCGGCCGTGGCGGCCGTGCTGCTGAGCATGCAGTACGGTGTGATCAACCCCAACGCCGGTTTCCTGGTGGGCCTGAAGGCCTTCACCGCGGCGGTACTGGGCGGCATCGGCAGCATTCCGGGCGCCATGCTCGGCGGGCTGGTGCTGGGCGTGGCCGAAGCCTTCGGCGCCGACATTTTCGGCGACCAGTACAAGGACGTGGTGGCATTCGGCTTGTTGGTTCTTGTCCTGCTGTTCCGGCCGACCGGCATCCTGGGCCGCCCGGAGGTTGAAAAAGTATGAACAGAAATCTCAAACAGGCGTTCTTCAGCGCCTTGCTGGTATGGGCCGTGGCATTCCCGGTGCTGGGCCTGAAACTGAGCATCGACGGCATCAGCCTGGCGGTGCACAGCCAAGGGTCGTTCACCATCAGCATCATCGCCGTGTGTTCGGTGCTGATGTTCCTGCGCGTGCTGTTCGACAGGCAGTGGAACTCGGTGATGGGCCGTCGCTCGGACCGCAAGCTGATCCCGCCAGCCGTCAGCAACTACCTGACCCTGCCGAAAACCCAGCGCTATGTGATCATGGGCCTGATCGTCGCGGCCCTGGTATGGCCGTTCTTCGGCTCGCGCGGGGCGGTCGACATCGCCACGCTGATCCTGATCTACGTGCTGCTGGGCCTGGGCCTGAACATCGTGGTCGGCCTGGCCGGCCTGCTGGACCTGGGCTACGTCGGCTTCTACGCCGTCGGCGCCTACAGCTACGCGATGCTCTCGCACTACCTGGGCTGGAGTTTCTGGGTCTGCCTGCCGATTGCCGGCCTCATGGCCGCCACCTTCGGCTTCCTGCTCGGCTTCCCGGTGCTGCGCCTGCGCGGTGACTACCTGGCGATCGTGACCCTCGGCTTCGGCGAGATCATCCGCCTGTTCCTGCGTAACCTCACCGACTGGACCGGCGGCCCCAACGGCATCAGCAACATCCCCAAGCCGGAGTTCTTCGGCCTGACCTTCGAGCGCAAGGCCGCCGAGGGGATGCAGACCTTCCACGAGTTCTTCGGGCTGGAATACAACTCGATCAACAAGGTCATCTTCCTCTACCTGGTCGCCCTGCTGCTGGCGCTGCTGGCACTGTTCGTGATCAACCGCCTGCTGCGCATGCCGATCGGCCGTGCCTGGGAAGCACTGCGCGAAGACGAGATCGCCTGCCGTGCGCTGGGCCTGAACCCCACTGTGATCAAGCTCTCGGCGTTCACCCTGGGCGCCTGCTTCGCCGGTTTCGCCGGCAGCTTCTTCGCTGCGCGCCAGGGCCTGGTGACGCCGGAGTCGTTCACCTTCATCGAGTCGGCGATCATCCTCGCCATCGTCGTGCTCGGCGGCATGGGCTCACAACTGGGCGTGATTCTCGCGGCCATCGTGATGATTTTGCTGCCGGAGCTGATGCGTGAGTTCAGCGAATACCGGATGCTGATGTTCGGTGCGCTGATGGTGTTGATGATGATCTGGCGTCCGCAAGGCCTGCTGCCTATGCAACGTCCCCACATGGAGCTGCGTCGATGAGCCGCGAAATTCTGCAAGTCAGCGGCCTGAGCATGCGCTTCGGCGGCTTGTTGGCGGTCAACGGCGTGGGCCTGACCGTCAAGGAAAAACAAGTGGTGGCGCTGATCGGCCCGAACGGTGCCGGCAAGACCACGGTGTTCAACTGCCTGACCGGCTTCTACAAGCCCAGCGGCGGTACCATCCTGCTCGACGGCCAGCCGATCCAGGGCCTGGCCGGCCACCAGATCGCCCGCAAGGGCGTGGTGCGGACCTTCCAGAACGTGCGCCTGTTCAAGGAAATGACCGCGCTGGAAAACCTGCTGATCGCCCAGCACCGTCACCTCAACACCAACTTCTTCGCCGGCCTGTTCAAGACCCCGAGCTTCCGCCGCAGCGAGAAGGAGGCCATGGAGCGCGCCCAGTACTGGCTGGACAAGGTCAACCTGACCGAGTTCGCCAACCGTACCGCCGGCACCCTCGCCTACGGCCAGCAACGCCGCCTGGAAATCGCCCGCTGCATGATGACCCAGCCACGGATCATCATGCTCGACGAACCCGCTGCGGGCCTGAACCCGAAGGAAACCGAAGACCTCAAGGCACTGATCGCCTACCTGCGTGAGTCGCACAACGTCACCGTGCTGCTGATCGAGCACGACATGAAGCTGGTGATGAGCATTTCCGACCACATCGTCGTGATCAACCAGGGCACGCCCCTGGCCCATGGCACACCGCAGGAGATCCGCGACAACCCTGATGTGATCAAAGCCTACCTGGGGGAAGCGTAAATGCTGAAGTTCGAGAACGTTTCCACCTTCTACGGCAAGATCCAGGCGCTGCACAGCGTCAACGTTGAGATCAACCAGGGCGAGATCGTCACCCTGATCGGTGCCAACGGTGCCGGCAAGTCGACCTTGCTGATGACCCTGTGCGGCTCGCCGCAGGCGCACAGCGGCAGCATCAAGTACCTCGGGGAGGAGCTGGTCGGCCAGCCGTCTTCGCACATCATGCGCAAGAGCATCGCGGTGGTGCCGGAAGGCCGCCGCGTGTTCGCCCGCCTGACCGTCGAGGAAAACCTGGCCATGGGCGGTTTCTTCACCGACAAGGGCGACTACCAGGAGCAGCTGGACAAAGTCCTGCAGCTGTTCCCGCGCCTGAAGGAGCGTTACATCCAGCGCGGCGGCACCATGTCCGGTGGCGAGCAGCAAATGCTGGCCATCGGCCGGGCGCTGATGAGCAAGCCCAAGCTGTTGCTGCTCGACGAGCCTTCGCTGGGCCTGGCACCGATCATCATCCAGCAGATCTTCGACATCATCGAACAGCTGCGCCGCGATGGCGTGACGGTGTTCCTGGTGGAGCAGAACGCCAACCAGGCGCTGAAGATCGCCGACCGGGCCTATGTGCTGGAGAACGGCCGGGTGGTGATGCAAGGCACAGGTGAAGCACTGCTGACCGACCCGAAAGTGCGCGACGCTTATCTGGGGGGATAAGCTTCGAGATAGCTGACCGCGTCTCCAAGGCGCCCGGTTACGTAACCTGACACCTCAATGCTCCAAGGTAAATGACAAAGAGCATTGAGGTCGTCGGTCTTGAAGCACGCTAATCAAGTTGCGCGGCAAAGCCCATCAGAGACTGTATCTCGTCATTAAGGCCGCTATCGCCAGAAATCAGGATTTTCTGCATTGAATCGACCTGCAGACTCTGCAGAAAAGTGAATGTATCTCCAAACGGCGCGCGTATCATCCAGCCCTGCTCAGCAAAGGTGGGGTCCAGTACCCCTTTGGCATCATACCGGGCCAGCAATACATGTCGCTGATAGCCTGAATCCCGCGTTACTGCGCCTCCCGCCACGATGAGCTTGCCATCTGCCATTTCCGCAATCCCTCCCCAAAGGAAGTCGATCTCGACACCAGGCAATTCAAAAAGCAACGGCTTACCGCTATTGAAAGTCGGTTCTGGTCGGCCAGATGAATCTATACGTACCACTAATCCGAAGTAGCGCCATGGATTACGTGCTGTAAGGTAACCACACGCGACATACCCATCGTCCTTCAGGATTGCCACGTGACCAAGTTCCATTTGAAACAGTTCGGGCAACGGAATACCTGCGGCTTCAGAATCGAAAATTGAGTAACCTTTCTCGCCGAATTGCTCGTCCAATGCACCATCGGCCTTGTATCGACAGAAAAAGCCGCGCATCCCAACCAATCTGTCACCCAATGTGCCTGCTACCACAGCGCCCCCATCTTCAGCGCTGACAACTGCCGGAGCATCTGTGGCCAAAGTCGGATGTCGGACGCTGACAATGCCAGAGCCATTGAATCCGCTATCCAGCGCGCCATCCGCCAAACACCGCAACAATGAGAAGTCACCCGAAAAGCGGCTACCCAGAGTCACGTAAAATTTGCCGTCCTTGGCCGGTGTCAAGGCAGCCGGCAACGCCGGAGAAGCCGCCCGCTGAAGGCCTTTTTCGTCACTGTCAGCCTCCCCAGCGCTTGCACTTGATTTATCAACTTTATGAAAAACCGTGCCGGCTTGACCAAACGACACGTCGACATCGCCATTGGCCTTGAAACGAGCCAACCCCAACTACGACGCATTGTACAAGCCAGCGATCACGCCGCCGTCTGGTTGAGGTACCAATCCCGCACTGGTTGGACGGGGATCTTCAAAATCAGAGACAACATGAGAGTTGAAACCTTTCAGATTAAACGTTTTATCCGCAGTACCATCATTTGTTACACGACCAACCATGATCCTTTTCTCTGCTCCATCCAGCAGGTAACGCTTTTCTCCAACGGGAACAATCAATGTATTTTTATTAGTGGCCTCGGGGATCGGAAAGGGTACGCGATATTCAACAGGGAAGTTGGGTACCTGTTTATTCTGATTCATTATGACCGCCCTCAAAAAGATGGAATAACCGCAACCCATGCAGAAATAGCCAGCGATTCCAAGCAGCAAGCAGCGGTTGCAATATTCTTACTAAAAGGAAGCAGCTCGACTACTGACAGAAATAACTAAAGGCCAAAAGCCATCACTTCAGCAATCTCTACTTGCCCTAGGTCGCGCAACTGGTTCATGTGGGATCTGACCAGACCCAATGTCACTTGTGGAGTTCGCTTAGTCTCAGTAACGTGGCCAGCTCTTTGGCCAAGATTTCCTGGAGCCCGCCCCATGCGCATCACCCCTACCCTGCTGCTCACTGCCCTGCTGCCCCTGTTTGCCGGCTGCCAATTGCTGGCCGAGCAACCCCGTGACCCGAACATCGGTACCACGCGCATGCAGGGCGAGCTGAGCGCAGGCGGCGGCCGGCTGTTGTTCAAACCCTGCGGTGAAAGCCGCCACTTCGTGATCAACGATGTCGCCGGTACCGGCATCCTCCAGGAATCCGCCAACCTGGCCAAGGACGCCAACGCCAAGCTGTTCGCTGACGTACGTGGCCGCCTCACCGGCGCCAAACAGGCCGACAACGATGGTCAACTGGAAGTCAGCCGCCTGTACCGCCTGGAACCTTCCACCCGCGCCTGCGACGACCCCAACTTCAAGCAGCTGACCCTGCGCGCCAATGGCCATGAACCGGACTGGGACATCAAGGCCAGCGGCAAGGGCATGGTCCTCAACCGCGTCGGCAAGGACCCTCTGCCCCTGCCGTTCCTCGAAGAAGAAGTGCCCGGCGGCGGCCTGACCCTGACCAGCGACGCCAACAGCCAGCACGTCGAACTGTGGGTCGCGCCGCAACGCTGCGTCGACAGCATGAGCGGCGCCGTGCGTCATCTGCGCGCCGAGCTGCGCATCGACGGCCAGACCCTGCGCGGCTGCGGTTACTACGGCGGTGCCCGCGACAACTGATCGCCGGGCGCTTTTATCCTGCCAGTCGGGGCGGCATACAGCTTATACTTGGCGGTTTGTGTAAAGCCGCCGGCCGCCCATGGCCGGGATACTGGACCCTGCCATGCTACGAATCACCGAACTCAAGCTGCCCCTGGACCATCCCGACGAAGCCCTGCGTGAAGCCATCGTCCAGCGCCTGGGCATCCGCGACGAGCAACTGCTCAGCTTCAACCTGTTCAAGCGCAGCTACGATGCGCGCAAGAAGAACAGCGAGCTGCTGTTCATCTACACCATCGACCTGGAAGCCAGCAACGAAGCCGAGCTGCTCAGCAAGTTCGCCGACGATCACAACATCAGCGTGGCACCCGACGTCACCTACAAGTTCGTTGGCCATGCCCCGGCCGACCTGAAGGAACGCCCGATCGTGGTTGGCTTCGGCCCTTGCGGTATCTTTGCCGGCCTGTTGCTGGCGCAGATGGGCTTCAAGCCGATCATCCTCGAGCGCGGCAAGGAAGTGCGCCAGCGCACCAAGGACACCTGGGGCCTGTGGCGCAAAAGCGTGCTCAACCCCGAGTCCAATGTGCAGTTCGGCGAAGGCGGCGCCGGGACCTTCTCCGACGGCAAGCTCTACAGCCAGATCAAGGACCCCAACCACCACGGCCGCAAGGTCCTGGAAGAGTTCGTCAAGGCCGGTGCGCCGGACGAGATCCTCTACATCAACAAACCGCACATCGGCACCTTCCGCCTGACCGGCATGGTCGAGCAGATGCGCCAGGACATGATCGCCCTGGGCGCCGAAGTACGCTTCCAGGAAAAGGTCACCGACCTGCTGATCGACAACGGTCAGCTGACCGGCGTGGTGCTCGAAAGCGGCGAGCAGCTGCACTCGCGCCATGTGGTCCTGGCCCTGGGCCACAGCGCCCGCGACACCTTCCGCATGCTGCACGCCAAGGGCGTGTACATGGAAGCCAAACCGTTCTCGGTGGGCTTCCGTATCGAACACCCACAAACGCTGATCGACAAGGCGCGCCTGGGCAAATACGCCGGTCACCCGAAACTCGGCGCCGCCGACTACAAGCTGGTGTACCACGCCAAGAATGGCCGTTCGGTATACAGCTTCTGCATGTGCCCGGGCGGCACCGTGGTGGCCGCCACCAGCGAGCCGGGCCGCGTGGTGACCAACGGCATGAGCCAGTATTCGCGTAACGAGCGCAACGCCAACTCCGGCATCGTCGTCGGCATCGACCCCGAGCGCGACTACCCGGGCGGCCCGCTGGCCGGCATCGAGTTGCAGGAGCGCCTGGAAGCCCATGCCTACGTGATGGGGGGCAGCAACTACCAGGCCCCGGCGCAGCTGGTGGGCGACTTCGTCGCTGGCAGGCCGTCCACCGCGCTGGGCAGCGTCGAGCCATCGTACAAGCCGGGGGTGACCCTGGGTGACCTGGCGCCTAGCCTGCCGGACTTCGCCATCGAGGCGATCCGCGAGGCGCTGCCGGCCTTTGACCGCCAGATCAAAGGCTACAACCTGCACGATGCCGTGCTGACCGGCATTGAAACGCGCACCTCGTCGCCACTACGCATTACCCGGGGTGCGGACTTCCAGAGCCTGAACCTGAAGGGGCTGTTCCCGGCAGGCGAAGGCGCAGGGTATGCCGGGGGGATTCTTTCGGCAGGCGTGGATGGCATCCGCATCGCCGAAGCCGTGGCTCGCGACATCCTCGGCCTTTAAAGCCACTGGCCTCTTCGCGGCGGTTCGACGCGAAGAGGCCGGAGCAGGACAACAAAAAACCCCGAACAGGCCTGGCCCGTTCGGGGTTTCTATTGGCGGCTACGATCAGTGCGAAACGCGGCTGGTACCGTCAACGGTCATGATGCGCACACGGTCACCCACACGGAAGATTTCATTCTCCTGCACGGCCTGCACATAAGCGCGCATGCTGCCATCGTCCTCACGCACGGTGATTTCCACACCCTGAGTGCGGGTCAGGCCTTCTTCGGCAGCGGAGCCTGCCAGGCCACCCGCCACCGCACCAATCACGGCAGCCACGATGCTGCCACGGCCACCGCCAACGGCGCTGCCGGCGACGCCACCAACGATGGCGCCAGCACCACCACCGATCGGCGTCTTGGTGCCTTCGATCTTGACCGGGCGCAGGGATTCGATGGTCCCCATGCGCACGGTCTGCACGCGACGGGCCTCATCACGGGAGTAGCTGTCACCGGTCAGGCTCGAAGCACAGCCACCGAGCAGCAGCGACATGGTGGTGAAAGTTGCCACCAGCAAAGCGGATTTACGCATGGGTACAGTCTCCAGAAAACAGGTGTCCATTAGACGCTACGCGTTGACAGCTGTCACGGCGCCAGCACCAAAAATAAATTTCCATTCAGCCCCTGTACAGCCTTCCAGGGAAAGCAATGGGGGCGTTACAGATCAGACAGAGGATAGCCATGGATTACTTCATCATCTGTGAAGAAGTGTTGGCTTGAGGGCCACGGGGGCTGCCTGACAGCCCCGTGGATGTCAGGGCGCCAGGCGCTCTCGCGTCCACTGCCCGTCTACCAGGCGGTAGTTCAGGCGGTCATGCAACCGGCTGGCCCGGCCCTGCCAGAACTCGATCCTCTCAGGCAGCAGACGGTAGCCCCCCCAGTGTTCCGGGCAATGTGGCTGGGTATCGGAAAAGCGCGCTTCGGTGGCCTTGACCAACCCTTCGAGCTCCTCGCGATTGGCAATCACGCGGCTCTGCGGGGATGCCCAGGCCCCCAGGCGGCTGCCCAGCGGGCGCACCTGGTAGTAGTCATCCGACTCCTTGGCCGTGACCTTTTCCACTCGACCTTCGATGCGTACCTGGCGCTCCAGCGCCGGCCAGAAGAAGGTCATGGCAGCGAACGGGTTGGCCTGCAGTTGCTGGCCCTTGGCGCTGTCATAGTTGGTGAAGAAGGTGAATCCACGGTCATCAAGGCCCTTGAGCAGCAGCACACGACAGTGCGGGCGGCCTTCGCCATCGACGGTGGCGAGTGTCAGGGCATTAGCCTCCACAGGAGGCTGCTCGGTCTTCACCGCATCGGCAAACCACTGGTGGAACAGGGCGAACGGCTCACCCGGGGCCTGGGCTTCGGCCAGGCCATCACGGGTATAGTCGCGGCGCATATCGGCCAGGGATTGGATCATGGCTGCGTTTCCTTGACGATCAGTTGGTCTTCGCAGGGCTGTTGGCAGCTACTTTCTTGTCAGTGGTAGCGGCTTTCTTGGCGGCCGGCTTGGCTGGCGCGGCTTTTTTCTTCGCGGTGGTCTTCGCTGCAGGTTTGGCAGCGGCTTTCTTCGCTGCTGGCTTGGCGACCGCTTTCTTGGTTTCAACAGGCTTGGCCGCAGGTGCCTTGGCGTCCTGCACGGCAACCATCGAAGCCGGGGTTGCAGCCGGAGCAGTCTGCTGATACTTGGCCAGCAAGGCAACCATGGTGTTCTGCGGCGTCAGCAGCATTTCCACGCGACGGTTCAGGGCGCGGCCTTCAGCGCTGTCGTTGGCGGCACGCGGCATTTCCGAGCCCATGCCCTTGAGCGACAGACGGTCACGCTGCAGGCCACTGAGGCGGAAGATCGCCGATACCGAAGCGGCACGCTCCAGGCTCAGCTTCTGATTGGCAGCGGCAACACCGCTGCTGTCGGCATGGCCAAGCACCAGCACGGCCGTCTTCGAGTCGCCTTCGACAGCCTTGGCCACGCGGGTGATCGGAGCCAGGGTCATCGGCAACAGCATGTTCGGGCGGTCCGGGTTGTAGGAGCTGTCGACCGGAATGGTCACCACCAGCACGTTATCGCGGCGCTCCAGCTCCAGCTTGCTGTCCTTGACGGCTTCACGCAGCTTTGGCTCGTACTGGTCCAACCAGGCCTGGGTAGCCTTTTCGTCGATTTTCGGCACGACCGGCCCTTTGGCCTGCTTGTCGTCACCGCCAAATGGCCACCACCAGTGGCTGGCGCTTTCAGACTTGGCGTCGGCCTTGGCGACTTTCTCGGTGACCGCCGCTTTCACTTCCTTGTCGGCAACCTTGTCCGAACCGAACGGCCACCAGTTGCTGCCGCCGTCCTTGGAGGCATCCTGAGAATGGCTGGCGCAACCGGTCATAGCGGCCAGGCACAGGGCGAGAGCTAAGGTTTTATGTGAAGACATCAGCGATACACCATGAAATTGAAAGATATTTTGCCAACGCACTTCAGGCGTTGGCATTGAGGATAGTCAAAGGGGCTGCGTAATACCCGCTTTACCCGATCAAAGGCAAGTGCCAAGCACGCGTGCCAGCTGCTGGGCTCTTGGATCCATGAGTACGTAAGGGCCGAGGGTATTGACCACGAAACCGAACGCCACGTCGTGCTCCGGGTCGGCGAAACCGACCGAGCCGCCAGCGCCTGGATGGCCGAAGGCACGGGCGCCGAGGCCGAAGGTGGCATTGGCCACATCGGGCTGGTCGAGCATGCAACCCAGGCCGAAACGGGTCTGGGTCAACAAGGTACGGTCCTGGCCCAGGCTGTGTTCGCGGGTCAGTTCGTCGAGCAGTTCGGATTCGAGCAGGCTGCCGTCGAGCAGGCCGGCATAGAAGCCCGCCAGGCTGCGTGCATTGCCATGGCCGTTGGCCGCCGGCTGCTGCATACGCCGCCACTCGGGTTTATTGGTGCTGGTCAGGATTGCCGGCGGGTTGGTGAAGGCGCGAGTCGACAGCGCCGCGGGCTCACGCATGGTCACCTGCAGCAGGCGCTGGGCTGCGGCATCACCCGCGTTGCCCTTGCCACGGGCAATGTGCGCTACGCGGTGGAACTCTTCGTCGGCCAGGCCGACATGGAAGTCCAGGCCCAGCGGCCGGGCAGTGCGAGCGACGACCGATTCACCCGGGCCGCGGCCATCGACGCGGCGGATCAGTTCGCCGATCAGCCAGCCATAGGTGATGGCGGCATAACCGTGCTCGGTGCCGGGCGTCCACCAGGGCGTTTCGGCGGCCAGGGCATCGACCATGACCTGCCAGTCATACAGGGCTTCAGCCGGCAGCAGCTCGCGGATGGCTGGCAGGCCTGCACGGTGACTGAGCAATTGACGCAGGGTGATGTTCTGCTTGCCAGCCTGGGCGAACTCCGGCCAGTAACGGGCCACCGGAGCGTCCAGGGCCAGCTTGCCCTCGCCCACCAACTGCAACGCGGTCACGGCGGTGAAGGTCTTGGTGCAGGAAAACAGGTTGGCAATGGTATCGCTGTGCCAGGCTTGCTGGCCGTCCTTGTCGGCACTGCCTGCCCACAGGTCGACCACGGTCTCGCCACCGACCTGGATGCACAGCGCAGCGCCACGCTCCTGGGGATCCTCGAACAGTGCCGCGAACGCTTCACGCACCGCTTCGAACTTCAGCTCATAGTGACCCTGGATCTGCACCCGCTGTTCTCCGTACGACCATGCTGACAAAGGCGTGCATTGTTTCAGTAGTTGGCGGTTTTGCCTACTGGGCGAAGCCGGACGGACGGTGCCGAACCTGCAGGACCGAATGTGCCAGAGGCGCTGAGCGCCCCCGGTAGACATTCAGGGGGCTTTTTTCTCCAGTTCGCTGCGCAACTGACCAACGGCCTGCAGGTTGCTCTTGCGCACCGCCTCGACGAAACCCGGGTACGCCACATCGGTGATCGCCACCAGGCCCAGGTGGCCGTTCTCACCGTCGAGCAAGCGCCCGCTGGCCGGTTGGTCGAGGTACTGGAACCAGTGCGCGCCCACGATCATCGGCTGTGCCAGGGCGGCCTTGAGGAAGTTGCCATAGGCCGGCCCGCGGTCCTCTTCCCTGGCCACTTCCACCGGCCCTGGCCAGAACGGCCCGCGGTCGCGGGAACCGAACTGGAACTCGGACACCAGCACCGGCTTGTCGAGTTCGGCCAGGCGGGCGAAGTCATAGCCATCGTCGGGCTTGAGGGTGTAGAAGTTGAAACTCAGGACATCGCAGAACTCGGCGCAGGCCTTGACCGCTTCCGGCGTGCTCACGGCATAGCGGCCGCCCAGCAGCAGGTGGTTGGGTGCATGCCACTTCAGTGCGTCGGCAATGGTCCTGAAGTAGGTCTGGGCGAACACCTGCTGGAAATACTGGTAGTCACGCTCGATCTCAGGGTGCTCGGGATTCGGCAGCGGAGCCTCGAAGCCTGGGTCTTCCATCAGCTCCCAGGCCTGCAGGTCGATCCCCCAGGCCTTGGACAGCCCCTCCTGGTTGCGGTACTTGTCGCGCAGCTGCTTGAGGAAAGCGCGTTTGGCCGGCACGTCGGTGGTCAGACGCAGTGTCCCGTAGGCCAGGCCATAGCGCGCCTTGGGGTCGTTGCCGGGCGCCGCCCAGGCCAGTTCGTTGTCGGCAAAATAGCCGATCAGCCAGGGGTCGTCACGGTGATCCCGCGCGGCGATGGCCACGGCGCGCTCCGTGGCCATGGCAAACCGTGGGTCGAACGGGTCAGGCATGCGGCCCCACCAGTCCATACCGGTGCTGATGCTGGCATAGTCACCGACGATCGACAGCGGCAAGGTGTAGGGCATGCGTTTGGCCTGGCCGATGGCCGGGTCGCTCCAGTTGCCCAAGGTATTGAAGCCCCAGGCCTGCAGCCGGTCCAGCGTGTGGGCCTGCCACCGCTCGGCATCCAGCGCCAGCGGTGGGCACTCGGGTGTGGCCTGGCCTTGCACGGCAGGCGGGCAAGGTTTGCCATAGGTGCGCTGGATATTCGCGGCATAGAAATCGAACCAGCGCCCTTGCTTGAAATTGCGCCCTTGCGACGAGGCGTTGCCATCGTCGTTGTTGCCTTCACCATAAAAGGCCGTCAGCGCGTCGCCTTCACCTGGCAGGGCCTTGAACATCCCCTCGCGGCCAGCAACGTAGGTACGCCCGCCATCGGCGGCCACGGCATTGACCCCCAGCGAATAAAACGGGTGGCCTTCCGGTGTGACCAGGTACCAGCGGCCTTCGCGCTTCTCGGTACGGAAAAAGCCCTTGGCGGCGAACGCCGGCCCGGCCAGCAAGCCCCCGTAGCTGTCCAGTTGCTGTTTCTCACGGTCAGCCAGCCAGCTCTTGAGTTGTTGCTGTTCGCGCGCGTCAGCTGCCTTTAGCTGCTCGTCACTGGCAATCTTCTCGGGCCAGTTGCCCCGGGTGGACTGGCCGTAGGCATCGATTAGCTCGTGGTAGGCCGCCTGGTAGGCCTGGTCGTCGTCCTGGATGCCAACCTTCTCGATCAGCAGGTTCTGCGCCACCTTCGGGTTGGGTATGGTCAGGCTGACGGACACCACCTGCTTGAGATCCAGTTCACCGGCACTGCTGGTCAGCAGCAACCGCTGCCCGTCATGGACCCATGGCATCGGCGGGCCGGCCCGCATGCCCTGGCTCAAAGGCGAATTGGCCGTGAGCGGAACCATGACGGTTTGCGCAGGCCCGGCAGGCAGGTCGATACGACTGGTCAGCGTGCGCCCATCACTGCCGAGCAGGATGACGTCGACGGTCAACGCCCAATCCTGGGCGCTTTGCATGCGCAAGGTGAGGTAACGCCCCGCCGACCAGTCCCACACGCCGCTCTGCGGACTCAGGCGCAAGGTCGGCCGTTCGACCGGATTGAACACCACCCGCCTGAGCACCTCGCCCTCAGCTGTCTGCTCCGCATTGTACTGCGGCATGCCGGTGCCTTCGGTCGTCACATTGACCACCGAGGCCGGGCGGACGAAGCTGAACAGCGTCTGTTGCCCGGCCAGCAAAGGCGTGCTGAACAACAGCGTGAGTAGCGCGGGCAGGGTGTGGCGGATCATAGGGCTGGGGCTCTCCTTCCAGGCCCTCATGGGCCCGCGACTGAGTAATGGACAACGGGCCGGCGCATCGTGCTCCTGCCCTCAGGAAATTTCCCGCCGGAAAGGCGGCAGCGCATTGAGAATAGCCTTGCCATAGCGCTGCGTGACCAGGCGCCGGTCAAGCAAGGTGATGACGCCGCGATCCTGCTCGGTACGCAACAGGCGACCGCAGGCCTGGATCAGACGCAGCGAGGCGTCGGGCACGGCAATCTCCATGAACGGGTTACCGCCACGGGCTTCGATCCACTCGGCCAATGCTGCTTCGACCGGGTCGTCGGGTACGGCGAAGGGGATCTTGGCGATGACCACATGCTCACAGTAGGCACCTGGCAGGTCGACACCCTCGGCGAAACTGGCCAGGCCGAACAACACGCTGTGCTGGCCATCGTCGACCCTTGCCTTGTGCTTGTTCAAGGTTTCCTGCTTGGACAGGTTGCCCTGGATCAGCACCAGCTTGCGCCAGTCGCGGTCCAGGCCATCGAACACTTCCTGCATCTGTTTGCGCGAAGAGAACAGCACCAGCGCACCCCGGGCATCTTCGACGATACCTGGCAGTTCACGAATGATCGCCGCCGTATGTGCCGCCGCGTCGCGCGGATCGGCCTTGAGGTCCGGGACCCGCAGCAGGCCGGCATCGCCATGCACGAACGGGCTGGGCACCACGCAGGTGACGGCATCGCGGGGCAGCCCCGAACGCATGCGGAAACGGTCGAACTTGCCCAGTGCGGTCAGCGTGGCCGAAGTGACAAGGGCGCCATGGGCAACGCTCCAGAGGCTGCGGCGCAGCATCTCGGCGGCGAGAATCGGGCTGGCATTGACCTCGATGTCGAACAGCGCGCCGCTTTCGGCCAGGGTCAGCCAACGCGCCATTGGCGGACTGTCCTCCGGGTCCTCGGCGGTGAACGCGGTCCACAGTTCCCAGTTACCCTGGGCGCGAGTGACCAGGCTGCCGAACAGTGGGTACCACTCCTCGGCCTGATGGCTGGCGATGCCGATGTTGACTTCGCCATCCATGCCTTCCTTGAGCAGGTCGGCCAGGCGGGTGAACAGGTCATTGAGGCGGGCGAAGCCCTTTTTAAGCTCGATACCGACTTCGCGGATCTGTTCCGGCACCACGCCGCCCTCGAAGCGATAACGCGGGCGCTCTCGGCCTTCGGTATCCTCGCTCGGGCGGAAATCGGCGACCTGCTCGCACAGGGTGAACATGAACTGCTGTTGGGTGCGCACTTCCCGCGCAAGCTCCGGCACCTGTTCGATGTACTTGCCCAGGTCGCCCGGCAAGGGGTGCTGGGCCAGCAGCTTGGTGAGGTTCTTGGCGGTCTGTTCCAGCCAGTCGGCCGTGGAGCGCAGGCGCGAATAATGGGCGAAGTGGCCGATGGCCTTGTCGGGCAGGTGGTGGCCTTCGTCGAACACGTACACCGTGTCGCGCGGGTCAGGCAGTACCGCGCCACCGCCCAGCGCCAGGTCGGCCAGGACCATGTCGTGGTTGGTGACGATCACATCGACCTTGCCCATGCCTTCACGGGCCTTGTAGAACACGCACTGCTGGAAGTTCGGGCAGTGGCGGCCGGTGCACTGGCTGTGGTCGGTGGTCAGTCGCGCCCAGTCCTGGTCCTCGATGGCCTCCGACCAGCTGTCGCGGTCGCCGTCCCAACGGTTGCCGGCGAGCTTCTCGATCATGCTGTTGAACAGCTTCTGGCTGCGCTCGTCGACCTCGATGTGGAAGCCTTCTTCCTCGAACAGCTGGGCAGTGGCCGACTGCGCGTGGCCCTCCTGCAGCAGGATGTCGAGCTTGGACAGGCACAGGTATCGGCCACGGCCCTTGGCCAGGGCGAAGCTGAAGTTCAGGCCGCTGTTGCGCATCAGGTCCGGCAGGTCCTTGATGACGATCTGCTCCTGCAATGCCACGGTCGCAGTGGCAATCACCAGGCGCTTGCCGGCGGCCTTGGCGGCCGGGATCGCGGCCAGCGCGTAGGCGACCGTCTTGCCGGTACCGGTGCCCGCCTCCACCGCAACCACGGCGGGCTCGCCGGCGCGGCGGCCTTCGTCGTCACAGGCGATGTCGCCGAGCACCTTGGCCACTTCGGCGATCATCAGGCGCTGGCCATACCGTGGCTTGAGGCCCTTGGCTTCGAGAAAACGCGTGTAGGCGCCCTGGATGGTGGCTTTGAGTTCGTTGCTGATCATGGTCTGCAGGCGCCCGGAGGGCTGGATATATTTTCAGTGTTTCGCATGGGGCGGCTATCATAACCCGCTATTGCCCTTTGTGCCGCATGGAGATCCGGATGCTTGCCTTTGCCCTGCCCTACACACTGCATGTCCTTGCCGCCCTGATATGGGTCGGCGGCATGTTCTTCGCCTGGCTGGTGCTGCGCCCGGCAACGGTTGCAGCCCTTGAAGGGCCCGCCCGCCTGCGCCTGTGGGTGGAAGTTTTCCGACGCTTCTTCGTCTGGGTCTGGCTGGCCGTGGCGATTCTGGCGATAAGTGGTATCGGCATGTTGCACATGCGTTTCAGCGGCTTCGAGACTGCGCCCAAATATGTACACGTGATGATTGGCGGCGGGATTGCCATGTTCGCGCTGTTCATGCGCATCCAGGCATTGCTGCTGCCGGAGCTCAAGGCGGCGGTGCAGGCTGAAGACTGGCCGGCGGGCGCTGCGGTGCTCGGACGGATTCGACGGATGGTAGGGATCAACCTGCTGCTGGGCCTGGCGGTCGTGGCAGTAGCCAGTTCCCGGTTGGTGATGTGAGGGGGTCTACGCGAGATTTTCAGCGCCTGTGAGATCGAGCGCCGCCCGCGCGGCGCTCGATACAGGCCCTACAACTACAAAGTCAGGCGTTCGGTCTCACAAACGCTGCAAAATCAGCTCCCCCTCGGCGCCAGCCAACCCAGGCTGACCCTCCTGCCCCGGTCGGCCATTGGCTCCGGCATCGGTGCGATACACCAGGCAGCCCTTACTCGCCCCACCTTTACCGGCCTTGCCCGCAGCCCCGGCCTTGCCCGGCGCACCACCCTCCAGGCGTACCACGATGCGTTCCTGCGGGAACCCTTGCGGCAGGCTCAGGCGGATCCGCCCGCCGGGTGCACCGTCATGCCCGTTGCCACCATCATCGCCATTCGCCCCTTTGCTGGCCTGGCCCCAGGCGCAACCTCCCGCCTGGCCATTGGCGCCATCGAGGCCCATGTAACCCGGCGCTCCAGCGCCGCCACGGGCATCGATGGCCAGGCGCTCGGCATCGACCTCGGCGAGCTTCAACTCCAGGCTGCGCCCCGTGCGGGCAGCCCGCTCATAGGTGCCGGGCGCCCCTGGTGCGCTGAATTCGCTGCCCTCGCCCAGCACAGCACTGCGTACCTCGATAAGTAGCGGTGCTTCGGCAGGCGCAATGGCAATCCGCGCATCGCGGCCCAGTTGCAGGTGATCGACCTTCAGCTCGGTCAATGTGGACGGCAACAGCAAGGTCGCCGAATCCGCGACATTCAACTGTTCCAGGTGCACGCTGGCCGACTTGTTCGGCAGGCGCAACATGGAGTGCGAGGCAACCTCAAGGCTCTGCGCCTGTGCCATGGGCGCGGCCAGTACTGCCAGCAACATCAACTTACGCATGGCGAGGCGCCTCCTGCGGACGGGGAATGGACATGACATGAAAAATACCGGTCAGCAGGATCTGCAACCGGTCGAACCAGCGATGGCTGCGGCCACGCAAGCTGCCATTGAAAAACAGCATTTCGAGAAAATGCAGGCTCAGCACAAAAATGCCCAGGGCATTGATCAACAGATTCAACGGCAACGGTTGCGGCATCATCAGGTTGAACAGCACCACGCCCCAGAACGCCACGGTCAGGACCTTGCCCAGGCCCAGGATGAACTTCATACCCCGCCCCTACGTGTCTATTTATTGTTATGTCTACGCGGCCCGAGCACGCGCGCCGCGCAGCCCACACTACCTGCATGCCCAGGCACGCGCCAGTGCAGTCAGTTGAGGTGCAGGTCCACCCGTCGGTTGTGCGCACGCCCTTCATCGGTGGCGTTGTCGGCGACCGGCTCATGAGCGCCACGGCCCTCGCTGGTCACCTTCTGCGGTGCCAGGCCCTGACCGATCAGGTATTCGGCAACACTGGCGGCGCGGCGTTCGGAAAGCGCCTGGTTGTAGCTGTCCGAGCCAACGTTGTCGGTATGGCCGACGACCTTGACACGCGTGACACCCAGCTCGTTAAGGCGCGGCAGCAGGCTTTTCAGGCGTTCTTCGCTACCCGGGGTGAGATCGGCAGAATTGAACGCGAACATCACCTGGCCCTGGTCATCGAGGCTGATCACCTCAGGCTTGGGCTGTGGTGCGGGTTGCGCCGGTGGATACTGCGGCAGCGGGCAGCCCATGTGGTTGACCGTTGTGTTGGCCGGGGTGTCGGGGCAGCGGTCGCGACGGTCGAACACACCGTCACCATCCTCGTCACCATCCTGGGCATAACAGATCAGCCCACCGGTGATCGCGCCGAGGGCGCCGAGGCCAGCCGCCCAGCCCGAGTTTTCGATGGCGCCAAGGCCACCACCGACCGCACCACCGAGCAGGCTGCAGACGGGCCAGGTCCTTTGATTGAGGGGCGCACTGCCGTCACTGTGGGTGGCGCAGCCTGCAAGCAGGCTGGTAACCAACAACAATGGCATTGCCGCCTTCGACATAACACTCATGCTGAATGCTCCTGTGTCATCGGCCATCACCAGCGGGGTTGAAGACGCGCCCGCGCCACTTCACAAGGCGCGGGCGCCGTGACGTCAACGCTGGATCTTGATTTCGGTACGACGGTTCATGGCACGCCCTTCGGCCGTGGCATTGTCCGCCACTGGCTGGGTTTCGCCTGCGCCTGCCACCGAAACGAAGCTGGCGCGAGGCACACCGCTCTCGATCAGGTAATCGGTTACCGCATGGGCACGGTGCTCGGACAACTTCTGGTTGTACTTGTCGGAGCCCACGCTGTCGGTGTGGCCGGTCACGCTCAAACGGGCGCTCGGGGCCTCTTGCTTCAGGCGCGTGGCAACCGTGTTCAAGCGCTCCTTGTCGGCCACAGTCAGGCGCGAAGAGTTGAACTCGAAGTGCACATCACGAATGACGATCACTTCCTCCTTCTGTACCACCACTTCCTCGACCACCGGTGGAGGCGGTGGGCAGCCATTGGCATCGACCTTCACGCCGTGCGGCGTACCCGGGCACTTGTCACGGCTGTCCGGCACGCCATCACCGTCTTCGTCGCCATCGCCGTGAGCCCAGCAATAGCCTGCCGCCAGGCCACCGCCGAGCAGCGCGCCCCAGCCAGCCCAGCTGGAACTCTCGATGGCACCCAGGCCGGCACCGGCAACACCCCCGACGGCAGCGCACTTAGGCCAGTCGGTTTTTTGCAAACCTGCACAACCAGTCAACACACTGGTGAGCAGGACCAGGGGTAACGCTGTGCGTACTATGCTCATTTTCGTAGCTTCTCCTAGGGGAATCGGCATAAGGCCGATCTCTGGGAGTAAAGACCGCGCAATCCATCCCTGCCAGCAATAAGCCACGACGCGGCCTCTTGCCTCTATGCCGGCGGGCAGCAGCCCGCTAGTCTTGGATGACTTGAACGAGGATTGGCAATGACCGACGGTTTTTCCCAGCGCACGCCACAACAAGCCCTGGCCGCCCTGCTAGAGCGTTTCACCCCGCAACGCCTGTTGCTCGTGGGCACCCGCTTCCCGGCTCTCGATGCGTTTGCCCAGGCGCACCCCCAGGTGGCCATCGAAGCCTGCGCGCCGGGCCCATTGCCAGCAGCACTGGCTGCGCAGCGCTTCGACCTGGCGGTGCTGGTGGACTGCCTGGAGCACCTGCCCAAACGCACCGGCCTGCAATTGTTGGGCGGCATCCGCAACCTCAACGCAAGCCGGGTGGCAGTACTGGCCGACCTGCCCGCCTGCGGTTGGCAAGACACCGATTTCTTCTCACTGGCGCTGTCGGCCAGCGAGAAATTCCGCCGTAACGAGCAGGTGTTGAGCTTGTTCACCTATGATCTACATGACTACAAGCAGGTCCCGGACTGGCTCAACGCCAAGTTCTGGGCCAACCCTGAAAACTTCGGCAAGTATTGGTGGTGATGATGAGTGTCTCGGTTTGCCCTTGTGGCAGCGGCAACCTGCTCGACGCCTGCTGCGGGCATTACCATGCCGGCACCGCGGCTCCCGACGCCCAGACGCTGATGCGCTCGCGCTACAGCGCCTATGTATTGGGGCTGGTCGACTACCTGGTGGCCACCACCCTGCCGGCCCAGCAGGAGGGGCTGGACCGTGCCGCCATGGCAGCATGGAGCGCCCAGAGCACCTGGCTGGGCCTGGAGGTGGAAAGCGCCGAAGTGCTCGGCGGCCAGCCCGAACACGCCTTCGTGACCTTCACCGCGCGCTGGCATGACCAGCAGGGCGACCATCAGCACCGCGAGCGCTCTGCTTTCGTGCAGCACGAGCGGCGCTGGTATTTCATCGACCCCACCGTTGCGCTCAAGGCCGGCCGCAACGACCCCTGCCCGTGCGGCAGCGGGCAGAAATTCAAGAAATGCTGTGCCAGCTACGTTGGCAATTAAGCATGGTTGCCGCCACCCGCCTGCTCTTGCTCAGCGCCTTGCTGGGGCTGCTGGCGGGCTGTGCGAGCTGGGGCGACGATGATACGCGCGAGCCTGAGTTGCACCTGGACAGGGTGGAAACGGTAAAGGCGCGGCTGCTGCAGCAGGAGTTCGTCCTGCACCTGCGCGTCGACAACCCCAACGACAGCCGCCTGTTCATTCGCAACCTGAGTTATTCGGTGTGGCTCGACGACCTGCTGCTGGCGCAGGACGAAGTGAGCCTCTGGCGCAGCGTCGGCGGGCATGCCCGGCGCACGTTCAAGATCACGGCGCGAACCAACCTGTGGCAGCACCTGAAGCCATTGGCCAAGCTGCTCAAGAGCGGCCAGCCGCTGCATTACCGCCTGAAGGGCGAGCTGGAGACCGGGCTGATCATCCATCAGGACCTGCACTTGTCGCGCAGTGGTGAGATAATCCCCGGCGATCTCATACCGGAGTAACCCTGCAATGACCCAGCAACCCCATGTTCATGGCCCGGACTGCAACCACGGTCACGATCATCAGCATGATCACGACCACGGCCATGTACACGGCCCGCACTGCAACCATGGCCACCAGGAGCCTGTGCGCAACGCGCTGAAGGACGTCGGCCGCAACGACCCGTGCCCGTGCGGCAGCCAGAAAAAGTTCAAGAAGTGCCACGGCGCTTGATGGCTGAAAGGCTGTAAGGCTTGAGACAGCATCTGGGCTGACAAGTGCATGCCTGAAGCCCTCTGGCGCCTGTGAGACCGAGCGCCGCCCGCGCGGCGCTCGATCTCACAGGCGCTGAACATCTCAAGGCAGGCACATCTGCGTCCCCTTATTCCGCCTTGCAAGCACACTGAAAACCCTTTCGGCATGCTACCTTTAGCGCCTCTCACAACCCCGCCACGCCTTGCAGGAGCCCTTGTCATGGCCGCCCCCGTCCTTCCTCCCTTCCGCCTGCGGCTCAGTACCGCCGCCACGCTGCTCGGCATGCTCGGGCTCGCCGGCTGCCAGATGGGCGGTTATCAGGACAGCGTGCCACCCTCCACTGGCGTGCAGCCACTCAAAGGCCTGGCGCAGAACGTCTCGGTCCGGCGCAATGCCATGGGCGCACCGCTGATCGAAAGCAGCAGCTTCCATGACGCGCTGTTCACCCTCGGCTATGTGCATGCTGGCGATCGCATCGAGCAGATGCTCGCCATGCGCCTGCTTGCCCAAGGCCGCCTGGCGGAGCTGGCCGGCAGCGAAGCGCTGGATATCGACCGGCTGATGCGCGCCGCTAACCTGAAGCAGAACGCCGCCCAGCAGTACGCCGATGCCTCGCCGCGTCTGAAGCGCTTCTTCGAAGTGTATGCCCGCGGGGTCAACGCCTACCTGTTCCGCTACCGCGACAAGCTGCCGGCCAACCTGGCCAGCAGTGGCAATCGCCCGGAGTACTGGAAGCCTGAAGACTCGGCATTGATCTTCAACCTGTACGCCTTCAGCCAGTCGGTAAACCTGCAGGAAGAACTCAGTGCCCTGACCTTGGCGCAGAAAGTCGGCAATGACAAGCTGCCCTGGTTGTTGCCCGGCGCACCGGACGAGCCCCTGGCAGAAGCCGAGGTGGAAAAGCTCAAGGGCCTGAACCTGAGCAGCCAACTGCCAGGTTTGCCCGCGCTGGCAGCGGCCAGCCAGAAACTTGCCGATCTCGACCTGCTCGGCAGCCCAGGTTCCGCCAACCTGGCGCTGGGCCCGCAACGCAGCCGCAGCGGCAAGAGCCTGCTGGCCAGCGACAGCCGTGCAGCGTGGGCGCTGAGCCCGGTGCAGATCCACACCGGCAAATACCAGGTCGCAGGTCTGTCATTGCCAGGCCTGCCCATCGTGCTGGCCGGCTACAACGGCAAGCTGGCCTGGAGCAGCAGCGCGGTGATGGCCGACAACCAGGACCTGTATCTGGAGCAGCTGCGCCACGCCGGCAGCCAGGTGACCTACCTGGCCGACGGCAAGTGGCTGCCGGCCCGTGCCCGCAGCGAAACCTTCTTCATCCGTGGCCAACGCCCGGTGCGCGAGGTGATGTACGACACCCGGCACGGCACCCTGCTCCCCCAGGCAGGCAGCGCCAGCCTGGGCCTGGCCCTGAGCCTGCCGCAGCTCAAGGGCGACCGTAGCCTCGATGCGCTGTTCGACCTGACCCGCGCGCAGAATGTCGAGCGCGCCTTCGACAGCACCCGCGAAGTCGCCACTGCCGCGCTCAACTTCGTCTTCGCCGAGCCTGAGCACATCGGCTGGCAGGTCAGCGGCCGCTACCCGAACCGCCGTGAAGGCCAGGGCCTGCTGCCATCGCCCGGCTGGGAAGGCCGCTATGACTGGGATGGCTATGCCGATCCGATGCTGCATCCCTATGACCAGGACCCTGCGGCCGGCTGGATCGCCCACGCCAACCAGCGCAGCCTGCCGCGCGGCTACGGCATGCAGCTGTCGAGCACCTGGTACTACCCTGAACGCGCCGAGCGCCTCGGTCAGCTGGCCGGCAATGGTCGTCATGACAGCCGCAGCCTGATGGCCCTGCAGAACGATCAGGTGACGTTGCTGAGCGGCAAGCTCAAGCAAATGTTCGACGCCCCCGGCATGACCCAGCCGCTCAAACAGGCGATCGACGCCCTGCCTGCCCCCCAGCGTGACAAGGCGCGCGACGCCCTGGCCCGGCTGAAGGCCTTCGACGGCCGTCTGAGCCCAGTCTCGGCCGATGCCGCGCTGTACCAACTGTTCCTCCAGGAAGTGGCCCGGCAGACCTTCCTCGACGACCTCGGTCCAGAATCGAGCCCAGCCTGGCACGCCTTCGTCAGCAATGCCCGCCTGTCGTATTCGGCCCAGGCCGACCACCTGCTGGGCCGCGACGATAGCCCGTTCTGGGACGATCGCAACACGCCGCAGAAAGAGGACAAACCGGCCATCCTCGCCCGCAGCCTGGCGGCCGCCGTGGATGCTGGCGCCGCGCAACTGGGCAGCGACCGACGCGCCTGGCAGTGGGGCAAGCTGCACCAGTACCGCTGGCCGGCCCCTGCTTACCACGGCCTGGGCGATGCACTGAGCCGCTCTCCGATGGCTGCCGGTGGCGATTTTACTACCCCGGCCCTGACCCCTTACGCCTGGGGCAGCGATTTCGATACCCGCCTGCCGGCCTCGGCACGCATGATTGTCGACTTCGGCCAGGCCGAGCCGCTGCAGGTCCTGACCAGCAACGGCCAGTCGGGTAACCCGGCCAGTGCGCATTACAGCGACGGGCTGGACGCCTGGTTCAAGGGGCGGTTCATGAGCCTGCCGCTGCAGCCGCAGAACTTTGGGCGTGCGTATGGCAGCCAGCGGTTGACACTGGTGCCGGGCCGCTAATGAAAAAAGCCGCCTGGACTGGCGGCTTTTTCTTTCCTGGGGGCGTCAAGCCGTGACGACAGCGAGTTCGATTCGCTGACCGAGCACATGCAATGCATGTTCGACCTGCTCGATCTTCGAACGATGCAAGAGATCCACCAAGCGATCGACCTGAGGGCGATTGACGCCTAGCCGCCGCGCCATCTCGGTCTTGCTCACTTTCTGCTCAACCATGGTGTTCCACAGGGCTGCCTTCGCCGCCGTCAGGGCCGGCAAGCGTACGACAGGCAGATCAGCCGATCTCTCGGCAGGTAGCGGTATGGCAATCTTCTGGTCGACATAGAATGAAAGCGCGGACTCCATGGCGTCTACAGCATCGAACAGCGCCTCTTCCTCGGTATCGCCTGCACTGGACATCTCAGGCACATCGGGGCAACTGATCCAGACACTCCCCGCCTCTCGATGAATGATGACTGGATAATCAAAGGTCATGGTGTTCTCCCCTAATTTCAACATTCGCTCAGGCCCAGGTCTTTGAGTATCTTTCTTCTCAACCCCTCGCCAATCTCTTTGCCGCCGTGGTCAGGGAAAATCGTTTGGCGATTACCGAGGTAAACCTTGAAATGGCTGCCTTTGGCCGGAACGAACGTAACACCTCGGGCGCGTAGCCATCGGCGAAATTCACTGTATTTCATACGGGCCTTCGATTGCTCAATGTGCATTACACGCACACCAAACGCAACATTTTTGTTGCGCCTGATAAATGTGAGTCCGTAGTAAACCGTGAATGGCGCGTCTGCGTTTCCGAATAATGTGTAGTCTTTTTCGCTGCTTCACTACGTTGAGGGAGCGCCAGCGGTTTACCCTGGTACCTGGCCGCTAGCGGCCAGAGTTCCTTCTGATCACCCTTGAGCCATGTGCTTAGCATCCTGTCGTACTGCATTTGCCCTTCGGCGAGCGCAGTACGACTCAACCAAAAAGGATGACTAACATGAGCAGCGAAACCCTCAAGATTGAAATCTCCTGGCCAGCATCGTTGACCGTCCCCGCAGGCGCGACCATCAATGCGCAGCTGTGGGCTGGCAATGCAAGCGCTGGCTACAGCCTGATCGGCGACCTGGATGCCTCGGCGGCCGCAGATAGCTCGCCGGCCATACTGGAAATTCCGTACAGCCAGGAAGACTTGAAGTCCCATGATGGCAAGACGACTTGGGACTACTTCCACACCTCGCCCTACCTGGCGCACGACAACAAACGCCTGAATAACGGCTATGCCGAAAAAATCAGCATTGCCGATGCCAAGGCCAATGGCTGGAAAATAAACCTGCGCTAAGCATTCGAGGCGCCATCTGGGAACCCGGCTGGCGCGCTTCCTCGTCCGAACTTCCCCCACCCTGTGACGTTCTCAACTGGTAAGCCCCCTGCCCAGGCATTGCCATGGACCTCGTCATCGCCCGCCCTGAAGGCCTGTACTGCCCACCTGGCGACTTCTACATCGACCCTTGGCGCCCGGTCGAGCGCGCCGTGATCACCCACGGCCATGGCGACCATGCCCGCACCGGCAATCAGCACTATCTGACCGCCGCCCCCGGAGCCGGCATCCTGCGCAGCCGCCTGGGCCAAGGCATCGACCTGCAGACCCTGCCCTACGGTGAACGCATCCTGCATCATGGCGTTACCCTCAGCCTGCACCCGGCCGGCCATGTGCTGGGGTCGGCACAGGTGCGTCTTGAGTACCAAGGCGAAGTATGGGTCGCTTCGGGGGATTACAAAGTCGAGCCGGACGGCACCTGCGCTGCCTTCGAGCCAGTGCGCTGCCACACCTTCATCACCGAGTCCACGTTCGGCCTGCCGATCTACCGTTGGCCCAGCCAGGCGGATATCTTTGCCGGGATCAATGCCTGGTGGCGGAGCAACTGTGAGCAAGGCAAGGCCAGCGTGCTGTTCTGTTATGCCTTCGGCAAGGCTCAGCGAATTCTCCATGGCCTGGATCCGGACATCGGGCCGATCCTCGTGCATGGCGCTGTCGAGCCGCTGAACCGGGTATACCGCGAAGCCGGCGTGCACCTGCCGACCACCCGCTATGCCGGGGATGTCCCGCGCAACGACCCGCTGCTGCGCCAGGCATTGATCCTGGCACCACCCTCCGCCGCAGGGAGTAGCTGGATGCGTCGTTTCGGCGAATACAGCGATGCCTTTGCCAGCGGCTGGATGCTGTTGCGCGGTACCCGCCGCCGGCGTGGTGTCGACCGTGGCTTCGTGTTGTCCGACCACGCCGACTGGCCGGGGTTGCTGTGGGCCATCGAGCAGACGGGTGCCGAGCGGGTCATGGTCACCCACGGTTCAGTGAATGTGCTGGTGCGCTACCTGACCGAACAAGGCCTGGATGCCCGCGCCTTCGTGACCGAATACGGCGAGGAGGATGACATCACAGCCACGGAGCCCGAGGTATGAAAGCCTTCGCCGAACTGTACCTGCGCCTGGATGCGACCACCTCCAGCAACGCCAAGCTCGAAGCCTTGCGAGACTACTTTGCTGCAGCGCCTGCCGAAGATGCTGCCTGGGCCGTCTACTTCCTGGCCGGCGGGCGTCCGCGCCAGCTGGTGCCGACCCGCGTCTTGCGCGAATTGGCCACGGCCCTGGCGGGGTTGCCCGACTGGTTGTTCGAAGAGAGTTACCAGGCCGTCGGCGACCTGGCCGAAACCATTTCGCTGCTGTTGCCGCAGGCCTTCCATGCCAGCGAAGACGGCCTGGCACACTGGGTCGAAGCGCATCTGTTGCCCTTGCGCGGCCAGCCACCCGAGGAAATCCAGCGACGCCTGCCCCCGTTGTGGGCACAACTGGACCGCCCCAGCCTGATGCTTTGCCTGAAGCTGATCACCGGCAGCTTTCGCGTCGGGGTGTCCAAGTTGCTGGTCACTCGTGCCCTGGCGCAACTGGCGGGCCTCGATGCCAAGCGCGTGGCCCAGCGCCTGGTCGGCTATACCGACATTGGCCACCGCCCTACGGCCGCCAGCTACCACCGGCTGATCGCCGAAGAATCCAGTGATGAACATAGCCAGCGGGGTGGCCAACCTTATCCATTCTTCCTTGCTCACGCGTTACAGGCACCGCTCGAGCAGTTCGAAGCCCTGCTTGGGTCGCCCGCTGCCTGGCAGATCGAATGGAAGTGGGATGGCATACGCGCGCAAGTGGTCAAGCGTGATGGCCAGCTGTGGATCTGGTCCCGCGGCGAAGAACTGGTCACCGAGCGCTTTCCCGAGCTGCACAGCCTGGCCGAAAGCTTGCCCGACGGTACGGTGCTCGACGGCGAGATACTGGTCTGGAAGCCCGGCGTCGATGCCGGCGTACCGGCAGTGCAGCCGTTCGCCGTGCTGCAACAACGCATCGGCCGCAAGACACTGGGTAAAAAATTGCTGGCGGACGCCCCGGTGGTACTGCAAGCCTATGACTTGCTGGAGTGGCGAGGCGAGGACTGGCGCAACCGGCCCCAACATGAACGGCGCCAGCAACTGCAGCGCCTGTTGGCAGACCACCCCTTGGCCCCTTTGCTGCTTTCACCCCTGCTCGAGGGCAACGACTGGGGCGAACTGGCGCGGCAACGCGAGCAATCGCGCAAGCTGGGTGTGGAGGGCTTGATGCTCAAGCAGCGCGACGCGCTGTACGGCGTGGGCCGGACCAAGGACATGGGGTTGTGGTGGAAGTGGAAGATCGACCCGTTCAGCGTCGATGCGGTGCTGATCTACGCCCAACGCGGCCATGGCCGCCGTGCCAGCCTCTACAGCGACTACACCTTCGCCGTGTGGAATGCGCCAGCGGGCACGCCCGACCGCGCGCTGGTGCCCTTCGCCAAGGCTTATTCCGGGCTCAGCGACGAAGAGATGCGCAAGGTGGACGCGATCATTCGCAAGACCACGGTGGAAACCTTCGGGCCGGTACGTAGTGTCACCCCGACGCTGGTCTTTGAGCTGGGCTTCGAGGGCATCGCGCTGTCCAAGCGCCACAAGAGCGGTATCGCCGTTCGGTTTCCGCGGATGTTGCGCTGGCGCCTGGACAAACCGGTCGACGAAGCCGACGACCTGGCAAGCCTGCAGGCATTGTTGGTCTGAAAGAAGGCACCACGGTGAGGCGCGATGACGGAAATTATGCTTCTATCTTTGTGCCGACCCGTGTCGCAGAACGTTTTCGCCACGCAGCCAGGACCCCCATGCACCATTCAACCCACGACCTGCTCTCGCCCGTACCGGGCATTTCCCGCCAATTGCACAGCTTCCACTTCGGCCCACGCGGTGGCGCCAAGGTGTATATCCAGGCCTCGCTGCATGCCGACGAGCTGCCCGGCATGCTGGTCGCCTGGCATCTCAAGCGCCGCCTCGCCGAGCTGGAACAGCAGGGTCGCCTGCTGCGCGAAATCATCCTGGTACCCGTGGCCAACCCGGTCGGCCTGGAACAGGTGATGCTGGATGCGCCCCTGGGCCGTTTCGAACTGCAGAGCGGTGAGAACTTCAACCGCAACTTCGTCGACCTGTCCGACAGCATCGGCGACCAGATCGAAGGCCACCTGAGCCAGGACCCGGCGCACAACGTGGCGCTGATCCGCGAGTACCTGCGCCGAGGCCTGGATGCCCACCCGGCGCGCACGCCGTTGCAGTCGCAACGCCTGACCTTGCAACGGCTGGCCTGCGATGCCGACCTGGTGCTGGACCTGCACTGTGATTTCGAAGCTGTCGAGCACCTCTATACCACCCCGGAAGCCTGGCCGCAGGTCGAGCCACTGGCCCGCTACCTGGGTGCCCAGGCCAGCTTGTTGGCCACCGACTCCGGGGGGCAATCGTTCGACGAATGCTTCAGCCTGGTCTGGTGGCAGCTGCAGCAACGCTTTGGCAAGCACTTCCCGATCCCGCTGGGCAGCCTCTCGGTCACCGTAGAACTGCGGGGCCAGGCCGATGTCAGCCATGACCTGGCCAGCCAGGACTGCCAGGCGATTCTCGACTACCTGACCCACGCTGGCGTCATCGAAGGCACCGCCGCCCCACTGCCCGAGCTGCCACGGCCGGCCACCCCGCTGGCCGCTGTCGAACCCGTGGCCGCGCCCCTTGGCGGGCTGCTGGTGTACCACGCCCGCCCCGGTCAGCAGCTGGAGGCCGGGCAACTGATCGCTGAAGTCATCGACCCGCTCAGCGACCGGGTGACCGCGGTGCGCAACAGCCAGCCTGGCTTGCTCTACGCCCGCAGCGTGCGGCGCATGGCCACGGCCGGCATGGTCATCGCCCATGTCGCCGGCGAGCAGGTGCTGCGCAGCGGCTACCTGCTGGCCAACTGATCGGTTAAAACCAAAGCATGCGGCGAGTGGTCTGTAGAAGCACAGCCTGCGCAGGACCGCTCGCCCCCATGCCCGCCGCCTCCAACCTCGCCGATACCTGGTTCGCCGCCCGCGGCTGGAAACCCTTCGCCTTCCAGCGCCAAGTGTGGGCGGCGGTCGGACGTGGCGAATCCGGGCTTGTGCATGCCAGCACAGGGACGGGCAAGACCTATGCGGTCTGGCTGGCTGCATTGCGCGCCTTCGCCACACCCACCGGCGGGCGCCAGCCGGCCGCACTGCAAGTGCTGTGGATCACCCCCATGCGCGCACTGGCCGCTGATACCGCGCGCGCGCTGCAAGCGCCACTGGATGAGCTCGGCCTGAACTGGACAGTCGGCGTGCGCAGTGGCGATACCGCCAGCGCCGAGCGCGCTCGCCAGGCCCGACGCCTGCCAAGCGTGCTGATCACCACGCCGGAAAGCCTGACACTGCTGCTGACCCGGGCCCAGGCTGCCGAAGACTTCGCCAGCTTGCGCCTGGTGGTGGTAGATGAGTGGCACGAGCTGCTTGGCAACAAGCGTGGCGTCCAGCTGCAGCTGGCCCTGGCCCACCTGCGCCGCTGGCATCCGGGCCTGATGACCTGGGGCTTGTCGGCCACGCTCGGCAACCTGGCGCACGCCCTCGACGTGCTGTTGCCGGGCGGTGGACTGCTGGTGAAAGGTCGCCAGGACAAGCAGCTGCTGGTTGACACCTTGCTGCCCGATGCCATCGAGCGCTTCCCCTGGGCCGGGCACATGGGCCTGAAGATGCTCGACCAGGTAGCCCAGGAACTCGACGCCAGCACCAGCAGCCTGGTATTCACCAACACCCGTGCCCAGGCCGAACTGTGGTACCAGGCCTTGCTCGATGCCCGCCCCGATTGGGCCGGGCAGATCGCCTTGCATCATGCGTCACTGGCCCGGGCGACCCGCGACTGGGTCGAGCAGAGCCTCAAGCAGGGCACGCTCAAGGCCGTCATCTGCACCTCCAGCCTGGATCTGGGCGTGGACTTCCTGCCGGTCGAACGGGTGCTGCAGATCGGTTCGGCCAAAGGCATTGCCCGCCTCATGCAGCGCGCCGGGCGCTCCGGCCATGCCCCGGGGCGCCGCTCGCGCATCACCCTGGTGCCTACGCACAGCCTGGAGCTGGTGGAGGCTGCCGCCGCCCGCGCAGCCCTGGCCGCCGGGCATATCGAAGCGCGCCGCTCGCCGCGCCTGTGCCTGGACGTACTGGTCCAGCATCTGGTCAGCATGGCCCTGGGCAGGGGCTTTCGGCCTGACGAACTGCTCGCCGAAGTCCGCAGCACCTGGGCGTTTCGTGAACTGCGTGACAGCCAGTGGCAATGGGCGCTCGATTTCGTCAATCACGGAGGCCACGCATTGACGGCGTACCCCGACTATCAGCGTGTCGAGGCGCACCCCGACGGGGTCTGGCGGGTGGCCAGCGAGCGCCTGGCGAGGCGTCACCGCATGGGCATCGGCACCATCGTCAGCGACGCCAGCCTACAGCTCAAGTACTGGAGCAAGGGCGGTGGCGGCAAGCACCTGGGCAGTGTCGAGGAAGCCTTCATCGCCCGCCTGCGCCCTGGCGATACGTTGGTGTTTGCCGGACGGGTCCTGGAGCTGGTACGGGTAGAAGGGATGACCGCCTACGTGCGCCGCAGCACCGCGCGCAAGGCCGCCGTGGCACGCTGGAATGGCGGGCGCATGCCATTGTCCAGCGAGCTGGCCGACGCCGTGGTCGAGCAGCTCGATGCCGCCGCGCACGGTACCTGTCACGGCCCGGAGATGCAGGCAGTGCGGCCACTGCTGGCCTTGCAGTCGAAGTGGTCAGCCTTACCCACCCGCGGCACGCTGCTGGCCGAGACGCTGGGATCACGCCAGGGCTCGCATCTGTTCCTCTACCCTTTTGCCGGGCGCATGGCCAACCTGGGCCTGGCCAACCTGATTGCCTGGCGGGTAAGCCGGGTGCAGCCCCTGTCGGTGTCCATCGCTGTGAACGACTATGGTTTCGAACTGCTCAGCCCCAGCACCGTGGATTGGGCCAGTTGCCTGCCTGACGCGCTGTCGGGCGACAACCTGCTGGAGGATGTGCTGGCCAGCCTGAACGCTGGCGAAATGGCGCTGCGACGCTTCCGCGAAATCGCCCAGATCGCCGGGCTGGTGTTCGGCGGCTACCCGGCCGCGCAAAAGAGCACCCGGCAGATTCAGGCCTCCAGCGGGCTGTTCTACGAAGTATTCCGCAAACATGACGCCAGCAACTTGCTGCTCGGCCAGGCGCGCGATGAAGTACTGAATGAAGAACTGGAGATCGAGCGCCTGCACCGGCAGTTGCTCAAGATGCAAAACCTGCAACTGGACCTGCGCATGCTGCAACGGCCTGGCCCCCTGGCGTTCGCCCTGCTGGTCGAAGGCATGCGCGAAACCTTGAGCACGGAAAAGCTGGCGGACCGCATTGCACGGATGGTGACCGACCTGGAAAAAGCGGCAAACCGGCCATGAGTCGCTATCTGCCTGTCGAACACTGTGGCGAAACGCTATGGCTGCTACCGGACAAGGCCATCTATTGGCCGGCCCGCCGCACCTTACTGGTGGCCGACGTTCATATCGGCAAGGCAGCCAGTTACCGGGCACTGCATCAACCCGTTCCGCGCGGTACCACCAGCGCAACCCTGGCACGCCTGGACACATTACTGGCCAACTACGCCTGCGAGCAGCTGATCATCCTCGGCGACTTCCTGCATGCCCGCGCTGCGCTGTCGCCTGGCACGCAGGCCAGCCTGCAGACATGGAGAACCCGCCACAGCGCGCTGAGGGTAATCCTGGTGCGTGGTAACCATGATCGGCACGCCGGTGATCCGCCGGTGCGACTGGGGATCGAAGTGGTAGACGAACCCCTGCTGTTTGAGCCTTTTGCCCTGCAGCACGAACCGAAGCCTCACCCCAGCCACCCGGTACTCGCCGGGCACGTGCATCCGGTGTACGTGCTGCGAGGCCGGGCACGGCAACGGTTGAGGCTGCCGTGCTTCCTGATCGATGCTCAGGTCAGCCTGCTCCCGGCGTTCGGTGAGTTCACCGGTGGGTGGTTGGTCGAGCCGGGTTCCGGTACGCGGGTTTTCCTTGCCGGAGGCGATCAGGTCTGGGCGCTGGCCACCTGAGTCAGGCGACAGGTGACGGTGGTGGCTCGTCGGGAAGGGTTGGCTCACCGGGCTCCATCGGCGGGTGTTCGCCGGGCTCTGGCGGCTGCGGCGTATCAGGATCAGGCTGGTGCGGCACGCCGCCAGCCTGCACGGGCAGCGGGTGCGCCAGCAGTGACCAGGCCAGCAACCCGATCTGGTTGGGCTGCAGTACAGCCAGCTTCGCACTGATTGCGGGGTTGAGTTTCATTGGCAGCTCCTGGACGAGGGCCGACACGCTGCATACGTATCGGCACTGTTCAACCTGTTGGAGTGCCATCAGGGAAACTAATTCCCTGCGCTCGTCGGATCAGGTGCGTGGCAGGGTAACGCCGCGCTGCCCCTGGTACTTGCCGCCCCGGTCCTTGTACGACACTTCACATTCTTCGTCGGACTGCAGGAACAGCATCTGCGCCACGCCTTCGTTGGCGTAGATCTTGGCCGGCAATGTGGTGGTGTTGGAGAACTCCAGGGTCACGTGGCCTTCCCACTCCGGCTCCAGCGGGGTGACGTTGACGATGATGCCGCAACGGGCGTAGGTGCTCTTGCCCAGGCAGATGGTCAGCACATCACGCGGAATGCGGAAGTACTCGACGGTGCGAGCCAGGGCGAAGGAGTTCGGCGGGATGATGCAGACGTCGCTCTTGATGTCGACGAAGCTGCCGGCGTCGAAGTTCTTCGGGTCGACGGTAGCCGAGTTGATGTTGGTGAACACCTTGAATTCGTCGGCGCAGCGCACGTCGTAGCCGTAGCTGGAAACGCCAAAGGAGATGACACGGTTGTCCTGCTCGCCGCGCACCTGGCGCTCGACGAACGGTTCGATCATGCCGTGTTCCTGCGCCATGCGGCGAATCCACTTGTCCGATTTGATGCTCATGGCGGGGTGTCCTGAAGAGTTGCGAGGGGAAAATCCAGACGCGCATCTTACCGGTCCCGGCGCCCGGGTTAAAGTTCCAGTGCCCCACCCCGCGCCGGACGGGGGTTGCAGCCGCCGTCGATCCGAATTTGCGTAAAGCGTTCACAGACCATTGGCAGCTCGTGGAAAGTGGGGTAAGGTGGCGCCACTGTGCTGCACGTGACACCGAGAATCTCTAGTTTGATGCACGATCCTGATCGGCCCATCGCTGAATTTTCTGCTCTCTTTGCGCTCAGTCCCGGCCAGGGTTTTTCCTGACCGTTATCAAATTGTCCAAGGAGACAGAAAAATGTCCAACCGTCAATCCGGTGTTGTTAAGTGGTTCAACGATGAGAAAGGCTACGGCTTCATCACCCCTCAGTCGGGCGATGACCTGTTCGTGCACTTCAAAGCCATCCAAGCTGACGGCTTCAAAACCCTGAAAGAAGGCCAGGCTGTTACTTTCGTCGCTACCCGCGGCCAGAAAGGCATGCAGGCTGAAGAAGTTCAGATCGCCTAAGTCGATCTCAGCTTTCTAGCTTTCAAAAAAACCCGCCTTCTGGCGGGTTTTTTTATGCCTGCTGAAGTAATCCAGAGGCTCAACGTTGGCGCGATCCTGTGGGAGCGGGTTCACCCGCGAACACGGGCGAAGCCCGTGCCATTCAATGCGGTGCCTGCTTCGCGGGTAAACCCGCTCCCACAGAAACTGTGTCAGTCCTCGCTGATGGTGATGCTCGGCATCGCCGGCGCCGCCGCTTCCTGCAGCACGATCCGTGCGCCTACCTGGCGAGCCAGTTCCTGGTAGACCATGGCAATCTGGCTTTCCGGTTCAGCGATCGCCGTCGGCTTGCCGCTGTCGGCCTGTTCGCGGATCAGCATCGACAACGGCAGCGACGCCAGCAGGTCAACGCCGTACTGTGCCGCCAGCTTCTCGCCACCGCCTTCGCCGAACAGGTGCTCGGCATGGCCGCAGTTCGAGCAGATGTGCACGGCCATGTTTTCCACCACGCCCAACACCGGGATGTTGACCTTGCGGAACATCTCCACACCCTTCTTGGCATCCAGCAAGGCCAGGTCCTGTGGCGTGGTGACGATCACCGAACCGGCCACCGGCACCTTCTGCGCCAGGGTCAGCTGGATATCGCCGGTTCCCGGCGGCATGTCGATGACCAGGTAATCCAGGTCGTCCCAGGCGGTCTGGGTCACCAGTTGCAGCAGCGCACCCGATACCATCGGCCCACGCCAGACCATCGGCGTGTTGTCATCGGTGAGGAAAGCCATGGACATCACTTCCACACCATGGGCCTTGATCGGCACGAACCACTTCTGCTCGCGGATCTGCGGGCGGGTACCCTCGGCAATCCCGAACATCACGCCCTGGCTGGGACCATAGATATCGGCGTCGAGAATGCCCACGCGGGCGCCTTCACGGGCCAGGGCCAAGGCCAGGTTGGCAGCGGTGGTCGACTTGCCGACACCGCCCTTGCCCGAGGCCACGGCGATGATGTTCTTGACATTGGCCATGGCCGGCACCTGGGCCTGGGCCTTGTGGGCGGCGACGACACAGTCGATCGACACCTGGGCCGAGCTGACGCCGTCGAGATTCTCGATCGCGGTCTGCAGCACCTGGGCCCAACCGTTCTTGAACAGGCCGGCGGCGTAGCCCAGTTGCAGCTGCACAGCGACTTGCCCGCCCTGGATGTCGATGGCGCGCACGCAACCGGCGCTGACCGGGTCCTGATTCAGATAGGGGTCGGTGTACTGGCGAAGCACGCCTTCGACGGCGGCACGGGTGACGGCACTCATGGACACTCCCATTGGCAAACTGAGTACGAAACAGACGCCTATCCTAACCCGTCAATCGTCAGCAGATGCGTGCTTGGGGTGAAATATCTTCGCCAGCCCTTTATAGTGGCCGATCACCCTCATTTTTACCCGAGCCAGATAAGTAGCCGAGCCACCATGTCCGAGCCACGTCAGATTCTCGTTACCAGCGCCCTGCCCTATGCCAATGGATCCATCCACCTTGGCCATATGCTGGAGTACATCCAGACGGACATGTGGGTGCGCTTCCAGAAACTGCGCGGTAACCAGTGCATCTACGTCTGCGCCGACGACGCCCACGGCTCGGCCATCATGTTGCGTGCCGAGAAGGAAGGCATAACCCCTGAGCAGCTGATCGCCAATGTCCAGGCCGAGCACAGTGGCGACTTCGCCGACTTCCTGGTGGACTTCGACAACTTCCACTCCACCCACAGTGACGAAAACCGCGAACTCTCAGGCCTGATCTACGGCCGCCTACGCGACGCAGGGCACATCGCCACCCGTTCGGTGACCCAGTATTTCGACCCCGAAAAGGGCATGTTCCTTGCCGACCGTTTCATCAAGGGCACCTGCCCGAAATGTGCGGCTGAAGATCAGTACGGCGACAACTGCGAGAAATGCGGCGCCACCTATGCCCCGACTGAACTGAAGAACCCTAAGTCGGCCATCTCCGGGGCCACTCCGGTGCTGCGCGATTCCCAGCACTTCTTCTTCAAGCTGCCTGACTTCCAGGCCATGCTGCAGCAGTGGACCCGCAGCGGAACCTTGCAGGACGCCGTCGCCAACAAGCTTGCCGAATGGCTGGATTCCGGCCTTCAGGAGTGGGATATCTCGCGGGATGCGCCGTACTTCGGCTTCGAGATCCCGGGCGAGCCGGGCAAGTATTTCTACGTCTGGCTGGACGCGCCCATCGGCTACATGGCCAGCTTCAAGAACCTGTGCGCACGCCGCCCGGAGCTGGACTTCGACGCTTTCTGGAACGAAGGCTCCAAGGCCGAGCTGTACCACTTCATCGGCAAGGATATCGTCAACTTCCACGCCCTGTTCTGGCCTGCCATGCTCGAAGGTGCCGGCTTCCGCAAGCCGACCGCAGTCAACGTGCACGGCTACCTGACCGTCAACGGCGCCAAGATGTCCAAGTCGCGCGGCACCTTCATCAAGGCCCGCACCTACCTGGACCACCTGCACCCGGAATACCTGCGCTACTACTACGCCGCCAAGCTCGGCCGTGGCGTCGACGACCTCGACCTGAACCTCGAAGACTTCGTGCAGAAGGTCAACTCCGACCTGGTTGGCAAGGTAGTCAACATTGCCAGCCGTTGCGCCGGCTTCATCCATAAAGGCAATGCCGGCGTGATGGTCGCTGGCGATGCTGCGCCGGAGCTGACCGAGGCCTTCCTCGCCGCCGCCCCGTCGATTGCCGAAGCCTATGAAGGCCGCGACTTCGGCCGCGCCATGCGCGAAATCATGGCCCTGGCCGACCGCGCCAACGCCTGGATCGCCGACAAGGCACCTTGGTCGCTGGCCAAGCAGGAAGGCAAGCAGGACGAAGTCCAGGCCATTTGCGCCCAGGGCATCAACCTGTTCCGCCAGCTGGTAATCTTCCTCAAACCCGTGCTGCCGCTGCTTGCCGCCGATGCCGAGGCATTCCTCAACGTCGCACCACTGACCTGGAACGACCATCAATCGCGCCTGGAAAACCACCAGTTGAACCCGTTCAAGGCGCTGATGAGCCGTATCGAACCTGCCAAGGTCGAAGCCATGGTCGCTGCCAGCAAGGAAGACCTGCTGGCCGCCGAAGCCCAGGCACCCGCCGGCAACGGCGAGCTGGCCAAGGACCCGCTGTCTGCCGAAATCGAGTTCGACACCTTTGCCGCGGTTGACCTGCGTGTCGCATTGATCGTCAAGGCTGAAGCCGTGCCTGGCGCCGACAAGCTTCTGCAACTGACCCTGGACATCGGCGACGAGCGCCGCAACGTGTTCTCCGGCATCAAGTCGGCCTACCCGGACCCTTCCAAACTGGAAGGCCGTCTGACCATGATGGTGGCCAACCTCAAGCCGCGCAAAATGCGTTTTGGCGTGTCCGAAGGCATGGTCATGGCGGCCGGCCCTGGCGGCGAAGAAATCTACCTGCTCAGCCCTGACAGCGGCGCCAAACCAGGTCAGCGCATCAAGTAAGCCTTCTGCCCCGGCCTCACCGCCGGGGCAGTTCCATCTGCTGCGGCAATGCCGGACGCTCAAGGCGATTCCCGGCTATCGTCATTCAAATGAACGACTACATGCTGATCCTGGCCAGCGCTGCGCTGGTCAGCCACCTGCTCTTGCAACAACAGCCGTTGAGCCGGCTACGCCTGCATGTGTGTGGCCTGGCGGGCGCCCTGTGCATGGCACTCGGGGCAAGCGGCGGGCAAGCGCTCGAACGGCTCATCGTGGCGCCCTGGCAGTTGCAGGACCTGCGCCTGTTCCTGCTGTTGCCCTGGCTGGCATGGCTGGCATGGGGCGTACCGAGGGCGCTGGGCGGGTTGCGGCCGCAGTGGCCCACCGGCGAACTTGCACTGCCCTTGCTGGGCAACGCCATGCTGCTCGGGTTGACGCTGCAAGCGACGGCAGATGACACCTCGGTGCTTGCAACGTTGTGCTGGGGGGCCTTGGCCGGCTTGGGCTTCTGGCTGGCGCTGGTGCTGTTCGACGACCTGCATCAGCGCAGCCAGCAGGCGGAAGTACCGGCCGCGTTGCGCGGTTTGCCGATTACCTTGATCGGTGCAGGCGTCATGGCCCTGGCGTTCTCCGGATTCAACGGACTTTTCTTTCAATGAATTTGATTCAACGCGTCGATGCCCTGCTGCCGCAAACCCAATGTGGCAAATGTGGCCACAACGGCTGTCGGCCCTACGCCGAAGGACTGGCTGCGGGCGAGGCCATCAACAAGTGCCCGCCAGGTGGCAGCGAAACCATTGCCGCGCTGGCAGCGTTGCTCGAGCGGCCACTGCTTGCGCCTGACCCGCTACGCGGCAGCGCACCGTCCCAGGTCGCCTACATTCGCGAAGCCGAATGCATCGGTTGCACCAAGTGCATCCAGGCCTGCCCGGTCGATGCCATCGTCGGCGCCGCCAAGTTGATGCACACGGTCATTGCCAACGAATGCACCGGTTGTGACCTTTGCCTGGCGCCCTGCCCGGTCGATTGCATCGAGATGCAGCCACTGCCAGCAGGGTTGGTAGCCATCGTCAGCGGCCTGGCTCATTCCCCCGAACAACTGCTGGCCCGCCGCGAGCGCCGCGATCATGCGCGCCAGCGCCACCAACAGCGAAACGCCCGCCTGCGACGCGAAATCGCGCGCCGTGAGGCGCAGCGCCTGGCGCGTACGGCCGAAGCCACACAAGGCGCGGCAGACCCGATCAAAGCTGCTCTGGAGCGGATCAAGGCGCAGAAAAGCGCCGCTGCCGATGCGCTGCCCACAGGCGCCAGGCTTGAACATGGCAAGCCCTGACCCCCGGCTACGCACAGCCATGGGCCTGGTGCTGCTGGCCTGCATACCCGGCTTGCTCGCTACCCTCTGGACACAGGGCTGGGGAGTCCTGTTCAGCCTGTTGCTGTGTGCCATCAGTGCGCTGTGTTGCGAGGCGACCTTGCTGGCTATGCGTCGCCAGCCTGTTCTGCCGGCACTGAACGATGGCAGTGCGCTGGTGACTGCCGTGTTGCTGGCCATCGCCCTGCCCGGACAGGCGCCTTGGTGGGTGCCAGTGACAGCAGCAGGCATTGCCATAGCTGTCGGCAAGCAGGCCTTTGGCGGGGTGGGCCGCAATCTGTTCAACCCGGCCATGGTCGGTTACGCCTTCGTGCTGCTGAACTTTCCGCTGCACATGAACCACTGGCCCAACCACGCCATTGGCTTTGTCGAGAGCCTGCAGCAGGTGGCTGGCGGGGGCGGCCAGATCGATGCCTGGGCGGGGCCAACCATCCTCGATGGCCTGCGCCACAACCGCAGCCTGACCCTCGACGAACTGTTCGCCAGTCACGCCGGTTTTGGCAATGTTGGCGGTCGCAGCAGCGAATGGATCAATCTGGCATTGCTGTGCGGCGGGCTGTTTCTCTTGCAGCGCAAGGTGATCAGCTGGCATGCCCCGGCAGGGCTGCTGGCCGGCCTTTTCCTGTTCAGCCTGCTGGCCTGGAATGGCTCCGGTTCGGATTCGAACGGTTCGCCACTGCTGCATCTGTTCAGCGGTTCAACCATGCTGGCGGCGTTCTTCATCGCGACTGAGCCGGTGTCCGGCCCGAAGGCCAATCTGGCCAGGCTGTTGTTCGGTTTCGGCGCAGGCGCACTGATCTACCTGATTCGCACCTGGGGCAGTTACCCGGATGGCACGGCCTTCGCCATCCTGTTGATGAACCTGGCAGTGCCCGCCCTGGATCGGTTCGCCGTGCAGCGCCAACAGGTTTCGCCATGATCGCGCCCATGCGCAGCAGCCTTTTGCTGCTTGCCGTCGGCGGGTCGGCAGTCGTATCGACGCTGGCCTGGCAGCACTGGACTCGCCCGGCCATCATCGATGCCGAGCGCCAGCTTCAGGCAAGCCAGTTAATGGCGGTGCTGCCCCCGCAAAGCTACGACAACCGCCCTATGGACAGCGCGCTGCAATTGCCTGCCGAACAGCCGCAGCACAGCAAGGTACTCGCGGCTTACCGCGCAAGCCACGGCACTTCGCCAACAGCCATCGTGCTGGTGAGCCAAGTGCAGGGCTATGCCGGCCCCATCAAGCTGACCATCGCCATCGCTGCCGATGGCCGCCTGATCGGCACTCGGGTGATCGAACAGCACGAAAGCCCTGGGTTGGGCGGCCAGATTGCCGATCCGCAGTCTGGCTGGCTGCATCAGTTTGCCAGGCACGGCCTTGGCGACCGCTGGGCACTCAGACGCGACCAGGGCGATTTCGACCAGCTGGCCGGGGCGACCGTTACGTCCCGGGCCGTCATCGATGCCCAGCAGGAGGCCTTGCGGTTTTTTGATCAGCATCGCAGCGAACTGCTCGGGGCCTCTACCCATGAATAGATTCTGCCTGCTGATCACAGGCCTGGCTCCGCTGCTTGGCGCGACTCGCACTTTCACCCATGCAGTGGCCATCGGTGCGTGTATGTGGTTGATGATCCTTCTCCACCAAGCCTTGCTTGGCCCGCTGCGGGCAACACTCAGCGGCGCCAGGTACTGGCTGGCAAGCCTGCTGCTGCTTGCTGCGCTTGGCAGCTGCCTGCAATTGGCCCTACGTGCCTGGGCATTGCCCTTGGCGCAGACGCTTGGGTTCTATCCGGCGCTGATTTGCCTGCAGTGCCTTGCCATCGACACGTTGCTGCCAACAGCAGGGCGCTGGCGGCATCTGTTACTGCTTCTGAGTGGCCTGCTGCTCGCCTGCCTGCTGCTTGGCGCGGGGCGCCACTGGCTGGAGGCGTCCGCAGGTATGCACCTGGCCAACTTGCCGCCAGGTGGGCTGCTACTGCTCGGCGCGCTGCTGGCCTTGTACAATCGGCTACGCCCCACCCTCACTTGTCGTCAAGGAAAGCGTTGAAACCATGAATGCCGCCAAACGCCTGGAGATCTTTCGCAGGCTGCACGAAGACAATCCCGATCCGAAAACGGAATTGGCTTACACCACCCCCTTTGAGCTTCTGGTTGCCGTGACGCTTTCCGCACAGTCCACCGATGTCGGGGTCAACAAGGCCACCGCACGCCTGTTTCCGGTCGCCAACACACCGCAGGCCATCTACGCGCTGGGGGTCGAGGGGCTGAGCGACTACATCAAGACCATCGGCCTCTACAACAGCAAGGCCAAGAACGTCATCGAGGCGTGCCGCCTGCTGATCGAGCGCCATGGCGACGAAGTGCCGCAAACCCGCGAAGCACTGGAGGCGTTACCAGGCGTTGGCCGCAAGACCGCCAACGTGGTGCTCAACACCGCCTTCCGCCAGCCAACCATGGCCGTGGACACGCACATATTCAGGGTCAGCAACCGCACCGGCATAGCGCCCGGTAAGACCGTGCTTGAAGTCGAGAAGAAACTGGTCAAATTCGTACCCAAGGATTACCTGCTCGACGCTCACCATTGGCTCATCCTGCATGGCCGCTACGTGTGCCAGGCACGCAAGCCTCGTTGTGGTAGCTGCCGCATCGAAGACCTGTGCGAATACAAGCACAAGACCTGCGACGATTGAGCCAATAGCAAAAACAGCTGCGTTGCGATTGAAAAAATCTTTTTTACCGGACATCGCTTTCTCGTTATAAGGACGGCCAATGGCCCTTTGGCTTGGAGCGACTCATGAGTACCGATAAAGACGACCTGTCGATCGAAGATGACTTTGCTACCGCTGACGACGAAGCGGAGCCTCAGGTAGAAACCGCGAAAACCAACCTGAGCAAGCGTCGTACCATTGACAACCTCCTCGAAGAGCGGCGCCTGCAGCGGCAATTGGCCGATTTCGACTACGACCTTTAGCCCCCACCAAAGCCTCCCTTGCGGAGGCTTTGTCCATGGCTGGTTCAGCTCAGGCCATGGCGGCGGGCCAGCTCGATCAGGTCCACCAGCGAGTGGGCATTGAGCTTCAGCAACAGGCGCGTCTTGTAGGTACTGACCGTCTTGTTGCTGAGGTACATGCTGTCGGCTATCTCCTTGTTGGACCGTCCCCGCGCCAACTGCTGCAGGACCATCATCTCCCTGGCAGACAGGCGATCGACCATTTCCGTTTCACTTGCCCCCCCGACCCTGCCACGTGACTTGTGCAAGGCCTGGTTCGGGAAATAGCTGTAACCCGAGAGCACCGCCTTGATGGCGCTCAGCAGTTCGGTGAGCTCCTGCTGCTTGTATACATAGCCAGAGGCCCCCGCTTGCATGCAGCGCATGGAGAAATGCCCGGGCGCCTGCGACGTCAGAACCAGCACGCGGCTGCCAGGACTCGCTGCTGCCATCCGGCCAATGACCTCCAGGCCGTCGAGCTTGGGGATGCCGATATCGAGCACGACGATATCGGGAAGATGTTCTCGAGTAAGCTGCAAGGCGGCAATGCCATTGTCGGTTTCCGCGACAACATCGTACCCATGTCGCTCCATCAACATGCGCACTGCCAAGCGTATGACCGGATGATCATCCACGATAAGGACTTTGTTCATGCGATATCCATCATTCGTTATTCTGCTTTGACGACGCCCCACCATAACCGAGCGGAACGCTCAATGGCGCGTCGATCCCCCCCTTAAGTAGCTGAATAGATGAACCTTACGTCGGTTTGGGAAATTTCCTACAAAGAAAGATTTACAGACTTGCCTTGAGAGTGATTGAGAACAAACGCACGAAGCATGATCGATTTGTCATGCCTCGCCTTCGAAAAATTACCGCACCGGGAAAAAGTCCACAATTTGGTAAAGGGAGCCAGTGGGTTATTGGTATGTAAAACATGCAGGAGGCATTAATCATGACTGCGAACCAACCCGTCGCCCCACTGACGATCATCGCCATATTTGCAGGCATTATCGAAGCTTCTGCCTTGGCAACCCTGCCTTTTCTCAGCGACGAAAGTCAGACGTACTACACATGGTTCCTTGTAGGGTTTCCATTCTTCCTTACAGCGTTGTTCTTCCTCACCCTGAACTTCAACTCCAAATCCTTTTACCAACCGGAACAGTCCGATCCCCCCCAGAAGACCGGGCCAACATCGCCCGCCCCCCCTCAAGAAATTGTAACTGTCATGTTTTCCGGCCCTGATGCCCCGAAACAGATACAACAGCGACTCATGCAGGCCATTACCCAACCGCATGCCGAACACAAGCAATGGCGCTTCTGTAATACGGAGCTACATCAATGCATCCTTCTTTCCATCAGCCGCTTGCCTGAGGATTGACCCCATGATACCGAGCAGCCCTCTGTCGAGAAGACAAAAAAAACCCCGGCCAGAGCCGGGGTTCGTTTGCCAATTCAGCCAGGTGCTCAGAGCATCCCGCGGCCTTTGTTGGCAGCGATGCGCATGCGCAGCGCGTTGAGCTTGATGAAGCCAGCCGCATCTGCCTGGTTGTAGGCGCCGCCGTCTTCTTCGAAGGTAGCGATATTGGCATCGAACAGCGAGTCGTCCGACTTGCGGCCAACCACGATGACATTGCCCTTGTACAGTTTCAGGCGCACGACGCCGTTAACGTTGACCTGCGAAGCGTCGATCATCTTCTGCAGCATCAGGCGCTCCGGGCTCCACCAGTAGCCGGTGTAGATCAGGCTGGCATACTTCGGCATCAGCTCGTCTTTGAGGTGAGCGACTTCGCGGTCCAGGGTGATCGACTCGATGGCGCGGTGGGCCTTGAGCATGATGGTACCGCCAGGGGTTTCGTAGCAGCCGCGGGACTTCATGCCCACGTAACGGTTCTCTACGATGTCCAGACGGCCGATACCGTTGGCGCCGCCGATACGGTTCAGCTCGGCAAGCACGGTGGCTGGGGTCATGTCGACGCCGTCGATGGCGACGATGTCACCATTGCGGTAGGTCAGCTCGATGTAGGTAGCCTGGTCCGGGGCGTTTTCTGGCGAGACGCTCCAGCGCCACATGTCTTCTTCGTGCTCGGTCCAGGTATCTTCCAGGACACCGCCTTCGTAGGAGATGTGCAGCAGGTTGGCATCCATCGAGTAGGGCGACTTCTTCTTGCCGTGACGCTCGATCGGGATGCCGTGCTTTTCGGCATAGTCCATCAGCTTTTCGCGGGACAGCAGGTCCCACTCGCGCCATGGAGCAATGACCTTGACGCCAGGCTTGAGCGCATAGGCACCCAGTTCGAAGCGGACCTGGTCGTTACCCTTGCCGGTCGCGCCGTGAGAAATGGCGTCGGCGCCGGTTTCGTTGGCGATTTCGATCAGGCGCTTGGCAATCAGCGGGCGGGCGATGGAAGTACCCAGCAGGTACTCGCCTTCGTAGACGGTGTTGGCGCGGAACATCGGGAAGACGAAATCACGCACGAACTCTTCGCGCAGGTCGTCGATGTAGATCTCTTTTACGCCCATCGCCTGAGCTTTGGCGCGAGCCGGCTCGACTTCTTCGCCCTGCCCCAGGTCAGCGGTGAATGTCACCACTTCGCAGTTGTAGGTATCCTGCAGCCACTTGAGAATCACCGAAGTATCAAGGCCGCCGGAATACGCCAGTACGACCTTTTTTACGTCCGCCATGCCATCACTCCACGGGGTTGTACGGAAAGGGACCGATTCTACCGGCGTTGCGGATAAATTTACAGTGGGGCGACAGCTTCTGACGACAAAGCGACAGGAACTGTCGGTGGCGCGACGTGCTTGCCACAAAAGGTTCAGCGCCTGTGAGATCGAGCGCCGCCCGCGCGGCGCATCGCGAGCTGCGCTCGCTCCTACGTTTGTTTCGGGCCAATGTTTCCTGTGGGATTTGCGCGCGTACGCCTTGGCGCATGACGCGATATCGCGCCGTACCAACAGGGCGGTCGCGCGCGCCTGTCACGGGCGTTACTGGCCCGAAACAAACGTAGGAGCGAGCAAAGCTCGCGATGCGCCGCGCGGGCGGCGCTCGATCTCACAGGCGCTGAAAATTTTGTGGCAGCAACTGGTGGCCCTGATGCGGTCCCAAGCCCCAGAGAAACACCTTGATATCAGGGTGTCTTTGCTCCGGTCGCAGCCGGCGCCGCAGCCGCAGGTGGAACAGCAGGAGCAGCCGGTGCCGTTTGCTGCACCGGCTTCTCCACCTGCGCCACCCGATCCAGCTCGATATTCACCCGCCGGTTACGCGCCCGATTGGCCGGGCTGTTGTTCTTGACCAGCGGATAGCGCTCGCCATGAAAGCGCACGACGATCTGCTCTTCAGGCACACCATGAGCCTTGAAGTAGTCGGCAACGGCCAAGGCCCGACGCCGCGATGTGTCGCGATTGGTCAGGCGGTTGCCGCTGTTGTCGGAATGGCCGTTGAGTTCGATGTGGTTCACCGTCGGGTCGGCCTTGAGGTAATCGAGGATCACGTCCAGCCGCGCACGGGCATCGGCGTCCAGGTCGAAGCCCCCCCCCGGGAAGCCCACCTGGGTCTGACGCACCTGATCATAGTTCATCGGCAGCATCTTGCCGGCACAGGCCTGATAGTCGCTGTACGCCTTGGCGAAGCTGACCGGCAGCACGCGTACTTCCATCGTCCTCCCGCCTTCGCCGGTGTAATTGCGCACCACCGTGCTGCGCCCATCGAGCAGGCCGTTGATCAGGCGGCTGGCCTGGCTCTGCGACGAACTGAACAGCACGCCGCTGCGGGCCATGCGCACAGCGCCGAGGTTCACATCTGCACGGCCCGGCTGCCAGGGGGCAGCGGCGGCCAGCAAAGTGGCCGAACCTGCGCCCAGCGCATTGCTGTGCGAACGCAACTGGAACACCGGCTGCTCACCGGCCTTGCGCACGAACTCGCCACTGCCGAAACCGTCGATCGGCTGGATCAGGCGGCATTCGAACTGGTCACCCTCGACTTTCCAGGCGACATTCTCCATGCGGGTCTGGAAGGTCAGTGCACCGGCCGGCAGGCTGGCGACAAGGGTCAACAGGGCTAGGTAACGCTGGCGCACGGGTGGCTCCACAAATTCTGACGGCTTACAGGCAGGCTATCGGACGCTTGCCGGAAAACTTGATAGCCGTGCTCGGGCCGGGGTTTTCCGGTAGCATTGGGGCCTGAGTTCGACCCGCCTGGAATTCCCAATGTCCGATCGCCTGACCCTCCTGCGTCCCGACGACTGGCACATCCATCTGCGCGATGGTGCCGTCCTGCCCCATACCGTTGGCGATGTGGCGCGTATTTTCGCCCGTGCCATCATCATGCCCAACCTGGTTCCGCCGGTGCGCAATGCCGTCGAAGCCGGCGCCTACCGCGAGCGCATCCTTGCCGCACGCCCGGCCGGCAGCCGCTTCGAACCGCTGATGGTGCTGTACCTCACCGACCGCACCAGCCCGGAGGACATCCGCGCGGCCAAGGCCAGCGGTATCGTCTACGCCGCCAAGCTGTACCCGGCCGGTGCGACGACCAACTCCGATTCGGGCGTGACCAGCATCGACAACATCTTCCCCGCCATCGAGGCACTCGCGGAAGTCGGCATGCCGTTGCAGGTGCACGGTGAAGTCACCCGCAGCGAAATCGACGTGTTCGACCGCGAGAAGCGCTTCATCGACGAACACATGCGCCGCCTGGTCGAACGCTTCCCGACCCTGAAAGTGGTCTTCGAGCACATCACCACCGGCGACGCCGCGCAGTTCGTCACCGAAGCCCCGGCCAACGTCGGTGCGACCATCACTGCCCAGCACCTGCTGTACAACCGCAACCACATGCTGGTCGGCGGTATTCGCCCGCACTTCTATTGCCTGCCGATCCTCAAGCGCAACACCCACCAGGTGGCGCTGCTGGACGCGGCCACCAGCGGCAACCCGAAGTTCTTCCTCGGCACCGACTCGGCACCGCATGCCCGCCACGCCAAGGAAGCCGCCTGCGGTTGTGCCGGTTGCTACACCGCATACGCTGCCATCGAGATGTACGCCGAGGCGTTCGAGCAGCGCAATGCACTGGACAAGCTGGAAGGTTTCGCCAGCCTGCATGGCCCGGCCTTCTATGGCCTGCCAGCGAACACCGACACCATCACCCTGGTTCGCGAAGAATGGACCGCCCCGGACAGCCTGCCATTCGGCGAGCAAACCGTGATCCCGCTGCGCGCCGGTGAGAAACTGCGCTGGCGCCTGCTGGAGGACAATGCGTGAGCGAAGACCTGTACGAAGACGACCAGGACGGTCAGGTCGGCGGCGGTTCGCGCCACCCGATGGCCGAGCGCTTCCGTGGCTATCTGCCGGTAGTCGTGGATGTCGAGACTGGCGGCTTCAACAGCGCCACCGACGCCCTGCTGGAAATTGCCGCAGTGACCATCGGCATGGACGAAAAGGGCTTTCTGTTCCCCGAGCACACCTACTTCTACCGGGTCGAACCGTTCGAAGGGGCGAACATCGAGCCGGCTGCGCTGGAATTCACCGGCATCAAGCTGGACCACCCGCTGCGCATGGCGGTGAGCGAGGAAAGCGCGCTCACCGACATCTTCCGCGGTGTGCGCAAGGCGCTTAAAGCCAACGGCTGCAAACGGGCGATCCTGGTCGGCCACAACAGCAGCTTCGACCTTGGTTTCCTTAATGCAGCGGTCACGCGCAACGACATCAAGCGTAACCCGTTCCACCCGTTCTCAAGCTTCGACACCGCGACCCTGGCTGGCCTGGCCTACGGCCAGACCGTACTGGCACGAGCCTGCCAGAGCGCCGACATCGACTTCGACGGGCGTGAAGCGCACTCGGCGCGTTACGACACCGAGAAGACGGCCGAGCTATTCTGCGGCATCGTCAATCGCTGGAAGGAAATGGGCGGCTGGCGCGACTTCAACGACTGACCTGAAAAGCTTCGCGGGCACGCCCGCTCCCAAAGTACCGCATAGGCCTGTGCCATTGTGCGGTTCCTGTGGGAGCGGCGGTGCGGCGATCCGATTCACCCGCGAAGAGGCCGGCACAAGCTGGCACAAAAAAACCGGCCACGTGGGCCGGTTTTTTTCATGCGCGTGGCAATTACAGCTTGCCAGCGTTCTCGCTCAGGTAAGCAGCAACGCCTTCTGGCGAAGCGGTCATGCCCTGGTCGCCTTTCTTCCAGTTGGCAGGGCAGACTTCGCCGTGCTCTTCGTGGAATTGCAGGGCGTCGACCAGACGCAGCAGCTCGTCCATGTTACGGCCCAGCGGCAGGTCGTTGACGATCTGCGAACGCACAACACCGTTGGTGTCGATCAGGAAGGCGCCGCGGAAGGCTACGCCGCCTTCGGACTCGACGTCGTAGGCCTTGCAGATTTCGTGGGTGATGTCGGCAGCCAGGGTGTACTTGACCTGGCCGATACCGCCGGCATTGACCGGGGTGTTACGCCAGGCGTTGTGGGTGAAGTGCGAGTCGATCGAAACGCCGATCACTTCAACGTTGCGCGCCTGGAAATCAGGGATGCGGTTGTCCAGGGCGATCAGCTCGGACGGGCAGACGAAAGTGAAGTCCAGTGGGTAGAAGAACACCAGGCCGTACTTGCCCTTGATGGCCGAAGCCAGGTTGAAGCTGTCGACGATTTCGCCATTGCCCAGGACAGCTGGGACGGTGAAGTCGGGGGCTTGTTTGCCAACGAGTACGCTCATTGTAATCTCCTGATGAGGGTGAAGAACCGTTTGCCGGGCCAAGGCAGGCTTGCCCGACATCCAACAAAGGCTGACCATCATACACGGCTTCCGGTGACAGGCCGAATGCAACCGTCGGTCGCTCAAGCACGGCCCTTTCAGAAAGTCCTTTGACAAGCATTCTCATTAACATTAAGCTCCAACCCATCGACTCAACCCGCGATGGTCAGCCCTATGTATGTGTGTCTTTGTGTCGGCGTCACCGACGGACAGATCCGCGATGCGATCTATGAAGGATGCTGCAGTTACAAGGAAGTCCGAGCGGCGACCAACGTCGCCAGCCAGTGTGGCAAATGTGCCTGCCTGGCCAAAGAGGTGGTCCGTGAGACCCTCACCGAATTGCAGGTGAGCCAGCACGCCGCCCTGCCCTATCCGGTGGAATTTACTGCTGCCTGATATTACAGAATTCGAAGAACCGGACCACGTGTCCGGTTTTTTTATGCCTGAATATCAATAAGTTAGCGTTCCAACGCGGTTCACAAACATTCTTATTCCTATTAATTTTCACTTATTATTCAAACACTTAGGTTTGACAGCCCCCCGTTACAGGCTCAAACTTCCCTGTATTGGCACACTTCTACAGGGCAGGAACCCGACATGAAAGGCGACGTAAGCGTCATCCAGCATCTCAACAAGATCCTCGGAAACGAGCTGGTCGCGATCAACCAGTACTTCCTGCACGCGCGCATGTATGAAGATTGGGGCCTGAACAAGCTCGGCAAGCACGAGTACAAGGAATCCATCGACGAGATGAAACACGCTGACAAACTGATCAAGCGTATTCTTTTCCTCGAAGGCATCCCCAACGTCCAGGACCTTGGCAAGCTGCTGATCGGTGAGCACACCAAAGAGATGCTCGAGTGCGACCTGAAGATCGAACAGAAGGGCCTGGTCGACCTGAAAGCCGCCATCGCCCACTGCGAAACCGCTGGCGACTTCGGCTCGCGTGACTTGCTCGAAGACATCCTCGAATCCGAGGAAGAACACATCGACTGGCTGGAAACCCAGCTCGGCCTGATCGACAAGATCGGCATCGAGAACTACCTGCAGTCGCAGATGGGCGAAGAATAAAATACTCGCTCCATAAAAAAACCCGCTCTGAGCGGGTTTTTTCATGGCTGCCTGATGATCAGGCTTCGGAAGCCTTGGCCTTGGCGGCGGCGTCCTTGATCAGGGTCTGCAGCTCACCCTTCTCGAACATTTCCAGCATGATGTCGCTGCCGCCTACCAGCTCACCGGCTACCCACAGTTGCGGGAAGGTCGGCCAGTTGGCGTATTTCGGCAGGTTTGCGCGGATTTCCGGGTTCTGCAGGATGTCGACGTAGGCGAACTTCTCGCCGCAACCCATCACAGCCTGCGAGGCACGCGCGGAGAAGCCACACTGTGGGGCATTCGGCGAGCCTTTCATGTAAAGCAGAATGGTGTTGTTGGCAATCTGCTCTTTGATCGTTTCGATGATATCCATGTAGCACCTCGGCTGAACTTTCCGACGCGATCGTCGGCACGGTGAGGCATTGTATCGGAAAGCCGAGCAGCATGCTCGGCCTTACCGTTGCTCAGGCAGCCTCGACCTGCACGGGCACGCCATTGAGCGCAGCATTACCGGATACCGCGTCGCGCAGGCGCTCATCCGTCAGGTCGTTGGCGCTCACACCGGCTTGTGCCTGGGCGACCTGCAACTGCACGCCCTGGCGACCATGACCGAAACCGTGGGGCAGGCTGACCACCCCGGGCATCATGTCTTCACAAGCCTGTACCTCGACTTCCAGCAGGCCAGTGCGCGAACGGATACGCACCCGCTGGCCATCCTGCAATTGCCGGTCATGCATGTCGTGGGGGTGCATCAGCAGTTGATGACGCGGCTTGCCTTTGACCAGGCGATGATAGTTGTGCATCCACGAATTGTTGCTGCGCACATGGCGTCGACCGATCAGCAGCAATTCGCCCGGCGCAGGCGGCGCACTCAAGGCCAACCGCTGCAAATCATCCAGCAGCACCTGCGGTGCCACCTCGACGGCTTTGCTGGCCGTTGCCAGGCGCGTCGCCAGGTTGGCGCGCAGCGGCCCCAGGTCAAGCCCGTGAGGGTATTGCTCCAGTGCCTGCAGCGACAGCTTCCAGGCGCTGGCCTCGCCATAGCGCCCCTTGCGCAGGGCCAGGTCGATCATCTGCGCTGGCGGCCAGGTCGGTTTCAGTTCCAGTTCGGCGCGCTTGGCGAAGGCCTGGGCGAGGCCGACGAAAATCTCCCAGTCATGCAGGGCGCCTGCCGGCTTGGCCAGGATGGCGCGATTGAAACGGGTCACATTGCGCACGGCCAGCAGGTTGAAGGTGCTGTCGTAATGGTCGTTTTCCAGCGCCGAGGTCGACGGCAGGATCAGGTCGGCGTGGCGGGTAGTTTCATTGATATAGAGGTCGATGCTGAGCATGAACTCGAGACCCTCCAGCGCCGCATCCAGCTGGCGGCCATTGGGTGTGGACAGCACCGGATTGCCGGCGACCGTCACCAAGGCGCGCACCTGCCCCTCCCCCGGGGTCAGCATCTCCTCGGCCAAGGCCGCCACGGGCAGCTCGCCCGCGTATTCCGGCAAGCCCGAGACCCGGCTCTGCCAGGCATTGAAATGGCCACCTGAGGTGGTCGCCACCAGATCGACCGCAGGCTCGGTGCACAGCGCCCCACCCTCTCGGTCGAGGTTGCCGGTCACCAGGTTGATCATCTGCACCAGCCAGTGGCACAGCGTGCCGAACGCCTGGGTCGAGACCCCCATGCGCCCATAGCAGACCGCCTTGTCCGCTGCGGCAAAGTCCCGTGCCAGTTGACGTATCTGACCGGCGGCGATGCCGCACTGTGCGCTCATCGCTTCTGCGCTGAACGGCGCAATCGCTTCGCGCACCTGCTGCAGGCCGCTGACCGGCAAATGCGAGCCGCGCGCAAGCCCTTCATCGAACAAGGTGTTGAGCAGGCCACAGAGCAAGGCAGCATCGCCACCGGGCCGAATGAACAGATGCAGGTCGGCCATGGCAGCGGTTTCGCTACGGCGGGGATCGACCACGACCAGGCGTCCACCTCGCCCGCGCAGGGCTTTCAGGCGCTTTTCCACGTCGGGCACGGTCATGATGCTGCCATTGGAGGCCAGCGGGTTGCCACCAAGGATCAGCATGAAGTCGGTATGGTCGATATCCGGTATGGGCAATAGCAGGCCGTGGCCGTACATCAGATGGCTGGTCAGATGCTGTGGCAGCTGGTCGACCGAGGTGGCCGAGAAGCGGTTGCGGGTCTTGAGCAGGCCGAGGAAGTAGTTGCTATGGGTCATCAGCCCATAATTGTGCACGCTGGGGTTGCCTTGATAGACCGCCACAGCATTGCGCCCGTGGGCCTGCTGGACCGCCCACAACCTGTCGGCGGCCAAGGCGAAAGCCTCATCCCAGCCAATCGGCTGCCACTCGCTGCCGACCCGCCGGTGAGGCTGGCGCAAGCGATCCGGATCGTTCTGGATATCCTGCAGGGCCACTGCCTTGGGGCAGATGTGGCCCCGGCTGAACGGGTCTTGCGGGTCACCCTTGATCGAACTGATCAGCGCCCGCCCGTCTGGTTCATGGCTGACTTCTATGTTCAGGCCGCAGATCGCTTCGCACAGGTGACAGGCACGGTGATGCAGGGTCTTGGTCATGGCCGCTTCTGCCTTGGTGGTGTTAGGGCTGGTCGAGCAACGACTATGCGCCGCAGCACTCGCCTCGGCCAGCGTGCTTCGCGGCGTGAATCCCGCGACATCAGGCGTACGATTCGCGACAGCCATTTGCCAGATTGCCAGCAAGCCGTGTACAACCTTCTGTAGCAAATAAAAAACAGCACTGGCTCAAGGGTGACGACACCCTTTGCAACATCTTGAGCACCGGCTGCTGTTTCTCCTCTTGGTTTCAGGCGACATTTAATTATAGTATTGCGCCTTTCCCCATTTCGTCCGCCCCGTGCGGCTTACGCCGCAGGTCACTCCCGTTGTCAAAAAAAACCATACGGTCGACCTGCATACCGTTGCAGATAAGGTAGTCAATCATGAGCGCTAGGCACTTTCTCTCACTGCTGGATTTCACCACCGACGAATTGCTCGGTGTGATCCGCCGAGGCATCGAGCTGAAGGACCTGCGCAAGCGAGGCGTGCTGTTCGAGCCTTTGAAGAACCGCGTGCTGGGCATGATCTTCGAGAAATCCTCGACCCGTACCCGCGTGTCGTTCGAAGCCGGCATGATCCAGCTGGGTGGCCAGGCCATCTTCCTCTCGCCGCGCGACACCCAGCTGGGCCGTGGCGAACCGATCGGCGACAGCGCCATCGTGCTGTCGAGCATGCTCGACGTGGTGATGATCCGTACCCACGCCCACAGCACCCTGACCGAATTCGCTGCCAAATCCCGCGTGCCGGTGATCAACGCCTTGTCCGACGAGTCGCACCCGTGCCAGTTGCTGGCCGACATGCAGACCTTCCTGGAGCACCGCGGCTCGATCCAGGGCAAGACCGTGGCCTGGATCGGCGATGGCTTCAACATGTGCAACTCGTACATCGAAGCGGCCAGGCAGTTCGACTTCCAGCTGCGCATCGCCTGCCCGGAAGGCTACGAGCCCGATGCGCGCTTCATGGAACTGGGTGGCGACCATGTGCAGATCGTCCGCGATCCGCAGGAAGCCGTGCGCGATGCGCACCTGGTGACCACGGATGTCTGGACTTCCATGGGCCAGGAAGAGGAAACTGCACGGCGCCTGGCGCATTTCGCGCCTTACCAGGTCACCCGCGCATTGCTCGACCTGGCGGCACCCGACGCCCTGTTCATGCACTGCCTGCCCGCCCATCGGGGCGAGGAAATCAGCCATGACCTGCTCGACGACCCCCGTTCGGTCGCCTGGGATCAGGCTGAGAACCGCTTGCATGCACAGAAGGCCCTACTCGAATTCCTTGTCGAACCGGCTTACCACCACGCATGAGTCAACCCCTACTGCTCAACCTGCGCAACCTCGCCTGCGGCTACGGCGAGCAGCGCATCGTCCAGGACCTCAACCTGCATCTGAACGCAGGCGACATCGGTTGCCTGCTGGGTTCATCGGGTTGCGGCAAGACCACCACCCTGCGTGCCATCGCTGGCTTCGAGCCGGTGCACGAGGGTGAAATCCAGTTGGCCGGCGAGGTGATTTCCCGCGCTGGTTTCACCCTGGCTCCGGAAAAACGCCGGATCGGCATGGTGTTCCAGGACTACGCCCTGTTCCCGCACCTGACCGTGGCGCAGAACATCGCCTTCGGCATCGCCAGGCACCCGAACCAGGCGCAGGTGATCGAAGAGATGCTCGAACTGGTCAAGCTCGGTGGCCTTGGCGGGCGCTACCCGCATGAGCTGTCCGGTGGCCAGCAACAGCGTGTCGCCCTGGCGCGTGCACTGGCACCGGAGCCACAACTGTTGTTGCTCGACGAGCCGTTCTCCAACCTCGACGTGGAACTGCGCCGGCGCCTCAGCCACGAAGTGCGCGACATCCTCAAGAGCCGCGGCACCAGTGCGATCCTGGTGACCCATGACCAGGAAGAAGCATTTGCCGTGAGCGATCACGTCGGTGTGTTCAAGGAAGGCCGGCTCGAACAATGGGATACGCCGTACAACCTGTATCACGAACCACAGACGCCGTTCGTGGCCAGTTTCGTCGGCCAGGGCTACTTCATCCGAGGCCAGATGAGCAGCCATGAAGCGGTCAATACCGAATTGGGCGAGCTGCGTGGCAACCGCGCCTACAGCATGGCGCCGGGCAGCTCGGTGGATGTGCTGCTGCGCCCTGACGACATCGTACCGGCGCCAGGCAGCGCGCTGCAGGCGAACATCGTCGGCAAGAGCTTCCTGGGTGCATCGACCTTGTACCGCTTGCAGCTCCCCACGGGCAGCCAGCTCGAAGCGATCTTCCCCAGCCACATCGACCACCAGGTGGGTGAGGATGTGGGTATCGCGGTAAAGGCCGATCACCTGGTGCTGTTCCCCGTGCCGGGCAGTGTCGCGACGCAGTCGGCGCGCCAGGAGAATGGGGTTCGCCGCTACAGCTCGGCGACCTGACTGCAGGAACCGGGGCCGCTTTACGGCCCCAATGGCTTCAAGCCTTACCGATTGCGGCGAATGCACCCTGGGTATGCTCGGCCAGTACCGCCGCCGCCAACTCGACCTCCAGCCCCCGACGTCCGGCGCTGACATGGATGGTGGCGTAATCCTGCGCCGAATCATCGATGAAGGTGCGCAGCCGCTTCTTCTGCCCCAAGGGGCTGATCCCACCCACCAGGTAACCGGTCGCCCGTTGGGCCACAGCCGGGTCGGCCATTTCGCACTTCTTCACGCCAGCCGCATGGGCCAGCGCCTTGAGGTCCAGTGTCCCTACCACCGGCACCACCGCCACCAGCAACTCGCCCTTCTCGCTGCTCGCGAGCAAGGTCTTGAACACCTGCTGCGGTTCAAGGCCGAGCTTTTCCGCCGCCTCCAGCCCATAGGACGCCGACTTGGGGTCATGCTCATAGCTGTGCACGCGATGTTCGGCGCGGGCTTTTTTCAACAGGTCGAGTGCGGGGGTCATGCAATGCTCCGGTCTGGGACAGGTCGCGGCTACTTTAGGGCAAATCCTACATCCCAGCCAGCCAAGGGCTGACGCGGCCGTCTACGACGGGCTTCAGCCTTTGAAACTGGCGAGCAAAACGTGACTACCCGTTCACTTTCGACCTTTGACATCAGCGTTTCTTGTCTATATTTTTTCGTTTCTGAATAAATGGTGCACTTTTAAGGTGCGCTTCTAAACACCCGCCTGAGGTCAATGGGGATAGACATCAGGCTTTGCTGTCGAGCGCTTTGCGCCTCACAACAAAAACAACGAGGTCATACATGACGACTGCACTACGCGAACCCACTCTATCCAGCCAATGCCTGGCCGAGTTTCTCGGCACCGCCTTGCTGATCTTCTTTGGCACAGGTTGCGTCGCCGCCCTCAAGGTCGCTGGCGCCAGCTTCGGCCTTTGGGAAATCAGCATCATCTGGGGCGTCGGCGTGAGCATGGCGATCTACCTCACCGCAGGCATTTCCGGCGCGCACCTGAACCCGGCCGTGAGCATCGCGCTCACCCTGTTTGCCGGCTTCGACAAGCGCAAGCTGCCGTTCTACGCGCTCGCCCAGGTCTGCGGCGCATTCTGTGGCGCCGCGCTCGTTTACACGCTCTACAGCAACCTGTTCTTCGATTTCGAACAGGCCCACGCCCTGTTGCGTGGCAGCGCCGAGAGCCTCGAACTGGCCTCGGTATTCTCGACCTATCCGCACCCATCACTGTCCACTGGCCAGGCATTTCTGGTCGAAGTGGTGATCACGGCGATCCTGATGGCCGTGATCATGGCCCTGACCGACGACAACAATGGCCTGCCGCGCGGCGCCATGGCGCCTCTGCTGATCGGCCTGCTGATCGCCGTGATTGGCAGTGCCATGGGCCCGCTGACCGGCTTTGCGATGAACCCGGCCCGCGATTTCGGGCCCAAATTGATGACCTTCCTGGCTGGCTGGGGCGAAATCGCCTTCACTGGCGGTCGGGACATTCCCTATTTCCTGGTTCCGGTGTTCGCACCGATCCTCGGCGCTTGCCTGGGTGCCGCAGCCTACCGCGGCCTTATCGCCCGCAACCTGCCGACGGCGCAAAGCGCAAGCGCCGAGACAACCGACAATCGCCAGGGCGATACTCAAGCCAACTGATGCTGGCGCCTGAACTCCTCTTTTATGCAAGGCCTACGACCATGACAGACACCCAGGATAAGAACTACATCATCGCCCTGGACCAGGGCACCACCAGTTCGCGAGCGATCATTTTCGACCGCGATGCCAACGTGGTCGGTACCTCGCAGCGCGAGTTCGCCCAGCATTACCCGCAAGCCGGCTGGGTCGAGCACGATCCGATGGAGATCTTCGCCACGCAGAGCGCGACCATGGTCGAGGCCCTGGCCCAGGCGGGCATCAGCCATGCCCAGGTGGCCGCACTGGGCATTACCAACCAGCGTGAAACCACCGTAGTGTGGGACAAGGAAACCGGCCGCCCGGTGTACAACGCCATCGTCTGGCAGTGCCGCCGCAGCACCGAAATCTGCGCCCAGCTCAAGCGTGATGGCCATGAAGACTACATCCGCGAAACCACCGGCCTGGTCACCGACCCGTACTTCTCCGGCACCAAGCTGAAGTGGATCCTCGATAACGTCGAAGGTGCCCGTGAGCGCGCCGAACGCGGCGAACTGCTGTTCGGCACCATCGATACCTGGCTGATCTGGAAATTCTCCGGCGGCAAGGTGCATGTCACCGACTACACCAACGCCTCGCGCACGCTGATGTTCAACATTCACAGCCTGCAGTGGGACGAAACCCTCCTCGGAATCCTCGGCATCCCGCGGCAGATGCTTCCCGAAGTACGCCCGTCATCGGAAGTGTACGGCCACACCAAGAGCGGCATCGCCATCGCCGGTATCGCCGGCGACCAGCAGTCGGCGCTGTTCGGCCAGATGTGCGTGGAGCCAGGCCAGGCCAAGAACACCTACGGCACCGGCTGTTTCCTGCTGATGAACACCGGCAACCAGGCCGTGAAGTCTTCCCACGGCCTGCTCACCACCATCGCCTGCGGCCCGCGTGGCGAGGTGGCCTATGCCCTGGAGGGCGCGGTCTTCAACGGTGGTTCCACCGTGCAGTGGCTGCGTGACGAGCTGAAAATCGTCAACGACGCGCTGGATACCGAATACTTCGCCAGCAAGGTCAAGGACAGCAACGGTGTGTACCTGGTGCCTGCATTCACGGGTCTCGGCGCGCCCTATTGGGACCCGTATGCCCGCGGTGCACTGTTCGGCCTGACCCGTGGGGTGAAGGTCGACCACATCATTCGCGCCGCGCTGGAGTCGATTGCCTACCAGACGCGCGACGTGCTCGACGCCATGCAGCAGGACTGCGGCCAGCGCTTGTCTGAACTGCGCGTGGACGGTGGCGCAGTGGCCAACAACTTCCTCATGCAGTTCCAGGCCGACATCCTCGGCACCTGCGTCGAGCGCCCGAAAATGCGCGAAACCACCGCACTCGGCGCCGCCTACCTCGCAGGCCTGGCCTGTGGCTTCTGGAGCGGCCTGGACGAACTGCGCGACAAGGCGATCATCGAGCGCGAGTTCAGCCCGCAGCTGGACGAGGCTGCCAAAGAGACGCTGTACGCCGGCTGGAAGAAAGCCGTCGAGCGCACCCGTGACTGGGAAGATCACGAAGCGTAAAACCGGCCGGGGCCGCCACGCGGCCCCAATGGTCTATTGGCCGTCATCCCCTTCCTACGGCATCATTGCAGAATTTGTCCGGCAGCCCCAAAGGACCGCCCATGAATCTGCACCCACGCCAACAACAAATCCTCGAACTGGTGCGCGACCGCGGCTACGTCAGTATCGAAGAAATGGCGCAGCTGTTCGTCGTCACACCGCAAACCATCCGCCGCGACATCAACCAGCTCGCCGAACTCAACCTGCTGCGCCGCTACCATGGTGGTGCGGCCTATGATTCGAGCATCGAGAATACCGCCTATGCCATGCGCGCCGACCAGATGCGCGACGAAAAGCAACGCATTGCCGAAGCGGTGGCGCGGCAGATTCCCGACCATGCCTCACTGTTCATCAATATCGGCACCACCACCGAATCGATTGCGCGGGCATTGCTTAACCACAACCACCTCAAAGTCATCACCAACAACCTGCATGTGGCGGCGATTCTCGCCGCCAAGGATGACTTCGAGGTGCTGGTGGCCGGCGGTACGGTCCGGCGTGACGGCGGCGTGGTAGGCCAGGCCAGCGTCGACTTCATCAACCAGTTCAAGGTTGATTTCGCCCTGGTCGGCATCAGCGGCATCGATGAGGACGGCAGCCTTCTCGATTTCGATTATCAGGAGGTACGGGTGTCGCAGGCGATCATCGCCAATGCCCGCCAGGTGGTGCTTGCTGCCGATTCCAGCAAATTCGGGCGCAACGCCATGGTGCGCCTGGGCTCGATCAGCCTGGTCGACTGCCTGGTGACCGACCAGGCACCTGCGCCTGCCCTTACCCAACTGCTGAACCAGTACAAGATCCGGCTTGAGGTGGTCTGAGGGCCTCTGGGTGCAAGGCATGAGCCTTTTGTCGCCTGTGAGACCGAAACCGATCACCAAAAATCTTCGTAAATGTTCACTTTCTTGTCATCTGATCAGTTTTTTCTATAAGGACTGACTGGCGACCGGCTTTCTGTTGCGCTAGTATTTTCGGAAACGAACATCAATGTTCATATTCGATGTGAACAGCCCCAGGAGGCCTTGCCCGTGTCCCAGCCCGTTTCGTCCCAGCCCCCACTCGCCGACTGTTATGACCTCGCCGTGATTGGCGGCGGTATCAATGGCGTGGGCATCGCTGCCGACGCCGCTGGCCGTGGCCTCAAGGTTTTCCTTTGCGAAAAGGACGACCTCGCCCAGCACACCTCGTCGGCCAGTAGCAAGCTGATCCATGGCGGGTTGCGCTACCTGGAGCACTATGAATTCCGCCTGGTGCGTGAAGCGCTGGCCGAGCGTGAAGTGTTGCTGGCCAAGGCCCCGCATATCGTCAAGCCGATGCGCTTCGTGCTGCCGCACCGCCCGCACCTGCGCCCGACCTGGATGATCCGGGCCGGGCTGTTCCTCTACGACCACTTGGGCAAGCGCAAGCGTTTGGGCGCCTCGCGCAGCCTGCGCTTTGGCCCCGGCTACCCGCTCAAGCCGGTGATCACCCGTGGTTTCGAATACGCCGACTGCGCGGTGGACGACGCCCGCTTGGTGGTACTCAATGCCATGACCGCCCGTGAGCACGGCGCGCACATCCACACCCGCACTCGCTGCCTGCGCGCCGAGCGCGTCGAGGGCCTGTGGCAGGTGGAGCTGCAGCACGCCGACGGCAGCTTGCAGACCATTCGTGCCCGCGCACTGGTCAACGCGGCCGGCCCTTGGGTTGCCAGCTTCATCAAAGACGACCTCAAGCTCGATGCACCGTACGGCATCCGCCTGATCCAGGGCAGCCACCTCATCGTGCCGCGCCTGTACGAAGGCGAACATGCCTATATCCTGCAGAACGAAGACCAGCGTATCGTCTTCTGCATTCCGTACCTGGACCGCTTCACCCTGATCGGCACCACCGACCGCGAATACAGTGGCGATCCGGCCAAGGTGGCGATTACCGAGCAAGAAACCGACTATCTATTGAAAGTAGTCAACGAGCACTTCAACCATCAGCTGGTGCGTAGCGATATCGTGCATACCTACTCCGGCGTACGCCCGCTGTGCAACGACGAATCCGACAACCCTTCGGCCGTTACCCGCGACTACACCCTGGCGCTGTCGGCCAACGAGGGGCAGGCACCGCTGCTGTCGGTATTCGGCGGCAAGCTGACCACCTACCGCAAACTGGCCGAATCGGCCATGGCCGAGCTCAAGCCTCACTTCCCGCAGATGCGTGGCAGCTGGACCGCCAGTGCGCCGCTGCCGGGCGGGGAAAACATGACCACCGTGCAAGCCCTGGTCGATGCCATCCTGGCGCGCTGCGGTTGGTTGCCGATGGACATCGCCAAGCGCTGGGCGCTGACCTACGGCTACCGCGTGTGGCAGTTGCTTGAGGGCGTAAACGGCCCGGAAGACCTGGGCCAGGCCATCGGCGCCGGGCTGTTCGGCCGTGAGGTGGACTACCTGTGCCGCGTGGAATGGGCCTGCGAGGCCGACGATATCCTGTGGCGCCGGACCAAGCTGGGGCTGTTCACCCGCGAAAGTGAACAGCAGGCCTTGCAGGATTACCTGCAACAGCACGCCCAGCAGGCCCGCGTCCGGGCAGCCTGAGCCATTATTGCCCCGAGCGGCGCGCCAGCCAGTCCTTACATGGAGTGCCGCGAACGCGCCCAGGCCTCGGTGGTCAGGCTGCGCATCAAGGCCTGTTCGGCCGCATCGTGCTCGTGCATCAACGCGTCCGCCCGCCTTGCGTAGTCGCTTTCCTGCCCTGCGCTGGCGTGCTGCTCCAAGGCTTCCAGGCGCTCGTGGAACGGTGCGGCAAGCGCTTCGAAACGATCGCCGTGGTGCTCGCGCAGGTAGCGCTGCCAAAAGGGCCTGCCGGCCAGCGCATCGAGCATTGACAGGTCCGTGTCCGCCGCCAGCACCTCGAACTGCGCCTGGCTGAGGTCAGCGCGGCTGACATGGGCAAACGAAGGGAAATGCATTTCGTCCGGCGGCACCGGCAAGTCCAGGCTCGAGGCCAGGTTCAGGCGGTAGTAGAGCCGCGTTTCGATTTCATCGACCTTGATCAGGCCGTCTTCACGCAAGCGCTGCACATGACGCGTGGCGATGCCGTCGAGCAGCTCCTGGCGATGCAACTGCCGCCCCAGGCGCAGGAACCGCGCCTCGCGCACCGCCACCGGCACGCCCTCGACACCCTGGTAGGCGAGAATGCCCACCTCCATCTGGTTCAGTATCAACAGCAGGCGATCCTCGCAGCTGCGGGGCGAATCGGCCTCGCGAAACAGCAGTTCACGCAGGGCCTCGTTGTGCTCGCAGGCCTCGAGGATATGCCAGATGCGCCGACGGTAATGCCGCGGATGCATCTCGAAATCATCGCCTTCGGCGAAATCGGCGAGGAAGCGGAACAGGCCACCCGAACCGGGCTCTTGCCGCAATCGATCCCACGCCGCTTCACGTCGCGCACGCAGGTCTACGTCACGGCTGGCGACCCATGCCGCACGGGTATCGGCGTCGACCGAGTGGTGCGCGTACGCTGCACCTCCCCGTGACCGCGTTTCGCTGCCCCCTCGTGCCTCGTCCAGATAACGCACAGTCGCTTCGCTCAGCGGGTTGTCATGCAGGTTCAGCCGTTGCAGGCGCTGGCGCAACCCGCGCATCTCGTGCTGCAACTCACTGATACGGTTGTCGCGCAGGTCGATGTGCGCGCGCAGGGCCACGTTCTGGTGGACCAGTGACATGTCCATCAGCCCGGTCGCCCGCAGGCGCACATCGCGTATATAGGGCAAGGCCGAGATGTCCGGTACGCCGTTGAGGGGGTTGTAGCTCAGGATCAGGGTATCGAGGCGCTGCAAGGGCTGCAGCCGCTGGCTGCCTGCCTGGTCAAGGCTGATCAGGTTGTTGCCCAGGTTCACCCGCCGCAGCTGGGTGAGCACCTCGATGCCCTCGGGCACCTGTGTCAGGCGGTTGCCGCTGAGGTCGAGGTCGACCACGTTGGGGAACAGCCGCAGGAACGACGCGTCAATCGCTGGCAAGTGCATGTTGCGCAGCGTCAGTCGGCGAACATGTTGATAGTCGAGGCCGACGGGCAATGTCGGCAAGGCCTCGATGTGCTCACCATCGATGGTCAGCTCGTACTGATCGTTGCCGTCCACCAGCTTGCGCCGCCAGCTGCGGCGCAAGGTGTCGGCAACGCGGCGACGGCGAATCGCATCGATCGGCGTCTGCCATTCGGCCTGCCATTGGCGCAAGGTTTCGCGCAACGCCTCCAACTGGCGCTGCAACTGCAGATAATGGTCCCACAGGTTCTCCCCTCGTTGGCGCACGGCGTCTAGGTAAGCATCAAGCTGAACATCGCTCAGGGTCGGGAAGATCTGGTGGATCCCCCTGCGTATCGCCTGCCGGCTGCTTTCGCCGCCGCCGCTCAGCGGGTAGCCCAGGCGACCGTCGCCGAAGCGCCTGGGTGGGCGCACGCCAGCGCCTTCCGAGGCCAGGCCGATAAGCCTGGCAGCCTGCTCACGCTGCGTTGCAGCGCTAGACAGCAACGCATCGCGCAACGCGCCGGCCTGCAAGTTGGGCTTGGCAAAAGTCGCCTTCTGATCGTCGTCCAGGCAGTCGAGCAGCGTTTGCAGCAGCGAACCAGCATGCCCTGGCGCAGGGTTGTCCAGCCAATAACCTTGCTCGTCGCGGATGATGACGCGTACCAGTGAAGCTTCCTTCGACTTGCTGGCGAACAGCAGGCGCCCCTCACGGTTGCCCACTCGCAGCTCGACGCGTACCGACGCGGGCCACGGCGCCTTGAGTTCGACCAGTCCCATTACCAGCTTTTCACTATCGACGGTGGCCAGGTGAGGCAGGCGGATACCCAGCAAGGCACGGTCGACCCGGCTGTCACGCACGTACCAACGCGCACGCTCGGCCATGCTCAACGGTACCCGGCCGCCGCTGCCGAGCATCTGCTGCTGGGACGAACTGCTGTGGTCAATGATTTCCTGCGCCCCTCGGGGCGACAGGCCGCTGAACATCGACATCAACTTTTCCTGTTCAGGCGAGCCGGGCTGGCGCAGGCCCTGCAACTCGCGCTCGAACGCTGAACCACGCAATTGCGGATGACGGGCCGATAGCGCCAGGCGCTCATGAAGGTCAAGCAGACGGGCTGGTGGCGCAGCCCGCTCCAGGTGCAGGCGACGCAACGGGTCGAGCCCCAGGCCAGTGGCTTCCAGCAAGACGCTGGCCCTGGGCGACAGCAGGTCGGCGAAGTGCTCGCCTTGCAGGCCCTGGAGCAATACCAGCGGATTGTCCTCCGCTGCCGGGTAATGCGGGTTCCTGATCAAGCGCACCCCGCCTTCGCTGACCGCCTTCGGTTCCAGTCCGTCTACGAAAGGCACCCGCTTCAGCACCTGCGCCGCCCCCACGGTTGCGCCCGTGAGCACTACCCCCTGGGCAACAGCAAAGAGATGGTCCAGCGCGCCCTGGCGGTCACCAAGCCGCCAGTCCTGATAACCCTCATACACTTCATCCAGCAATTGCGCCGCACTGACCACGAACAGCAGCTCACCCAGCAACGGCACCACGAAAGCCGCCAGGCCGAGCAGATCGAGCCCTGCAGACAGCATCCCCTGTAGACGCTTGTGGCGACTCAGACGGTCCTCATCACCGGTCGGCACAGCGAGAAAGCGTGCGTCATCGTGTATCTTCTTGATCAGCAACTTGCGCACATGGGCAAACACCGCGCCGTCGGCAGGCAGGTCGCGCCCGTCCAATTGCAGCGACTGGCCAGCGACCGTACTCGCCAGCAGCCGCGCCAGCGCACTATCAAAGGGCGTGCGATCCTGCAGCTTGACGAAACGGCTGATAAAGCGGCGGAAAGCGTTCTGCTTCAGACGTTTGCCAAAGTCGTCATACAGGTCATCCCAGGCGTCGTAGTGACGCAGGCTTTTCTCAGGGTCACCGGGGATCCAGGCGATGACTTCGTCGATATCGGCACTCGGCGCCGGCCGCCATTCGAGCGTGACGATTCCCACCATGGGTTTGCCCAGCAGGTACAACTGGCGGGGCGTCAGCGTGCCCCCCTTGTAACCAGGCAACGGCGGCGCCTCCAAAACCGGTAAGAGGCGCTGCAGGTCTAACTCGTCCAGCGTGCCGTTGAGCCGCCCGTGATACAACGCAGCTTTCATCTGCGTGCGCAGGCTCTCCTCGAAAAGTCGCTCGATGGCCTTGCGTGCCTGGTCCTCTGGCTGGCCACGGCCCGCCTTCGGTTGCAGCACTGTATTGAGCAACCTCTGATAGCGCCCACCTATATCCAGCGTCCGGCACAGGCTGACGAAGCGTTCGAAGCTCATGCCCAGCCGCGTCCCTTTGGCGTCGGTCAGGTAGGCCTTGCGCAACAGCCACGCCTGGCTTTCCTGCGCTTCGAAGTTATGCAGGCAGGCGGCGAGCAGCGACTGCCGCGTGGTGTAGGTAATGCTCGGCTTGTGGATTTTTTCCGCCGCCGATGGCAACGCAAACTCTTCGCTGACAACGGTAAACGCATGTCTTGGATCGACATGGGCGAGCCCGGCTTCAGCCAGCGCCTTTTCCAGCAAAGGGGCAGCGAAATCGTCAAGGGTCGGCAAGGTTCCCAGTACCTTCTGCAGGCGGTCGGCCGCCTCCTGTTGTGCCCGCAACGCCTGATGGTAAGCGTTCAGATGGGGGGCTTCGGCGTTGGTCAGCCAAGCGGGCAGTTGCCGTGCGATCAAGTGATCGACACCGGACGATGGAAAGATGTCGGCGGATGCCATGCGAGTGTTCTCCAGTCTGATAAAGGCTCAGAACACCATGCGCCAACGCCACCTTGGCTTTAATTATGCCTACCATCCGTTCATTCGGATTTCCGAATGAAGGAAAAACATTCGTTCGGAAAGCCGGCCAATTGACATCACTCAAAAACCGTCAGAAAAGATTAATCCCGCGTGTTTTCACGGCGTTATGATCGTTAGCAGAGCTTGGCACGACTCATGCTCTACACTTGGTAGCCGAATGCACTCGCTTGTTGCTGTATTCGTTGAACGAAGAGTCCGCCAACGGCTCCATAAAAAAAACAAACACGTCGAGGAAAATTTGATGCGTATCGTTCGTCATCTGTTGGGCGCAACCATCGCCGCCGCGATCATCGCTTCGCCAGCCATGGCTGAAGAACTGACCGGTACCCTGAAGAAGATCAAGGATTCGGGCACCATCACCCTGGGCCACCGCGACTCTTCCATTCCGTTTTCCTACCTGGCCGGCGGTCAAACGCCCGTGGGTTACTCCCACGACATCCAGCTGGCCGTGGTCGATGCCCTGAAGAAGCAACTGGGTACCGACATCAAGGTCAAGTACAACCTCGTTACGTCCCAGACCCGCATCCCGCTGGTGCAGAACGGCACCGTCGACCTTGAGTGCGGTTCGACCACCAACAACGTCGAGCGCCAGCAGCAAGTCGGCTTCTCGGTCGGCATCTTTGAAGTCGGCACCCGTCTGCTGACCAAGGTCAAGGACGGTCAGCCTTCCTACAAAGACTTCCCGGACCTGGCCGGCAAGAACGTGGTGACCACTGCGGGTACTACATCTGAGCGCCTGCTCAAGGCGATGAACGCCGACAAGCAGATGAAGATGAACGTGATTTCCGCCAAGGACCACGGTGAAGCCTTCAACATGCTCGAAAGCGGCCGTGCCGTGGCCTTCATGATGGACGACGCCCTGCTCGCCGGTGAAATGGCCAAGGCGCGCAATCCAAAGGACTGGGTCATTACCGGTACCCCGCAGTCGTACGAAATCTACGGCTGCATGGTGCGCAAGGATGACCCGGCGTTCAAGAAAGCGGTCGATGACGCCATCGTCGCCTACTTCAAATCGGGCGAAGTCAACAAGAGCTACGACAAGTGGTTCACCCAGCCGATCCCGCCAAAGGGCCTCAACCTGAACTTCCAGATGAGCGACGAGCTGAAGAAACTGATCGCCGAGCCGACCGACAAGGCCGCGGACGAGAAGAAGTCCTGACCCTCAGCAATTAGTGGCCTGGCGCGCATCCGTGCACGATTGAACCCACAGGCCACGCTTTAGTGTCTACCCTTTCATCCGAGGGCGCCCAGCGCCTTCGGATGCTCGAAGGTGCCCGTGAAACAACCGTCTGAGGGGAAATCCCGATGAATTACAACTGGGACTGGGGCGTGTTCTTCAAGTCCACCGGCGTGGGCAGCGAGACTTATCTGGACTGGTACGTCACCGGTCTGGGCTGGACCATCGCCATCGCCATCTCCGCCTGGATCATCGCATTGCTGCTGGGGTCGGTCCTCGGCGTCATGCGTACCGTGCCGAACCGTCTGGTATCGGGCATCGCCACCGCCTACGTGGAGCTGTTCCGCAACGTGCCGCTGCTGGTGCAGCTGTTCATCTGGTACTTCCTGGTACCGGACCTGCTGCCCGAAGGCCTGCAGGAATGGTTCAAGCAAGACCTCAACCCGACCACCTCGGCACTGATCAGCGTGGTCATCTGCCTGGGCCTGTTCACCGCGGCCCGCGTCTGCGAACAGGTGCGCACCGGCATCCAGGCGCTGCCCCGCGGCCAGGAAGCCGCCGCCCGCGCCATGGGCTTCAGCCTGCCGCAGATCTACAACAACGTGCTGCTGCCGCAGGCTTACCGGATCATCATTCCACCGCTCACCTCGGAATTTTTGAACGTGTTCAAGAACTCCTCGGTGGCCTCGCTGATCGGCCTGATGGAGCTGCTGGCGCAGACCAAGCAGACCGCCGAATTCTCGGCCAACCTGTTCGAGGCCTTCACCCTGGCCACGCTGATCTACTTCACCCTGAACATGGGCCTTATGCTGCTGATGCGCATGGTCGAGAAGAAAGTCGCCGTGCCTGGCCTGATCTCCGTGGGGGGCAAGTAAATGGACATGGATTTCAGCGAAATCATCCCCGCCCTGCCAGCCCTCTGGGACGGCATGCTGATGACCCTGCAACTGATGGTCATGGGCGTGATCGGCGGTATCGTGCTGGGTACCATCTTGGCGTTGATGCGCCTGTCGTCGAGCAAGCTGCTGTCGCGTGTGGCCGGTGCCTACGTCAACTACTTCCGCTCGATCCCGCTGCTGCTGGTGATCACCTGGTTCTACCTGGCGGTGCCGTTCGTGCTGCGCTGGATCACCGGCGAGGACACCCCGGTGGGTGCCTTCACCTCGTGCGTAGTGGCGTTCATGATGTTCGAGGCCGCCTACTTCTGCGAAATCGTCCGCGCCGGTGTGCAGTCGATCTCCAAGGGCCAGATGGGCGCTGCCCAGGCCTTGGGCATGACCTACGGCCAGACCATGCGCCTGATCATCCTGCCCCAGGCCTTCCGCAAGATGACCCCGCTGCTGCTGCAGCAGAGCATCATCCTGTTCCAGGACACCTCGCTGGTGTACACCGTGGGCCTGGTGGACTTCCTCAACTCGGCACGCTCCAACGGCGACATCATCGGGCGCTCCCATGAGTTCCTGATCTTCGCCGGGGTCGTGTACTTCGTCATCAGCTTCTCCGCTTCGTGGCTGGTCAAGCGCCTGCAAAAAAGGATCACCGTATGATTTCCATCAAGAACGTCAACAAGTGGTACGGCGACTTCCAGGTGCTGACCGACTGCAGCACCGAGGTCAAGAAGGGTGAAGTGGTTGTCGTCTGCGGCCCTTCGGGCTCGGGCAAATCGACCCTGATCAAATGCGTCAACGCCCTGGAGCCGTTCCAGAAAGGCGACATCGTGGTCGATGGTACTTCCATCGCCGACCCCAAGACCAACCTGCCCAAGCTGCGTTCGCGGGTCGGCATGGTATTCCAGCATTTCGAGCTGTTCCCGCACCTGAGCATCACCGAGAACCTGACCATCGCCCAGCGCAAAGTGCTCGGCCGCAGCGAGGCGGAAGCGACCAAGAAGGGCCTGGCCCTGCTCGACCGCGTCGGCCTTGGTGCCCACGCCAAGAAGCACCCCGGCCAGCTGTCTGGCGGCCAGCAGCAGCGCGTGGCCATTGCCCGTGCGCTGTCGATGGACCCGATCGTCATGCTGTTCGACGAACCGACCTCGGCGCTGGACCCGGAGATGGTCAACGAAGTACTGGACGTGATGGTCGAGCTGGCCCACGAAGGCATGACCATGATGTGCGTGACCCACGAAATGGGCTTCGCCCGCAAAGTGGCCAACCGGGTGATCTTCATGGACAAGGGCAACATCATCGAGGACTGCCAGAAGGAAGACTTCTTCGGCAACCCGAGCGCCCGCCACGAACGCACCCAGCACTTCCTCAGCAAGATCCTGCAACACTGATTCGGCAACAACGGCACCGCTGCCCGGGTTCGCCCGGCAGCGGATGCTGGCCGTGACAAGGCCACTGTGATGAAATGCGACCCTTCGCTTCTTCTCCCTGCCAAGCCCGCCGTGAAATCCCGCCTGATTCGCCAATTACTGCTGCCGCCCCTGATCATCCTGCTGATGATCGGCCTGGGCATGGCCGGTTTCCTGATCAGCGAAAGCAATGGCATCCGCACCTTGAGCGAAAGCGGCGAGCGTGCGCTGGAGCTGCATGCGCGCACGGTCGAGAGCGAAATCAGCAAGTACACCTACCTGCCGAGCCTGCTGGAGCTGGAGGACAGCGTTTCGCAACTGCTCACCGACCCAGATGGCGCCAATCGGCAGACCGTCAACGAATACCTCGAAGGCCTGAACCGCCGCAGCCGTAGCCGGGCGATCTTCGTCCTCGACACCAACGGCCGGGTGCAGGCCAGCAGCAACTGGCGCGATGCCGACTCGTTCCTCGGTGAAGACCTGTCGTTCCGGGCCTATTTCCAGAGCGCCGTGCGTGGAGAACCGGGCCGGTTCTACGGGATCGGCAGCACCACGGGCGAGGCTGGCTATTACCTTGCCCACGGCTTGGAGGAACACGGCAAGATCATCGGCGTGGCAGTGATCAAAGTGCGCCTGGATACCCTGGAAGAGCGCTGGCAGCGTGCCCGCCTGGAAGCCTTCGTCAGCGATGAGAACGGCATCATCATTCTTTCCAGCGACCCAGCCCGGCGCCTGAAATCGGTGCGCCCGCTGACCCCGCAGATCAAGGAGCGCCTGGCGCGCAGCCTGCAGTACTACTGGTGGCCGCTGAACGAGCTGCAACCATTGGCGCGGGAAACCCTGGCCGATGGCGTGGAGAAGCTGACCTTCCCGGCCAACGCCGAAACGGCCCAAGGCAAGCCCCATGAAGTGAGCTACCTGGCCCAGACCCGGCGCCTGGCCGATACGCCCTGGCACTTCACCCTGCTCACCCCGCTGCAGGACCTGCGCCGCGAGTCCATGGTGCAGGGCATCCTGGTCGGCGTGGCCTTCGCCCTGCTGACCATCCTCGGCATCGCCTGGAACGAACGGCGCAAGGTCGTTGCCACACGCCTGGCCGCCCGCGAGGCACTGCAGGAAGCCAACAGCCAGCTGGAGCGGCGCATCGCCGACCGCACCGCCGACCTGCGCGCCAGCAACGAACGGCTCAAGGGCCAGATCCGGGAGCGCCGGCATGCCGAGCAGACCCTGCGCCATGCCCAGGACGAACTGGTCCAGGCCGGCAAGCTGGCGGCGATCGGGCAGATGTCCACGAGCATTGCCCATGAGCTCAACCAGCCTTTGGCGGCGCTGCGGACCCTGTCTGGCAACACCGTGCGCTTTCTCGAGCGGGGTGCGCTGGACACCGCCAGCACCAACCTGCGCACCATGAACGGCTTGATCGACCGCATGGGCCGCATCACGGCCAGCCTGCGCTCGTTCGCCCGACGCGGTGACGACAGTGGCCAGGCGTCGCTGGCCAAGGCCGTGGAAGCGTCCTTGCAGGTATTGAACGACCGCATCTCGGGCTGCAACCTGCAGCTGCACCACCAGTTCGACGACCAGCAACTGGCCATCGACCAGACCCGCCTCGAGCAAATCCTGGTCAACCTGGTCGGCAACGCCCTTGACGCCATGGCCACCCAGCCACTGCCCGAGCTGTGGCTCGAAGGTGAACTGCAAGGCGACAAGTACCGCCTGCGGGTCCGCGACAACGGCCACGGCATCGATGCCGAGACCCGCAAGCACCTGTTCGAACCTTTCTTCACCACCAAACCGGGCGAACACGGCCTGGGCCTGGGGCTGACCCTGTCGGCGAGCCTTGCCGCCGCCGCCAAGGGCAGCCTGAACGTCGAGCACCCCGCCACCGGTGGCACGGCCTTCGTCCTCGCCCTGCCCTTGGTCACCTCCCCCAGCGAATCGGCAGAGCAACCATGAACCCAGCGCCACTTACCGTTCTGATCGTTGAAGACGACCCGCATGTGCTGCTCGGCTGCCAGCAGGCGCTGGCCCTGGAGGACATTGCCTGCGAGGGTGTCGGCAGTGCCGAGCAGGCCCTGGAGCGCATCGGCGATGATTTTGCCGGCATCGTCGTCAGCGATATCCGCCTGCCAGGCATCGATGGCCTGGAGCTGCTCAACCGCCTCAAGGCCCGCGACCGCAGCCTGCCGGTGGTGCTGATCACCGGCCACGGTGATATCGACATGGCCGTCGGCGCCATGCGCAACGGCGCCTACGATTTCATGGAGAAGCCGTTCTCCCCCGAGCGTCTGGTCGATGTGGTGCGCCGCGCGCTGGAGCAGCGCGGGCTGTCCCGCGAAGTGGTGGCCCTGCGCCGGCAACTGGCCGGGCAGAGCAGCCTCGAGGGGCGCATCATCGGCCGCTCGCCTGCGATGGAACACCTGCGCGAGCTGATCGCTAACGTGGCCGATACGTCGGCCAACGTGCTGATCGAGGGGGAAACCGGCACCGGCAAGGAGCTGGTCGCCCGCTGCCTGCACGATTTCAGCCGGCGCCAGGGCCAGCCGTTCGTGGCGCTGAACTGCGGTGGCCTGCCGGAAAACCTGTTCGAAAGCGAGATCTTCGGCCACGAAGCCAACGCCTTCACCGGTGCCGGCAAGCGCCGCATCGGCAAGATCGAACACGCCAATGGGGGCACGCTGTTCCTCGACGAGGTCGAGAGCATGCCGATCAACCTGCAGATCAAGCTGCTGCGCGTGCTGCAGGAGCGCACCCTGGAGCGCCTGGGCTCGAACCAGAGCATAGCGGTGGATTGCCGGGTGATCGCAGCCACCAAATCCGACCTCGACGCCCTCGGTCAGACCGGGCAGTTCCGTAGCGACCTCTATTACCGCTTGAACGTCGTCACCCTGGAGCTGCCGCCGCTGCGCGAACGTCGGGAAGACATCCTGCAACTGTTCGAGCACTTCCTGCAGCAGTCGGCGCTGCGATTCGACCGCGAAGCCCCGACGCTGGACAGCCAGACCCTGTCGCGCTTGATGGCTCATGACTGGCCGGGCAACGTGCGCGAATTGCGCAACGTGGCCGAGCGCTATGCCTTGGGGCTGCCAGCGTTCAAGAAAGGCCCGAGCGGCGGCGCCAGCCAAGGGCTTGGCTTTGCCGAGGCGGTGGAAGCGTTCGAACGCAACCTGCTCAGTGATGCCCTGCAGCGCACCGGTGGCAACCTCAGCCAGGCCAGCCAGGAGCTGGGCATGGCCAAGACTACGCTGTTCGACAAGGTCAAGAAGTACGGGCTCGGCTGATGGAGCAGCGTCGCCTGCTTCGCGGGCATGCCCGCGAAGAGGACCAGACCGATTCAAAGCCCTGCGATATGGGTGACATCCTGTCGATGTGACTGCAGATAAGGCAGCACTGCCGCCAGCAACGGCGCCTTGAATGGCTCCTGGAAGCGATGCGCCAACCCCGGAATCAACCGCAGCTGGCTGCCCTGGATATGCGCCGCCAGGTGCACCCCATGCATCACCGGCAACAACGGATCGGCCGTGCCATGCACCACCAGCGTCGGCACCCGTAACTCATTCAGTAACGGCACCCGGCTCGGTTCGGCCAGGATCGCCATGATCTGGCGTTTCGCCCCCTCCGGGTTGAACGCCCGGTCGTACGCCACCGCCGCCTGCTGCAGCAGTACCGCCCGGTCATCATGCACCTGCGGGCTACCCAGCGCCGCCAGCAGGTCGGCCTGTTGCTCGATGGCCACCTCGCGATTCGGCGCACTGCGCCGCGCCAGCAACTGCACCAACGCAGGATCCGGTGCCGGCAGCCCGGCCGCTCCCGAACTGGACATCACCAGGGTCAGGCTACGTACCCGCTCCGGGGCCATGGCTGCCAGGTGCTGGGCGATCATCCCGCCCATGCTCACCCCCAGCACATGAAACTGGCGGATGCCTAGTACGTTCATCAACTGCAGGCCATCATCGGCCATGTCGGTCAGGGTATAGGGCGCCGCTACCGGCAGGCCCAGCTTGTAACGCAACAGCTCGACCGTGAGGTTGGCCGAAGGCGGCAACTGGTTCCAGCGCGACAGGCCGACATCGCGATTGTCGTAGCGAATCACCCGAAAGCCCTGGCGGCACATGGCCTCGACCACATCGTCAGGCCAATGGATCAGTTGCCCGCCCAGGCCCATGACCAGCAGCAAGGCCGGATCACGAGGCGCGCCGACGCTCTGGTAGACCAGGCTCAGGTTGCCGACTTCGGCACGTTGTACCGGCACATGGGCGTCGCAGCGCGTGTCGGCGAAGCTGGCCGAAGCGCTGAACAGCAGAAAGAAAAACAGCAGAAAAGCCCGCATGAAAGAAACACCAGAATGCAGATCCCCAGTAGAGCGCGAGTCTGATGAATTTAATTCGGGCGCGCTGCCACAGTTCAGTGACAGTTTGATGAACCCTGCCGAGCGGTGCGGCTGATCGTCCAGTCGACAGCCCGGGGCAACATGAGTGAAACTCAACTCATTCCCCGTTTCCTCAAAAAATTTTCTCGGAGATAGCCGTGCTGGAGATCCGCCACCTGAAGACCCTTCATGCCCTGCGCGAGGCCGACAGCCTGGTTGAGGCGGCCGAGCGCCTGCACCTGACCCAGTCGGCGTTGTCGCACCAGTTCAAGGAGCTTGAAGAGCGCCTGGGCCTGCCACTGTTCGTGCGCAAGACCAAGCCGATCCGCTTCACCAGCGCCGGCCTGCGCCTGTTGCAACTGGCCGATGCCACCCTGCCGCTACTGCGCGGCGCCGAGCGTGACATCGCCCGCCTGGCGGGTGGCACCGCCGGGCGCCTGCACATGGCCATCGAGTGCCACAGCTGCTTCCAGTGGCTGATGCCGACCATCGACCAGTTCCGCGATGCCTGGCCGGAGGTGGAACTCGACCTGGCCTCGGGCTTCGCCTTCGCCCCGCTGCCGGCGCTGGCGCGGGGCGACCTCGACCTGGTAGTGACCTCCGACCCGCTGGACCTTGCCGGGATCACCTATGTGCCGCTGTTCACCTACGAGGCCATGCTCGCCGTGGCCAACCAGCACCCGTTGGCCAGCAAACCGTACATCGTGCCCCAGGACCTGCTCGACCAGACCCTGATCACCTACCCGGTGGAGCGCGACCGCCTGGACATCTTCACCCGCTTCCTGGAGCCGGCCGACATCGAGCCGGCTGCCGTGCGCACGTCCGAGCTGACAGTGATGATGATGCAATTGGTGGCCAGCGGCCGTGGCGTCTGCGGCATGCCGCACTGGGCGCTGCATGAATACAGCTCGCGCGGCTATGTGAAGGGCAAGCGCCTGGGCGAGAAAGGCCTGTTTGCCACGCTGTACGCAGCGGTGCGCACCGACATGCTCGATGCGCCCTACATGCGCGACTTCCTGCTGACCGCCAAGGACACCTCGTTCGCCACCCTCGACGGGGTCAGCGCGGTACGCTGACGGCCTGGCGGTACAGCGGCAGGATCAGGTCGCGGGTCAGCGGCGCCAGTTCCAGCGTTTCAGCCTGATCGGCGACCAGCCACCGCACTTCTTCGATTTCCGCCGCCGGGGCTACAGCCTCGGCACTGTCGACGCGGAACAGTTCGGCCTGCACCTCGAAGCCCGGCTCGTTGGCGGCCGGCGCGCTGAACTGGCCAAGGTGCACGGCCTGAGCGGGGTCGATGCGCAAACCCAGCTCTTCAAACAGCTCGCGCGCCAGTGCCTGAACCGGCGACTCCCCGGCATCGATCTTGCCACCAGGCTGCATGAATGCCTGTGTGCCGCGCTTGCGCACCAGCAGGGTGCGACCTTGCGGGTCTATCAACAGGGCGGCGGCGATGCGGATGATGTTGGGCATGGATGGGCTCGCTGAAAAACCGACAGTCTACAGAAGTTCCACGACGAACGGCCCCTTGCCAACCCGACCATCACCCGCCATAACGGACGCATGAACCTGCCAGCCCACCAGCACCCGGTGCTCGAACTGTTCCACCCGGCCGTCGCCACCTGGTTCCGTAGCCACTTCACCAAGGTCACCGATGCCCAGGCCCGTGCCTGGCCGCTGATCCATGGCGGCCAATCGCTGCTGCTCGCCGCGCCGACCGGTTCGGGCAAGACCTTGAGCGCCTTCCTGGCGGTGCTCGACGAACTGTTCCGCGAGGGGCTTGAGCGTGGCGGCGAGCTGCCTGCCCACACCCAGGTCATCTACGTCTCGCCTCTCAAGGCGCTGTCCAACGATATCCGCCTGAACCTGCAGGCCCCGCTCGAAGGCATCAGCCAGGCGCTCCAGGATCAGGGCCTGGAAGCTCCAAGCATCACCACCGCCGTGCGCACTGGCGATACGCCGCAGAAGGAACGCACGGCGATGCGCAAACGGGCACCGCATATCCTGGTGACCACACCCGAGTCGCTGTACGTACTGATGGGCTCGGCTTCCGGCCGCGAAGGCCTGGCCAGCGTGCACACGGTGATCGTCGACGAGATCCACGCCCTGGCCGGCAACAAGCGCGGCGCTCACCTGGCGCTGACCCTGGAGCGCCTGCAGGCCTTGTGCGGGCGCCCACTGCGACGCATCGGCCTGTCTGCCACCCAACGCCCGGTGGAGCGCGTGGCGCAGTTCCTGGTCGGCCGCCATCGCCCATGCGCGATCATCGACGTTGGCCACGCGCGCCAGCGCGACCTCGCCATCGAAGTGCCCCCGGTGCCGCTCGGCGCGGTCATGGCCACCGACGTCTGGGGCCTGGTCTATGACCGCCTGGCTGCCTTGGCCCACGCACATCGCACCACACTGGTATTCGTCAACACCCGGCGCCTGGCCGAACGCATCACCCGCCACCTCAGCGACCGCCTGGGCAAAACGGCCGTGGCCGCGCACCATGGCAGCCTGGCCAAGGAATTGCGCCTGGACGCCGAACAGCGCCTGAAGAACGGCCAGCTGCAAGTGCTGGTTGCCACCGCCTCGCTGGAGCTGGGCATCGACATCGGCGATGTCGACCTGGTCTGCCAGATCGAATCGCCCGGCTCGATCGCCGCCTTCTTGCAGCGCGTCGGGCGCTCCGGGCACCAGGTCGATGGCGTTCCCAAAGGACGGCTGTTCGCGACCTCACGGGATGATCTGATCGAATGCGTGGCGTTGCTCGACTGCATCCGCCTTGGCGAACTCGACGAATTGCATATCCCCAAGGCCCCCCTGGATGTGCTGGCCCAGCAGATCGTCGCCGAAGTCAGCAACCAGGCCTGGCAGGAACAGGCGTTGTTCGACTGCCTGCGCCAGGCAACGCCCTACGCAGAACTGGACCCAAGGCATTACCAGGCGCTGCTGCGCATGCTCGCCGAAGGCTACAACGGCCGCCAGGGCATCCGCAGCGCGTATCTTCATCGTGATGCAGTCAGCGGCACCTTGCGCGGCCGCCGAGGCAGCCAGCTGACGGCGCTGACCAGCGGCGGCACCATTCCCGACAACGCCGACTACGCGGTGCTGCTTGAGCCACAGGCGCTGAACATCGGCAGCGTCAACGAAGACTTCGCCGTGGAAAGCATCGCAGGCGATATCTTCCAGCTGGGCAACGCGTCCTACCGCATCCTGAGGGTCGAGCCTGGCCGGGTCCGGGTCGAGGACGCCCAAGGCCTGCCGCCAACCATTCCGTTCTGGCTTGGCGAAGCACCGGGGCGCAGCGATGAACTGTCCGCTGCGGTCGCCCGCCTGCAGGCGCGCATCGATGAACAGCTGGTGCTGAACGATGGCGACCTTGCTGCGGTTCAGCAGTGGCTGCAGACCACGTTCGAGCTGGACGAGGCCAGCGCCAGCCAGTTGCTCGACTACCTCGCCCGCACCCACGAAGTGCTGGGCGCCCTGCCCTCACAGCAGACCTTGGTAATGGAGCGCTTCTTCGACGAGTCTGGCGGTACCCAACTGATCATCCACTCGCCCTATGGCAGCCGCATCAACCGTGCCTGGGGCCTGGCCCTGCGCAAACGTTTCTGCCGCACCTTCAATTTCGAGCTGCAGGCCGCGGCCAGCGAGGACGCCATCGTGCTGTCGCTGTCGACCAGCCACAGTTTCGAGCTGGATGAAGTGTGGCGCTACCTCAACAGCCGCAGCGCCGAGCAGATCCTCATCCAGGCCGTGCTCGACGCCCCGTTGTTCGGCGTGCGCTGGCGCTGGAATGCCGGCGTGGCCATGGCCCTGCCGCGTTTCGTCGGTGGGCGCAAGGTGGCGCCGCAGATTCAGCGCATGAAAAGCGAAGACCTGATCGCTGCGGTGTTCCCCGACCAGATCGCCTGCCTGGAGAACATCGTCGGCGAGCGGCAGATCCCTGATCACCCACTGGTCGAGCAGACCCTCGATGACTGCCTGCACGAGGCCATGGACAGCGAAGGCTGGCTGGCGTTGCTGCGGCGCATGGAAAGTGGCCAGGTGCGCCTGCTGTGCCGCGACCTGCCAGCGCCCTCGCCGCTGGCCTCGGCCATTCTCAACGCACGGCCCTACGCCTTCCTCGACGACGCCCCGCTGGAGGAGCGACGCACCCAGGCAGTGCTCAACCGGCGCTGGAATGAGGTGCATGACGGCGATGACCTCGGCGCGCTGGACGCCGATGCGATCAGCGCCGTGCAGGCCGAGGCCTGGCCGCAGCCGGGCAATGCCGACGAGATGCACGAGGCGCTGATGACCCTGGGCGCCATCAGCCATGACGAAGTCCAGGCCAACCCCAGCTGGGACCTGCTGCTGCGTCAGCTGGCCAAGGCCGGGCGAGCGCTGCGCCTGACCGATGAAAAGCTGTGGCTGGCGCGCGAGCGCCTGAACCTGCTGCAAGCGCTGTATCCGGCTGCGCGGATGGAGCCTGCGCTGGCCGTACTGCCCGGCTTCGATCAGGCCATCGACCCGGACAGCGCACTGAACGAACTGCTACGCGCCCGCCTGAGCGGCTACGGCCCGCTGAGCGTGGCGCAGATCGGCGCACCACTGGGCAAGCCTGCAGCTGAGGTCGAGCAGGCGCTGGCCCGCCTGGAAGCCGAAGGCTATGTGCTGCGTGGCCACTTCAGCCCTGGGGCGCTGGACCTGCAATGGTGCGAGCGCCACCTGCTGGCGCGCATCCATCGCTACACGGTGAAACGCCTGCGTCGGGAGATCGAGCCGGTCAGCCTGCAGGATTTCATGCGTTTTCTGTTCGACTGGCAGCACCTCGCTGCTGACGAGCGCCTGCGTGGCCCGGCGGCCGTAACCGAAGTGCTGGGCCAGTTGCAGGGTTTCCCCAGCGCGGCCGGCGCCTGGGAAGCGGAACTGTTGCCCGCACGGATCAAGGACTACAGCCCGCACTGGCTGGACGATGCCTGCCGCAGTGGGCAGTTTGCCTGGAGCCGGCTGGCAGCGACGGCGGCGAGCAATACCTTGTCGAGCACGCCTTTGGTGTTGCTGCCGCGTGAGCACTTGGGCCTGTGGCGAAGCCTCGCCCCCGAGCCGGCCCCTGAGGCGCTTGGCGGGCGGGCACGACGGGTGCTGGAGGCGTTGCAGGCCCAGGGGGCGTTGTTCTTCGACGAATTGACCGCTGATGCCCACCTGCTGCCCAGCGAGCTGGAAACGGCGCTGCAGGAACTGGTCGGTGCCGGCCTGGTGGGCGCCGACAGTTTCACCGGCCTGCGCAGCCTGATTACCCCGGCTGCCAAGCGCACCTCGCGCAACAGCCGCCGCGGCCACCCGCCGCTGTCCAGCAGCATGGCCCACGCCGGGCGCTGGGCGTTGTTGCGTCGGGGCAGCGGCAACGTAGACGAGCACCAGCGCCTGGAGCACATCGCCCGCGCCCTGCTACGGCGCTATGGCGTGATCTGCTGGCGGTTGCTGGAGCGAGAGAGCGATGTGCTGCCGCCCTGGCGCGAGCTGCTGCGCTGCTACCACCGGCTGGAAGCGCGTGGCGAGATTCGCGGCGGGCGTTTCATTGCCGGGCTGGCCGGCGAGCAGTTCGCCTTGCCGGAGGCGGTCGGGTTGTTGCGCCAGGTTCGCCGGCGAACCCTGGATGCAGAATTGGTGGTGATAAGTGCCAGCGACCCGCTTAACCTGATCGGGTCGTTGTTGCCTGGGGCGAAGGTGCCTGCTGTCGGTGGCAACCGGCTGCTGTATCGCGACGGTGTGCCGGTGGCGGTGCGGGTGGCTGGGCGGTATAGCTACCTGGTGGATGCCACGGCGCAGGAGCAGGAAGCGTGGAAGCAGAAATTGCTGCGTACACCGACAGGGTTTTAGCGCCTGTGAGATCGAGCGCCGCCCGCGCGGCGCATCGCGGATAAATCCGCTCCTACATTTGTTGCAACGTGGCCATGCCTGTGAGGCCATGGTTGTCAGCCGGTTTGCAAGACTCAAGACATGCGCCAAGGCAGGCGACCATGGCGTAACAGGTTCGGCACGTTGCAACAAATGTAGGAGCGGATTTATCCGCGATGCGCCGCGCGGGCGGCGCTCGATCTCACAGGCGCTGAAACCCTAACGGGGTACTCCCCGGGCGAGAATGATTTTTGCTACCCCGATTTCGATTTGCACTGCCACACAACTTGGCTATGGTCGGGGTTTGCCCCAGGCCCTGAGCCTGACCGCGCCATCGCAAGGACCCCGTATGAGCCTGTCACTTCTCAGCCGTTATGCCTTTTTCACCGCCTGTGTACTGTTCACCCTGGCGAGCCTGCCGTTCCTCCATCACGAATGGCTATGGCCGTTCACCCTGATCACCGCGGTACTCAGCCTGATCGGCGTGTTCGACCTGCTGCAGCAGCGCCACGCGGTGCGCCGCAACTACCCGATCCTCGGCAACATCCGCTACCTGGTCGAGGCCATCCGCCCGGAAATCCGCCAGTACCTGCTGGAAGCCGACAGCGACGCCCTGCCCTTCTCCCGCGCCCAGCGCTCGCTGGTGTACGCCAGGGCCAAGAACGAAGCCTCGGACAAACCCTTCGGCACCTTGATCGACGTCTACGAGTCGGGCTTCGAGTTCATCGGCCACTCCATGCGCCCGGCGCCCCTCACCGACCCGGCCAGCTTTCGGGTCATCGTCGGTGGGCCGCAGTGCAGCCAGCCGTATTCGGCGTCGATCTTCAATATCTCGGCGATGAGCTTCGGCTCGCTCAGTGCCAACGCCATCCGCGCCCTGAACAAAGGCGCCAAGCTCGGCAACTTCCACCACGACACCGGCGAAGGCAGCATCAGCCCCTACCACCGCGAACACGGCGGCGACCTGGTGTGGGAGCTGGGCAGCGGCTATTTTGGCTGCCGCACCGCTGACGGCCGCTTCGACCCGGAGCGCTTCGCCGCCCAAGCCCGCTCGCCGCAGGTGCGGATGATCGAGATCAAGATGAGCCAGGGCGCCAAGCCCGGCCACGGCGGTATCCTGCCCAAGCACAAGGTGACCGAGGAAATTGCCGAAACCCGTGGTGTGCTGATGGGCGAGGACTGCATCTCGCCCTCGCGCCACAGCGCCTTCTCCACCCCGATCGAAATGATGCAGTTCATCGCCCAGCTGCGTGAGCTGTCCGGGGGCAAGCCGGTAGGCTTCAAGTTCTGCCTGGGCCACCCGTGGGAATTCATGGGTATCGCCAAGGCCATGCTGGAGACCGGCATCCTGCCCGACTTCATCGTGGTCGATGGCAAGGAAGGTGGCACCGGCGCCGCACCAGTGGAGTTCACCGACCACATCGGCGTGCCGCTGCGCGAAGGCCTGCTGTTCGTGCACAACACCCTGGTCGGCCTGAACCTGCGCGACAAGATCAAGCTCGGTGCCAGCGGCAAGATCGTCAGCGCCTTCGACATCGCCAGCGTGCTGGCCATCGGCGCCGACTGGGCCAACTCGGCGCGCGGCTTCATGTTCGCCATCGGCTGCATCCAGTCGCAGAGCTGCCATACCAACAAGTGCCCGACCGGCGTCGCGACTCAGGACCCGCTGCGCCAGCGCGCCCTGGTGGTGCCTGACAAGGCCCAGCGGGTGCTGAACTTCCACCACAACACCTTGCGTGCGCTGGCCGAGATGCTCGCCGCAGCGGGCCTCGAGCACCCGGCGCAGCTGGAGGCCAAGCACCTGGTGCGGCGCGTGTCAGCCACCGAGATCAAGCTGTTCTCGCAGATGCATGTGTTCCTCAAGCCGGGTGAGCTGCTCACCGGCGAGATCGATGGGCAGTTCTATTCGCGCATGTGGCAGATGGCCCGGGCGGACAGCTTCGAGCCGATGGCCGCCTGAGCGCTCAGTTGATCCGTGCCGATTGCTCGGGCATTGCAAAGAGCAGTGCCCGAGAGTCGCCCTTGTCCAGCTCTTCCAGCTTGACCCAATCCTGCAGCATCCGTTTCTCAATCTCAGTGACTTCACCGCTGGTTACCCACCAAACCCGTTTGTATTGGCTTGCCAGCGTTCGCGGTTCGGTCACGACTTGATCAAGGTTCAATGGATACCACATGCTGGCAGCATCGGGTTCATGCTCCTTGAAAACCAACGGCGCCACGCCGGTGTTGTTGTAAAAATCAATCGTAAGCGACCACCCCCCCCTGTCCTCGATCAGTAACGCATCACCTGCCTGCCAACGCGCGGCAACCTGGGCCATGACGTAATCAAGCCGGTTGTTCACCCATTGATTGCCGCCCCGCAGGTTGAATGTGCGGTTATACAGGGTCGTCAATCCAATCCCCTCAAACAGCAGGCAGGCGATGAGGAGTGCTAGCTGCCATTTCCATCGGAATCCGTTCATTGCCATCGCCAGCAGAATGGGTAATCCCAGAAATGCAAATACGAGGTAGCGCTCTACAAACAACGGCAAGGCCAAGGAGAACAGCCATGTCACACAGATGGGCACAAAACAGTAGACGACCAACAATGCACCTGGCTTATGAGGCCCGTTGTTTTGGCGAACTACACGGGCAGCCACTGCAATGACCAACACAGTGAAAACCACCATCATTACACCGGTAGCCGACGACTCCGTGCCTAGCATGAATGCAACCCAGAGACTCTCCGGTATGGTGACCAGCGTCACTGGCGCGATCCAATCCATCATCACGGTATTTTCATGGATCTGCTCATACAAAGTCGGAAGCCACGGCAGGTACGCGATGACAATGACCAGATTGCAAAACCACCACTGCTGCACGCTGATCAAGCGCCGCCCGCCCGGCGCACGAGCCAACAGAACATACGTCCAGCTGACAAGTGCCCCCAGCGCAGCAAAGTAATGGGTGTACCAGCCGGCAATCATCAATAGCGTATAACTCAGCAAGTAACTGCTGGACTGCAGCTGCGCCCACGACACCAACATGTAGGCCGCAGACAACATGAGCAAGCCGAGCAGCGCGTACATGCGGGCTTCCTGGCTGTAATAAACAGCAATCGGAAACATAGCCAACAATAACCCCGCCATCGCGGCGATACGTCGCGAAGCTATGCGTTGCGCCAGTAGCATGCCCACGGCAACCGTCATTACACCCAAAACGACATTGCAAAAGCAAATAGTACAAAGGCGGATGAACGTCCTGGGCCGTGAAGAAGATTGCTCGGGCTATCGGCATTCGAGCCAACCATACGCTGTAAGCTTCGTCGAACCAGACAACTTGAACGTCAAGTTGGTAAAGACGCACAGCGAGTGCCAGTGACAGAATCGCTGCTACAACAATCGAGCCTGTCACCCTTGCCCGCCAGTCAACATGGCTACGCATCAGTCCTCCTTGAACGTCGAACGTTCCTGCCGGCTGCACCGGTGACCCGCCACGGCCCGTACCACATAGCGCGGTCGATGCTTGGATTCCATGTAGATCCGCCCGATGTATTCGCCCAGCACACCAATGCCGATCAGTTGTACACCCCCCAGGAAAAGGACAGCGGTCATCAATGAGGGATATCCTGGTACCGGGTTGCCGAACAGCCATTTATCAATGACCTGCCAGGCAGCTGAAGCCAGCGCGAGCAGTGCGACTACACCACCCACGTAGGTCCAGAGGCGCAACGGCACGGTACTGAACGAGGTGATCCCATCGAGGGCCAGATTCCACAGTTTCCAGGCGTTGAAGCGACTCTTGCCCGCCGTACGCGAAGCGCGCTCGTACTCGACCACCGCAGTCTTGAAGCCAGGCCACGACAACATGCCCTTCATGAACAGTTGCTGTTCGGGCATCGACTTGATCACCTCCACAACCTTGCGATCGAGCAGACGAAAATCACCGACGTTTTCCTCGATGCGAATCTGCGAAATGCGATTCAGCAGCAAGTAAAACCCCGCAGCCGTGTATCGCTTCAAGTAGCTGTCGCAGGAACGGTCACGACGTTTGGCAAGCACGACATCGAAGCCTGCCCGCCATTGTTCGATCAGCTCGGGAATAACCTCGACAGGATCTTGCAGATCGACGTCGATGGGAATGACGGCATCACCACCGGCCTGTTCCAGCCCGGCAAAAAGCGCGGCTTCCTTGCCGAAGTTGCGTGAAAGGTCGATGAGTGCGACATCGGGATCACCCGCGATCAGCTGGCGGATCTGTTTTTCCGTGCCATCCTGGCTGCCGTCATTGATGAAGATCAACTCGACCCGATCAGTCTGGTTGGCAAGTGCCTGGCGCACCGCGTCATAGAATGGCCTGATCGCCTGCTCCTCGTTAAATACCGGCACGATCAGCGAAATATCCATCTGCGCTTCTCCGTGAAGACCCATCGCGAAAACAGGAAGCCCAGCAGCAGGCTGATCAGGCTGAACACCCCGACGGTCAACGGTGGTGGCCAACGCTGGCTGTCAGCGAAGTACCCTAGTGACGCACTGAGGCTGCCCATCCCTGCCACGAACACGCAATAACGCATGAGTGACACGGGTACCTTGAAGGTCAATCGGGAATTGGCGATGAACGAAAAGGACACCGCTACGATGAATGCGGCCAGATTGCTGAGTGCTTGGTCATTGCCCGCCAGTTGCATCGCGGCAAACACCACCACGTGGACAGCGGTATTGAAAATGCCCACGATCAGGTACTTGAGGAATGTCGGCATTCTGCGTGGCATGCGGGTTCGAGCCTACCCTTTCTGACCTTGCGCCAAATTAGGTGAATCCGGACAAGCGCACTACTGACAAAAATGCCAGTTGAAATGAAACAGGGAGTTGGGGCAGACCCGGGAGGTTCCCGCAGCGGCAGGACAAGGGGCTGCGTGACAGCCCCTTTTCACATCAGGACACAGGGCTGACGATGCCCTGTTCCTGCTTTGGTGCAAGACGGAACGCGTAGTACAACACCGTCAGCAGCACCAGGAACGCCGGGCCGATATACAACGCCACGCGGGTATCCTCGAAGTACGCCATCAGGCCCACCACCAGCACCAGGAAGGCCAGGGCCAGGTAGGAGCTCAGCGGCCACAGCCACATGCGGAATTTCAGCCCTTTCTGCTCAGCGGTGGTGAGGCCGGCGCGGAACTTGATCTGCGCCAGCAGGATCATCACCCAGGTCCAGATCGCGCCGAAGGTGGCGATCGAGGTCACCCAGACGAACACCTTTTCCGGTACCAGGTAGTTGGCCAGCACGCCCAGCAGCAGTGCTCCGATCGACAGCAGCAGTGCATTGCGCGGCACGCCGCTTTTCGAAGTGCGGGCGAAGGCGGCCGGGGCCTGGCCGTTCTGCGCCAGGCTGTAGAGCATGCGCCCGGTACTGAAGATGCCGCCGTTGCACGACGACAGCGCAGCGGTAATCACCACGAAGTTGATGATCCCGGCAGCGGTCTTGATACCCAGACGCTCGAAGGTCATGACGAACGGGCTGCCCTGGCTGCCAATGCCGTCCCATGGGTAGATCGAAAGGATCACGAACAGCGCGCCGACATAGAACAGCAGGATGCGCCAGAACACCGAACCGATCGCCTGCGGGATGGTTTTCTGCGGGTTGCGTGCTTCGCCAGCGGTAAGGCCGATCATTTCCACGCCGAGGTAGGCGAACATGACCATCTGCAGCGACATCAGCACGCCGGTCACGCCATTAGGCATGAAACCGCCGTTGCTCCACAGGTTGGAGATGCCCACGGCGACGCCATCATTGCCGAAACCAAACGCGATCACGCCGATGCCGCCGAGGACCATGGCAATGATGGTGATGATCTTGATCAGGGCGAACCAGAACTCGAACTCGCCGAACGCCTTGACCGCGATGAGGTTGACTGCGCCCATGCTGCCCAGCGCCATCAACGCCCAGATCCAGCGCGGCACGTCAGGGAACCAGATGCCCATGTAGATCGCTACCGCAGTAATTTCCGCAACGCAGGTCACCAGCCACAGGAACCAGTAGTTCCAGCCGGTGAGAAAGCCCGCCAGCGGGCCAAGGTAGTCTTGGGCATAGCGGCTGAACGAGCCGGCGACCGGGTTGTGCACCGCCATCTCGCCGAGGGCACGCATGATCACCAGGATCGCCAGGCCACCAATGATGTAGGAAAGCATGATCGCAGGACCGGCCATTTCGATGGCCTTGGCCGAACCGAGGAAAAGTCCGACGCCGATACAGGCGCCCAGCGCCATCAAACGGATGTGCCGTTCGCCCAGCTCACGCTTGAGCGGGCCGCCCTCGGTGGGCTCGACAGGGGCAGAAGGGTTGCCGACTGACATAGCAATACAACCTCATTTTGTTATTGGAGTAGTCCTTCGTGCAGCACCGGCCCTGCCGATAGGCGTGGCGTTGGCTTGCCGGGCTGGCCTCGTGGGCCGGCCCGTGTGCCAGGCTAGAGCGGCCGGCACGGCGAAGGGCCGAGCAGTATAGAAACTTCGATACAGGGGTTTTCGCTGTATAACCACGGAAATTCAGCGAGTTTTTCGGGGCAGTTGCACCAGCCCCAAGTCCACGACCACCCTATCAACAACGTCACAGGAATAAACCCACACCAAAGCCGCATAGTCCTACGCCGCTATTCTCGGCTTCCTACAAATTTTTCACCTGCTCCCACCAACGTCTAAGCTTCAGACAAGCAAGACGAAGATACCTGGCCGGATAGAAGACTATGGGCGCACTGTGGCAATCGGAACCAACCAGAACGGAAGCATCTGAAGCACCTCCGGCCATGACGCCACAACCGCAGCCCCCACGTCAGCGCAGGCTCTGGTGGCGGTTGATTTTCCTGATCCTGCTGGTGGCACTGATCGCCATCGGTTTCGCTGCCTACGACGAGTTCCGCACCTCCAACCTGCAGTCTCGCGAATTCAGCAAGCTGGCCACGACCCTCACCTATTCGCTGCAGCCAGGGCCGAGCGATGCGATCATCTATCCGGGCGAAGGGCCCTTCGACAAGCGCCTGGGCTACAGCGGGCTGGGCGAGTTCCTGCCACGTCTGCTCAAGCGCGACTACCTGATCAGCGAGCAGGTGCGGTTTTCCCCGGCGCTGATGCGCTATGTCGAACATGGCCTGTTCGCGCCGTACATCGAAAAGATCCAGGCCGGCCTGTCGATCACCGACTGCCGGGGCGAGACGCTGTACCAGTACAACTACCCGCAACACCTGTACCCGGATTTCGCCTCCATTCCGCCCGTGATGGTCAACAGCCTGCTGTTCATCGAGAACCGCGACCTGCTCGATACCAAGGACGTGAAGAACAACCCGGCCGTGGACTGGCCGCGCTTTGCCAAGGCCGCGTACAGCCAGGTGGCCAAGTACCTGGCCTTGCCTGGCCAGTCAGCGGGTGGCAGTACCTTGGCCACCCAGCTGGAGAAGTACCGCCACTCACCGGATGGCCTGACCGTCAATGGTGCCGAGAAGATTCGCCAGATGATCTCGGCCAGCGTGCGGGCCTACCAGGGCGGCCCCGACACCAGCGAAGCGCGCCACCGGATCGTGCGTGACTACCTCAACAGCGTGCCGCTGTCGGCTGTGCCCGGGCATGGCGAGGTGCATGGCATGGCCGAGGGTCTGCGGGTGTGGTACGGCGCCGATTTCGACCAGGTCAACCAGGCGCTGACCTCCACCGCCACGGACCCGGAGAGCATGGCCGCACGGGGCCTGGCCCTGCGCCAGGTGCTGTCGCTGATGATCGCCCAGCGCCGCCCTTCGCATTACCTGTCCAAGGGCCGGGTCGAACTGGCCGAACTCACCGATGCGCATATCCGCGTGCTGGCGGCCGCCAAAATCATCGAGCAACCACTGGCCAGTGCGGCGCTGGCCAGCAAGGCGGTCTACCGCGACTGGGTTGCCCAGCCGACCATCGTGCCGATCATCACCAACAAGGGCATCAGCCTGGCCCGCAACCGCCTGGCAGCCATGCTCAACCGCCCGCTGTACGACCTCGACCGCCTTGACGTGTCCGCGACCAGTACCCTGCAGGCCGACTTGCAGTTGCAGGTCAGCCAGTACCTAAAAAACCTTGCCGACCCCGAATTCGCGGCGCAAATGGGCCTGATCGGCGAACGCCTGCTCACCACCAAGACCACCGACCAGGTGAGCTACAGCTTCACCTTGTTCGAACGCACGGCCGATGGCTCACGGGTGCGGGTACAAACCGACAGTACCAACCAGCCGTTCGACATCAACGAAGGCAGCAAACTGGAACTGGGTTCGACCGCCAAGCTGCGGGTGCTCACGACTTATCTGGAGATCATCGCCGAGTTGCACGACAAGTACGCCGGCAAACCTGCCGCCGAGTTGAAGAAAGTCGAAGTCGCCGAACTTGACCGCATCACCCAGTGGTCGCTGGAATGGCTGGCACAGAACAGCAAGAACCAGAGCCTGGACGCCATGCTCGACGCGGCGCTGGAGCGCAAGTACTCGGCCAATACCGGCGAAGCCTTCTTCACCGGTGGCGGCATGCACGTGTTCAACAACTTCCGCAAGGAAGACAACAACCGCAACCCGACCCTCAAGGATGCCCTGCGCGAGTCGATCAACCTGCCGTTCATCCGCCTGATGCGCGACCTGGTGCGCTACGTCACCTACCAGCAGCCGTTCAACCGCGTGCCGCTGCTCAAGGATGACTCCGACCCGCGCCGCCAGGAGTACCTGGCCCGCTTCGCCGACAAGGAAGGCACCAGTTACTTGATGCGCTTCTGGAAAAAGTACCAGCGCAAAACCTCGCAACAGCGCCTGGACACCTTCCTCGACAGCATGCGCGCCACCCCGCAACGCCTGGCTGCGGTGCACCGTTACCTGTTCCCGGAAGCCGGCCAGGAAACCTTCAATGCCTTCGTCCGTGCCCACAGCAAGGACGACAAGATCGCCCTGGGCAAACTCACCGACGGCAAGCTGGCGGAGATGTACGAAGCCTATGGCCCGGGCAAGTACGACCTGCCCGACCAGGGCTACATCGCCAAGGTCCACCCGCTGGACCTGTGGCTGCTGGGCTACCTGCTGAAGAACCCGAGCTCCACGCTCACCGAAATGGTCAACGCCAGCCGTTTCGAGCGCCAGGAAGTCTACAGCTGGCTGTTCAAGAGCCGGCACCAGGGTGCCCGTGACAGCCGCATCCGCACCATGGTCGAGATCGAGGCGTTCCTCGACATCCATCAACGCTGGAAACGCGTGGGCTACCCGTTCGATCACCTGGTGCCCTCGCTGGCCACCGCCATTGGCAGCTCCGGCGACCGCCCGGCCGCGCTCTCGGAACTGGTCGGCATCATCCAGAACGACGGCGTGCGCCTGCCTACGCTGCGTATCGACACTCTGCATTTCGCCGCCAATACACCCTACGAAACCAAGCTGGTCAGCGACCCGGACCGAGGCGTGCGGATCCTGCCGGTGGAAGTGGCTCGGGCGCTGAAAGGCGCCATGTCGCAGGTGGTCGATGCCGGTACCGCGCGGCGTATTTCCGGCAGCTTCAAGCTCAATGACGGCACGCCACTGGTGATGGGTGGCAAGACCGGTACCGGCGACAACCGTATCGAAAGCTTCGGTGCCGGCGGCCGGCTGATAGGCTCGCGTTCGCTGAACCGTACCGCTACGTTCGTGTTCTTCCTCGGCGACAATCACTTCGGCACCCTGACGGCCTTCGTTCCCGGGCGCTCGGCGGAGGCGTTCAAGTTCACGTCGGCATTGCCCGTCCAGGTGCTCAAGGGCATGGCGCCGATCCTGATGCCGTACTTGCAGCCGGGCAACCCGAACGAATGCAAGCCACCGCAGGTCGCGATGCATGGCAGCGATTCATCTAAGACGTAGATGATAATCATCGGCATTTAGAGGCTTGTGTTTCGATATATCTTGAGTAATATCTTGCGATATATCGAAACACCAGGAGCCTTCAATGCGTGACCACTCCGCACATGACCCTTTTGACCGCCGCCCCGCCCGTGGCGAGCGTGGCCCGAGGGTATTCGCCCCAGGTGACCTCAAGCTGCTGATGCTGTCGATGCTGGCCGAACAACCGGGCCACGGCTATGACCTGATCCGCCAGATCGAGAACCTGTTCGATGGCAATTACACGCCGAGCCCCGGGGTGATCTACCCCACCCTCAATTTCCTCGAAGAAGCCGAACTGATCAGTGGCCAGGTGCATGGCAGCAAACGCCTGTACGCCATCACCGCTGCCGGCCGAAACGCACTGGCCGATCAGGCCGTCGCCCTGGATGGCGTGCGCATGCGCATCGAAGTCAGCAAGCGCGCCTTGCGTGGCCACGACCGCCCGCCAGAAATCCACGAAGCGGTCGGCAACTTGCGCCATGCCCTGCACATGCACAGCGGCCGCTGGACACCGGACGAAATCGAACGGGTACGCAACCTGCTCAACGACACTGCCAAGGCCATTGCCTCCGGGCCAGCCGATCCAGTCAGGGAGAATCCTCATGAGTGACACCATTCACCGCGTCAACCACGAAATCCGCCAACGTCGCTTGCAGGTGCTGCGGGTGACCGACCTCACCCCGCGCATGCGCCGCATCACCCTGGGCGGCGCCGAGCTGCAGGGCTTCACCAGCCTGGGCAGTGACGACCACATCAAATTGCTGTTCGCGGAAACCGCCGAACAGCAGCAAGCCATCGACGCCCGCAACCTGGGCCGTGACGGCGGCGCCCGGCCGACCATGCGCGAGTACACGCCGCGCCGTATCGACCTGGTGGCCAACGAGCTGGACATCGACTTCGTGCTGCACGGCGACGGCCCTGCTTCGACCTGGGCTGCGCAGGCAGAACCTGGGCAGACGTTGAACATCGCCGGGCCCAGGGCATCGATGGTGGTGCCGGACATTTTCGACAGCTACCTGCTGGTGGGTGACGAGACGGCGATTCCGGCGATTGGCCGGCGTCTGGAAGAGCTGCCGGCGGGGCGTCGCGTGGTGGCGGTGATCCAGATCGAAGATGAGCAGGAGCGCCAGCCACTGCCGAGCGCGGCGCAGGTGGAAGTCATCTGGGTAAAGCGCGATGAGGACCTGCTGGCGCGGCTCGAGGCGCTGGCGTTGCCGGAAGGCAAGCTGTACAGCTGGGTCGCACTGGAAAAATCCCTGACCCGGCAGGCCAAGGCGCTGCTGCTGGAAAAAGGTGTGGCAGAGGATGCCCTGAAAGCCGCAGCTTACTGGCGAGCCGACGGGACCGCGGACGACGAGTGATCAGCTGTCTTCTGCACCGGCCTCTTCCCGGGTAACCCCGCGAAGAGGCCGGTGCAGGTCACCCCCATCTGTACCTTCCCCGCCACCGATCCAGCCCCAGCAAGACCAGAGCAATACCCCAGAACCCAGCCAGTACCCCGAGAGCATTGAGCATCACCTGCCCATACCCCAGGCTCGCCACATCGATGAACGGGTAGGCATACGCGCCAATCTCGCTCCCCCGCCACAGCGCATAGCCGAAGTACACCGCCGGGTATAGCGCCCACACCCCGAGATGCCATAGCCGCAGGCTGCCCTTGGGCACCTCGAACCACCAGTACAAGGCGAACAGCACGGGCATCACATCATGCAGCAGCTCATCCGCCAACCATTGCCAGCCTTCGGGCTGCCAGAGGTGCCGTAGCAGCACGCTGTAAGCCGACGCCACCAGCACGATGCTCGCCGCCACCGCAGTACTCACCGATGGCGACAGGAAGAAGCGCTTTGCCGTGGACTCGCGGCCAAAGGCCGCGTAGCTGAGCACGGTTGCAACCAGGGTATTGGTCAGCACCGTGAAGTAACCGAACACATTGATCAGTCCGCCGATCAGGCTGGCCTGCTCCTGCCAGCGCGCCAGCAGCACCAGGTAGACCTGCACCGCCAGGCCGAACCAGCCAAGCAACGCCATCGACGTCAGCCAGGGGCGCCGTGGCATGTCAGGCCTGACGCTGCAGCTTCACGTACAACTGCTCGACCTTCTCCCGCGCCCAAGGGGTTTTGCGCAGGAAGGTCAGGCTCGACTTGATGCTCGGGTTGCTCTTGAAGCAGCGCACGTCAACGCGTTCGGCCAAGCCCTGCCATTGGTAGTGCGCCACCAGTTCGGTGAGGATCTGTTCGAGGGTCTTGCCGTGCAGCGCGTTGTGTTGGGCCGTGCTCATGCCAGTGCTCCGTAGGAAAGATGCGCACCTTACACGAGTGTAGTGGCGGGTGGGATGTGTGGTGCTTGCGGAAAAACCGCTGGCCAGGCGCAAAACCTCTGTGCTGAAATAGAAATGTTATATTGTAACAACACTAAATATCTGCCAAGGAACGCCTCATCCCCATGCTGCACATCCCGCTTCGTCTCTCCCCCCTCGCTGTCGCCCTGTGGCTCGCTTCATCACCCAGCCAGGCCGTGGAACTGGAACCCCAAGTCATCACTGCCAACCCGCTCGGCAATCGTCAACTGGCTGCCCCCAGCACCGTGCTCGAAGGCGACGACCTGCTGCAACAGCAGCACGGCAGCCTCGGTGAAACCCTGAACAAGCAACCCGGCGTGGCCTCCACCTGGTTCGGCCCTGGCGCCAGCCGCCCGGTGATTCGTGGCCTGGATGGCGATCGCATTCGCATTCTGCGCAATGGCGTGGGCGCGCTGGATGCTTCATCGCTGTCCTACGACCACGCGGTACCACTGGACCCGGTCACGGTCGACCGCGTGGAGATCGTCCGCGGCCCGGCCGCCCTGCTCTACGGCGGCAATGCCATCGGCGGCGTGGTCAACACCTTTGACAATCGCATCCCCGATTCACCGATCGAGGGCATCCACGGTGCCGGCGAACTGCGCTACGGCGGCGCCGACACCACCCGCAGCAGCGCCGGCAAGCTGGAAGCCGGTGACGGTGCCTTCGCCTTGCACCTGGACGCCAACAGCCGACAGTTCAACGACTTGCGCATTCCTGGCTACGCGCAGAGCGCCAAGGTCCGTGACGCCGACGCACCGGGCAGCCGCCACCGCCTGGAAAACAGCGACGGCCGCCAGGAGGGTGGCGCGATCGGCGGTTCCTACAACTGGGAGCATGGCTACGCCGGCCTATCCTACAGCCGCTACGACAGCAACTACGGTTCGGTTGCCGAATCCGGCGTGCGCCTGGACATGAAGCAAGACCACTACGCCTTTGCCTCGGAACTGCGTGACCTGGACGGTCCGTTCAGCTCGGTCAAGGTCGATGCCGGTTACACCGACTACGCGCACAGCGAGATTGAAGAAGGCGAGGTGCATACCACCTTCAAGAACAAAGGCTACGAAGCCCGTATCGAAGCGCGTCATCAGCCGCTCGGCCCGCTTGAAGGCGTAATCGGTGCGCAGGTCAGTCGCAACGAGTTCTCGGCACTGGGCGAGGAAGCCTTCGTCCCGCACACCGACACCGACAGCCTGGCGTTGTTCATGCTCGAACAATGGCAGGCCACCGAGCGCCTCAACCTGAGCCTGGGCGCGCGCATGGAACACACCCGGGTCGACCCTGACGCCAAAGGTAACGAGAACTTCGTCGATGCCGACAGCGCCAGCAGTTTCAACGCCTTCAGCCTGTCCTCGGGCGCGGTGTACCAGCTCGACCCGATCTGGTCGCTGGCGGCCAACCTCAGCTACACCGAGCGCGCGCCGACCTTCTATGAGCTGTACGCCAATGGTGCCCATGTGGCCACCGGCGCATTCGAAGTCGGCGATGCCAGCCTGAACAAGGAAAAGGCCATTTCCAGCGACCTGGCCCTGCGCTTCGACAATGGCACCCACAAGGGCAGCGTCGGCGTGTTCTACAGCCACTTCCGCAACTACATCGGGCTGATCGGCACCGGCAACCTGCGTGAAGGCCATGACCATGACGAGGATGATCACGACCAAGATCATGACCATGACGGGCTCCCCGAGTACCGTTACGAGGGTGTCCGTGCGCGCTTCTATGGCATCGAGGCACAGGATCGCTGGAAACTGCTGGAGAACCGCTATGGCAGCTTCGCGCTGGAGCTGTCCGGCGACTACACCCGGGCCAAGAACCTTGATAGCGGCGAGCCATTGCCGCGTATTGCCCCCTTGCGGCTGAACAGTGGGCTGGTATGGGAACGGGACCGCTGGCAGGCGCGGGTCGATGTGCAGCATGCCGCATCGCAGCATCGCAAGCCTGATAACGAGACCAGTACCGATGGCTACACTACGCTCGGCGCCAGCGTCGGTTACCGCTTCGATATCGGCCAGAGCCAGTGGCTGGCCTTCGTGCGGGGGGAGAACCTGACCGACCAGACCGTGCGCTATGCGAGCTCCATCCTGCGGGATATTGCCCCTGCGCCGGGGCGCAGTGTGGAAGTCGGGTTGCGCACCACTTTCTGAAATCGCTGGGGCTGCTTTGCAGCCCCATTTATTCCAAGACTGTTACTGGATCAGCAACAATCAACTGCGACAATTTGTCTTTTTTTCTTACAACTTCCCCTATATCCTCCCGGCCGCAAGCTGAATCGCTTCACCCAGCATTCCCAATTGCCAAATACATCGAAGAGCACGCTCCTCGGTGCGCTTGCCGTTTGCTCAACAATCAAAAAGATAGCGCTATCTCATGTTCCAACCGCCCAAAACCCGCTACACCGGCTTCGCTCTCATCGCTTTCACCGCCGCCCTGCCGAGCACGGCCAGCGCCAGCGAACCCTTCGCCAAGGACTCCCCGTGGATGTTCGGCGACTGGGGTGGCACTCGCAGCGAGCTGCTGGAAAAAGGCTACGACTTCACCCTCGGCTACACCGGCGAGATGGGCAGCAACCTGCACGGCGGCTACGACCACGACCGCACGGCCCGCTACAGCGACCAGTTCACCTTTGGCAGCCATCTGGACCTGGAGAAGATCCTCGGCTGGAACGACACCGAACTGCAGCTGACCGTCACTGAACGCCACGGCGATAACATCAGCAATGACCGCATCAACGACCCGCGGGTCGGCGGATTCACCTCGGCTCAGGAGGTCTGGGGCCGTGGCGAAACCTGGCGACTGACGCAGATGTGGATCAAGCAGAAATACTTCGACGGAGCCCTGGACGTGAAAGTCGGCCGTTTCGGCGAAGGCGAGGATTTCAACAGCTTCCCGTGCGACTTCCAGAACCTGGCCTTCTGTGGCTCGCAGGTAGGCAACTGGGTCGGCGGCATCTGGTACAACTGGCCGGTCAGCCAGTGGGCCATGCGCGTGCGCTACAACCTTTCACCTGAGTTGTACGCCCAGGTCGGGGTGTACGAGCAGAACCCGTCCAACCTCGAATCGGGCAATGGCTTCAAGCTCAGCGGCAGCGGCACCCAAGGTGCGGTGATGCCGATTGAACTGGTATGGAGCCCACGCTTCCAAGACCTTAAAGGGGAATATCGCGTCGGCTACTACTACAGTAATGCCAAGGCACAGGATGTTCTCAAGGACAGTAACGGCCAGCCGGCTGCCATCAGTGGCGCCGCCTACCGCAGCAGCTCGAGCAAGCACGGCTGGTGGCTCGGCGCCCAGCAGCAGGTCACCTCGCTGGCGTCCGACCAGTCGCGCGGCCTGAGCCTGTTCGCCAACGCCACGGTGCACGACAAGAAGACCAATGTCATCGACAACTATGTTCAGGCAGGACTGGTTTACAAAGGCCCCTTCGACGCCCGCGCCAAGGACGACATCGGCTTCGCCCTTGCCCGCGTGCACGCTAACCCGGCCTACCGCAAGAACGCCCGCCTGGCCAATCAGGTGGCCGGGCTCGACGACTATGACAACCCCGGTTACCTACCGGTGCAAGACACCGAATACAGCGCAGAACTCTATTACGGCATTCACCTGGCCGACTGGCTCACGGTACGCCCGAACCTGCAATACATCCGCCATCCGGGCGGGGTGTCGCAGGTCGACAGCGCGCTGATCGGCGGCCTGAAGATCCAAAGCACTTTCTGACCACCTTCCTATAACGGAGAACCTAAGATGAGCACTGACAGTGCCAACCAAGGAACCCGCTGGCTACCACGCCTGATGGGCGTGCTGCTGTTGCTGATGGGCCTGGCCCTGCTGGCCGGCGGCATCAAGCTGAGCCAGCTGGGCGGATCGCTGTACTACCTGATTGCCGGTATTGGCTTCGCCGTGTCGGGTGCCCTGCTGCTGGCCAAGCGCCGCCTCGCCCTGGGCCTTTATGGCCTGGTGCTGCTGGGCAGTACGGTATGGGCCATGCTTGAAGTGGGCCTGGACTGGTGGCAACTGGTGCCGCGCCTGGCCATCTGGTTCGCCATCGGCGTGGTGCTGCTGCTGCCATGGGCACGCCGTCCGCTGACCGGCCCTGCTGCCAAGGCCAACACCGCGCTGCTGAGCATCGCCGTGCTGGCTTCGGGCGCCTGTGCCCTGGGCAGCCAGTTCACACACCCGGGTGAAGTGTTTGGCGAACTCGGCCGCGACAACAGCGAAATGGGCAGCGCCGCACCGGCCATGCCGGATGGCGACTGGCAGGCCTATGGCCGCACCGAGCACGGCGACCGCTATTCGCCGCTGCGCCAGATCACGCCGCAGAACGCCTATCGCCTGGAAGAGGCCTGGCGCATCCGCACCGGTGACCTGCCGACCGACAACGACCCGGTCGAACTGACCAACGAAAACACCCCGCTGAAAGCCAACGGCATGCTCTATGCCTGCACCGCCCACAGCAAGGTGCTGGCCCTGGACCCGGACACCGGCGCTGAAATCTGGCGCTACGACCCGCAGATCAAGACCCCGGTCGGCACCTTCAAGGGCTTCGCCCACATGACCTGCCGCGGCGTCTCGTACTATGACGAGAACAGCTACGTCAGCCGCGACGGCAGCCCGGCACCGAAGGTGTCCGACGCCGGCCAGGCCGTGGCTCAGGCCTGCCCGCGCCGCCTCTACCTGCCGACCGCCGACGCCCGCCTGATCGCCATCAACGCCGACAACGGCAAGGTCTGCGAAGGCTTCGCCAACCAGGGTGCGATCGACCTGACCACCGGTATCGGCCCGTTCACCGCGGGCGGCTACTACTCCACCTCGCCCGTGGCGATCACCCGCAGCCTGGTGATCATCGGTGGCCATGTGACCGACAACGAGTCGACCAACGAACCGTCCGGGGTGATCCGCGCCTACGACGTGCACGATGGCCGCCTGGTATGGAACTGGGACAGCAACAACCCGGACGACACCAAGCCACTGGCCCCCGGCAAGATGTACAGCCGCAACTCGGCCAACATGTGGTCGCTGGCCAGCGTCGACGAGGACCTGGGCATGGTCTACCTGCCGCTGGGCAACCAGACCCCTGACCAGTGGGGCGCTGACCGCACCCCAGGCGCCGAGAAGTACAGTGCCGGCGTGGTTGCCCTGGATCTTGCCACCGGCAAGGCACGCTGGAACTACCAGTTCACCCACCACGACCTGTGGGACATGGACGTCGGCAGCCAGCCGACCCTGGTGCACCTCAAGACCAAGGATGACATCAAGCCAGCGATCATCGTGCCGACCAAGCAGGGCAGCCTGTACGTGCTCGACCGCCGCGACGGCACGCCGATCGTGCCGATTCGCGAGATCCCGGTTCCGCAAGGCGCGGTCAAGGGTGACCACACTGCACCGACACAGGCCCGCTCCGACCTCAACCTGCTTGGCCCTGAGCTGACCGAGCAGGCCATGTGGGGCGCCACCCCGTTCGACCAGATGCTGTGCCGCATCCAGTTCCGCGAGCTGCGCTACGAAGGCCAGTACACCCCGCCGTCCGAACAGGGCAGCCTGGTCTACCCAGGCAACGTTGGTGTGTTCAACTGGGGCAGCGTGTCGGTCGACCCGGTACGCCAGCTGCTGTTCACCTCGCCCAACTACATGGCCTTCGTGTCGAAGATGGTGCCGCGTGAACAGGTGGCTGCCGGGAGCAAGCGCGAAAGCGAGACCAGCGGTGTGCAGCCGAATACCGGCGCGCCCTACGCAGTGACCATGCACCCGTTCATGTCGCCAATCGGCATCCCTTGCCAGGCGCCGGCCTGGGGCTACGTGGCGGCCATCGACCTGTTCACCAACAAGGTGGTATGGAAGCGCAAGAACGGCACTACCCGTGACAGCACCCCGGTGCCGATCGGCATGCCGGTGGGCGTACCCAGCATGGGCGGTTCGATCGTCACCGCCGGTGGCGTCGGCTTCCTCAGTGGCACCCTCGACCAGTACCTGCGCGCCTATGACGTGAACAACGGCAAGGAACTGTGGAAGGCGCGCCTGCCAGCGGGTGGCCAGGCCACACCGATGACCTATACAGGCAAGGACGGCAAGCAGTACGTGCTGATTGTCGCCGGCGGGCATGGCTCGCTGGGCACCAAGATGGGCGATTACATCATCGCTTACAAATTGGCTGACTAAGCTTCAAGCGGCAGCTGCAAGCTACTAGAGAAAGCGGGGCCTGCATGGCCCCGCTTTTTTTTGCCGCGTGAAGCTTGAAGCGTGAAGCTTGAAACCCATTCCCCCCCGCCCCATCTAAGCACCATAGTCATTCACGCAGGTGCCCCATGAGCGACCAGCAGGATTTCCCGGAACAACCCGACGAACACAGCGCAATCGAACAGCCTGACGCCAAGGCCGATATCGGCCACGCCCTCGCCCTGCCCGGCCAGCAGTTGCCGGACAAGGTCTACGTGATCCCGATCCACAACCGCCCGTTCTTCCCCGCACAAGTGCTGCCGGTGATCGTCAATGAAGAACCCTGGGCCGAAACCCTCGATCTGGTGGCCAAGACCGAACACCATTCGCTGGCACTGTTCTTCATGGACACCCCGCCGGAAGACCACCGCCATTTCGACACCTCGGCCCTGCCGGAATACGGCACCCTGGTCAAGGTGCATCACGCCAGCCGCGAAAACGGCAAGTTGCAGTTCGTCGCCCAGGGGCTGACCCGGGTGCGCATCCGCACCTGGCTCAAGCACCATCGCCCGCCGTACCTGGTCGAGCTCGAATACCCGCGCCAGCCAGCCGAACCGACCGACGAGGTCAAGGCCTACGGCATGGCACTGATCAACGCGATCAAGGAGCTGCTGCCGCTCAACCCGCTGTACAGCGAAGAGCTCAAGAACTACCTCAACCGCTTCAGCCCCAACGACCCGTCGCCACTCACCGACTTTGCCGCCGCACTCACCTCCGCCACCGGCAACCAGCTGCAGGAAGTGCTCGACTGCGTGCCCATGCTCAAGCGCATGGAAAAGGTCTTGCCGATGTTGCGCAAGGAAGTGGAGGTGGCGCGCCTGCAGAACGAGATTTCCGCCGAGGTCAACCGGCAGATCGGCGAGCACCAGCGTGAATTCTTCCTCAAGGAACAGCTCAAGGTCATCCAGCAGGAGCTGGGCCTTACCAAGGACGACCGCAGCGCCGACCTCGAGCAGTTCGAGCAGCGCCTTGTCGGCAAGACCCTGCCCGAGCAGGCGAAAAAGCGCATCGACGAAGAGATGGGCAAGCTGGCCATCCTCGAGACCGGTTCGCCCGAATACGCGGTCACGCGCAATTACCTGGAATGGGCCACCGCGCTGCCCTGGGGGCTGTACGGCAAGGACAAACTCGACCTCAAGCATGCGCGCAAGGTGCTCGACCAGCACCATGCCGGCCTGGACGACATCAAGGAGCGCATCCTCGAATTCCTCGCCGTTGGCGCCTGGAAAGGCGAGATCAGCGGCTCGATCGTGCTGCTGGTGGGCCCGCCCGGGGTGGGCAAGACCAGCATCGGCAAGTCCATCGCCGAATCCCTCGGCCGGCCGTTCTACCGCTTCAGCGTCGGTGGCATGCGCGACGAGGCCGAGATCAAGGGCCATCGCCGCACCTACATCGGCGCCCAGCCGGGCAAGCTGGTGCAGGCGCTGAAGGACGTCGAGGTGATGAACCCGGTGATCATGCTCGACGAGATCGACAAGATGGGCCAGAGCTACCAGGGCGACCCCGCCTCGGCGCTGCTGGAAACCCTCGACCCGGAGCAGAACGTCGATTTCCTCGACCATTACCTCGACCTGCGCCTGGACCTGTCCAAGGTGCTGTTCGTGTGCACAGCCAACACCCTCGACTCGATCCCCGGGCCGCTGCTCGACCGCATGGAAGTGATCCGCCTGTCCGGCTACATTACCGAAGAGAAGATGGCCATTGCCAAGCGCCACCTGTGGCCCAAGCAGCTGGAAAAGGCCGGTGTGGCCAAGACCAGCCTGAGCATCAGCGACAGCGCCCTGCGCACGGTGATCGAGGGCTATGCCCGGGAAGCTGGCGTGCGCCAGTTGGAGAAACAGCTGGGCAAGCTGGTGCGCAAGGCCGTGGTCAAGCTGCTGGACGACCCGGACGCCAAGCTCAAGATCGGCAACAAGGACCTGGAGGCCGCCCTGGGCATGCCGGTGTTCCGCAGCGAGCAGGTATTGGCTGGCAAAGGTGTGATCACCGGCCTTGCCTGGACCAGCATGGGCGGTGCGACCCTGCCGATCGAGGCGACGCGTATCCACACCCTGAACCGCGGCTTCAAGCTCACCGGCAAGCTGGGTGATGTGATGAAAGAATCCGCAGAAATCGCCTACAGCTATGTCAGTTCCAACCTTAAGCAGTTCGGCGGTGACCCCGGCTTCTTCAACGAAGCGTTCATTCACCTGCATGTGCCCGAAGGTGCGACGCCGAAGGATGGCCCGAGCGCCGGCATCACCATGGCCAGCGCGCTGTTGTCGCTGGCCCGCGACCAGGCGCCGAAGAGAGGCGTGGCCATGACCGGCGAGCTCACCCTCACCGGCCAGGTGCTGCCGATCGGTGGCGTGCGCGAGAAGGTGATCGCAGCGCGGCGGCAGAAGATCTTCGAGCTGATCCTGCCGGAGCCGAACCGCGGCGATTTCGAAGAACTGCCGGACTACCTGCGCGAAGGCCTGACCGTGCATTTCGCCAAGCGCTTCGCTGACGTCGCCAAAGTGCTGTTCTGACCTGTACCGGCCCCTTCGCGGCTAAAGCCGCTCCCACAGGGAAATCACAGTTTTCAAGCGCTGTGTTGTCCCTGAGGGAGCGGTTTTAGCCGCGAAGAGGCCGGCACTGGCAACACAAAATCCCTCGTTCATCGGGTATCCTCAGGCCATCGCCAGCCTCCGGAGCCACCATGACCACCCCTCGTCTGCTCGTTCCCCTGAGCCTCGCCCTGCTCGCCGCCTGCGCCCAACAGCCCAAGCAAACCGTCGAACTGGACGCCGAAAGCGAATGCCCCAAGCGCCTGCAGGTCGGCCAGAGCCTCACCCTGACGCTGCCCAGCAACCCCACCACCGGCTACCGCTGGCTGGTACAGAACCCGGCCTCGAACGTGCTGCAAAGCCTCGGCCCCGAGGTCTACAGCGCCCCCGAGGACGCCGGTATCGTCGGCAGCTCGGGCATTTCGACCTGGCGTTACCAGGCCCGCGCCGCCGGTGAAGGGCACCTGGTGCTGGTCTACCAGCAGCCCTGGGCGCCGGAAGTGCGCCCGGTACAGACCTTCGATTGCGCCATCCGGGTCAACTAAACGCAAAGCGCTGGTCAGCCAACCATGCATCCACGTCGCGGTTTGGCTAGAATGCCGGCCCTGCATATCGCCAGCCGCCTGGATTCACCGTGAGCAAACAACCCGACCGCCTTTTCGCCCAACCCCTGGAGCAAGTCCCCGACTTCGTATTCAACGAAGACGTGGTGCGCGTGTTCCCGGACATGATCAAGCGCTCGGTGCCCGGTTACCCGACCATTGTCGAAAACCTCGGCGTGCTGGCCGCGCGCTTCGCCCAGCCGAACACTGCACTGTACGACCTGGGCGCATCGCTGGGTGCCGTCAGCCAGTCGCTGCGCCGCCATGTGCGCAGCGACGGCTGCCGGGTGATCGCGGTGGACAATTCCGCCGCCATGGTCGAACGTTGCCGCCAGTACCTCACCGCCCAGGACTCGATGTTCCAGGAGCTGCTGCCGGTCGACGTGCTGGAAGCCGATATCCTCACCCTGCCCTTCGAACCGGCTTCGGTGGTGGCCATGAACTTCACCCTGCAGTTCATCGCACCTGAACAACGCCTGGCGCTGCTCAGCCGGATCCGCCAGGCGCTGCTGCCCGGCGGTGCGCTGATCCTCTCGGAGAAACTGCGCTTCGCCGATGACGAAGAGCAGACCCTGCTCAACGAATTGCACCTGGACTTCAAGCGGGCCAATGGCTACAGCGAACTGGAAATCGCCCAGAAGCGCAGCGCCATCGAGAACGTGATGAAGCCCGACACCCTGCAAGCCCATCAGGAACGCCTGCACGCGGCCGGCTTCACCAAGGTGGTGCCGTGGTTCCAATGCCTCAATTTTGCCTCGCTGATAGCCCTGCCATGATCGATCTGTCCCCCCTCGTCCGCCGTCTGGCGGGTACGCCCCTGGCTTCCTGGTCCCAGGGCCTGCAAGCACAACTGCAAGCCAAGCTGGAAAAAGGCCACGGCGACCTCGACCGCTGGCGTGGCGCGCTGGATGCGCTGCCGGCCCTGACGCCCAGTGAAATCGACCTGACTGACGGCCTGCGCCTGGATTGCGAGTGCGATGACGCCACCCGTGCGCAGATGCGCCAGGCGCTGATGGGCCTGTCGCCCTGGCGCAAGGGGCCGTTCGACCTGTTCGGCGTGCATGTCGACACCGAGTGGCGCTCGGACTGGAAGTGGTCGCGGGTCGGCCCGCACCTCGACCTCAAAGGCAAGCGCGTGCTCGACGTTGGCTGCGGCAACGGCTACTACCAGTGGCGCATGCTCGGTGCGGGTGCCGACATGGTCATCGGCGTCGACCCCAATTGGCTGTTCTTCTGCCAGTTCCAGGCCGTGCAGCAATACCTGCCCGACCTGCCCGCCTGGCATCTGCCATTCGCCCTCGAAGAGCTGCCGGCCAACCTCGAAGGCTTCGACACCGTATTCTCCATGGGCGTGTTCTACCACCGCCGCTCGCCCATCGAACACCTGCTGGCGCTCAAGGACTGCCTGGTCAAAGGCGGCGAGCTGGTGCTGGAAACCCTGGTGATCGAGGGCGACGAAAACCAGGTACTGATGCCCGAAGACCGTTACGCGCAGATGCGCAATGTCTGGTACCTGCCATCGGTACCGGCCTTGGAGCGCTGGTTGCGCCGCGCCGGATTCAGCGAGGTGCGCTGCGTGGACGTGAGCGTTACCAGCATCGAGGAGCAGCGCAGCACCGAATGGATGCGCTACCAGTCGCTGGGCGATTTCCTCGACCCCAATGACCACAGCAAGACCATCGAAGGCCTGCCCGCCCCGCGCCGCGCCACCCTGCTGGCGCGCAAATAAAAAAGGCGTCCATGTGGACGCCCGAATCACACCTGTGCCGGGGAGCAGTGCCGGCACAGCTGCCGTTGCCTCAGTCCTTGGCCACCTCGCGGGCCTTCTCCTGCGCCTTGCGCTCGCGTTCGGCGATGGCCTGTTGCGTGTCGCCGTGCAGGCGCTCCTGGTCCTGGCGGAACGCTTGCCAGAACTGCCTGGAACGTTCACCGCCGCCTTCGGCGTAGGCGCTGGCAGTGCCCAGGGCGAAGGTCGCCAGCAACAGGTATCGGGTCAGGTTCATCATGCTTGCCTCGTTGATAAGCGATCAGACAGGGCAATCGTATCCTCGGGCAGCTAACGGCAAGGTGAGGCGGGCATTACAGTCTTGCAATGTGGCCTTGGCAGACAGGCAGATAACAGCAGGATTACAAATCGGTTATTTACGCCGATGGGCCATTTGCATGCCGTAACATCCTGCGGCTTGACCCTGAAGCCCCTTCAGGCTTGAGAATCCTGCCCTTTTCCAGCCATACCGAGCCCCCCATGCGCCTGCTGATCATCGAGGACGAACTGCGTACCGCCGACTACCTGCAACAAGGCCTGCGTGAAAACGGCTACGTGGTCGACTGCGCCCACACGGGCACCGACGGCCTGCACCTGGCGCGCCAGCAGCCTTATGAGCTGATCATTCTCGATGTCAACCTGCCCGAACTCGATGGCTGGACAGTGCTGCAGCGTCTGCGCGCCGAATCGGCCACGCGGATCATGATGCTGACGGCCCATGGCCGCCTGTCGGACCGGGTCAAAGGCCTGGATCTGGGCGCAGATGACTACTTGCTCAAACCGTTCGAATTCCCCGAGTTGCTGGCGCGCATCCGCAGCCTGCTGCGGCGTAACGATCAACAGCTGCAACCGAGCACACTGCGCGTCGCCGACCTTGAGCTGGACCCTGGCCGCCACCGCGCCTACCGCGCCGGCAAACGCATCGACCTGACCGCCAAGGAATTCGCCCTGCTCCACCTGCTGATGCGCCAGAGCGGCGAGGTGTTGTCGCGCACGCGGATCATCTCGCTGGTGTGGGACATGAATTTCGACTGCGATACCAATGTCGTCGAGGTTTCGATCCGCCGCCTGCGGGCGAAGATCGACGATCCGTTCGAAGACAAGCTGATCCACACCTTGCGCGGCGTCGGCTATGTACTGGAGGCCCGTGTGTGAAGTACGCCAGCCTGTCCCTGCGCCTGGGCCTGAGTGTGACCCTGATGGGCGCCGCGCTGGTACTGCTGCTCGCCTGCCTGGCGGTGTTCGCCCTCGACCACGAACTGGACAGCCGCGCCCGCAGGGACCTCGCGCGCAAGATGTTGCAGGTCGAACATAACCTGCGGGTCGACCTGCGCAGCGAAGACCTTGGCAGCCGCGCCCACCCGTTGCTCGACCTGGTGATGGGCCACGACAACCTCAGCCTTAGCATCCTGGCCCTCGAGGGGCGCCACCCGCACCTGCTCAGCCTCGGCCCTGCGCTTGAGTCCCGTGTGGGCGAATTGCAGACTGATGCACGGCTGACCTACCACGAATGGCGTGACAGCAGCGGTAATCAGATTCTTACCGTCACCCGGCAGATGCGCCTGCGCGACGACACCCCGGTGCGGGTGATGATGTCGCTCAACCGCGCCGACGATCATGCCCTGCTGCAAGCCTACCTGCACTCGACGCTGCTGGCCCTGCCACTGCTGCTGCTGCTGATCGGCGCAGGCGCCTGGTGGCTGGTGCAACGCGGCTTGCAGCCACTGCGCCACTTCCGCCGCATCGCTGGCAAGGTCTCCGCCCAAGACCTGCAACACCGCCTGCCCGCGAACGGGTTACCGCTGGAGCTGGCAGAGCTGGCGCGCAGCATCAACGTCATGCTCGATCGCCTGGACCAAGGTGTGCGCCAGCTTTCGCAGTTCTCCGATGACCTGGCCCACGAGCTGCGCACCCCGCTGAGCAACCTGATGGGCAAGGCCCAGGTCACCCTGGCCCGTGAACGTAATGGCGAACACTACCGGGAAGTGCTGGAAGACAGTATCGAGGAGCTGACCCGGCTCAACCGCATCATCAACGACATGCTGTTCCTCGCCCAGGTCAGCCAACCCCAGGCGCAGGTGGCGCTCAAGCCGCTGGCGTTGGCGGACGAGGCAGCGCAGGTGAGCGAGCTGTTTGCCTTCAGTGCCGAACTCAAGAACATCGAGCTGCGCTTGCAGGGCTGGGGGACAGCGCTGGCGGACCGTTTGATGTTCCAGCGGGCGCTGTCGAACCTGTTGAGCAATGCCATTCGCCATGGGCCTGAAGGACAGGCAGTGAAGCTGGGTATCGAGCGGCAAGGCAGTGAGGTACGGGTGTGGGTGGAGAACCAGGGGCCGGGGATTGCCGAAGAACACTGGCCGCAGCTGTTTGAGCGGTTCTATCGCGTGGGATCGGGGCGATCACGGCTGGAGGGCGGGACGGGATTGGGGTTGGCGATCGTGAAGTCGATCATGCAGTTGCATGGGGGGCGGGTCGAGGTGAACAGCGACCTTTCAGGGCCGACGCGCTTCACCTTGGTGTTTCAAGCAGAATAAGAGGTTGCCTGAACCGGCCCTTTCGCGGGGCAAGCCCGCTCCTACAGAGGTACGCGATCCTTGTAGGAGCGGGCTTGCCCCGCGAAGAGGCCGGTACAGGCAGCCGATCAATCAGCGCGAAGCCGCGACGATCAGCGCCTTCATCTCGGCCACAGCGGCCTTGAAGCCAACGAACAGTGCATGCGCAACCAGCGCATGGCCAATGTTCAGTTCATTGATGCCCTTGATCGCCGCCACCGCCTCGACGTTATGGTAATGCAGGCCATGGCCGGCATTGACGATCAGCCCCTGGCCCACGCCAAACGCCACGCCATCGACAATGCGCTGCAGTTCCTCGGCCACTTCGGTCGGTGTCTCGGCATCGGCATAACGCCCGGTGTGCAATTCGATAGCCGGCGCGCCGACACGGCGCGAAGCCTCGATCTGCCGCTCGTCGGCATCGATGAACAGCGACACTTCGGCACCGGTACGCGACAAGCGCTCGACCGCCGCCTTGATCCGCGCCTCCTGGCCGGCCACGTCCAGGCCACCCTCGGTGGTCAGTTCCTGACGGGTCTCCGGGACCAGGCAGATATGCGCCGGGCGGATCTTCTCGGCAAAGGCCATCATCTCTTCAGTGACGCCCATTTCGAAATTCATGCGCGTCTGCAGCACGTCCTTGAGCAGCAGCACGTCGCGCTCCTGGATATGCCGACGGTCTTCGCGCAGGTGCACGGTAATGCCATCGGCGCCCGCTTCCTCGGCATCCAGCGCAGCCTTGACCGGGTCCGGATAGCGGGTACCGCGGGCCTGGCGCAGGGTTGCCACGTGGTCGATGTTGACGCCGAGAAGCATGCGGTTGCTGTGAGTCACGAAAGGCTCTCCTGAGGATTGAGCCACACAGCATACGACGTGCTCAGCGCTTGCGAAACAGTTCCCGGCTGACCAGCGGTTTTGGCCCCAGGTGCACTGCCAGCGCCTGACGCATCAGGCGCTTGGCCGCCAGCAAGGCGCCTGGCGCATCCCAGTCGGCCTGGGCCAGGGCCAGTAGCTCGATGCCATTGAACAGACCGGGCTGGGCCAGGTACACCCGTTCCAGGCCAGCATCGACCCGCAGCCGGTACAAGCCGTCAGCTTCGATCAGGTCGTCGTTGACGTCGTAGTTGAGCGAAAAGGCGTAGCCCAAGTCCTCCAGCAGCCGCCACTCAAAGGAGCGCAGCAAGGGTTCCAGCGACCTGCCTGCCGCCAACGCCTGAAGGGTCAGGGCGTAATGCTCGAACAGTTCGGGTTGCGGTGCCTCGGCAGGCAGCAGGCGCATCAGCAGTTCATTGAGGTAGAGGCCGCTGAACAGCGCATCGCCATGCAGCCAGGCCGCAATACCGACGGTGTCCAGGCGCCTGACGTTCTTCAGCTCACCTTTGCCGAACAGCTCCACCTCCAGTGGAACGAACGGCCGCACCAGGCTGCCACCCTTGCCACGTGCCCGGCGCAGCACGGCGCGCACGCGGCCTTGCGGCGTGAACAAGTCCACCAGTGCACTGGTTTCCTTGTAGGCGCGGCTGTGCAGGACGTAGGCCGGCTGGCCGACAGGTTGATCCATGTGCGATCTCTACTTGTCACAAACGACTGTGGGAGCGGGTTTATCGCGGCGGTTCGACGCCTCGATAAACCCGCTCCCACAGGGTCGCCAATTGCTCAGGTGGAGTTACAGGTCGCCGTAGCCCAGCGAACGCAGGGCGCGTTCGTCGTCGGACCAGCCGCCCTTGACCTTGACCCAGAGGTTGAGCATGACCTTGGAGTCAAACAACACTTCCATGTCCTTGCGCGCTTCAGAACCAATGCGCTTAATGCGCTCGCCCTTGTCACCAATGATGATCTTCTTCTGGCCATCACGCTCGACCAGGATCAGTGCATGGATGTGCAGCACGTGGCTCTGCTGCTTGAACTCTTCGATTTCCACGGTGATCTGGTACGGCAGTTCGGCGCCCAGCTGGCGCATGATCTTCTCGCGCACCAGTTCGGCGGCGAGGAAACGGCTGCTGCGGTCGGTGATCTGGTCTTCCGGGAAGAAATGATCGTTTTCCGGCAGGTGCTTGGCGATCTGGGCTTCCAGCGCATCCAGGTTGTGGCCCTGCTGCGCGGAGATCGGCATCACTTCGGCGTTCGGCAGTTGTTCCTGCAGCCACTGCAGGTGCGGGATCAACTCGGCCTTCTCTTCCATGCGGTCGGTCTTGTTGACAGCGATGATCAGTGGGCCGGTCACGTACTGCACGCGCTCAAGCACCAGCTGGTCCTCGTCGGTCCACTTGGTGCGGTCGACCACGAAGATCACCACGTCGACGTCTTTCAGGGCCGCCGAAGCGTTGCGGTTCATGTAGCGGTTCAGGGCCTTGTCGTTGGCCTTGTGCATGCCCGGGGTGTCGACGTAGATCGCCTGCACGTCACCCTCGGTCTTGATACCGAGCATGTTGTGGCGAGTGGTCTGCGGCTTGCGCGAGGTGATCGCCAGCTTCTGGCCGAGGATGTGGTTCAGCAAGGTCGACTTGCCCACGTTCGGGCGGCCGACGATGGCCACGTAACCGCAGCGGGTCGGATTGTTATCAGTCATTGCCATTCTCCACGCCCAGGGCGATCAATGCAGCAGCGGCGGCGACCTGCTCGGCGATACGCCGGCTGACGCCCTGGCCACGGCTCTTGTTGTTCAGCAGCACCACTTCGCATTCGACGAAGAAGGTGCGGCAGTGCGGTTCGCCCTGGATGTCGACCACCTCGTAACGCGGCAGCTCGCAGCTGCGCGATTGCAGGAACTCCTGCAGGCGGGTTTTCGGGTCCTTGTTGGTGTCGACCAGGGTCAGGCCTTCGAACTCGTCGGTCAGCCAGGCGAGCACACGCTCGCGCGCGGTCTGCATGTCCGCGTCCAGGTAGATGGCGCCGATCAGCGCCTCCAGGGCATCAGCCAGGATCGACTCGCGGCGGAAGCCACCGCTCTTGAGCTCACCCGAGCCCAGGCGCAGGTAATCACCCAGGTCGAAGCCACGGGCCAGGCGGGCCAGCGTCTCGCCCTTGACCAGGCGGGCGCGCAGGCGCGACAGCTGGCCTTCACGGGCCTGAGGGAAGCGCTCGAACAGCGCCTCGCCGGCGACGAAGTTGAGAATGGCATCACCGAGAAACTCCAGGCGCTCGTTGTTACGCCCGGCATAGCTGCGGTGAGTCAGGGCCAGCAGCATCTGCTCCTGGTTCTTGAAGGTATAGCCGAGCTTGCGCTCGAGACGGGCAAGGGAAGCACTCATGCAGCCACCCGTTGGTTGTTCAACGCGTTGTTCAAATCAACATCCTGAAAGACTGTTTGGCTGTGGTCCGTCGCGGCGAGCGGCGAATCTCTCGTTCCTTGAGAACACAGCCTATGTCAGAAATGCATTCGGCGCTGTCTGCAGGACAGCGCCGAAGGGTATCAATGGATCAGGCCTACCCGCGACAGGTTGGGCAAGTGGCTGAGCTTGGGCTCTGGCCAGCTCATCCAGACCGCGAAGGCCTTGCCGACGATGTTCCGGTCAGGAACCATGCCGTGCAGCGCTTGAGGGATTTTCGGGTCATCCCAGTAGCGGCTGTCGTTGGAGTTGTCGCGGTTGTCGCCCATCATGAAGTAATGGCCGGCCGGCACGGTCCATTGCTGGTCTGGCGGCATGCGATAACGGGTCATTTCCTTGCGGATCAGGTGCTCGGCTTCGCCCAGTTTTTCCTTGTACAGCTCGGCGCTGCCAAGGGTACCCGGCTCGGCACCGACTAGCTGCTCGGCAATCGGCTGGCCGTTGACGAACAGCCGTTTGTCGCTGGTGTAGCTGATCTTGTCGCCCGGCAGGCCAACCACACGCTTGATGTAGTTGACGTTCGGGTCGCTCGGGTAGCGGAACACCATTACATCGCCGCGTTGCGGGTCACCCACTTCGATGACCTTCTTGTCGATCACCGGCAGGCGGATGCCATAGGAGAACTTGTTCACCAGGATGAAATCGCCCACTTCCAGGGTCGGCTTCATCGACCCTGAAGGGATCTGGAACGGCTCGACCAGGAACGAGCGCAGCACCAGCACGATGAACAGCACCGGGAAGAACGACTTGCCGTATTCGACCAGCAGCGGCTCTTTGCTCAGGCGCTCGACCACCGCCATTTCTGGTTGGGTGACGCTGCCCTGGTAGTTGGCGATCGCTGCCCGCCGGCGCGGAGCCAGGAACAGCAGATCGATCAAGCCCAGCAGACCGCAGACAAAGACGGCGATGACTAGCAACAGCGGGAAATTTAGCGACATAGGACCTAGCTATCCAACCTGAGCACGGCGAGGAAGGCTTCCTGTGGAATCTCCACGTTACCCACCTGCTTCATGCGTTTCTTACCGGCCTTCTGCTTCTCCAGCAGTTTCTTCTTACGGCTGACGTCACCACCGTAGCACTTGGCCAGTACGTTCTTTCTGAGCGCCTTGACGGTCGTCCGCGCAATGATCTGGCCGCCAATGGCAGCCTGGATCGCTACGTCGAACATCTGCCGAGGGATCAGCTCCTTCATCTTCTCGGTCAACGCACGGCCTTTGTAGGCCGCGTTGTCGCGGTGCACGATCAATGCCAGGGCATCGACCTTGTCGCCGTTGATCAATACGTCCAGCTTGACCAGGTTGGCCGACTGGTAGCGATCGAAATGATAGTCCAGCGAAGCATAGCCGCGGCTGGTCGACTTCAGGCGGTCGAAGAAGTCCAGTACCACTTCGTTCATCGGCATGTCGTACCGCACCTGCACCTGGCTGCCGAGGAACTGCATGTCGCGCTGCACGCCACGCTTCTCGATGCACAGGGTGATGACGTTGCCCAGGTGCTCCTGCGGCACCAGGATGGTCGCGGTGACGATCGGCTCGCGGAAATCGGCCACGGACGAGACATCCGGAAGCTTCGACGGGTTGTCGACGACGATGGTTTCGCCGGTCTTGAGTTCGAGCTCGTAGATTACGCTTGGTGCGGTGGTGATCAGGTCCAGGTCGTATTCGCGCTCCAGGCGCTCCTGGATGATCTCCATGTGCAGCATGCCCAGGAAGCCGCAACGGAAGCCGAAGCCCAGGGCGTCGGAGCTTTCCGGCATGTACTGCAGCGACGAGTCGTTGAGGGTCAGCTTCTGCAGGGCGTCGCGGAAGTCCTCGAAATCGTCGGAGCTGACCGGGAACAGACCGGCATACACCTGCGGCTGGATCTTCTTGAAGCCTGGCAGCACTTCGACCTCGGGGGTCGCGGACAGGGTCAGGGTGTCACCCACCGGCGCACCGTGAATGTCCTTGATGCTCGCAATGATGAAGCCTACTTCACCGGCCTTCAGGTCGGCGGTCTGGGTGTGCTTCGGGGTGAACACACCGACGCTGTCGACCAGGTGCACCTTGCCGGTGGACTTGACCAGGATCTTGTCACCTTTCTTGACGCGGCCGTGGCGCACACGCACCAGCGAGACCACGCCCAGGTAGTTGTCGAACCAGGAGTCGATGATCAGCGCCTGCAGTGGCGCTTCGATATCGCCTTCCGGCGCAGGGATGGTCTGCACCAGACGCTCCAGCACCTCGTCCACGCCCATGCCGCTCTTGGCGCTGCAGGCCACGGCGTCGGTAGCGTCGATACCGATGATCTTCTCGATCTCGTCCTTCACGCGGTCCGGATCGGCCTGGGGCAGGTCCATCTTGTTCAGCACCGGCATGACTTCCAGGCCTTGCTCGATGGCGGTGTAGCAGTTGGCCACAGACTGGGCTTCGACGCCCTGGCCGGCGTCCACCACCAGCAGCGCACCTTCACAGGCTGCCAGCGAACGCGAGACTTCATAGGTGAAGTCGACGTGACCGGGCGTGTCGATGAAGTTCAGCTGGTAGACCTTGCCGTCCTGCGCCTTGTAGTTGAGCGTGACGCTGTGGGCCTTGATGGTGATACCGCGCTCGCGCTCCAGGTCCATGGAATCCAGTACCTGGGCCTCCATTTCGCGCGCCGACAGGCCACCGCACATTTGAATGAAACGGTCGGCCAGCGTCGACTTGCCATGGTCGATGTGGGCGATGATGGAGAAATTGCGGATATGACTCAAATCACTCACGGGTCAACACTCGGAAAAGGCTGCGAGCCGGACGCCCGCCGAAAAATAGCCGGGAATTGTACCTTAAGCTGCCGGGATATGGGAGATTCCTCTATCGGACTGTACACAGCATTCGTGCCTGCAATTGTGAACTTTCATGAAAAAGGGCAGCCGAAGCTGCCCTTTCCTGCCCCCGAGCCCGCTTATTCAGCGAGTTTGAAGGTGATAAAGCTGGCACGGCCCTGACGCAGCACGCGCATCGACACCGAACGGTTCTTCGGCAGGTCCTTGGCAATTTCAGTGAACTGCTTGGCCGATACCACCGCCTGGTTGTTCAGGTGGCTGATCACATCGCCCGGACGCAGACCGATCATCGCCGCCGGGCCGTCCTGAACTTCCTTGATGACTACGCCACCCTTGAGCTCGAGGGTCTTCTTCTGTTCAGCGGTGAGGTCCGACACGGACACACCCAGGCGGTTGCTGTTGCGCTCGGCACTGCCGTCAGCACCGCTACCGGCACCGATGTCGGCATCGTCGTCCGGCATCGGGCCGACGGCGACGTCCAGGGTCTGGCGCTTGCCGTTGCGGATGATTTCGAGCTTGGCTTTCTCGCCATCCTTCAGGCTGCCGACCAGGTGCGGCAAATCGGCCGACATGACGATCGGCTGGCCATTCATGCTCAGGATCACGTCACCCACCTGCAGGCCACCCTTGGCTGCCGGGCCGTTTTCCAGCACCTGCGCCACCAGCGCGCCGGCCGGCTTGTCGAGGCCGAACGATTCAGCCAGGTCCTTGTTGACCTCCTGGATCACCACGCCCAGCCAGCCGCGGCTGACCTTGCCGTCTTTCTTCAGCTGATTGGACACATCGAGGGCCACGTCGATCGGGATGGCGAATGACAAGCCCATGAAGCCACCGGAACGGGTGAAGATCTGCGAGTTGATACCCACCACCTCGCCCTTCATGTTGAACAGCGGGCCACCGGAGTTACCCGGGTTGATGGCCACGTCGGTCTGGATGAACGGCACATAGGTGTCATTGGGCAGGGTCCGGCCCTTGGCGCTGACGATGCCTTTGGTCACCGAGTGGTCGAAGCCGAACGGCGAACCGATGGCCAGCACCCACTCACCGACCTTGAGCTTCTCGGAGTCACCCAGCTTGACGGTCGGCAGGTTCTTGCCCTCGACCTTGAGCAGGGCCACGTCGGTACGCGGATCGGTGCCGATCAGCTTGGCTTGCAGCTCGCTGCGATCAGACAGGCGGACGATGATCTCGTCGGCATCGGCGACCACATGGTTGTTGGTCAGTACATAACCATCGCTTGAGATGATGAAGCCCGAGCCCAGCGACATGGCCTCGCGCTGTCGGTCACCGCGCGGCGAACGCGGCTGCTGTGGCATGTTGCGTTCGAAGAACTCGCGGAACATCGGCGGCAGGCCTTCGAGGTCCGGCATCTGCCCAGAGGCGACACGGTCCGGCAGTTTCTGCTTGGTGCTGATGTTGACCACGGCCGGTGAGGCCTGCTCGACCAAGGTGGTGAAGTCCGGCAGGGCTTCATCGGCCTGGGCACTGAGCACCTGGCCGAGCATCAGCACGGCGGCGAACATCGTTAGGTAGGATTTCAAACGTGGTATTGACATACGGCTCCCGTCACAACGAGCGGTAGTTGGAAATAGCCCTGCACAAAGCAGCAAAGGCCAGACTCCTAGAAGCCTGACCTATAAAAAATTTGCCGAAGGATTGCAAATGACAATGCTTTAATTTCATTTCAGCCGCGTGTCCGTTCGCCTTTGCATTGCCCTTGATCCGGCCCGCAAAAACGCGCCGTCACTGGCGCGCCTGGGCATCCTGAGGCCGCATCGACAGCGCGATACGTTCTGCCGTACCCAGCGGTATCTCGCCCACCACGGTGACCTGCACCTTGCCCTTGGGCGTGTTCAGTCGCCTTGAAACGGCCGAGGTCGGGCCAAGCTGGGTGCGCACATCGGCACCGGCGTCATCCTTCACGGGTTCGAGGAACACCGAGAAACGGGCCAGGCCATCGTCATACATCAGGCTGCTGATCGAACTGTTGCGCTCCGCGTCGCGGCGTACCGTGCTGTTGATCAGTTCGAAGCCCGGCGGCAGCCAGTCGGAGCGCCATCCGGCAATCGCTTCGCGGGTGCCACTGGCCACTGACTCGACAGGCTTGCACGCAGCGCTGGCTTGCAGTTCCTGGTCGGTAGGCAGGTCGTCGGTGTCCAGGCGGGTCATCTGGAAGCGCTCGAGCAACTGCCCTTTGTCATTGAGCATCAATGAGCGCAGTGGCAAGCCGGTACGGCGGTCCAGATGAAGTTCGAATGCGTAACGGTGCTGGTCACGCGGTGTCAGCGTGACAATCACCGCGTCACGGTCAGCAACCCGAGACTTGCCCGCCACACTGAGGTCATACCAGCTCATCAGTTTGAGAGGATCGAGCGAGCGCTGCGCAGCATCGGGAGGGTTGCCCACCCCGCTTGCCAAGGCACCACTGACGCACTGCACCTTACCGTCCACGCGCACGATTTCCTGGGCGGAGCCATCGAGCTGCAGAAGCCGCTCGCTGACCTTGCCGTCCTGAACGCGATGCCAGATATCGTGGGAAGAGAAGCTGCCGTTACGTTCGTAGACGAAGGAGCCTTGGTAGCTCTGCTTTTGCTCGGCCTGTGCCAGCTTGTTCAACCATTCGCTCGCCTCGGGCGAGGAGTTGGCTGCCAACGCTGGCACCGTCATGCAGCTGCCTATCAGCAGCGACAGGAGAGGTAGCGCGCGCATGATCCTCCTTACTTAGCGGTTTTCCAGGCTGGCAGCGCGGGCGTACGGCAATGCGGTTTCAGTGCCCTTGAGCGCGGATTCCTGCGCATGCTGGCGCAGATAGCCTGGCAGACGCTGATCCCAGCCGGCCTGGTTCTGCAGCACGCCGTTGGCCATCGGCCCGGTCGGTTGCTCACTGCTTTCACTATAGCCTGCCAAAACAGCCGGGCCCTGACTTTGTGGCATGCTCAGGCCCTGCTGCGCAGGCTGCTGGGCAGCCAGCTCGGCACCAGTGATCTCGTCCTGGTTGTACATGCGCACACCCGCCAGCACCGCTACGGTGACCGAGGCAGCGACGGCCAGGCGGCCAAGGCTGCGCCACGGGCCCTGCTTGACCTTGGCCGGCACGGCTTCATAAGCCAACGCGGCGGAGACCGCCGAGGCGATATCCAGCTTAGGCAGCAACAGCTCCTTGTGCATCGCTGCGCGGGCTACCTGGTAACGCGACCAGGTGGCACGGGTTTCGGAATCGTCGACGGCATTCAACACCCGACGTAATTCCAGTTCGTCCGCTTCGTTATCCATAACCGCGGACAGCGATTCCTGCAAAGCTTCACGACTCATGGCGGTTCCTCTCTTGGCTGTCGCCGCTGTCTCAGGTTTCCTGCAACAACGGCTGCAGGGCTTTGTCTATGGCCTCCCGAGCGCGGAAGATTCGAGAGCGCACGGTACCCACCGGACATTGCATGACGCTGGCAATGTCTTCGTAACTCAATCCGTCGAATTCACGCAGGGTCAATGCCGTGCGCAAATCTTCGGGCAGTTGCTGGATGGTGCGATGGACAGTGCCTTCGATTTCATCCCTCAACAACGAGCGCTCTGGGGACTCGAGATCCTTGAGACCATGATCGCCGTCGTAAAACTCCGCATCCTCGGAGCTCACATCACTGTCTGGTGGCCGTCTTCCACGGGACACCAGGTAGTTCTTCGCCGTGTTGATGGCGATGCGGTACAGCCAGGTATAAAACGCACTGTCACCGCGGAAATTGCCAAGCGCACGGTAGGCCTTGATAAAGGCTTCCTGCGCCACATCCTGGGCCTCGTGGGTGTCGTGAACGAACCGCACGATCAACCCTAGAATCTTGTGCTGATACTTCAGCACCAACAGATCGAACGCTCGCCTGTCTCCGCGCTGCACGCGCTCGACAAGCTGCTGATCCTCTTCCTGGGTTAGCATGAACACTCCTCAGTGAACTCGAAGGAGCGTTGCCACAGCCTTTGTTCAGGCTTGCAACCATAGACTCGGGCTTTGCGCAAAAGTTCTCCCCTCCAAGCAAGTTTCCTGCGGCCCTTGGTCGGCTCGCACGGAAGACGCGGCACGGTCACGGCCCGCTGCGTCGATAATCAGGATTCGAATACGCAGGTGTCAGCCCGTATAGAGCTGCCGCCCCGCGTCGCCGCGGCAAATTATGGCGTGCGGGCAGCCTTCATAGGATTTCCGGCCGTGTCGGAAAGTTCCCACAAAGATTGACGCAACGTCCGTAGTGGCATGGAAATTGGCTACCGCAGGCTGCTATAAAGGCACCCCGGCCAGTATTCACGATAGTTTCACATTGCCATCTGCACGTGACTATTGTGCCGCGCCCTTTCCAAAGATTACTAGTGTCCCGACATGAGCCAACAATTCCAACATGATGTCCTGGTGATCGGCAGCGGCGCAGCCGGTCTCAGCCTGGCACTGAACCTCCCCGGCCACCTGCGCATTGCCGTGCTGAGCAAGGGCGACCTGGCCAACGGCTCGACCTTCTGGGCCCAGGGCGGGGTCGCCGCCGTACTCGACGACACCGATACCGTGCAGTCGCATGTCGAAGATACGCTCAATGCCGGCGGCGGCCTGTGCAACGAAGAGGCTGTGCGCTTTACCGTCGAGCACAGCCGCGAAGCCATCGAATGGCTGATCGAGCAAGGTGTACCGTTTACCCGTGACGAGCACTACAGCGTTGATGATGGCGGTTTCGAATTCCACTTGACCCGTGAAGGCGGCCACAGCCACCGACGCATCATCCATGCTGCCGACGCCACCGGCGCGGCAATTTTCACCACGCTGCTGGAGCAAGCCCGCAAGCGCCCGAACATCGAGCTTCTGGAGCAGCGCGTGGCGGTCGACCTGATCACCGAGCGCCGCCTGGGCCTGGCGGGTGACCGATGCCTGGGAGCTTACGTACTGAACCGCAACAGCGGAGAAGTCGACACCTTCGGCGCGCGCTTCACCGTGCTTGCCACGGGGGGCGCAGCCAAGGTCTACCTCTATACCAGCAACCCTGACGGCGCCTGCGGCGATGGCATTGCCATGGCCTGGCGCGCCGGCTGTCGGGTGGCGAACCTGGAGTTCAACCAGTTCCACCCGACCTGCCTGTACCACCCCCAGGCCAAGAGCTTCCTGATCACCGAAGCCCTGCGTGGCGAAGGTGCGCTGTTGCGCCTGCCCAACGGCGAGCGTTTCATGCCGCGCTTCGACCCGCGTGAAGAACTGGCACCGCGCGATATCGTCGCCCGTGCCATCGACCACGAAATGAAGCGGCTGGGCGTCGACTGTGTCTACCTGGACATCACCCACAAGCCGGCCGATTTCATCAAGGGCCACTTCCCGACCGTCTATGAGCGCTGCCTGGGCTTCGGCATCGACATCACCCGCCAGCCGATCCCGGTGGTGCCGGCGGCCCATTACACTTGTGGCGGGGTCATGGTCGATGATCGTGGCCAAACCGATGTCCCTGGCCTGTACGCCATCGGCGAAACCAGCTTCACCGGCCTGCATGGCGCCAACCGCATGGCCAGCAACTCGTTGCTGGAGTGCTTCGTCTATGGCCGTGCCGCAGCGGCGGACATCGAGGCGCACCTGGATCAGATCGCCATGCCCAGGGCCCTGCCCTGCTGGGATGCCAGCCAAGTCACTGACTCCGACGAAGACGTGATCATCGCGCACAACTGGGACGAGCTGCGGCGCTTCATGTGGGACTACGTGGGTATCGTGCGCACCAGCAAACGCCTGCAGCGCGCCGAGCATCGGGTTCGCCTGCTACTCGACGAGATCGACGAGTTCTACAGCAACTACAAGGTCAGCCGCGACCTGATCGAACTGCGCAACCTGGCCCAGGTAGCCGAACTGATGATTCGCTCGGCAATGCAGCGCAAGGAAAGCCGCGGGCTGCACTACACCCTGGATTACCCGGGGATGCTGCCCGAGGCCAAGGACACCATCCTCAGCCCGGCCTGAAAAAGGCGTCGAACCTGCGCCGGCTGAATTTCAGCCTCACCCGCAAACGTCGGTGCAGGTCAGTGCCCAAGGCATCCCGCGGCACGCATTGGCTCTCACCCAGCCAGTGCCCTGCCCTGACGAACCGCAACACCACCAGCCCCGGCAGCGCCACGCTGTCCCGACACAAGCCCACCGGCTGCCAGCCCAGCGCCCGGCTGAAGACGTGCCAGCCAGACGCATCGCGGCGCAAACCGGTAACGGCACGGGGATGAGTCAGCAGGATACGTCGGGGAATCACCCAGCGACCGTGGGCGATACAAGCAGCCAGGATACAAAAGCCAAGCCACCAGGGCAGCGCGCTCAGCCACAAGACCAGCAGCGCCAGCACCTGGCAACCCAGATAGGCCGCCAGCAACAGGCGTGAGCCCTGCCAGCGACACTGGAAACACTCACTTGGGCTGGACACGATCCAGAATGATGCGGACCATGCGCTGCAGCTCCGGGTCTTCCGACTCGGTGCGCTCCATGAACCAGCCGAACATGTCCTGATCTTCACAGCCCAACAGACGGACATAAAGTTCGCGGTCGGCTTCGCTCAGGGTCGGGTAGACCTCCTGGGTGAATGGCACCAGCAGTACGTCCAGTTCCAGCATGCCGCGGCGGCTGTGCCAGAAAAGCCGGTTGAGTTCAGTTTGTTCGACCATGGGGCCCTCCTCGAATGGTCGCGCAGTATACCGCGCAGTGAACGAAGCGGCACAGGGCGTTGGTCTAGTCACCTACCTATTTTGTTACTGGCGTTCTATGATGGCCGCCAGTCTTTAGCCACCGCGATGACCCATGGCCGATTCCGCTTTCTTCAGCCCCTTGTCCCACGAGGGCATCCTCGCCGTCCGCGGCTCCGACGCCGGCAAGTTCCTGCAGGGCCAGCTGACCTGCAACATCAACTACCTCAGCCTCGAGCACGCCAGCCTTGGCGCGCGCTGCATGGTCAAGGGGCGCATGCAGTCCAGCTTCCGCATCCTGCCCGAGGGCAACGGTTACCTGCTGGCCATGGCCAGCGAGTTGCTGGAGCCACAACTGGCCGACCTGAAGAAGTACGCCGTCTTTTCAAAGGCCACGCTCACTGATGAGAGCGCAGCCTGGGCACGCTTCGGCTTGCAAAGTGGCGGCACCGCACTGCAGGCACTGGGGCTGGACCTTCCGCCAGCAGCGGGTAGCACCGCTCGCCATGATGGCCTGATCGCTATCTCCGTCTCTGCCGACCGTGCCGAACTTTGGGTACCGGCAGCCCAGGCCGACAGCGTTCGCCAACAGCTGGCAGCCGCGTTGCCGCAAGGCAGCCTCAACGACTGGCTGCTAGGGCAGGTGCGCGCCGGTATCGGCCAGGTCATGGGCCCGACCCGTGAGTTGTTCATCCCGCAGATGATCAACCTGCAGGCCGTTGATGGCGTGAGCTTCAAGAAAGGCTGCTACACCGGCCAGGAAATCGTCGCGCGCATGCAGTATCTGGGCAAGCTCAAGCGCCGCCAGTACCGGCTGGCACTTGAGCAGCAGGATATCCCCGTTCCGGGGACGGAAATCTTCTCACCGACCCATGGCTCGTCGGTGGGCGAGGTGGTGCTGGCCGCCAGCACCGGCCAGGGCTGCGAGCTGCTTGCCGTGCTCAGCGCCGAGTCGGTGGAGGACGACAACCTGCACCTGGGCGGCCTCGAAGGCCCTCGCCTGCAGGTCCTGAGCCTGCCGTACGTGCTGGACCGCGATCAGGAAATCCAGCGCTGAACAGTGCACCACCCTTGCCGTTGAGACGTTCATGAACAAGCTGGCCGAGATGGTTCAAGCGCAGTTGCTGGCTGCCATCGACAATGATGACCTGGTCCTGCCCACCCTGCCCGAGGTAGCCCTGAGCATTCGCGAGGCCGCCGAAGACAGCGAGATCAGCGTTGCCGCCCTGAGCAAGGTGATCGGCCGTGACGCCGCCCTGTCGGCGCGCCTGATCAAGGTGGTCAACAGCCCGCTGTTGCGTGCCGCGGTCGAAGTCACCGACTTGCACACGGCCATCACCCGCATGGGCATCAACTACAGCTGCAACCTGGCCATCGGCCTGGTGATCGAACAGATCTTCCATGCCCGCTCGCCGGCAGTCGAACAGAAACTGCGCGACATTTGGTCGAACAGCCTTGAAGTTGCCGGCATCAGCTACGAAATTTGCCGGCGCTTCACCCAACTGAAACCGGACCAGGCGACGCTCGGTGGGCTGGTCCACCAGATCGGTGCTCTACCGGTGCTGATCTACGCCGAAGAACACAACGAGCTGATTTCCGACCCGGTCTGCCTGCACTATGTGATCGAGCAGATCCAGCCAGTATTGGGCGACAAGATCCTTTCTTCATGGGAGTTTCCCGAGCAGTTGGTCAACCTGCCGAGCCAGGTCCAGGACCTGGACCGGCGCACCGACAAGGTGGACTACATCGACGTGGTGCAGATCGCCAAGTGCCTGAGCCAGCGCGCGCGCAGCCGGCCGTTGGCGGCGTTGCCGGCCTATCGCCACCTGGGGCTTCCCTTTGGTACCGAGCTGGAGGTTGCCGAGCTGCTGGAAGCGCGAAGCATGTTGCGCTGATTTCATGCTGCCTGTGCGGGCCTCTTCGCGGGTTTACCCGCGAAGAGGCCCGCACAGGCAGCACATCAGTCGGCGATGAAACTCACCCGCACCTTCAACCCGCCCCTCTCGCCATCATGCAGGCTGATCTGCGCCAGGTGCGCCCGGCAGATCTCGCCGACGATGGCCAACCCCAGCCCACTGCCCTGCACACCCCGCCGGTAGAACCGCTCAAACACCCGCTCGCGCTCATCTTCGGGGATTCCGGGCCCATCGTCTTCGACTTCCAGAACCGCCGGGGCCAGCACCCGCAAGATCACATTGCCGCCCGCCGGGGTATGCGCCAGCGCATTGTCGACCAGGTTGCTGAGCAGTTCGTTGAGCAGCGTCGGCTCGCCCTTCAACCACACCGGCGCCTCGGCCTCCAGCGCCAAGGCTACGCCCCGGTTGTAGGCCAGTGGCGCCATGGCCATGCCCAATTCACGGGCCAGCTGGCTCAAGTCCAGGCGCTGGGCACCGCCTTCGGCAATCGCTCGCGCACCGTTCTCGACCCGCGCCAGCGACAGTAACTGATTGGCCAGATGAGTCAGGCGATCAGTGCCTTGTGCAGCCGACTCCAGGGTCTGCCGCCATTCTTCGGGCTGTTGCGAACGCAACCCCAGTTCGACCCGTGCCTTCAGTGCCGCCAGCGGCGTGCGCAGTTCGTGGGCAGCCTCGGCAATGAATTGTGCCTGGCGTTCGAACTGCCCGCGCAACCGCTCGGTGAAGTGGTTCAAGGCACGCACCAGGGGGCCCAGCTCACGCTGCACCTGGACCACCGGCAACGCCCGCAGGTCATCCGGCTGACGCTCCTCTACCGCCGTACGCAGGCGCTCCAGCGGGCGAAGTGCCGCGCTGACCGCGAACCCCACCATGACCAGCGCGCCCAGCGCCAGCATACCCAGCCGTAGCAGGGTGTCGGCCATCAACCCACGGGCCATGCGCACCCGCGCCTCTTCGGTCTCGGCCACGCGGATTTCCGCCATGCCGTTCATGTTCGGCTCGCTCACCGCCTTCAGCAGGCTGACCACTCGTACATCCTGGCCAAGGTAGGTGGCGTCGTAGAAGCGCGCCAGCGCCGGATAGTCGTCGGTGCGTGGCGTGCCGGGCGGCGGTGGCGGCAAGTGCTCGTAACCGGAAATCAGCTTCTGGTTGATGTCCAGAACCTGGTAGTAGATACGCCCGGCGCTGTCGTAGGCGAAAGTGTCCAGCGCCACATAGGGCACATCGGCGCTCAGGCTGCCGTCACGCTGGGACAGCCCGGCAGCGATGGTCCGCGCCGACGCCAGCAAGGTGCGGTCATACGCGGTATCGGCTGCTTCACGACCGTTCCAGTAGGCGCTGAGGCCGCTGGCCAGCATCAGCACCACCAGCAGCAGTGCCAGGTTGCCCAGCAACCGCCCGCGCAGGCTGCCGTTGTCACGCATCGCGGTGCTCGAGCAGGTAACCCAGGCCACGGAAGGTGACGATGGCGACCGAGTGGCCGTCGAGCTTCTTGCGCAGGCGATGGATGTAGATTTCGATGGCATCAGGGCTTGCTTCTTCATCCAGGCCGAATACCTGGGCGGCCAGCTGTTCCTTGCTCATCACCCGGCCCGGGCGGGCGATCAAAGCCTCCAGCACGCTCTGCTCGCGCGAGGTCAGGGTCAGGTTGTCCTCGCCAAGGCTGAAGCGCCGGGTGTCCAGGTCATAGACCAGCGGCCCGCAGCGCTGCTGGCGTTCGCCGCCCAGCACACTGCGCCTGAGCAGCGCTTTGACCCGTGCTTCAAGCTCGGTCAGTTCGAACGGCTTGGCCAGGTAATCATCGGCGCCAAGGTTCAGGCCATGCACACGGTCCTTCACATCGCTGCGCGCGGTGAGCATCAGCACCGGCAGAGTCTTGCCACGGCCACGCAGGCGCGCCAGCACCTCGAATCCGTCCATCCGCGGCAGGCCCACGTCGAGCACGGCAACGGCATATTCCTCGCTGGCCAACGCCAGGTCGGCAGCCACGCCATCGTGCAATACATCCACGGTCAGGCCTTGGCTCTTCAGGGCCTGGGCCACGCTTTCGGCCAGTTGCAGATGGTCTTCGACCAACAGCACACGCATCGGATTCTCCCTGCTCGGGTGGGGCGGTGGCGCGGAGTGTACCGCTGTCGGCAAGCCTGTGAAGCCCCTCGGAACAAACCTTTCTCGCTGAAAGGTTAGCGAAAGGTTCATTACCTAGCATCGCACCACGGTCGCCCCACGCGCCGAAAAAAGCACCAGCAAGGTGCAACGAATAAGAACAAAAAAACGGAGTCATCCCGATGCTGTCATCGCAGCCTCAGGCGTTCGCGCCTAGCCGTTCCCTGTCCGCACGCCCTTCTGCCATCGCCGGTGCCCTTGCACTTGCCGGTGTCGCCCCGTTGAGCCAGGCCGCCTTCTTCGAAGACAGCACGGCGACCTTCGAAACCCGCAACATGTACTTCAACCGCGACTTCCGCGATGGCACCAGCGCACAACAATCCAGGCGCGACGAGTGGGCCCAGGGCTTCATGCTCAACTTCGAGTCCGGCTACACCGATGGCACCGTAGGCTTCGGCCTGGATGCGCTGGGCATGATGGGCATCAAGCTCGACTCCAGCCCCGACCGCACCGGCACCGGCCTGCTGCCGACCCACGATGACGGCAAGGCCGCCGACGAGTATTCCAAGCTCGGCCTGACCGGCAAGGTGAAAGTGTCGAAGACCGAACTGAAGATCGGTACCCTGATCCCTGAACTGCCGACCCTGCAGCCCAATGATGGTCGCATCCTGCCGCAAACCTTCGAAGGTGGCCTGCTGACCTCCCAGGAGATCAAGGGCCTGACCTTCACCGGCGGGCGCCTGGACAAGGCCAAGGACCGCAACGACACCAACTGGGAAGACCTGGCCCTCAACAACAAGAATGGCCGTTTCGGCGGCACCTTCAGTGCCGACAACCTCGACCTGGCCGGCCTGGACTACAAATTTACCGACCGCATCACCGGCAGCTACCACTTCGCCCAGCTCGACGACATCTACCGCCAGCACTTCATCGGCATGCTGGCCACCCAGCCCTGGGGCCCGGGCACCTTCGGTGCCGACGTGCGCCTGGCGATCAGCGACGATGCGGGCGCGGCGAAGGCCGGGCGGATCGACAACACCACGTTCAACACGATGCTCAGCTACAGCCTGGGCGGGCACAAGGTCAGCGCCGCCTGGCAGCAGCTGTCGGGTGACAGCGCCTTCCCGTACATCGATGGCGCCGACCCGTACCTGGTCAACTTCGTCCAGATCAACGACTTCGCCGGCGCCGACGAACGCTCGTGGCAAGCGCGCTACGACTACAACTTCGCCGCCCTCGGCGTCCCCGGCCTGACCTTCATGACCCGCTACATCAATGGCGACAACGTCAGCCGTGCCGCCGGTGGCGAGGGCAAGGAGTGGGAGCGCAACACCGAACTGAAGTACGTGGTACAAAGCGGCCCGTTGAAGAACGTCGCCGTGCGCCTGCGCAACGCCACCTTCCGCTCCAACTTCGCTCGCGATGCGGACGAAGTGCGGCTGCTGGTGAGCTACAGCGTAGCGCTCTGGTAACCCCTGCGGTAACCCAAAACAAAAACGCTCACGGAGACATTCGATGACCTTTTCACTGCGCCGCCTCGTCCTCGCCACCGGCTGCCTGCTGTTGGCCGGCAATGCCCTCGCCGCCGAACCGAAACGCCCTGAATGCATCGCCCCGGCTTCGCCCGGCGGTGGTTTCGACCTGACCTGCAAACTGGTGCAGAGCGCCCTGGTGGAGGAGAAGATCCTCAGCAAGCCGATGCGCGTGACCTACATGCCAGGCGGTGTCGGTGCAGTCGCCTACAACGCCGTGGTCGCCCAGCGCCCGGCCGACGCTGGCACCCTGGTGGCCTGGTCCAGTGGTTCGCTGCTGAACCTGGCCCAGGGCAAGTTCGGCCGCTTCGACGAGAACGCGGTGAAATGGCTGGCCGCGGTCGGCACCAGCTACGGCGCGATCGCAGTGAAGAGTGATTCGCCGTACAAGACCCTCGATGACCTGGTCGCTGCACTGAAGGCGGACCCGGGCAAGGTGGTGATCGGCTCCGGCGGCACCGTCGGCAGCCAGGACTGGATGCAGACCGCACTCATCGCCAAGGCCGCTGGCATCAACCCGCGCGACCTGCGCTACGTGGCCCTGGAGGGCGGCGGCGAGATCGCCACCGCGCTGCTGGGTGGGCACATCCAGGTTGGCTCCACCGACATATCCGACTCCATGCCACACATCCAGAGCGGCAACATGCGCATCCTCGCGGTGTTCTCGGAACATCGCCTGGACGAGCCGGAAATGAAAGACATCCCCACCGCCAAGGAACAGGGCTACGACATCGTCTGGCCGGTGGTGCGCGGCTTCTATCTGGGGCCGAAGGTGAGCGACGAAGACTACGCCTGGTGGAAAGACTCGTTCGACAAGATGCTGGCATCGGAGGACTTCGCCAAGCTGCGTGACCAGCGCGAGCTGTTCCCGTTCGCCATGACCGGCGCGGAGCTGGACGGCTATGTGAAGAAGCAGGTGACTGAGTACAAGGCACTGGCCAAGGAATTCGGCCTGATCCAGTAAGCCCCTACGACCTTTCACCGCTCCCTGTGGGAGCGGGTTTACCCGCGAAGGCGTCAGCTCAGGCATCTCCGTTTTCGCGCCTGACGCTTTCGCGGGTGAACCCGCTCCCACAGGGCCCGCGTCCAACGAGGACTCTCTGATGATCCTGCAACGCATCTTCGCCCTGGTCCTGCTGGCGGTGTGCGCCGCCCTGGCCGTGATGGCCTGGCCCTACCAGGCCGCGTTTTCCTACGAACCGGTGGGGCCACGCGCCTACCCGCTGCTGATGCTCGGCCTGATGAGCCTGGGCTTGCTGTACCTGGCCATCCGTCCCACGCCCATCGTGCGCAAGGACGACGAGCCGGCGCTCGACCGCGAAACCCTGATCAAGATCACCGCCTGCGTCGGCCTGCTGATCATCTTCGCCGCGACCTTTGAAGCCCTGGGCTTCATCCTCAGCGCGATCCTGGTCGGCATCCCCATGGCGCGCCTGTATGGCGGCCGCTGGTTGAACAACACCCTCGTGGTGGTGGGCATGAGCGTGTTCCTCTACTGGCTGTTCGATCGCGTCATGGACGTACCCCTGCCCCTCGGCCTGCTGAGCGTACTGGAGAACTGACACATGGATACCTTGAGCTACCTGGGCCAGGGCTTCGGCGTCGCCCTGTCCCCTTACAACCTGGTCACCGCCCTGTCGGGCACGCTGATCGGAACCGTGGTCGGTCTGCTGCCGGGCCTGGGGCCGATCAACGGCGTGGCCCTGCTGATCCCGATCGCCTTTGCCCTGGGCCTGCCACCGGAGTCGGCGCTGATCCTGCTGGCCGCGGTGTACCTGGGTTGCGAATACGGCGGCCGGATCAGCTCGATCCTGCTGAACATCCCGGGCGAAGCCTCGACCGTGATGACCACCCTCGATGGCTACCCGATGGCGCGCCAAGGCCTGGCCGGCGTGGCCTTGTCGCTGTCGGCATGGAGTTCGTTCATCGGCGCGCTCATCGCCACCTGCGGCATGGTGCTGTTCGCCCCGCTGCTGGCGAAATGGGCGATTGCCTTCGGCCCTGCGGAATACTTCGTGTTGATGGTGTTCGCCATCGTCGCCCTCGGCGGCATGGCCGGAGACAAGCCTCTGAAGACCTTCATCGCCGCGCTGATCGGCCTGTTCCTCTCGGCGGTCGGCATCGATGCCAACAGCGGCGTGTACCGCTTCACGGGTGACAGCGTGCACCTGGCCGACGGCATCCAGTTCGTGGTGCTGGTGCTGGGCCTGTTCTCCATCAGCGAGATCCTCTTGCTGCTGGAGAAGACCCACCATGGCCACCAGGCAGTGAAGGCCACCGGGCGCATGCTGTTCAACTTCAAGGAAGCGGCCTCGGTGTTCGTGGTCAACATCCGTTGCGGCCTGTTGGGCTTCATCATGGGGGTGCTGCCGGGTGCCGGCGCGACCCTGGCCAGCGCCGTGGCCTACATGACCGAGAAACGCATCGCCGGAGAAAAGGGCACGTTCGGCAAAGGCGACGCCCGCGGCCTGGCTGCCCCGGAAACCGCCATCGGTGCTTCCTGCTGCGGCGCCCTGGTGCCAATGCTGACCCTCGGCGTTCCCGGCTCGGGCACCACGGCGGTGATGATCGGCGCGCTGACCCTGTACAACATCACCCCAGGCCCGCTGCTGTTCGAACAGCAGCCAGACATCGTCTGGGGCCTGATCGCCTCGCTGTTCATCGCCAACATCATGCTGGTGATCCTGAACATCCCGATGATCCGCATCTTCACCCGCATCCTCGCCGTGCCGAACTGGGCGCTGGTGCCGGTGATCGCGATCATCACCGCGATCGGCGTGTACGCGGTGCATGCCACCACCTTCGACCTGTTCCTGATGGTCGGCATCGGCATCATGGGCTACATCCTGCGCAAGCTGGACTTCCCGCTGTCGCCTATCCTGCTCGGCTTCATCCTCGGCGGGCTGATGGAGCAGAACCTGCGCCGGGCACTGTCGATTTCCAACGGCGAGCTGGGCATCCTCTGGTCGAGCCCGATCAGCATGTCGGTGTGGGTGCTGGTCGTCTGCATGCTGACGTTGCCGCTGCTGCGCATCTGGCGCAAGCGCAGCCTGCAGCGCCGGGCCATGGCGGATGCCTGATCGCTCACTGCCGCTGTTTGTCGCAACCGGGCTGGTCGGCCTTGCTGGCGGTTTTGCCGCCAGCAAGGTCGGCTGGCCTTTGCCGTGGATGGTCGGTGCGTTGCTGGCGATCATCCTGGTGCGCTGCCTGACGCCCTGGCAGCTGCCGGAAATCCCCAATGGCCGCAAGTGCGGGCAATGCATCATCGGTATCGGGATCGGCCTGCACTTCACCCCGGCGGTGATCGAGCAGGTCGCCAGCCACTTCGTGCTGATCGTCTTCGGCGCACTGTTTACCACGCTTTCCAGCGTGATCAGCGTATGGCTGCTGCGGCGTACCGGCGAAGACCGCGCCACGGCGTTCTTCGCCAGCATGCCCGGTGGCTCGGGAGAGATGGTCAATCTTGGCGCTCGCAATGGCGCGGTACTCAGCCAGGTCGCGGCGGCGCAGAGCCTGCGCGTGCTGGCCGTGGTGCTGTGCGTGCCGGCGCTGTTCAAATTCCTGCTGGGTGACGGTGTGCCGCTGAATCACGCAGGCAGTGTCAGTTGGGGCTGGCTGGCGCTGATCGTGCCACTGGGCGTGGCGGTGGGCGTTGCCTGGCAGCGCCTGCGCCAGCCCAACCCGTGGCTGTTCGGGCCGTTGCTGGTCGCCGCGTCGGTAAGCCTGGCGGGCAACCTGCAGATCGCCTTGCCCAACGGTGCCAGCCAGATCGGCCAGTGGCTGATCGGCAGCGGCCTGGCCTGCCACTTCAACCGTGCGTTCTTCCGCCGCGCCCCCTCCTTCCTCGCCCGCACATTGCTGGCCACGGCGCTGTGCATGGCGATTGCCGGCAGCGCAGCGTGGGTGTTGAGCGTGATGGCCGAACTGGACCTGCGTTCGCTGACCCTGGGCATGATGCCGGGCGGGATCGCCGAGATGAGCCTGACGGCCGAAACCCTGCAACTGTCGGTGCCGCTGGTGACGGCGCTGCAGGTGGTGCGGTTGATTCTGGTGCTGTTTCTGGCGGAGCCGTTGTTCCGCTACTGGGTCAAAAACCAGGGCTAGGGGGCTGCCAGGCCGCCCCGCCCATCTTCACAGTGGTGGCAACGCCCAGTTGATGGGCGCCATGCCACGCTGTTCGAGGAAGCTGTTGGTGCGGCTGAAGTGCCCGCAGCCGAGGAAACCGCGATAGGCCGACAGCGGCGACGGGTGCACCGACTTGAGTACCAGGTGCCGGGTGCCGTCAATCAGCTTCTGCTTGCTCTGGGCGTGTGCCCCCCACAGCAGGAACACCACGTTCGGGCACTGCTCGCTGACCACCTGGATGATCCGGTCGGTAAACGACTCCCAACCCTTCTTCGCATGCGAGGCGGCATTGGCGCGCTCTACGGTCATGGTCGTGTTGAGCAGCAGCACGCCCTGCTCGGCCCAGCTCTGCAGGTAGCCATGGCTGGCAATCGGGATGTTCAGGTCACGTTGCAGCTCTTTATAGATGTTGACCAGAGAAGGTGGCGCCGGCACGCCCGGCTGCACCGAGAAGCAAAGACCATGGGCCTGGCCCGGGCCGTGATACGGATCCTGGCCGAGGATCACCACCTTGACCTGATCCAGCGGCGTGGAATTGAGCGCATTGAAGATCAGCGGCCCTGGCGGATAGATTTCCTTGCCGGCAGCGTACTCCTGGCGCAGGAACTCGCGCAGCTGCTGCATGTAGGGCTGGTCGAACTCGGCGCGCAGCGCAGCCTTCCAGCTGGGTTCGAGTTTGATGCGATCGTCTTCAGTCATGGGGCCATCCGTAAACAATGGCGCGACACTAGGTAAGCCACTTGCCCTTGTCAATCGATCCGACCGACGACCGGCATGATCGGCCACGCAGGCCATACTTGGGGGATGACTTGTGCGAGGTAGCCCATGGCCATTCATTGCGAGGTACTCACCGGCGCCGATGGCGCCCGAATCGGCATCGCCACACTCGATGCCCCCAAGGCGCTCAATGCCCTCAACCTGCCGATGATCGAAGTGCTTGGCGACCAGCTGCACAGTTGGGCCAGCGACCCTGGGGTGGTCTGTGTGCTGTTGCGGGGCAATGGTGCCAAGGCTTTCTGCGCCGGCGGCGATGTGCGGGCGCTGGCCCAGGCCTGCCTGGCCCGCCCCGGCAGCGTCCCTGCCCTGGCTGCGACCTTCTTTGCCGCTGAATACCACCTGGATTACCGCCTGCATACCTACCCGAAACCGCTGCTGTGCTGGGGCCACGGGCATGTGCTGGGCGGCGGCATGGGGCTGTTGCAGGGCGCCAGTGTACGCATCGTCACCCCAAGCAGCCGCCTGGCCATGCCGGAAATCAGCATCGGCCTTTACCCGGATGTGGGGGCCAGCTGGTTTCTGGCCCGCCTGCCCGGCAAGCTCGGCTTGTTCCTGGGGCTGACCGGCGCACCGATCAACGCCCGAGATGCGCTCGATTTGGGCCTGGCTGATCGATTCCTTGGCGAGGAACAGCAAGAGGCATTGCTCGAGGAGCTGCTGCAATTGAACTGGCAGGAGCAGACCGACCTGCAGCTGAACAGCCTGCTCAAGGCCGAACAGCATCGCGCCTGGGCCGAACTGCCAGCGGCGCAATGGCTGCCGCGGCGCCAGGTGATCGACGAGCTGCTCGATGTGGCCGACCCGGCTGCCGCCTGGCGCGCCCTGGAAAACCTCAAGCATCACGCTGATCCATTGCTGGCCGAAGCCGGTCAACGGCTACATGAAGGCTGCCCGCTGACGGCGCACCTGGTCTGGGAGCAGATCCGACGTGCCCGGCATCTGTCACTGGCCCAGGTGTTCCAGATGGAATACAGCATGAGCCTCAATTGCTGCCGGCACCCGGAATTCAGTGAAGGCGTACGCGCTCGCCTGCTGGACAAAGACAACCAGCCACGCTGGCACTGGCCCGATGTGGCGCAGGTGCCAGCGGCGGTGGTCGAGGCGCATTTTGCCAAGGTGTGGGAAGGTCGGCATCCGTTGGCCGACCTGGGGGCATGAGGCCGTCAGCGGCGCCAGTCATGGTCCCTTCCGCGCCCACGATCCGACTGACGGTCGTCGTCCCCGCGGTTGTTCGAATGCCAGCGATCATGTTGGTAGCGCTGGCTGCCATCGCGATAGTCATGACGGTCGCGATCCCGGCCATAGTCGTAGCGCTGGCGATTGCCGTAGTCGTAGCGTAGATTGCCATGCCACTGGTTCATGCCCGGCGTCGGGCCCGGCCGGTAATAGGGAGCCGGTGCCGGCCGGTAGTAACGGGGCGCCGGCTGGTAGTAGTAGCGCGGCTGCGGCGTCACATAGTAGCGGTCATAGCGGTAATACCCCGGCGCGACATAACGATCGGTCGAATAGTATTCGGAACGGGAATAGCCACCGCCCTCGTAATAGGGCGCACAGGCGGACGTCATCAGACCCAGCAGGGCGATCAACAGAATTCGATAGGACATGGCGGCCTCCTGGACCGCTGGGGGTGCTCGAACAGCGGCGCTGGCGAGCGTCGACGCAAATGCGTTCATCGACAATGAATCAGACAACGGCACTCAGGTGCAGTGCCATTTCAGCAACAAATTGATACAGGTCGAAATAACCCTTAAAAACATGCAGTCATTTACGTGTCATCCCAATAGAATGAGCGCCCCGGCACACAACATGGGAAGATCATGCCCGCACGCTCCGCCCTGTTTTCACAGCGCTCGCTGATCCTCGCCTTGCTGTCGTTGCTGACCTGCGGCTTCCTCGCCACCTCGCTGATCAGCTATTTCGCCTCGCGCAGCACGATCCGCGACGGCATCATCAATACCGAACTGCCGCTCACCTCCGATACCGTCTATTCGGAAATCCAGAAAGACTTGATCCGCCCGGTGCTGATCGCCTCGATGATGGCGCAGGATACCTTCCTGCGCGACTGGGTACTGGCGGGTGAGCAGGATACCCAGCGCATCACTCGCTTTCTTGGCGAGGTCATGGGCAAGCAGGACACCTTCACCTCATTCTTCGTCTCCGACCGCACCCTTACGTACTACCAGGCCAAGGGCATTCTCAAACAGGTGGTACCGGACACCTGGCGCGACGCGTGGTACTTCCGCTTGCGCGAGCTGAATGCGCCGTATGAGATCAACGTCGACCTGGACATGGCCAACCAGGACAACCTGGCGGTGTTCATCAACTATCGTGTGCTGGACTACCAGCAACGCTTCATTGGCGCCACCGGGGTGGGCCTGAGTGTCAACGCGGTGATCAAGCTGATCGACAAGTACCAGCGCCGCTACCAGCGCTCTGTGTTCTTCACCGACGCCAAGGGCAAGGTCATCCTGACCGGCTCGGAGGGAGGCCCCTACGGCCTGAAGATCGGGCAGCCGTTGACGGACAATGCCGACCTGAGCGATTTGCTGGCGCAGCGCCCGACCCCCACCGAAGGCAGCCACGAGTACAAGGACAGCGAAGGCCACAGCCACTTCCTCAATGTACGGCAATTGCCCGAACTGGGCTGGTACCTGCTGGTTGACAAGCGCGAGACCGGAGCCCTGGACCCTATCCGCCACTCGCTGTACCTGAACCTGGTGATCTGCGCGATGATCACCCTGATCGTTCTGTTGCTGCTCAACGGCATGCTCAGGCGCCACCAAGTCAGTACCGAGGCGCTGGCAACCCTCGACAGCCTGACCGGGCTGCCCAACCGGCGCAGCTTCGACCTGCTGGCCGCGCAGGCCCTCCTGGCAGCCCAGCGCGATTGCGCGCCGTTGGTCGCCTTGCTGATCGACCTCGATCACTTCAAGGTGCTCAACGATACCCATGGCCACCTGGCAGGCGATGAAGTGCTGCGTCAGTTCGCCAACGTGCTGCAGGGCAGCCTGCGGCAGTCGGATATACTCTGCCGCTGGGGCGGTGAGGAATTCATCGTGCTGCTGCGTGAGGCCGAGGGCCGGCAGGCCATCGACGTGGCCGAGAAGATCCTTCGTGGTACCGAGCAATTGACGTTCAGCTACGAAGGCCAACCTTTACGCCTGACCACCAGTATCGGCCTGAGCGCCTTGCAGCCGGGTGATACCCTGCACGCCCTGCTGACTCGCGCAGACCGTGCGCTTTATCGTGCCAAGCAGGCCGGCCGCAACCGCGTCTGCAGTGAAACACCCGGAACCGGACATGAATGACAACCAGCACTGCCCCGCCTGCGGTGCCCTCAACCAGTGCAGCCTGGCCGACCCTCGCAGCGCCACCCAGGCCTGTTGGTGTTATGGCGTGACCATCGACCCCGCCGTACTCCAGGCCCTGCCTGCCGAACTGCGCGACAAGGCTTGCCTGTGCCCACGCTGCGCCGCTGTGGAAGAGCAACTGAAAACTGCAAGTGGGAGCAACCATCCTGCTCAATTCTAAAAGTTTGCCGCTCCCACAGTTTCCCCATTAATCAGAGACTTACATGCGCCTCGACCGCTTCCTCGCCAACCTGCCCTGCTACAACCGACAGCAAGTGCGCCTGCTGCTGGTGCAGCGCCGTGTGCGCCTGGACCATGAAGTGGTCAGCGACCCCAAGGCAGAGGTGCGGGCATTCAGCCGCGTGGAAGTGGACGGGCAACTGCTGCAGGCCGGCCGCCCCGCACGTTACCTGATGCTGCACAAGCCCACGGGCTGCGTCAGCGCCACGCATGATCCGCAGCACCGCACCGTGCTCGACCTGCTGCCCGGCGAATTGCGCGAGGACCTGCACATCGCCGGGCGCCTGGACTTCAACACCACCGGCCTGATGATCCTGACCAACGACGGCCAATGGTCGCGGCGCTTGACCCAACCGGCCACCAAGCTGCCCAAGCATTACCTGGTAGAAACCGAAGACGAGATCGGCGCGCACTATGTCGCCAAGTTCAGCGAAGGGTTCTATTTCGCCTTCGAAGACCTGACCACCCTGCCCGCCCGGCTCGACATCCTCGGCCCGCGTCAGGCTCGGCTGGCCATCGTCGAAGGACGCTACCACCAGATCAAGCGCATGTTCGGCCATTTCGACAACAAGGTGGTTGGCCTGCATCGCGAAAGCATGGGTACGATCCAGCTCGATCCGGGCTTGCAACCTGGCCAATTCAGGGCCCTGACAGCCGATGAAATCGCTTCGGTCCGAATGCCGTAATACCGCCATACGACCGCTGAGCGGCCCGAGTCACAAATTTGCGCAAACGGCACTTGCGGGATCGCTGTGCCACTGCTTGACTCCTAGCTTGTCAGTCCGCGAGTGACCAACCAGTCACGCCTGCGGTTCCTGGCACCTTTTGCCGGCCACCCGAAGCCCAGATGCCTTGGGGCACGGCAAATTGCCCGCCACAACAATATCGTCGACACATGTGCCAAGGATCGACACAGGGCTCCCCGATTTATTCAGGCGAATGCCTACCTGTCATAAAGAACGTGCACCCTAGGTGACGCGATTACCCTTTTTGCGCCAGGAGTCGATGACATGAGGCCAGAAATCGCTGTACTTGATATCCAAGGTCAGTATCGGGTTTACACGGAGTTCTATCGCGCGGATGCGGCCGAGAAGACGATCATCCTGATCAATGGGTCGTTGGCCACCACTGCCTCGTTCGCCCAGACGGTGCGCAACCTGCACCCGCATTTCAATGTTGTGTTGTACGACCAGCCCTATGCCGGCAAGTCAAAGCCCCACAACCGCCAGGAACGGCTGATCAGCAAGGAGGACGAAGCGCAGATCCTTCTCGAACTGATCGAGCGCTTCCAGTGCGATCACGTCATGTCCTTCTCCTGGGGCGGTGCCTGCACGCTGCTGGCGCTGGCGCACCAGCCGCGGCGGGTGAAGAAGGCAGTGGTCAGCTCGTTCTCACCGGTCATCAACGAGCCTATGCGCGACTACCTCGAACGTGGTTGCCAGTACCTGGCCGCCTGTGATCGCTACCAGGTCGGCAACCTGGTCAACGACACCATCGGCAAGTACCTGCCATCACTGTTCAAGCGCTTCAACTACCGGCATGTCAGCGGCCTGGACAGCCATGAGTACGCGCAGATGCACTTCCACATCAACGAAGTGCTGCAGCGTGACTTGCAACGGGCATTGAACGGCGCACGCAACATCGACATCCCGGTGCTGTTCATCAACGGCGAGCGCGACGAATACACCACCGTCGAAGATGCCCGGGAATTCGGCAAGCATATCGGCAACAGTCAGTTCAGCGTGATCCGCGACGCTGGCCACTTCCTCGACATGGAACACAAGGCAGCCTGTGATGACACCCGTAACGCCATGCTCGGGTTCCTCAAGCCGACCGTGCGCGAGGCCCGTCAACGCAGTTACGCATACATCCAGCAGGGGCAGCAGGGGCAGCATGCACTGGCCATTTGAGCGCATCGGCGCCGCGTACCCGACACCCGCAGGTCACGGGGCGCCGACCAGCTTTTTTATAACTTGGGCTTCTAATTTGGGGAGGGTTCTGGTAAAAAGTCCAGCGCATACGCGGGTATAGTTTAGTGGCAAAACGAAAGCTTCCCAAGCTTTAGTTGAGGGTTCGATTCCCTCTACCCGCTCCACATCTTGCATTTCCCCGCATGGCGTTCAGCAACGTCATCGCTGTCAAAAGGAGCCCAAGGCTCCTTTTTTCGATTCTGCCCTTTCATTGATATGGCCCATGGCCGCGTTCGATACCTTTCGCTTCAATTCGCTTGCAAGCGAAACGGCGTGGGGCGCATATGCTTCATGGAACCGTGAAACATTTCGAAAGGACGACGCATGTTTCTCTCCCGCTGGCTACCCGGCCTTGCCAACCTCCTGCACTACCGTCGTGAATGGTTCCAGCCCGACCTGCAGGCCGGGCTATCGGTGGCCGCGATCCAGATCCCCATCGCCATCGCCTACGCACAGATCGTCGGCCTGCCGCCGCAATACGGCCTGTACGCCTGCGTGCTGCCCATGATGGTCTATGCCCTGATCGGCAGCTCGCGGCAGTTGATGGTCGGCCCGGACGCTGCCACCTGCGCCATGATCGCTGGCGCCGTGGCGCCACTGGCCATGGGCGACCCGCATCGCATCGCCGAGCTGTCGGTGATCGTCACCGTGCTGGTCGGGGTGATGCTGATTGTCGCTGGCCTGGCGCGCGCCGGTTTCATCGCCAGCTTCTTCTCGCGGCCGATTTTGATCGGTTACCTCAACGGCATCGGCCTGAGCCTGATTGCCGGGCAACTGTCCAAGGTCGTGGGGTTCAAGATCGAGGGTGACGGCTTCATCCTCAGCGTGGTTAATTTCTTCCAGCGCCTGAACGAGATCCATTGGATGACCCTGGCCATCGGCCTGGCCGGGCTGGCGCTGCTGGTCTGGCTGCCGCGCCGCTACCCGCGCCTGCCAGCGGCCCTGGTGACCGTGGCGGTCTTTACGTTGCTGGTCGGCCTGCTCGGCCTGGACCGTTTTGGCGTCGCCATTCTCGGGCCCGTGCCATCCGGCATCCCCACGCTCGCCTGGCCGCACAGCAACCTCGGTGAAACCAAGAGCCTGCTGCGCGATGCCCTGGGCATCGCCACCGTGAGCTTCTGCAGCGCGATGCTCACCGCGCGCAGCTTCGCCGCGCGGCACGGCTATGCGATCAACGCCAACCATGAGTTCGTCGCCCTCGGCGTGAGCAACCTGGCCGCCGGTATTTCCCAAGGGTTTGCCATCAGCGGCGCCGACTCGCGCACGGCAGTCAATGACATGGTCGGAGGCAAGAGCCAGCTGGTCGGCATCATCGCCGCACTGGTCATCGCCTTGATCCTGCTGTTCTTCACCGCACCCATGGCGTGGATCCCGCAGGCGGTACTGGGCGCCGTGCTGCTGATGGCCGGCTGGGGCCTGATCGACATCAAGTCGCTGGGCAGCATCAGGCGCCTGAGCCGCTTCGAGTTCTGGCTGTGCCTGCTGACCACGGTTGGCGTGCTCGGTCTGGGCGTGCTGCCGGGCATCGTGTTTGCCGTGACCCTGGCGATCCTGCGCCTGCTCTACACCATCTACCAGCCCACCGACGCCGTGCTCGGGTGGCTGCCGGGCACCGAAGGCCAGGTCGACATCCGCAAGCACAAGGACGCCCGTACCGTGCCGGGTCTGGTGGTATACCGCTTCGACGACGCGATCCTGTTTTTCAACGCCGACTACTTCAAGATGCGCCTGCTCGAAGCGGTGCAAAGCCAGGCCCAGCCCCAGGCAGTGCTGTTCGATGCGGAAGCGGTCAGCAGCATCGACGTCAGCGGCATCGCCGCCCTGCGCGAAGTGCGCGACACCCTGACGGCACAAGGCATCCACTTCGCCATCGCCCGCGCACGCGGCACCTTCCTGCGCATGCTGGTGCGTTCGGGGCTAGCGCGGGAAATGGAAGACAAACTGCTGTTCGGCTCGGTGCGAGCGGGGATACGGGCCTATCGGGTTTGGCGGAACAGGAGTCGCAAGGAGCCAGTGGTTAAATAAAGAAGCGGACTACAGCGGAGCCGGAAAAGGACGATCTGCTTGCCAGTGCACCATCCGCTAGCCTCGTCATCCCACGCAGAATAAACGCTGGGACATCTTCCTTTCCGTAGCGTCGGGCGACCAGCGACTACGCCATTGGCGCACATCCTGCTATGCTCTTCATCGAAACCCCCATTTTCACCAAGCGAGTGAAAGAACTCCTGGAGGACGGCATCTATCGGCTACTGCAGGTAAAGCTGATGAGCGCGCCGGATGCAGGTGACTTGATCGAAGGCACCGGAGGCCTACGCAAGCTTCGCGTTGCTGCCAGCGGCCATGGAAAGCGTGGCGGAGCCAGGGTCATCTATTACCACTTCACCTCAAGCTCACAGATTGCCATGCTCTACATCTTTCCGAAAAATGAACAATCTGACTTGTCTGCAGAGCAACGCAAGGCACTGAAGAACATCATCGAGCACTGGAGGCATACGTGAGCAAATTTTTTGAAGAGCTGATGGAAAGCGTCCAGCAGATGGATGAAATCGTTCAAGGTAAGCGTGTGCCCTCACGAGAAGTCGAGATTGATGCACTGCAGGTCAGGAGCATACGCAAATCGACCGGCTTGTCCCAAGTGCGCTTCGCCGAGATGATCGATGTTCAGGTCGCCACGCTAAGGAACTGGGAGCAAGGGCGCAGGGAGCCTACCGGGCCGGCCAAGGCTTTGCTACGTGCCATACGCAACGACCCTGACCATGTCCTCAGGGCACTTGCCCATTGATTCACTATCGCGGACGTTTCGGTAACCTCTTTTCTGCCTGGCGCTGATCAGGACGCAACAGGCGGAAATCTGATCACCAACCCTCGCCCACCTTGCATGACATGCTAAAGTCCCCGCCGTTTCCCGCGCCACCGAACGGACCGCACATGCCAGCTCTCGACGCCCGCCTCGCCTCTTGGCCAGACCTCAACCAGCGCCACCCGTGCCCAGCCCTGCTGCTGGGCAACGGCGCCAGTCGTGCGCTGTGGAAACCGTTCGGCTACTTCTCGCTGTACGAGGAAGCCCAACGCGCCGGGCGCAAGAAGGGCCTGGCGATCAGCGACCAGGCCCTGTTCAAGTCGCTGGGCACCGAGTTGTTCGAGCCAGTGTTGAGTACCCTCAACCACACCGTGCGCGCCAACGCCGCCCTGGCCATCAACTCCACTGCGCCGCTGAACCGCTATTACTCGATCAAGGAAGGCCTGATCCACGCCATTCGCACCCTGCACCTGCCCTGGCCGCTGATGCCCGCTGCCACCCTGGCGTCGATCAACCAGGCCTTGCGCGCATACCGCAGCGTCTATACCAGCAACTACGACCTGATCCTGCCCTGGGCCTTGCAACATAATCCGCAGGGCTTCGCCGCGCTGTTCGATGATCAAGGTTTCTTCGACGTACGCCGCACCCGCAGTGAGGGCACCCGTGTGCTGCACCTGCACGGCGGCCTGCACCTGCTCAAGCTGCCCGACGGCAGCACCCGCCAGCGCAGCGCCGACAGTGCCGAGCTGCTGGACGGCTTTGCGGTGAACATTCCGGGCGAAGTGCCGTTGTTCGTCAACGAAGACCGCAGCGACGAGAAGCTGCGCGCCATTCGCAGCTCGGATTACCTGGCCTGGGGGTTGGGTCAACTGGCACAGGAAAGCCAGGGTTTGTGCCTGTTCGGGCAACACCTGGACAGTACTGACCAGCACCTGGTCGAAGCCATTCGCCAGGCGCGGCCGGACCACCTGTCGATTGCCATACGGCCGTTGAGCGAGGCATCGGTGGTCAACCAGAAGCAGCACTTCGCCGAACGGTTCGGGGATATGACCGGGACGGCGCTGCACTTCTTCGATGCCAGCACGCATCCGTTGGGGTTCGAGGAACTCGCTATCGAGGTACCGGCAGCTCGTCGCTAAAAACCCCAAGCTGTAATCAGATCAGCTTATCCGCCCACAACAACGTCTCCAGGCAGTGCTCCTGCACCCCATAAAACGCCTTGAGCTGTTCGATCTTCTCCAGCAAGGCTGCGTTATCCCCCACCTGCCGGCGCTTCACCGCAAGAATCATCTTGTTCTTGTTGGTGTGTTCCAGGGAGATGAACTCGAACACCTTGGTCTCGTAACCACAGGCTTCCAGATACAGCGCACGCAAGCTGTCGGTGAGCATCTCGGCCTGCTGCCCCAGGTGCAGGCCGTATTGCAGCATCGGCTGCAGCAACCCCGGGCTGTGCAGTTGTGGGCGGATCTGTTTGTGGCAGCATGGCGAGCACATGATGATCGCGGCGTGGCAGCGGATGCCCGTGTGGATGGCGTAATCCGTGGCGATATCGCAGGCGTGCAGGGCAATCATCACCTCGATGGCCTCGGGCACCACGCTGCGCACGTCGCCGCACTGGAACACCAGGCCCGGGTGCTCCAGGCGCTGCGCAGCGGCATTGCACAGGTCGACCATGTCCTGGCGCAACTCCACCCCGGTCACCTGGGCCTGGCGGGCCAGGGTATTGCGCAGGTAGTCATGCATGGCGAAGGTCAGGTAGCCCTTGCCCGATCCGAAATCAGCTACCCGCAGCACCTGGTCAGCCGCTAGCGGGGCGTTGGCCAGGGCATGGTCGAAGACTTCGATGAACTTGTTGATCTGTTTCCACTTGCGCGACATCGACGGGATCAGTGCACCTTGGGCATCGGTCACGCCCAGGTCACGCAGGAATGGCCGCGTCAGCTCCAGGTAGCGTTTTTTCTCGCGGTCATGGCCGGTATTGGCAACCGTTTCGCGGGGTGCCTGCGCGCCGTGGCGCTGAAGCATCGGCTTGCCCTTCTTGCTGAAGGTCAGCTGCACTTCGCCGTCGGCATCGAACAGGTGGGCGTTGCGAAAGCTCGCCGGCAGCAATTCGGCGACCAGCGCCTGGGCCTGGTCCAGTGGCAGATTGCGGGTGATGTCGCGGGTCTGGTGTCGGTAGACCAGCGACAGCTGGGCCTGGCCCTTCACCTGCAACGGCTTGGCGATGATGCGCTGCAAGGTCTGATCGGCCCCGACGTGGCGCGCCAGCACCAGCTTGACCAATGTGCTGCCGCGCAGCGCGGCATTCAGCAGGTCGAGGAACTGGGCGCGCGCATCCGGCGCAGGGGAAGCGGAAGTACTGGCGGACATGGAAAACGGGTGCCTCGGATAGCAGGGGCGCGATGCGCAATGCCGCGCATTCTACACCCCTGCAGCCGCCGCTTCAGTCGAGAATCACCAGACGGTTGGGCAGTTCGTTGCGTGCATGGGTGCGAGGCACCTGTTGGCACAGCAGTTCGCCGCAGGCTTCGATGCATTCGACAAAACCCTGCAAGGTGCGCCCTTGGCGCACCTGCTCGGCCAAACGCGCAACCATCGCCGCCCGGACCTGCGCATCAAGATGGCGATCAATCCCTTGGTCGACGAGGATTTCCACATGCCGCTCCGCCTCGGCGACAAAGATCAGCACCCCCGTGGCCCCCTCCGTGCGCTGCAGGTTCTGCTCGCGAAATTGCTGGCGCGCCAGGCTCGAGGCGCGCCAGCGGCGCAAGGTGGCCGGGATCAGCAGAGCAGCCACACGAGGGCTACGCAGCACCAGGCACAGGCCGATGAACAACAGCACATTGGCTACCAACAGCCCACGCACGCCCGGCCAGCCCAGCAACCAGTGCATCAGGCCAGGCACGGCCAGCGCCAGCACCGCAGCCCAGAACAGCGGCAGGTAGGCGTAATCATCGGCCCGTCGCGCCAACACGGTTACCAGTTGCGCGTCGGTGCGCCGCTCGACGCGGGCAATGGCCTCGGCCACCTGACGGCGTTCGTATTCGTTGAGGAGCGTCATGCCTTCGGTCTCTCAAGCGTTCTTATAGTTGTTTTCCCGGCATTCGGGGCTTCCTCCGCAGCCGATATATTCAGGCATAATCGACTGCTGGATGAATTACCGGCGAATCGTACAACAATAGCCGCCTGAAAACTTCGGCCATGCGCGTATCACCGTTGGATACGGCAAAGCCTCGACAATGGAATTGATAATGAAACTGTCTTTGCTGGGCCTGGCCATGGGCCTAGCCAGCCAGGCGGCCCTTGCCGCCCCATCCGCCCCGCCCCTGCAGGACAAGCAGGCTTTCATCGATCATCTGATCAGCCAGATGACCGAAGCCGAAAAGATCGGCCAGCTGCGCCTGATCAGCATCGGCCCGGAGATGCCGCGCGAGAAGATCCGCGAAGAAATCGCCGCGGGGCGCATCGGCGGTACCTTCAACTCGCGTACTGCGCCCGAAAACCGTCCGATGCAGGACGCCGCCATGCGCAGCCGCCTGAAGATCCCGATGTTCTTCGCCTACGACACCATCCACGGCGAGCGCACCATCTTCCCGATCGGCCTGGGCCTGGCCGCCAGCTGGGACATGGATGCCATCGCCAAGGTCGGCCGCACCTCGGCCATCGAGGCGTCGGCCGACGCCCTGGACATGACCTTCGCGCCAATGGTCGACATCGCCCGCGACCCGCGCTGGGGCCGTACCAGTGAAGGCTTCGGCGAAGACACCTACCTGACCTCGAAGATCGGCCAGGTGATGGTCCGCTCGTTCCAGGGCAGCAGCCCGGCCAACGCCGACAGCATCATGGCCATCGTCAAGCACTTCGCCCTGTATGGCGCGGTGGAAGGCGGGCGGGACTACAACACGGTGGATATGAGCCTGCCGAAGATGTACAACGACTACCTGCCGCCCTATCGCGCCGCGCTCGACGCCGGTGCTGGCGGGGTGATGGTAGCGCTCAACTCGATCAACGGCGTACCAGCCACGTCCAACACCTGGCTGATGAACGACCTGCTGCGCAAGCAGTGGGGCTTCAAGGGCGTGACCATCAGCGACCACGGCGCCATCCAGGAGCTGATCCGCCACGGTGTTGCCCGCGACGGCCGCGAAGCCGCCAAGCTGGCAATCAAGGCCGGCATCGACATGAGCATGAACGACACCCTGTACGGCGAGGAGCTGCCAGGGCTGCTGAAGTCCGGCGAAGTGACCCAGCAGGAGTTGAACCAGGCCGTGCGCGAGGTGCTTGGCGCCAAGTACGACATGGGCCTGTTCAAGGACCCGTACGTGCGCATCGGTAAGGCCGAAAGCGACCTGAAGGACTACTACGCCGAAGACCGTCTGCACCGCGACGTCGCCCGCGACGTGGCACGCCGCAGCCTGGTGCTGCTGGAAAACCGCAACCAGACGCTGCCGCTGAAAAAGGCTGGCACCATCGCGTTGGTCGGCCCGCTGGCCGATGCGCCGATCGACATGATGGGCAGCTGGGCCGCCGACGGCAAGCCAATGCACTCGGTCACCGTGCGTGAAGGCCTGCGCCGCGCTGTCGAGGGCAAGGCGAAGCTCGTGTATGCCAAAGGCTCCAACGTCACCGGCGACAAGGCGATCCTCGACTACCTGAACTTCCTCAACTTCGATGCCCCGGAAATCGTCGATGACCCGCGCCCTGCGGCGGTGCTGATCGATGAAGCGGTCAAGGCTGCCAGGCAGTCCGATGTGGTCGTGGCCGTGGTCGGTGAGTCCCGTGGCATGTCCCACGAGTCGTCGAGCCGAACCACCCTGGAGATCCCCGCCAGCCAGCGCGAGCTGATCAAGGCCCTGAAAGCCACCGGTAAGCCGCTGGTACTGGTGCTGATGAACGGCCGCCCGCTGTCGATCAGCTGGGAGCGTGAACAGGCCGACGCCATCCTCGAAACCTGGTTCTCCGGCACCGAAGGCGGCAACGCCATCGCCGACGTACTGTTCGGCGATTACAACCCGTCGGGCAAGCTGGCAATCACCTTCCCGCGCTCGGTCGGGCAAATCCCGATGTACTACAACCACACCCGCATCGGCCGCCCATTCACCCCCGGCAAGCCAGGCAACTACACCTCGCAGTATTTCGAAGAACCCAACGGCCCGCTGTACCCGTTCGGCTATGGCCTGAGCTACAGCAGCTTCGAGCTTTCGGGCCTGGCCCTGTCGGGCAAGGACCTCAAGCGTGGCGACACCCTGGAGGCCAAGGTGACGGTGAAGAACACCGGCAAGCGTGAAGGCGAGACGGTGGTGCAGCTGTACCTGCAGGATGTCTCGGCGTCGATGAGCCGCCCGGTCAAGGAGCTGAAGAACTTCCAGAAGCTGATGCTCAAGCCTGGCGAATCGCGAACCTTGACGTTCCGCATCAGCGAGGAAGACCTGAAGTTCTACAATGGCCAACTGCAGCGGGTGGCCGAGCCTGGCGAGTTCAATGTGCAGGTAGGGCTGGATTCCGAGGCGGTACAACAGAAGAGCTTCGAACTGCTGTAAGTGGTTGGTCGCCTGTGCCGGCCTTTTCGCGGGGCAAGCCCGCTCCCACAGGTAACGTGCATGCCAACGGCTTGCACAATACCTGTGGGAGCGGGCTTGCCCCGCGAAGAGGCCGGACCTGATATCCCCATCACCCGGATCCGCCCCATGCCGTTTTCCTTTCGCGCCCTGCGTCTGGGGCTGATCACCCTGCTCATCGTCCTCGGCACTGTGCTCAGCGCCGGCTGGGCCATGCACCAGGCCAAGCGCCAGGCCATGGAAGACGACGCCCACCGCGCCAGCCAGCAACTGGTGCTGTACGCCAATGCCCTGCATACCCTGATCGAACGCTACCGCGCCCTGCCCGCCGTGCTGGCACTGGACCCGGAACTGATCGAAGCCTTGCGCGGCCCGGTCAGTGAACAAACACAACACGCACTCAACCTCAAGCTCGAACGCATCAACGGCGCCGCCAACTCCTCGACCCTTGAGCTGCTCGACCGTACCGGGCTGGCCGTGGCCGCGAGCAACTGGCGCCTGCCCACCACTTACGTTGGCTCCAACTATGGCTTTCGCCCCTACTTCAAGCAGACCCGCAGCCAAGGCAGTGGCCGCTTCTACGCGGTTGGCGTGACCAGCGGTGTGCCGGGCTACTTCCTGGCCAGCGCGGTCAGCGATGAACAGGGGCGCTTCCTCGGCGCCATGGTGGTCAAGCTGGAGTTCCCTGAGCTCGAACGCGAATGGCGCCAAGGCAGTGACATCCTGCTGGTCAGCGACGCCCGCGGCATCATCTTCATCGCCAACCAGGAAGGCTGGCGCTACCGCGAGCTAAAACCCCTGAGTGGCGCCGACCGTACCGAGCTGGCAGAAACCCGTCAGTACGACAAGCAGCCGCTGGTACCGCTTCAGCATCAGGTGCTGACTCGCTTTGCCAGCAACAGTCATCTGAGCCGCGTGCAGAGCCCGGATGGCAGCGCCGAATTCCTTTGGGAGAGCCTGCCACTGGAAGGCGAGGACTGGACCTTGCACCTGCTGCGCAAACCCCAGGTCGAGGCTGCCGGTCGCAACGCTGCACTGGGTGCTGCAGCGGTGTGGCTGAGCCTGGTGTTCGCCGCGCTGTTCGTCAGCCAGCGTCTGCGCCTGGCGCGCCTGCGCCAGCGTAACCGCGAAGAGCTCAAACGCCAGGTCGAGGAACGTACGCGCGAGCTGCGCACCGCTCAGGAAGGCCTGGTGCAATCGGCCAAGCTGGCTGCCCTGGGGCAGATGTCGGCGGCCATGGCTCACGAGATCAACCAGCCGCTGACTACCCAACGCATGCAACTGGAGACCTTGCGCCTGTTGCTCGACCACGGTCGCTACGACGACGCGCGCAAGGCCCTGGAGCCGCTCGAGCAGATGCTCACCCGCATGGCTGCCCTGACCAGCCACCTGAAAACCTTCGCCCGCAACAGCCCGGTCGGCCTGCGTGAACGGCTCGACCTGGCCAACGTGGTCGACCAGGCCCTGCAATTGCTGGACGCCCGTATACGCAGCGAGGAAGTCGAAGTGGCCCTGTACCTGGCACGCCCGGCCTGGGTGCGGGGCGATGCGATCCGCCTCGAGCAGGTATTGATCAACCTGCTGCGCAACGCCCTCGACGCCATGGCCGACAAACGCTACAAACGCCTGGAAGTCCGCATCGAACCGGATCATGCGCAATGGCGCCTCAGCGTACTGGACTCCGGCGGCGGCATTGCCGAAGCGGACCTGGCCAAGGTCTTCGACCCGTTCTTCACCACCAAGCCGGTGGGCGAAGGCCTGGGCCTGGGCCTGGCGATTTCCTATGGCATCATCATCGAAGCCGGCGGCCAGTTGCACGCCGAGAACGTGCCGGGCGGCGCCCGGCTGAGCATGACCCTGCCCCGCGACCTGGAGCCTGTATGTTGAATTCAGTGATCGTCGTCGATGATGAAGCCAGCATCCGCACGGCGGTCGAGCAGTGGCTAAGCCTGTCGGGCTTCAGCGTGCAACTGTTCGCCCGTGCCGAAGACTGCCTGGCCCAGCTGCCCGTGCATTTTGCCGGGGTGATCATCAGCGACGTGCGAATGCCGGGTATGGGTGGCCTGCAACTGCTCGAACGCCTGCAGAAAGATGACCCAGACCTGCCGGTGATCCTTCTGACCGGCCACGGAGATGTGCCGATGGCGGTCGAAGCGATGCGCAACGGCGCCTATGACTTCCTGGAAAAGCCGTTCACACCGCAACATTTGCTGGGCAGCCTGCGCCGCGCACTGGAGAAGCGCCAGCTGGTCCTGGAGAACCGACGGCTGCACGAACAGGCCGACCTCAAGTCGCGCCTGGAAACGACCCTGCTGGGCATGTCCCACGGCTTGCAGCAGTTGCGCCGGCAGGTGCTGGACCTGGCCGGCCTGCCGGTCAATGTGCTGATCCGCGGCGAGACCGGTAGCGGCAAGGAGCGCGTAGCGCGTTGCCTGCACGACTTCGGCCCGCGTGCCGAAAAACCGTTTGTCGCGCTCAACTGCGCGGCCATCCCCGAAGCACTGTTCGAAGCCGAACTGTTCGGCCACGAAAGCGGTGCCTTCACCGGCGCCCAGGGCAAGCGCATCGGCAAGCTGGAATATGCCAACGGCGGTACGGTATTCCTCGACGAGATCGAGAGCATGCCGCTGGCCCAGCAGGCCAAGCTGTTGCGAGTGATCCAGGAGCAGAAGCTGGAGCGGCTGGGGGCCAATCAGAGCATCAGCGTCGACTTGCGGATCATTGCCGCTACCAAGCCAGATTTGCTTGATGAAGCCCGTGCCGGGCGTTTCCGCGAGGATCTGGCTTATCGCCTGAACGTGGCGGAACTGCGCCTGGCGCCGCTGCGTGAACGGCGTGAGGACATCCCGCTGCTGTTCGAGCATTTCGCCCGCGCAGCAGCCGAAAAGCTGGGGCGCTCGGCGCCACCGCTGAGCGGTGCGCAACTGGCGCAGCTGCTCTCGCATGACTGGCCGGGCAATGTGCGTGAGCTGGCCAACGCGGCAGAGCGACATGCCCTGGGGTTGGGCTCGCCGAACATCGAGGTGACACCTGCAGGCCGATCGCTGGGCGAGCAGATGGAAGCGTTCGAAGCACAGTGCCTGCGTGCAGCATTGCGACAGCACAGGGGCGAGATCAAGGCAGTGATGGAAGCGCTGCAACTGCCTCGGCGTACGCTGAACGAGAAGATGCAGCGGCACGGGTTGGTGCGCGAGGACTTTCTTCGATAAGCGGTTTATTGCCTATCAGACACATCCAATAAGCGGAAATCCGCCCAATCCAACCCTGGATAGACAAGGGAGTCTGTTCCACAGCCACTGGCCACCACCCAGCGCCCATAGGCATTACGCCCCCATTTGGATCGCCACGCACCCATTTGGCACACCTTCTGCAACTGCCCAGGCAAGCTGCGCTCCGGCGCGCTCCACAAAAACAACGAGAAGGTATCCCTGATGGATAACGCCACCTCCCTGCCAGCCGGGGCGGCCGTCACGCCCGCCGCTGAAAAAACCACCGCCAGCCGCCTGAAGTCGATCTTCAGTGGTTCCATCGGCAACATGGTCGAATGGTACGACTGGTACGTCTACGCCGCATTCTCGCTGTACTTTGCCAAGGCTTTCTTCCCCGCCGGCGACTCCACCGCCCAGTTGCTCAACACCGCTGCGATCTTCGCCGTGGGCTTCCTGATGCGCCCGATCGGTGGCTGGTTGATGGGCCTGTACGCCGACCGCAAGGGCCGCAAGGCTGCACTGATGGCTTCGGTGCTGCTGATGTGCGCCGGCTCCCTGGTGATCGCCCTGACCCCCGGCTATGAAACCATCGGCGTCGCCGCGCCGATCCTGCTGGTCATCGCACGCCTGATGCAGGGCCTGTCGGTGGGCGGCGAATACGGCACCTCGGCCACCTACCTCAGCGAGATGGCCAGCAAGGAGCGCCGTGGCTTCTTCTCCAGCTTCCAGTACGTGACGCTGATTTCCGGCCAGCTCATTGCCCTGGCGGTACTGATCATCCTGCAACAGACCCTGACCACCGAGCAGCTGTATGCCTGGGGCTGGCGCGTACCCTTCGTGATCGGCGCCCTGTGTGCAGTTGTTGCCCTGTACCTGCGCCGCGGGATGGAAGAAACCGCTTCCTTCACCAAGAAGGAAAAGGCCAAGGAAAGCCTGATGCGCACCCTGATGCGCCACCCCAAGGAGCTGCTGACCGTGGTCGGCCTGACCATGGGCGGCACACTGGCCTTCTACACCTACACCACCTACATGCAGAAGTACCTCGTCAACACCGTGGGCATGAGCATCAGCGATTCGACCACCATCTCGGCGGCCACGCTGTTCCTGTTCATGTGCCTGCAGCCTGTGATCGGTGGCCTGTCCGACAAGATCGGCCGTCGCCCGATCCTGATCGCATTCGGCGTGCTCGGCACCCTGTTTACCGTGCCGATCCTCAGCACCTTGCACACCATCCAGACCTGGTGGGGTGCATTCTTCCTGATCATGGCAGCGCTGATCATCGTCAGCGGCTATACCTCGATCAACGCAGTGGTGAAGGCCGAGCTGTTCCCGACCGAAATCCGCGCCCTGGGTGTTGGCCTGCCGTACGCGCTGACCGTGTCGATCTTCGGCGGCACCGCCGAGTACGTGGCGCTGTGGTTCAAGAGCGTCGGCATGGAAAGCGGCTTCTACTGGTACGTCACGGCGTGCATCGCCTGCTCGCTGCTGGTGTATGCGACCATGAAGGACACCAAGCAACATTCGCGGATTACCACTGATTGAATGCCATTGCGTAATGAAAAAGGGCGCCCTCAAGAGCGCCCTTTTTACTTGTCATGCAAACACCCGCGGTCAGGACATTTCCGGCACCTGACGCGGCTCACGCTTCTGCGACCAGCTCGCCATCAGCACCAGCACCAGCAGCACGCCACCCAGCACTGCGGAAGAGCCGATGGTGCCGAAATCCAGCCCGCCCTTTTCGTGCGGCTTGGTCAGGACATCACCAAGGGTTGCGCCGAACGGACGGGTCAGCACGAAGGCTACCCAGAACAACACCACACCGGGGATGCGCGTCCAGTAGCGGGCCAGTACCACCAGCGCGATGGCGCTGCCGACCAGCAGTGCGCCACCGGCAAAGCCCAGGCCTGAGTCATCCGCCAGGTAGTCACCCAGCGCGGTACCCAGGGTGTTGGAGAACAGGATGGCGATCCAGTAATAGATTTCACCGGTGCGGTTCTTGATGCGGGTGACATCGAGCGGGTTGCCGCTCAGGCGCCATACCAGGAAGGTCAGCAGCAGGATGCCGATCAGGATTGCCGAACCCGCGGCATAACCCAGGCCCAGGGTGCGGTCCATGAAGTCAGACATGGTGGTGCCAGCCGTGCTGGTGGACAGAATCACCAGCCAGTACAGCATCGGATGATAACTGCGCGAAAACAGCTGACCGAACAAGGTCACCAGAAACACGCTGATCAGCACCATCGAACTGACGGCATAACCAACGTTCAGGGTCATCGACAGCAGATCACCGGCAGTTTCGCCAAGGGTGGTGGCGCAGATCTTCATGACCCAGAAGGCCAAGGTGATTTGCGGAAGTTTGTTCATTGATTGCCGCTCCGGAATTGAGTGCGGCGATGGTGCTGAGCAGCGCCTGAAAAATCGGTTGGCGATCTATGAAAAAAGCGTTCATACGCTGTTACAAATTAAGATTTTCCGTTCTTAACCCCTGATTAATCCCCCGCCCTCAATCTGCAACGGCTGACGAAGCATTGCGCTTGTCCAGCTTGACACCTTTCATCGAGAAGCTCCCGCCCACACGGGATGCAAGGCGCACGGCAAAAACATCTACAAATTCGATTTTTAAACACTATTTTTTGCGCTTTTTAATCAAATTAATAGGCGTAGTATTAAACCCATAGCAACAAACAACCTCTCTCATCCAAAGGAGCAACGACCATGAAAAGCAAACTGATCCTCACCCTGGCCCTCTCGGTATTCGCTGCTGGCGCTTTTGCCGAAGATGGTTTTGATCGCACCAATGCCCACACTTTCGCCGCCGCTCAAACTCAATCGGCCAGCTACGCTGAAGACGGTTTCGACCACACTGGCGCACAACGCTTCGCCGAGGATGGCTTCGACCGCACTGGCGGCCAACGCTTCGCCGAGGATGGCTTCGACCGCACTGGCGGCCAACGCTTCGCCGAAGACGGCTTCGACCGCACCAACGCCCACCGCATCAGCTGACCCTGTTGTGCGCTACCAGCCCGGCCTCGGCCGGGCTTGATCATTTCCAGACGGCCAAAGGCTTGGCACACTAGGCGCCTCGTTCCAAGGATGCTGGCAGATGTACTACTACGAACCCGCCAAAGGCCACGGCCTGCCCCACGACCCATTCAATGCCATCGTCGGCCCGCGCCCGATCGGCTGGATCTCCTCACAAAGCCGGGACGGCCAGCTGAACCTCGCGCCGTACAGCTTCTTCAATGCCTTCAACTACATTCCACCGATCATCGGTTTCTGCAGCGTCGGGCGCAAAGACAGCCTGAACAACATCGAGCAGACCGGTGAGTTCGTCTGGAACCTGGCTACCCGGCCACTGGCCGAGCAGATGAACCAGAGCTGCGCGGCCGTTGCCGCCGATATCAACGAATTCGAACTGAGCGGCCTGACTGCGGTGGCATCGAACATCGTCAAGGTGCCGCGCGTGGGCGAAACGCCCGTGGCCTTCGAATGCAAGGTGAGCCAGATCGTCCAGCTCAAGCGCGCCGATCAGGCACTGGTACCGAGCTGGCTGATCCTGGGTGAAGTGGTGGCGGTGCACATTGCCGAACACCTGCTGAAGAACGGTATCTACGACACCGCCGCCGCCGAGCCGATCCTGCGTGGCGGTGGCCCGGCTGATTACTTCGAGTTGGGCAACCTGTTCAAGATGGCTCGCCCACAGGCCTGATCACCAGACCAGTTCGCCTTCCTCGCCCACGCCCTGCAGGCGTGCAAGCTCGGCGCAGGCGGCTTCGTCAGCCGCCACGGCGCTTTTGAACACTTGCTCGTCGAGTACCTTGTGAAAGCGCGGCGCGCCGCCCATGCCCAGGGCCTTGACCGCGATAGCGGCGTAATAGCCCCCGCCTTCCACCGGGACCATCGCCGAAACCGCTTCGAAATGCGGGAATTCTCTACGTGCCATATTGCCTTCCGCCTGTTGATCGAAGGGCGGCATTCTAACCATGTTTCAATCGAAGGTATGCAAGTCGAGGCTGCTGACGACCTGCGCCTGGACCAGTTCGCCGAACACATCGAGGGTAGGTGAGGCGAAGTAACCGCTCATCGCCTGCTGATCTCGCCAGCTACCGCTGAGCAGCCACAGGTCGGCGTCGGCCTGGGAGCGCTGCACGCTGAAGCTCAGGCAACCCGGGGTGCGTAATGACGGCTCCAGCAGGTCGCGCAGGCGGGCGCCGAGTTCCGCGGAGCGACCGCTGCTGGCACGGATGAAAGCCAGATGGGTGACCGGTTGTCTTAGGGTCATTGCACGATCTCCTTGAAGCGAGCGGGCGGAAATACCAGGCTGCCAAGGTTAGGGGCTGGCGCACGCGACGCGTTAGGCCATTACTGCTCAGCGATTGCCTGATCCTGCAGCGCAGCAGGATCAGGCAATCGACGTGCAGCTTTCGACTAGCGCCAGTCATTGCCCAAACCTATGCTGCGTCGGTCAGCAGAGGAAAGCCATCATGACCACAGCCCCGTCCATCGACCCGACACTGGAAGTACAACGCCAGGAACTGGCCGACCTGATCCGCAGGCACGCCGGTGAGCCCTACGGCCCCGCCTCGGCCATCGACGACCTGTACCTGGTGCGCTACACCGAAAACGTCCGATCGGTGCCGACCCTGGCACAACCTGCGTTGTGCATCCTGGCGCAAGGCAGCAAGAGCCTGTTCCTCGGCGACGAGCAATATGCCTACGACCCGTTGCATTACATGGTGGTGTCGGTGACCTTGCCGCTGAGCGGCGTGAGGCTGGACGCCAGCCCGGAGCACCCCAGCCTTGGCTTGCGCATGGACCTCGACCCGGCCGAAATCAGCCAGCTGATCGCAGAGAGCGGGCCGATGCTGGTGCCCAACCTGCCCTCCGGCCGCGGCCTGTATGTGGAACGCACCGATCCGCAGCTGCTCGACGCGCTGCTGCGGCTGGTCCGCTTGCTGGATTCCCCGCGCGACATCGGCATGCTGGCGCCGCTGATTCGTCGCGAGATTCTTTACCGCCTGCTACGTGGGCCACAGGGTTATCGCCTGTACGAAATTGCCTTGGCCAACAGCCAGACCCACCGGGTGAGCCAGGCCATCACCTGGCTCAACCAGAACTTCCAGCAGCCGCTGCGCATCGAAGACCTGGCCCGCGAGGTCAACCTCAGCACCTCGACCCTGCATCACCGCTTCAAGGCCGTGACCTCAATGAGCCCGTTGCAATACCAGAAGCAACTGCGCCTGCAGGAAGCACGGCGGTTGATGCTCAACGATGGCCTGGAAGCAGCGGTGGCGGCCTACCGGGTAGGCTACGAAAGCCCTTCACAGTTCAGCCGGGAATACAGCCGGCTATATGGCGCACCACCGATTCGTGACGTGGCCCGGTTACGGGCAAGTGCGGGCTGATCTAGCCCGCAACCGCCGCCTGCCACTGGTTCTGGTCGACCTGGATCAAGGTCGGCCCTTTGCGCGCCACCGCCCTGCCAAGCGCAGCCTGCAGCTGCGCGACATCGGCCACATGCGCGGCCTCGGCACCCAGCGCCCGAGCCACGCCGATGAAGTCCGGGGTATGGATATCCACCCCGACCGGCTCGATCGCCCGGTTGACCATGTACTTCTTGATTTCCTCGTAACCCTGGTTGTTCCACAGCAGCACGATCAACGGCACCTGCGCCTCCACCGCGCTGGCAAGCTCTGGCAAGGTGAACTGCAGCCCGCCATCGCCGATCAGGCAGACCGTCGGCGCACGCTCTTGCGCTTGCTCGGCGCTGCCCAGCCAGGCGCCCATCGCCGCTGGCAATGCATAACCCAAGGTGCCGTAGCCGGTCGAAGCATTGAACCAACGGCGCGGCTGATCCATGTCCAGGGTCAGGTTGCCGGTGTACACCGGCTGCGTCGAGTCACCAACCAGAATGGCGTTGGGCAGGCTTTGCAGAATGCTGCTCAGCAGGCGCGTCTGGCTCAGCGTCGGCTGGTCCCAGCCCGTTGCCAACGCTTCACGCAGGCGCTGCGCACGGCCAACGCCCCAGCCCTCGACAGGCACTGGCGCGGGTAACTGCCGCAAGGCCTCAAGCAGGGACCGGGCAGCTAGCTCGGCGTCCGCGACCAGCGCCAGCTCCGGCAGATAGTTGCGCACGGTCTGATCCGGGTCGATGTCGATGCGCAGCAAGCTGCCGGGAATCTTGAAACCGCCCTTGAAGGTGATGTCATAGTCGGTCTCGGCCAGCTCGGTGCCAATCGCCAGCACCACATCGGCTTCTTCCACCAGCTCACGGGTAGCGGCCAGCGATTGGGTCGAACCGATCTGCAACGGGTGGCTGGCCGGCAGCAGGCCCTTGGCATTGATGGTCAGCGCCACCGGTGCCTGCAAGTGCTCCGCCAGCAGCGCCAGTGGTCCACCTGCCGCCAGCGCACCGCCACCCGCCAGGATCAGCGGGCGGCGGGCCATGGCCAGGCGCTCGGCCATGGCCGCTACGGCCTGGGGCGCGGCACCTGCGCGGGCACTGCGCACAGGACGGCCAGGCAGCAGATGGTCGGCGGGCTCGACCAGCACGTCCAGCGGGATCTCGATATGCACCGGCCGGGGACGGGCGCCATCGAACACGGCAAAGGCCCGCGCCAGCACCTGGGGCAGGTCATCGGCGCTCATCAGCGTCTGCGAGAACGCCGCCACGCCCGCCACCAGCGCGGCCTGGTTCGGCAGTTCATGCAACTTGCCACGGCCACCTCCCAGTTGATCGCGCGACTGTACGCTTGAAATCACCAGCATCGGGATCGAATCGGCATAGGCCTGGCCCATGGCGGTGGTGATGTTGGTCATCCCCGGGCCGGTGATGATGAAGCACACGCCCGGCTTGCCACGCGTGCGCGCATAGCCGTCAGCCATGAACCCGGCGCCCTGCTCGTGGCGCGGGGTGATGTGGCGGATCGACGAGCCCGCCAGTCCGCGGTAGAGCTCCACGGTATGCACGCCGGGAATGCCGAAGACATGGTCCACACCATAGCCTTCAAGGAGTTTGACCAGTACTTCGCCGCAGGTAGCCATCGGGTTTCACCTAGGATCTTGGTAGGGAGAATCTTGTTGGAATCTACGCCCATTGGACCCAAGGCAGTGCTACCGCCACAAGGTAAAAAAACACATACTAGCCATGTCCTGCAATCATGGCTCAGCGCAATGAAACGGCTACCGCCCCTGCCCGCTCTCTACACCTTTCTGGTCACCGCCCAGCATTGCAATTTCACCCGCGCCGCGCAGCAGCTGCACATCACCCAGGGCGCCGTGAGCCGGCAGATCGCCGGGCTTGAGGAACACCTGGGTTACCCATTGTTCCAGCGTCAGGCGCGAGGCCTGAGCCTGACCCGCGAGGGCCAGGACTGGCTACCGCGGGTGCAGCAGATCTTCAGCCTTGTGGAACAGGGCGTGCGCGAAGTGGGGGGACGCAGTGCCACCTTGCAGCTCAAGGCACCGACCTGCGTGATGCGCTGGCTGCTGCCACGGCTGATGGAGTGGCAAGCGCTGCGGCCGGACGTGCCGGTCGAGCTGACCACCACGGTGCAGCACGGTGTGGATTTGCGCCGTGAGGGGTTCGATGCCGCTGTGGTCTATGGCGATGCGCCAAACCACGGGCTGCGGGCGCGCAAGCTGTTCGATGAACAACTGACCCCGGTGTGCGCGCCTTCGCTGTTGAAGGGGCCCGTTCCGCTGCAACGGATCCAGGACCTCGCCCGCCACATGCTGTTGCATCCATCACGGGATGAGCATGACTGGCGGCTGTGGCTACAGGCGGCAGGCGTGGACCTGCTGGCTCACGGGCCGAAACAGCATTTCGAGACGCTGGACATGGCGATGGCCATGGCTTCGCAGGGAACCGGGGTGGCGATTGGTGACTGGGCGCTGATTGCTGATGACTTGCGCGCCGGGCGGCTGTGCATGCCGTTTGCGCTGAAGGTACAGACCGGCAAGGGGTATTACCTGGTGAGTCAGGCGAAGAACTTGCCGCTGGGGCTGGTAGAGCTCATGGACTGGCTGGAAAGCCAGGCCAGTCCTTGAGCAGTCGTTGCCTCAGTAACCGACGGTGAAACGCTGGCGTGAGTGCGAAGGCTTTTCCAGCTCATCGAGCATGGCAATGGCGAAGTCGGCAAAGGTGATCGTGCTTTTGCCATCCGCACCGATCAGCAGATGGTCCTTGCCCAGCTTGTAGTGCCCGCTGCGCTCGCCTTCGACGAATTCCGCCGATGGCGACAGGAAGGTCCAGTCAAGCGTCGTCTCCTGGCGCAGCACGTCGAGAAAGCGCACGCCGGCACTGGCTTCAGCCTTGTAGGCCTCGGGGAAGTCCGGGCTGTCGATTACACGGTGCCCGGAAGGCAACAGCAGGCTGCCGGCACCGCCCACGACCAGCAGGCGCTTGACCCCGGCACGCTTGACCGGGTCGATGATGGCGTGGGGCTCGAGGGTTGAGAAGTGCGCGGCACTGAGCACCGCATCGGCACCCGCAACCGCCTGCTGCAGGGCCGCGCTATCCTTGGCATCCAGCGCCAGGGTGGTGACACCCTCACGCCCCTGCAACTTCGACGGGTCCCGGGCGATAGCCACCACGCTATGGCCACGGCGCAAGGCTTCTTCAAGCAATTGGCTGCCGGCACGGCCGGTGGCTCCAATGATTGCGATTTTGCTCATGGATCGATTCTCCAGCAGTTTGAACAACGAGTACACACAGCTTAGTTGTCCGATCCATGACAAAAAATGCGATGCTCAGACATAGTTTGTTTTTGAAATCGGGCAAATCATGGACCGTCTCAACGCCATGCGCGTATTCGTCACCGTCGTCGACCTGGGCAGCCAGTCGGCAGCGGCGGAACACCTGCAGCTGTCGCGGCCAGTGGTGTCGCGCTACCTTGCCGAACTGGAGGACTGGGTTGGCGCACGGCTGATGCAGCGCACCACGCGCAAGCTCAGCCTGACCGCCGCCGGCCAGGAAACCCTGCCCCGCTGCCGGCAGCTGCTGGAATTGGCCGGCGACCTGCAGGCCGCCGTGCAACAACCGGAAGATGCGCCAAAGGGTGCCCTGCGCATCAGCGTCAGTACGTCGTTTGGCCAGGCGCAGCTGGTGAATGCGGTCGCCGATTATGTTCGGCGCTACCCAGCCGTGAAGGTTGAACTGCAGATGCTCGATCGCACGGTCAACCTGGTGGACGAGCGCATCGACCTGGCGATCCGCACCAGCAACACGCTGGACCCCAACCTGATCGCCCGACGCCTGACCGTGTGCCGCTCGGTGATCTGCGCAACGCCCGCGTACCTGCGCGAGCATGGCACGCCGCAACGGGTCGAAGAACTGAGCCAGCACAACTGCCTGACCCATGCCTATTTCGGCCACAGCCTGTGGCATTTCGAGGTGGGCGGCCAGCAGATCGCGGTGCCGGTGCAAGGCAACATCAGCGCTAACGAGGTCATGACCCTGCAGAACGCGACCCTGGCAGGCGCCGGTATCGCCATGCTGCCTACCTACCAGGCGGCCACCGCCCTGCGCAGCGGCGCATTACAGCGCTTGCTGCCCGAAGCACGGCCGCGGGAGCTGAACCTGAACGCGGTATACACCTCGCGCAAGCATATGCCGGCAACCTTGCGCAGCATGCTGGATTTTCTGGTGCATCGGTTCAAGGACGAACCGGAGTGGGACCGCGACCTGTATTGACCCTCACAAAGGTTCAGCTGCCGCCCAGGTGAGCGACACCACGCCGATCACTCCTCGACGCTCATGTACTCCTTGGCCCAGCGGATATAGTCTTCAGGCTGGGTGTAAGTGTGCGACAGTTCGGTGGCGCTCAGGTTCTCGGACTTGTTTTGCTGGCCGCGCTGCAGCCGCAGGCAGTCATAGGTGGCCTTGATCGCGGCGAAGTAGGCGGCATGGCCGTCGACCACGATACGCACGCCCAGGCGAGCGAGGCGCTCGTCGTCACGCAGGTTGGGGTTGGCGTAGGTCACCAGCATCAGCGGCACGGTCAGGTGCTCGGCAATCTGCTCCAGCTGCTCGAAATCCTTCACGCCGACCATGCAGATCCCGTCGGCACCCGCCTTCTGATAGCTCTGGGTGCGGACGATGATTTCCTCGGTGGAGAGCACCCCGGCGTTGGTCCGGGCAATGATCGACAGCGACGAGTCGACCCGCGCTTCCAGGGCTGCACGGATCTTGCCCACCCCTTCCTCGACCGAGATCAGGTCAGTGGACTTGCGCCCGAACTGCGCAGGCAACAAGGTGTCTTCGATGGTCAGCGCAGCTACACCGGCGCGCTCCAGTTCGATGACCGTGCGCATGACGTTGAGTGCATTGCCGTAACCGTGGTCGGCATCGGCAAGTACCGGCAGTTGCGCCACGCGGCCAATGCGGGTGGCCTGCTCGACGAACTCGCTCAAGGTGATCAAGGCGAAGTCCGGTGCGGCCAGCACCTGCAATGAAGCCACCGAACCACCGAGGATGCCGACTTCGAAACCCAGGTCGGCAGCGATGCGCGCCGACATCGGGTCGAACACGGAGGCGGTGTGGTAGCAGGCCCCTGAAGCGAGCAGCTCGCGGAAGGCAAAACGCAGATCTTGATGGGAAGCCTTGGGCATGATCACTCCGCTTATCTAAGTAGAAATTGAACGGTTGCTACCGACCCCTGAATCGGGTCTACCTGACCTGTTCCAACCGTCGCCATCTGGGCGGTCATGCTCGACATGCAGGCAGAGGAATAAAAGGTGTGGGAGACAGTGGCCTGACAACCTGCGACAAATTGCTGCACCAAGCTGGTGCAGGCCGCGGCTTTCAGCCCCTGTGGCATACCAACGATATCACGCGGCCATGCAGCACTGGATGAATGCGCCAATGCCGATCTTGCATAGGCGATGCAGATAGTACATAGGAAGCTACCTAACTCGGGTTACAATCGCCCCATCGCGTCACCCTTCCAGACAAGGTACTCCCGTGACAGCCGCCCTGCCCCCAACCGTCCTGCGCAACGTGCTGACCGCCCTGATGCTGGCGATCTTCCTTGGTGCCCTTGACCAGACCATCGTCGCCGTGTCACTGCCGGCCATCTCGGCCCGGTTCAACGACGTCGGCCTGCTTGCCTGGGTGATTTCCGGCTACATGGTGGCGATGACCGTAGCCGTGCCGATCTACGGCAAGCTCGGTGACCTGTATGGCCGACGGCGGATGATCCTCACGGGCATCAGCCTGTTCACCCTGGCCTCGATCGCCTGCGCCCTGGCCCAGGACATGCAGCAACTGGTCATGGCGCGCGTGCTGCAAGGCATCGGCGCCGGCGGCATGGTGTCGGTGAGCCAGGCGATCATCGGCGATTTCGTGCCACCGCGTGAACGGGGCCGTTATCAGGGCTACTTCAGCAGCATGTACGCCGTGGCCAGCGTGGCCGGGCCTGTGCTCGGCGGCTGGCTGACCGAATACCTGTCCTGGCGCTGGGTATTCTGGATCAACCTGCCGCTGGGCCTGCTCGCGCTGTGGGCGATTCGTCGCGCCCTGGCCGGCATGCCCGTGCAGCACCGTCAGGCCCGGGTGGATTACCTTGGCGCCGTGCTGCTGATTCTCGGCCTGGGCAGTTTGTTGCTGGGCATTACCCTGGTCGGCCAAGGGCAGCCCTGGACCGCCCCTCCCGTGTTGGCATTGTTCGCCTGCGCGGTGCTCGGCCTGGCCTTGTTCGTCGGCCACGAGCGTCGCTACGATGAACCGCTGCTGCCCATGGACCTGTTCGGCAACCGGGTGGCCGTGCTGTGCTGGGGAGTGATCTTCTTCGCCAGTTTCCAGTCGATCTCGCTGACCATGCTGATGCCGCTGCGCTTTCAGGGCATCACTGGCGCCGGTGCCGACAGCGCCGCGTTGCACCTGCTGCCACTGGCCATGGGCCTGCCCCTGGGCGCCTTCACCGGTGGCCGCATGACCAGCCGCACCGGGCGTTTCAAACCACAGATTCTGGCCGGTGCGGTGCTGATGCCGGTGGCAATCTTCGCCATGGCCATCACGCCACCCCAGTCTGGCTTGCTCAGTGCAGTGTTCATGCTGCTGACCGGCATCGCCTGCGGCTTGCAGTTTCCCACCTCGCTGGTGGGCACGCAAAGCGCGGTACCAAGCAAGGATATCGGCGTGGCCACCAGCACCACCAACCTGTTCCGCTCGCTCGGCGGGGCTATGGGCGTGGCCTGCATGTCCAGCCTGTTGCTGGGGCTGTTGCAACAGGGCGGTTTTGAATTGCTGGGCAACCCGCTGCTGGGGAGCCTCAAAGCCGGTGAGGCGGACCCGCTGACGCAGTTGAAGCTGCTGGAGACGTTCCGTCACCTGCTGCTGGGCAGTGCGGGAATTGCGCTGCTGGGGCTGCTCGCCGCCCTGGCGCTGCCGGACCGGCAATTGCGCGGCCGATGAGGGCGGCGTAGCGGCTGAAAGGTATTAATACCCACTTAATACGCGGGGAAACACTTCCTCACAATCCTTAACAAAGTGTCATTTGCGCAACGCAGGGCTCAAGCGCAGCATATCCAGCCCGGCATCGACCCATTTTTCCGCGTCGGGCAGCAGTTCGAAACTGTCCGGCAGCAGTAACCAGCGCCCGATCAGGCCATCGACATAGGCGAACAAGGCCACGGCTGCTCGCTCTATATCCAGGTCCGCGGGTAGCTGGCCACGGCGCACGGCATTGGCCAATGCCAGCTTGATGCCCACATGGCAATCCAGTACCGCGCCTTGGCGCTGCTGGCGAATTTCACACATGTCATCGGTGAACTCGCACTTGTGATGCAGGATTTCATTGATACGTCGGGTACGGGCGTCCAGTACCAGCTCGTTGAGTACCTGCAGCAACAGCTTGCGCATGCAGCCGAGCGGGTCCAGTTCGTCTTCGCTTTCACTGGCCCGCGCCAGATGGTCATGGGTTTCATGCAGGCTGTCGAGCAGCGCCTGCACCAACTCCGCCTTGTTGTTGAAATGCCAGTAGATCGCCCCGCGGGTCACGCCCGCCAGTTCGGCGATGTCGGCCAAGGTGGTGCGCGCGACGCCGCGCTTGTAGAAGGCCCTTTCCGCTGCCTCGATGATCTGGGCGCGGGTCTCCTGGGCTTCTTCTTTGGTTCGACGGACCATGGCAGTGCAACCTCATCTGGGCCCGCTGCGCTGTGCAGGCGGGGAAAACCGCCGGGGTCACCTCTACAGGGTGACTGCCGGATGGGCTAATCAAGGGCTGCGGTAGTAGCCAAGTACTACCCAGCGGTATTTACAAACAACCGTGAATGTAAGTATATTCGTTAGTAAGCTATTTATCCACCGGATAGTTTTTTTCTGACAAGACTCTTCCATTACTCTTGAGCGTCTCCCTGCTCTTGCGACCCGAGGATCCTATGCAATTCAAGCCAGCCGTTACCGCTCTGGTTTCCGCCGTCGCCCTGGCAACCCTGCTAAGTGGCTGTAAGAAAGAAGAAGCCCCGCCCGCAGCGCAGGCTCCTCAGGTCGGCGTCGTGACCATCCAGCCACAACCCTTCACCCTGACCTCGGAACTGCCGGGGCGCACCAGCGCCTACCGCGTCGCCGAAGTGCGCCCGCAGGTCAATGGCATCATCCTCAAGCGCCTGTTCAAGGAAGGCAGCGAGGTCAAGGAAGGCCAACAGCTGTACCAGATCGACCCAGCCGTGTACGAAGCCAACCTGGCCAATGCCCAGGCCAACCTGCAGTCGACCAAGTCGCTGGCCGAGCGCTACAAGCAGCTGGTCAACGAGCAGGCGGTGTCGAAACAGGAATACGACGACGCCAATGCCAAACGATTGCAAGCCGAAGCTTCGCTGAAAAGTGCGCAGATCGACCTGCGCTATACCAAGGTCCTCGCCCCGATCAGCGGCCGCATCGGCCGTTCCGCGTTCACCGAAGGCGCCCTGGTAAGCAATGGCCAGACCAACGCCATGGCCACCATCCAGCAGCTCGACCCGATCTACGTCGACGTCACCCAGTCCACCGCCGAGCTGCTCAAGCTGCGCCGTGACCTGGAACGCGGCCAGCTGCAGAAGGCCGGCGACAACGCCGCCTCGGTGCAGCTGGTGCTGGAAGACGGCAGCCTGTTCAAGCAGGAAGGTCGCCTCGAATTCTCCGAAGTCTCGGTCGACGAGACCACCGGCTCGGTGACCCTGCGCGCGCTCTTCCCCAACCCGGACCACACTCTGCTGCCAGGCATGTTCGTGCATGCGCGGCTCAAGGCCGGGGTCAACGCCAACGCCATCCTGGCCCCGCAGCAGGGCGTGACCCGCGACCTCAAGGGCGCGCCGACCGCGCTGGTAGTCAACCAGGAGAACAAGGTCGAACTGCGCCAGCTCAAGGCCAGCCGTACCCTGGGCAGCGACTGGCTGATCGAGGAAGGCTTGAACCCGGGCGACCGCCTGATCACCGAAGGCCTGCAGTACGTGCGCCCAGGCGTCGAGGTCAAGGTCAGCGACGCCACCAACGTCAAAAAGCCGGGCAGCCCTGATCAGGCCAACGCGGCCAAAGCAGACGCCAAAGCGGAGTAAACCATGTCGAAGTTCTTTATCGATCGCCCGATCTTCGCCTGGGTGATCGCTTTGGTGATCATGCTGGTCGGCGCCTTGTCGATCCTGAAGCTGCCGATCAACCAGTACCCAAGCATCGCACCGCCGGCCATCGCCATCGCCGTGACCTACCCGGGCGCCTCGGCGCAGACCGTACAGGACACCGTGGTGCAGGTCATCGAGCAGCAGCTCAACGGTATCGACAACCTGCGCTACGTGTCGTCGGAAAGTAACTCCGACGGCAGCATGACCATTACCGCCACCTTCGAGCAGGGCACCAACCCTGACACCGCCCAGGTCCAGGTGCAGAACAAGCTGAACCTGGCCACCCCGTTGCTGCCGCAGGAAGTGCAGCAGCAAGGTATCCGCGTCACCAAGGCAGTGAAGAACTTCCTCCTGGTGATCGGCCTGGTGTCCGAAGACGGCAGCATGACCAAGGACGACCTGGCCAACTACATCGTTTCCAACATGCAGGACCCGATTTCGCGGACTGCCGGTGTGGGTGACTTCCAGGTGTTCGGTGCGCAGTACGCCATGCGTATCTGGCTCGATCCGGCCAAGCTGAACAAGTTCCAGCTGACCCCGGTCGACGTCAAGACCGCGGTGGCTGCACAGAACGTGCAGGTGTCCTCCGGCCAGCTCGGCGGGCTCCCGGCCATGCCAGGCACCCAGCTGAACGCGACCATCATCGGCAAGACCCGTCTGCAGACCGCCGAGCAGTTCGAGAAGATTCTGCTCAAGGTCAACAGCGACGGTTCGCAGGTGCGCCTGGGTGATGTTGCCCAAGTCGGCCTGGGCGGTGAAAACTATGCGGTCAGTGCCCAGTTCAACGGCAAGCCGGCTTCCGGCCTTGCAGTAAAACTGGCCACCGGCGCCAACGCCCTGGACACCGCCAAGGCCCTGCGCAAGACCATTGCCGACCTGGAACCGTTCTTCCCGCCAGGGGTGAAAGCGGTGTTCCCGTATGACACCACCCCGGTGGTCACCGAATCGATCAGTGGGGTGATTCACACCCTGATCGAAGCGGTAGTCCTGGTGTTCCTGGTGATGTACCTGTTCCTGCAGAACTTCCGCGCCACCATCATCACCACCATGACCGTCCCCGTGGTGTTGCTGGGTACCTTCGGCATCCTTGCCGCTGCGGGCTTCAGCATCAACACCCTGACCATGTTCGCCATGGTCCTGGCCATCGGCTTGCTGGTGGACGACGCCATCGTCGTGGTGGAAAACGTCGAGCGGGTGATGTCCGAGGAAGGCCTGCCACCCAAGGAGGCGACCAAGCGCTCCATGGAGCAGATCCAGGGCGCCCTGGTGGGCATCGCCCTGGTGCTGTCGGCGGTACTGCTGCCTATGGCGTTCTTCGGCGGCTCCACCGGTGTGATCTACCGGCAGTTCTCCATCACCATCGTATCGGCCATGGGCCTGTCGGTGCTGGTAGCGTTGATCTTCACCCCGGCATTGTGCGCAACCATGCTCAAGCCGCTGAAGAAAGGCGAGCACCACACCGCCAAAGGTGGCTTCTTCGGCTGGTTCAACCGCAACTTCGACCGCAGCGTCAATGGTTATGAGCGCAGTGTCGGCGCGATCCTGCGTAACAAGGTGCCGTTCCTGCTGGCCTATGCGCTGATCGTGGTCGGCATGATCTGGCTGTTCGCCCGTATCCCTACCGCGTTCCTGCCTGAAGAAGACCAAGGCGTACTGTTCGCCCAGGTGCAGACACCGGCTGGCTCCAGTGCCGAGCGCACCCAGGTGGTGGTCGACCAGATGCGCGAGTACCTGCTCAAGGACGAAGCCGACACGGTATCGTCGGTATTCACCGTGAACGGCTTCAACTTCGCCGGTCGCGGCCAGAGTTCGGGCATGGCGTTCATCATGCTCAAGCCGTGGGATGAACGCTCCAAGGAGAACAGCGTGTTCGCCCTGGCCCAGCGTGCCCAGCAGCACTTCTTTACCTTCCGTGACGCGATGGTGTTCGCCTTCGCCCCGCCTGCGGTACTGGAGCTGGGTAACGCCACCGGCTTCGACGTGTTCCTGCAGGACCGCGGCGGCGTCGGCCATGCCAAGCTGATGGAAGCGCGCAACCAGTTCCTGGCCAAGGCCGCACAAAGCAAGGTCCTCAGCGCCGTGCGCCCGAACGGCCTGAACGACGAGCCGCAATACCAGCTGACCATCGATGACGAACGTGCCAGCGCCCTCGGCGTGACCATCTCCGACATCAACAACACCCTGTCGATTGCCCTGGGTGCCAGCTACGTCAACGACTTCATCGACCGTGGCCGGGTCAAGAAGGTGTACATCCAGGGTCAACCCAACTCGCGGATGAGCCCGGAAGACCTGCAGAAGTGGTACGTGCGCAACGGCGCCGGCGAGATGGTACCGTTCTCGTCCTTCGCCAAGGGCGAATGGACCTACGGTTCGCCGAAGCTGTCGCGTTACAACGGCGTCGAAGCCATGGAAATTCTCGGTGCCCCGGCCCCAGGCTACAGTACCGGTGACGCCATGGCCGAGGTCGAGCGCATTGCCAGTGAACTGCCAAGCGGCGTCGGCTTCTCCTGGACCGGCACGTCCTACGAGGAAAAGCTCTCCGGTTCGCAAATGCCGGCGCTGTTCGCCCTTTCGGTACTGTTCGTGTTCCTCTGCCTGGCAGCGCTGTACGAAAGCTGGTCGATCCCGATCGCGGTGGTGCTGGTCGTACCGCTGGGTATTATCGGTGCACTGATTGCCACCAGCCTGCGCGGGTTGTCCAACGATGTGTACTTCCTGGTCGGCCTGTTGACCACCATCGGCCTGGCGGCGAAGAACGCGATCCTGATCGTCGAATTCGCCAAGGAACTGCACGAGCAGGGCCGCAGCCTGTACGACTCGGCCATCGAAGCGTGCCGCATGCGTCTGCGCCCGATCATCATGACCTCGCTGGCGTTCATCCTCGGCGTGGTACCGTTGACCATCGCCAGCGGCGCCGGCGCCGGCAGCCAGCACGCCATCGGCACGGGTGTGATCGGCGGCATGATCAGTGCGACCGTGTTGGCAATCTTCTGGGTACCGCTATTCTTCGTCGCAGTGTCGTCGCTGTTCGGCAGCAAAGAGCCGGATAAGGACGCCACCCCTGAAACTCCACGTTATGAGGCTGGGCAATGACCAAGTCTTTGTTGTCCCTGGCGGTAACCGCTTTCATTCTCGGCGGCTGCTCGCTGATCCCTGACTACCAGACCCCGGAATCGCCGGTGGCTGCGCAGTGGCCGCAAGGCCCTGCGTACTCGCCGACCCAGTCGGCCGACGTCGCCGCCGCCGAACAGGGCTGGCGCCAGTTCTTCCACGACCCGGCACTGCAGCAGCTGATTCAGACCTCGCTGGTGAACAACCGCGACCTGCGTGTGGCGGCGTTGAACATCGACGCCTACCGCGCCCAGTACCGCATCCAGCGGGCCGACCTGTTCCCGGCGGTTTCGGCCACCGGCAGCGGCAGCCGCCAGCGCGTGCCGGCGAACATGTCGCAAACCGGTGAATCCGGCATCACCAGCCAGTACTCGGCCACCCTGGGTGTCAGCGCCTATGAGCTGGACCTGTTCGGCCGCGTCCGCAGCCTGACCGAGCAGGCCCTGGAAACCTACCTGTCCAGCGAGCAGGCGCGTCGCTCTACGCAGATCGCCCTGGTGGCCAGCGTGGCCAACGCCTACTACACCTGGCAGGCCGACCAGGCCCTGTTCAAGCTGACCGAAGAGACGCTGAAGACCTACGAGGAAAGCTACAACCTCACCCGTCGCAGCAACGAAGTCGGTGTGGCTTCGGCGCTCGACGTCAGCCAGTCGCGCACCGCCGTGGAAGGCGCACGGGTCAAGTACTCGCAGTACCAGCGCCTGGTGGCGCAGGACCTCAACAGCCTGACCGTGCTGCTGGGTACCGGCATTCCCGCCGACCTGGCCAAGCCGCTGGATCTCGATGCCGACCAGCTGGCCGAAGTGCCGGCCGGCCTGCCGTCCGATATCCTGCAGCGTCGCCCGGACATCCAGGAAGCCGAGCACCTGCTCAAAGCCGCCAATGCCAATATCGGTGCCGCCCGTGCGGCGTTCTTCCCGAGCATCAGCCTGACCGCCAACGCCGGCAGCCTGAGCCCCGACATGGGCCACCTGTTCGCCGGCGGCCAGGGCACCTGGCTGTTCCAGCCACAGATCAACCTGCCGATCTTCAACGCCGGCAGCCTGAAGGCCAGCCTGGACTACTCGAAGATCCAGAAGGACATCAACGTCGCCAAGTACGAAAAAACCATCCAGACGGCCTTCCAGGAAGTCTCCGATGGCCTGGCGGCGCGCAAGACCTTCGAAGAGCAGCTGCAGGCGCAACGCGACCTGGTGCAGGCGAACCAGGACTACTACCGCCTGGCCGAACGCCGCTACCGCATCGGTATCGACAGCAACCTGACCTTCCTCGATGCCCAGCGTAACCTGTTCAGCGCCCAGCAATCGCTGATCACCGACCGCCTCTCGCAGCTGACCAGCGAGGTCAATCTGTACAAGGCGCTTGGCGGTGGCTGGTACGAGCAGAGTGGCCAGGCCAACCAGCAGGCTTCGGTGGACACACCAAAGGGCTGATCGACCCGCAACAGCCTCAAGCCCAGCCTCGTGCTGGGCTTTTTATTGTCCACCATTAACCAACTGGAACATAGCGTTCGATTATCGCCCAATACCGTTTGCGGCGAATTGCCTCACCCCCGGCCAGCCCCGCACCATCCCCCACGCAACGCTTCGCACGTTCATCAAAGACCCGCACCTGCAGGCCGCATCCTGCCGAGTAGCGGGTCGCCCATAAAAACAAGAGATTTACGACAGATGAGCACTTCGCAACCCGCACGCCAGCTGCTGCCCGGCCTGTTGGCCATTTCTTGCGCCCTGCCTGTATACGCCGCCGACAATGGCGGGTTCCTGGAGGACGCCAAGGCCAGCCTCAACCTGCGCAACTTCTACATCAACCGCAACTTCGTCGACCCGGCTCATCCTCAAGGGAAGGCGGAAGAATGGACCCAGAACTTCATCCTCGATGCCCGCTCCGGTTTCACCCAAGGCACCGTCGGCTTCGGCATTGACGTGCTCGGCCTGTACTCGGTCAAGCTGGACGGCGGCAAAGGAACCACCAACACCCAGCTGCTGCCCGTGCATGACGATGGCCGCCCCGCCGATGACTTCGGCCGCCTGGGCGTGGCCTTGAAAGCCAAGGTCTCCGAGACCGAACTGAAAGTCGGCGAATGGATGCCGGTACTGCCAATCCTGCGCTCGGACGACGGTCGCTCGCTGCCGCAGACGTTCCGTGGTGGCCAGCTCACCTCGAAAGAGATCGAAGGCCTGACCCTGTATGCCGGCCAGTTCCGCGGCAACAGCCCGCGCAACGACGCCAGCATGGAAGACATGTCGCTCAATGGCCGCGCGGCCTTCACCTCCGACCGTTTCAACTTTGGCGGCGGTGAATACACCTTCAACGACAAGCGCACCATGATCGGCTTGTGGGACGCCCAGCTCAAGGACATCTACCGCCAGCAGTACCTCAACGTGGTGCATAGCCAACCGTTGGGCGAATGGACCCTGGGGGCCAACCTGGGCTATTTCTGGGGCAAGGAAGACGGTGCCGAACGCGCAGGCCAGCTGGACAACAAGACCGCCTCGGCGATGCTGTCGGCGCGCTACAAGGGCAACACCTTCTACGTCGGCTTGCAGAAGGTCAGCGGGGACAATGCCTGGCTGCGGGTCAACGGCACCAGTGGCGGCACCTTGGCCAACGACAGCTACAACTCGAGCTTCGACAACGCCAAGGAACGCTCCTGGCAGGTCCGCCATGACTTCAATTTCGTCAGCGTCGGCATCCCCGGCCTGACCCTGATGAACCGCTACATCAAGGGTGACAATGTCACCGCCAGTGGCGTGACCGACGGCAAGGAATGGGCGCGGGAAAGCGAGCTGGCCTATGTGATCCAGTCTGGCACCTTCAAGGACCTGTCGGTGAAATGGCGTAACTCCACCATGCGGCGGGATTTCAGCACCAACTCGTTCGATGAGAACCGGTTGATCGTGAGCTACCCGCTGAACCTCCTCTGAATCCGCTCGCCTCATCGCGGGTAAACCCGCTCCTACCGGTACTGCGCAGTTTCAGAAGCTGTGCGGTACCTGTGGGAGCGGCTTTAGCCGCGAAGAGGCCAAGCGCCCAAAAAAATAACCAAAAGGCATAAACAAATCCAAAAACCTTCTTTGACGACATATGAAACAGTCGGTTAAATCGAGCCCTGTTCCCGCCGCAGAGCCTCGACATGGACCTTCGCCAGCTGCGCTACTTCATCGCCCTCACTGAATACCGCAGTTTCGTCCGCGCCGCCGAAGCCATGGGCATCACCCAACCCGCCTTCAGCCGGGCCATCCAGGGCCTCGAACAGACTTTCGGCTGCCCCTTGATAGATCGCGCCAGCAAAGCCTTGCACCCTACTCCCGAAGGCCTGGTGGTGCTGCAGCACGCCCGCCGCCTGGTGCAAGGCGCCAACCAGTTGAGCAATGAAGTCCTGCAAATGACCAAGCTCGACGCGGGTGAACTGCATTTTGGCAGTGGCCCGGCGCTGGCCGTGCGCCTGGTCCCCCAGGCACTGCAGCATTTTATCGCCAGCCACCCCGGCATCCGCACGGCACTGATGGTGGACAATGCCGAGCGCCTGGGCCAGGCCCTGCGTCGCGAACAGATCGAGTTCTTCGTTGACGATATCCGCCCCTTCGAAGCCGACCCCAACTTCCATACCGAACCGCTCACGCCACGCCCCGGGCTGTTCTTCTGCCGCCCCGGCCACCCGCTCCTGGCCAAGGACAGCCTCTCGACCAACGACCTGTTCGCCTACCCCTTGGCCAGCGCCCTGCTTGCGCCCGGCGTGCGCAAACGCCTGGCCAACCTGAGCGGGCGCAGCGATTTCATCCCGCACCTGCAGACCGAGCACCTGGCGGTGTTGCGCAGCGTGGTGCTGGCCAGCGACGCCGTGGGCACGGCCAGCGAAGAAGCCGTGGCCGACGATCTCGCCAGTGGCCGCCTGGTACGCCTGCACTGGCGCAACCTGCCACCGGCACTGGAGGTGCTCAGCGTGCGCTGTGGGGTGGTCAGCCGCAGCGGCTACCGCTTGTCACCAGCGGCACGGGCGATGATCGAGACGCTGGTAGGGCTGGATGCGCCAATGCGCGCTGCTGCCATTCGCTGAACTGATGATGGTGGTGACCGCGGGCTATTCTCAGCTATATCCAGGCATCGGCCACACAGGGAGGAACAACAATGAAAAACCTCGTCGAACACCTGAGCCAGTACGCCAACTACCACCGAGACCCGCGCAACATCGCCACCCACTTCGTCGGCATTCCGCTGATCGTGGTAGCTGTCACTGTGCTGCTGTCGCGCCCCGGCTGGGACGTTGCAGGTATCTGGCTATCCCCCGCCCTGCTCGTTGCTGCCGCTGCCGTGCGCTTCTACCTGCGCCTGGACCTGCGCTTCGGCCTGGTCATGGGCCTGTTGCTGGGCCTGTGCCTGTGGCTCGGCCAGGCACTGGCCACGCAATCCACCGGCCTCTGGCTCAGCGCCGGGCTGGGTGCGTTCGTGGTGGGCTGGATCATCCAGTTCGTCGGGCATCATTACGAAGGCCGCAAACCGGCATTCATCGACGATATCAGCGGGCTGATCATCGGCCCGCTGTTCGTGGTGGCCGAAGCGGCATTCATGTTGGGCCTGTGCCCGGCGCTGAAACAGGCTGTGGAAGCCAATGCCGGGCCGGTGGCCGTGCGCGGGGTTTAACCCCGCGACTCTACGCCCAGCTCATCCCACACCGACTCGGCCAGGTGGAAGGTGGCATTGGCTGCCGGGATGCCGCAATAGATCGCGCTCTGCATGAGGACTTCCTTGATCTCGTCGCGGGTCACACCGTTGTTGGCTGCCGCGCGCAAGTGCAGCTTGAGCTCGTCATTGCGGTTCATGCCGATCAGCATGGCAATGGTGATCAGGCTGCGGGTGTGACGTGGCAGGCCCGGGCGGGTCCAGATGTCACCCCAGGCATGCCGGGTGATCATTTCCTGGAATTCGCCGTTGAAGTCGTTGAGCTTCTCCAGGCTGCGATCCACATGGGCATCCCCCAGCACCGCACGGCGAACCTGCATGCCAGCGTCGTAACGTTGTTTCTCATCCATGGCCAAATCCTCAGCGAGCCAGCAGGAAGTCGAGCACGCGGCGGCTGAATGCCTCGCCGATCTCGACGTTGGACAGGTGCGCGGCCGGGAACTCGGCGTAGGTGGCACCGATGATGCCGGCTTGCATGAAGCGGCCGTGCTCCGGCGTGGTGACCACGTCTTCGGTACCGGCGACGATCAGCGTCGCCACCTGGATGCGACCCAGTTGCTCACGGAAGTCGGCGTCACGCACCGCCGCGCAGTTGGCGGCATAACCTTCAGGGCTGGTTTGCGCCAGCATCTGGCAGATGCGCTGGGCTTGTTGCGGCTGGTTCTCGGCAAATGCGGGTGTGAACCAACGGGCGATGGAGGCATCGCGCAGGCCGACCATCGCTTGCTGACCGCCCTTGAGCACGGTGTCGATGCGGGTGTTCCACACCTCGTCGTTGGCGATCTTGGCTGCGGTGTTGCACAGGGTCAGGCTGTGCAGGCGCGCGCCTGCATGGATGCCCAGCCACTGGCCGATCAGGCCGCCCATGGACAGGCCGACGAAGTGCGCGTGCTGGATGTCCAGCGCGTCGAGCAGCGCCAGTACGTCCCGGCCCAGTTGCTCGATGCTGTACGGGCCCTCGGTGACCTGCGAAGCGCCGTGGCCACGGGTGTCGTAGCGCAGCACGCGGAAGTGTTCGCTCCACAGCGGGATCTGGCTGTCCCACATGCCCAGGTCGGTGCCCAGCGAGTTGGACAGGACCAGCACCGGAGCATCGGCCGGGCCGTCAAGTTGGTAGTTCAGTACGCCATCGGCCAGTTGCAAGTGCGCCACAGCGGTCTCCTTCAGGCAGTCAAACGTTGATGTTCGGCCACGGCGCGCGCCACCCAGACGCGAGCCTGGCCGAGGTAATGGGCAGGGTCGAGCAAGCGGTCTAGTTCTTCCGCACTCAGTTCGGCGCTGACCTGCGGCTCGTCACCCAGTACGGCGCGCAGATGACGCTGTTCGGCCACGGCCCGCTGGCAGCACTGCTCCAGCAGGTGGTGGGCGCGGTCACGGCCCAGGCGCTGGGCAAGCACGATGCTGACCGCTTCGGCCAGCACCAGGCCCTGGGTCAGGTCGAGGTTGCGGCGCATGCGCTCGGCATCCACTTGCATGCCTTCGGCGATCACCTGGGCCTGACGCAGGGCACCAGAGACCAGGCAGCAGATGTCCGGCAAGGTTTCCCATTCGGCATGCCACAGGCCGAGGCTGCGCTCGTGCTCCTGGGGCATGGCGGCGAACAGTGTCGAAAGCAGGCCCGGCACGCGGGTAGCGGCGCCGATCAGCACCGCCGCACCCACCGGGTTGCGCTTGTGCGGCATGGTCGAGGAACCACCCTTGCCCGGCGCGGAAGGCTCGAACACCTCGCTGGCTTCAGTCTGCATCAACAGGCTGACATCACGGCCGAACTTGCCCAGGCTGCCGGCAACCAGGCCCAGTACCGAAGCGAATTCCACCAGACGATCACGCTGGGTGTGCCAAGGTTGCTCGGGCAAGCTCAGCTTGAGTTGTTCGGCCAGCGCTTCAGCCACCGGCATGGCCTTGCTGCCCAGGGCCGCCAGGCTGCCCGAAGCACCGCCGAACTGCAGCACCAGCAGACGCGGGCGCAGTTCCTGCAGACGCTGGCGATGGCGAGTCAAGGCACCGAGCACGCCCGCCAGCTTCATGCCCAGCGTCACAGGCGTGGCATGTTGCAGCCAGGTACGGCCCACCAGCGGGGTATCGGCATGCTGCAAGGCCTGGCGCGCCAAGGTCTCGGCCAGCTTGGCGAGGTCGGCTTCGATCAGGTCCAGTGCATCGCGCAACTGCAAGACCAGCCCGGTATCCATCGCATCCTGGCTGGTGGCGCCCAGGTGCACGTAGCGTTCGGCTTCGGGCACGCCACTGGCGATCACCTTGCCTAGCGCCTTGACCAGCGGGATCGCCGAGTTGCCGGCAGTGGCGATGGCATCGGCCAGGGCGCGCACGTCATAGCGCTCGGCCTGGCAAGCTGCCTCGATGGCCGCCACGGCGCTGTGCGGTACCAGCCCGGCGGCGGCCTCGGCCCGCGCAAGCGCGGCTTCGAAATCGAGCATGCCCTGCAGCCGGCCACGGTCGGAGAACACTTCGCGCATGGCCGGCGCGGTGAAGTAGGCGTCGAACAATTGGTTGCTCATGCAACGTCCTTAATCATCGTGGTGCAGGTATTCCGCCTGCTTGGGCAGGCGCAGGCTGAACAGGAAGGCGATCGCCATCATGGCCGTCACGTACCAGTAAAAGGTGTTTTCCATGCCCATGGTCTTCAGGCCCAGGGCCACGTACTCGGCCGAACCACCGAACGCCGCGTTGGCCACCGCGTAGGCCAGGCCCACGCCCAGTGCACGGACCTGCGGCGGGAACATTTCGGCTTTCACCAGGCCACTGATCGAGGTGTAGAAACTGACGATGCACAGCGCCAGGGTGATCAGCACGAAGGCCATGAACGGACTGCTCACGGTCTTCAGCGCCATCAGCAGCGGTACGGTGAAGAGCGTGCCCAGCGCGCCGAACAGCAGCATCGAGTTACGCCGGCCGATGCGATCGGAAAGCATGCCGAAGAACGGCTGCATCACCATGTACAGGAACAGCGCTCCGGTCATCACGTAACTGGCGGTCTTCGCCGGCATGCCTGCCGTGTTGACCAGGTACTTCTGCATGTAGGTGGTGAAGGTGTAGAAGATCAGCGAGCCACCGGCGGTGTAGCCCAGTACGGTGATGAACGCTGCGGTGTGGTGGCGGAACAGCCCTTTGATGGTGCCGGCATCCTTGTCCTTGCGGGTTTCGGCGCTGCTGGTCTCGTGCAGCGAACGGCGCAGCATCAGCGAAATCAGCGCGGCGATGGCGCCCACTACGAAGGGAATGCGCCAGCCCCAGGCGCGCAGTTCTTCATCGCTCAGCAGTTGCTGCATGATGACTACCACCAGCACTGCCAGCAACTGGCCACCGATCAGGGTCACGTACTGGAACGAAGCGAAGAAGCCGCGCTGACCGCGCAGGGCCACTTCACTCATGTAGGTCGCGGTGGTGCCGTACTCGCCTCCCACCGACAGGCCTTGGATCAGCCGGGCGAGCAGCAGCAGCGCCGGTGCCCAGGCACCGATGCTCGAATAGGTCGGCAGGCAGGCGATCATCAGCGAGCCGAAGCACATCATCAGCACCGAGATCATCAGCGAATTCTTGCGGCCATGGCGGTCGGCCAGGCGGCCGAACAGCCAGCCACCGATCGGGCGCATCAGGAAACCTGCAGCGAAAACACCGGCCGTGTTGAGCAACTGCACGGTGGGGTCGTCGGAGGGGAAGAACGACGCGGCGAAGTAGATCGCGCTAAAGGCATAGACGTAGAAGTCGAACCATTCAACCAGGTTGCCCGATGAGGCACCAACTATGGCGAAAATGCGCTTGCTGCGCTCTTCACCGGTGTAATAGGTTGAGGTCATGGTGTGTTTACTCCTGAAGGGTCACAGGTAAGTCTAGACATACCCGGTAACACACTCGTTCAGCTTGCGGGCTGGCAATTGGCCTTGTGTCGAAAGTGCCGGCCTCTTCGCGGGTAAACCCGCTCCCACAAAGGGAGGCGTGGTTCCCCCTGTGGGAGCGGGTTTACCCGCGAAGAGGCCGGAGCTGATCAAACGCGTTCGATGGCCAACGCCAGCCCTTGGCCAACACCCACACACATGGTCGCCAGGCCCTTGCGGCCGCCACTCTTCTCCAGTTGGTGAAGTGCAGTCAGCACCAGACGCGCACCGCTCATGCCCAGCGGGTGGCCGAGGGCGATAGCGCCGCCGTTGGGGTTCACCTGCGGCGCGTCGTCGGCCACGCCCAGCTCACGCAATACCGCCAGGCCTTGGCTGGCAAACGCTTCGTTGAGCTCGATCACATCGAAATCACTGACTGCCACACCCAGGCGCTCGGTCAGCTTGCGTACCGCCGGCACCGGGCCGATGCCCATGACACGCGGCGCAACGCCGGCGCTGGCCATGCCCAGTACCCGGGCACGTGGTGTCAGGCCGTGTTTCTTCACCGCCTCGGCCGAGGCCAGGATCAGTGCCGCAGCGCCGTCGTTGACGCCCGAGGCGTTGCCGGCGGTAACCGTCTTGTCCGGGCCGTTGACCGGTTTGAGCTTGGTCAGCGCCTCCAGTGTGGTTTCCGGGCGCAGGTGCTCGTCACGCTCGACGATGGTTTCACCCTTCTTGTGGGCGATACGCACCGGCACGATCTCTTCGGCGAAAAAGCCGGCGGCCTGGGCCGCAGCCGCCTTCTGCTGGCTGCGCAGGGCGAAGGCGTCCTGGTCAGCGCGGGACACTTTGTAGTCGTCAGCCACGTTGTCGGCGGTTTCCGGCATGGCGTCGACCCCATACTGGCTTTTCATCAGCGGGTTGATGAAACGCCAGCCGATGGTGGTGTCTTCCAGCTTCATATTGCGCGAGTAGCCGCTTTCGGCCTTGCCCATGACGAACGGCGCACGCGACATCGACTCGACGCCGCCGGCAATCACCAGCTCCATCTCGCCGCTGGCAATGGCGCGGAAGGCCGTGCCGATGGCGTCCATGCCCGAAGCGCACAGGCGGTTGAGGGTCACACCTGGGACGCTCTCTGGCAGGCCGGCCAGCAACAGCGCCATGCGCGCGACGTTGCGGTTGTCTTCACCGGCCTGGTTGGCGCAGCCGAAGAATACTTCGTCGAGCTCGCCCCATTGGACCGAGGGGTTGCGTTCGATCAGCGCCTTCAGCGGCACGGCCGCCAGGTCGTCGGCACGCACGCCGGCCAGGGCTCCGCCGAAGCGGCCGATCGGGGTGCGGATGGCGTCACAGATAAATACTTCACGCATCAGGCTTCTCCTGCCAGGGGTGCTACGTTGAGCCCAGATTAAGGAGACACAGGGGTCGCTTACAATTCGATAATCGACTATATGTGCGATTATCGAACTAAATGTTGCCTTGCTATCCATCGCTGCTTACGGGGCCGCAGCGCAGCCCCGCCTGATCAGGTCGCGTCAGCGTGGCTCACCAGCCCCTTGACGATCACCCCCACCGTCGCCAGCGCCGCCGGCACCAGCAAGGCGGTCAGGACCTGCTCGAAATTCCAGCCCAGGCCCAACAGTGTTGCACCACTCCACGCCCCAAGGATGGCGCCGAAGCGGCCGATACCCAGCATCCACGATACGCCTGTGGCGCGGCCCTGGGTCGGGTAGAAGCGTGCGGCCAGCGACGGCATGGCCGACTGCGCGCCGTTGACGCACATGCCAGCCACCAGCACCAGGGTCGCGAGCACGGTGATATTGCCCAGGCTCTGGCCCACGGCGTAGGCAAACACCCCGGCCAACAGGTAGAAGATGCCAATGACCTTGTGCGGGTTGAAGCGGTCCATGGCCCAGCCTACCGCTACAGCGCTGAGCACGCCGCCGAACTGGAACAGCGCACCGATGAACGCAGCCTGCTCCATGCTGGCGCCACTGTCGCGCATCAGCGTCGGCAACCAGCTGGTCAGCAGGTAGACGATCACCAGGCCCATGAAGTAAGTCAGCCACAGCAGCACCGTGCCCAGGCCATAAGTACCCGAGAAGATCACCGCAAACACGTTGCGCGTCGCCACGGCCTTCTGCTCCGGCACGCTGAAGCTGGCCGCCTGTGCCACCACCGCCGGCGCGATCGGCGCCAGGGTCTTGCGCACCTTGTCGTTACCGCGGTTGCGCACGACCAGGAATCGTGCCGACTCCGGCAGCCAGACCATCAGCACCACGGCCAGCAGCAGCGGCAGCACGCCACCGACCACCAGCAGGCTGTGCCAGCCGTAGGCTGGAATCATCTTCGCCGATATGAAACCACCGCCGGCCATGCCCAGGTTGAAGCCGCAGAACATGCTGGTCACCAGCAGCGACTTGAGGCGCTCCGGGGTGTATTCGGACAGCAGCGTGGTGGCATTGGGCATCCCCGCCCCCAGCCCCAGGCCTGTCAGGAAGCGCAGCACCAGGAGCTGGTCAACATTGCTGGCATAGGCCGAAGCCAGGCTGAAACCACCGAACACCAGCACCGCACCGACCAGCACGCCCTTGCGCCCGAAACGGTCGGCCAGTGGCCCGGAACCCAGGGCACCGAACACCATGCCGATCAATGCGGCGCTCATTACCGGGCCGAGGCTGGCACGGTCGATGCCCCACTCTTGCGACAAGGCTGGCGCGATGAAGCCCATGGCAGCCGTGTCGAGGCCATCGAGGAAGACAATCAAAAAGCAGAGGATCACTACGCGCCACTGATAGCACGACAGCGGTTGTTCATTGATGAAGGACTGAACGTCGAGATTGTTCCCGACAGACTGTGGTTGGTTCATTGTTGTTATCCAGAAAGGGGGCACGGTCCGGCCACTGCACCAGGGTCGACAGTACAGGACTTGATAGCGATGAAGTGCGGCCTGAGTCAGCCTGGATACAACGGTACTGCGAACGGGTGCGGCCGCGGCAGTCGAGTGACAGTGGTCATGGGATGCGCCTCTTATGTTTTTCTTGTATCGGTCGGCTGAGCCGACCGTTGCGAGAGACATTAATCAGCGTTTGGAGGAGGCGCAATTGACCCGGAGCGACACTGTGCGTTTATCGAACAGGAAACAGTGTCGCCGATGCCGTCAGCCGAACAACTGGTGGCAGAGATCGCGGCTGGCCGCCAACAGGATCGGCAGGAAGCGTTGCTCCAGTTCACTGCGCGTCACCCGCCCGACGTGAGTGCTCACGTTCAGCGCCGCCAGCACCTGCCCGGACGCATCATAGATAGGCACGGCGATCGAGCGCAGCCCTTGTTCCAGTTCCTGGTCGACCACGCACCAACCCTGTTCCCGCACTTGCTGAATGCAGGCGAACAATGACTCCGGGTCATTCAGGGTACGGCTGGTGCGCGCCTTGAGGTCGGCACGGTCGAGGTATTCGCGCAGGCTGGTGTCATCCATCGCCGCCAGCAGGATACGGCCCATGGACGTGCAATAGGCCGGCAATCGCCCGCCTACCGACAGGTCGACCGAAATCAGCCGCTCCACCGTGGCCGAGCGGGCGATATACAGAATGTCGTCGCCTTCGAGGGTCGCCATGTTGGCAGCCTCGTGCAACTGGTCGCTGATGCGGTCCAGGTAGGGCTGGGCCGACACCGCCAGCGGTGTTGACGACAAGTAGGCATGGCCCAGGGTCAACACTTTCGGCAACAGCGAATAGGTACGCCCATCGGTGGTGGCGTAACCCAGCTTGATCAACGTGTGCAGGCAGCGGCGCACAGCGGCCCTGGGGATTTCCGTGCGATGGCTGATCTGAGCGATGGTCAGGTGGCGCTTGCGCTCCTGGAAGGCCTGGATCACCGCCAGGCCACGTGCCAGGGAAGTCATGAAATCAGGGTCACCGGTAAACGCCTGGATACGCTTGGCCGGCGAAGCCACGATCGGCGGTGCCAGCGCAGGTGCGCTTGGGCGGGGCGCTTCCGGGTTGGCAGTTTCGTTGGCCGTGGTTTCGTCGTTCATCGCTCACCTCAAATAAATCGCTGGCTCGTGCGATTATCGAACGAACGGCCGATAATCGCAATTGACCGCTGACAAATTTACTTATACCTTTCTCCTGCCACATGTGGCTTCTTTGGAGAGACTGGTCAGGTACCCACCGTAGAAGTCCCCAGGCAACGGCCTCGCCTCGTGCGGGGCCGTTTTATTTCTGCTTTTGGTTAAAAAAACAGTGAACTGCTGCAGGTGCTGTTTGCTCAAAGTTCGTACGAACCGCCAAGGTTGTTAAAACTTTGCACGCGCTTACATAAACACCCCTGTTTGACGATTTACTGATTGCTATAATCGATTCCGCTGGCCCGGATCGATACTCTGCCCCTGCAACACTGGCCCGGTTTCGTCCGCCCTCCAGCACGTCGCGTGTATGGGGAATCTGCCCTGTGCACAACACCAGCCCACTACTACTCATTCAGGTATTACCGTGACGAAAGATGAACTGCGCGCAGAACTCGAGCGCCAGGCAGAACGTTACAAGGAAGTTTACGGTGGTGAAGTCACCACGTATGCCGCGCAACCGGAACCGGAACGCAAGCCGTGGCGCAAACGTGCCACCGTCCAGGACCAGGCGTTCAGCCAGGAACTGGAAAAAATGGAAAAGGAACTGCGCAGCGAGCAACCTTGATCTGCCCGCTGCACTGCCATCACGTCGCGGGCGCAGCGCCCCCGACGCGGCTTATATTTACCGAAAAGCCGAGGATGAAATGGAATTACACAAATTTCATACGACCGTTTTAATTGTGACGGACCCAATCTTTTCCAGGACATTCGACCTTTTTTTGCCAATTTCGTGACTTTTACCGTTAGTTTTTCCGCCGAATCTGGCCACCTGTCAGGCTGAGAGGGCACTCACAACGTTGCCATCGGTCAGCAGTGGGTGCATCGATTGCCAAGGTTTTCTGGCATAATCCCGCCCCCCTATGACCGCCAGACAACCTTCATGATCGATTTATTCAGCGGACTGGATGCCTGGGTATTGGTGAGCCTGCTGCTCGCCCTGACCTTCGTGCTCGCATTCGAGTTCATCAATGGCTTTCATGACACCGCCAACGCGGTAGCCACCGTCATCTATACCAAAGCCATGCCACCACACCTGGCCGTGTTCTTTTCCGGGGTGTTCAACTTCCTCGGCGTTCTGCTCGGTGGTGTCGGGGTGGCCTACGCCATCGTGCACCTGCTGCCGGTCGAGCTGCTGATCAATGTGAATACCGGGCATGGCCTGGCCATGGTCTTCTCGCTGCTGGCCGCCGCCATCACCTGGAACCTCGGGACCTGGTACTTCGGCATCCCCGCCTCCAGCTCGCACACCCTGATCGGCTCGATCCTCGGGGTGGGCCTGGCCAATGCACTGATCAACGACATTCCGCTTGGCGATGGCGTCAACTGGCAGAAGGCGATCGACATCGCCATGTCGCTGGTGGTCTCGCCGATCGCCGGCTTCGCTGTCGCAGCCCTGGTGCTCATCGGCCTGAAATGGTGGCGCCCGCTGTCGAAGATGCATAAGACGCCTGAGCAGCGCCGCAAGCTCGACGACAAGAAGCACCCACCGTTCTGGAACCGCCTGGTCCTGGTGATTTCGGCCATGGGCGTGAGCTTCGTGCACGGCTCCAACGACGGCCAGAAAGGCATCGGCCTGATCATGCTGGTGCTGATCGGTATCGTCCCGGCCAAGTTCGTCCTCGACCTGAACAGCACCACCTACCAGATCGAGCGCACCCGCGACGCCACCTTGCACATGAGCCAGTTCTACCAGCGCAACGCCGCCACCCTCGGCGAGTTCCTGGCACTGGGCAAGGCCAAGTCGACCGACTTGCCGGAGCAGTTCAGCTGCAACCCGCAACAGACCGAACCGACCATTGCCGCCCTGCAGTCGTCGCTGCAAGGCGTGACCGATTACCATGCGCTGGATGCCGAGAAGCGTGTTGAAGTGCGCCGCTATTTGCTGTGCCTGGACGACACCGCGAAGAAAGTCGGCAAGCTGCCTGGCCTGGAGGCCCGTGAAAAAGCCGACCTCGAGAAGCTGCGCAAGGACCTGACCGCCACCACCGAATACGCCCCGTTCTGGGTGATCGTGGCCGTCGCCCTGGCGCTGGGCCTGGGCACCATGGTCGGCTGGAAGCGTGTGGTACTGACCGTCGGCGAAAAGATCGGCAAGCAGGGCATGACCTATGCCCAGGGCATGTCGGCCCAGATCACCGCGGCCTGCGCCATCGGCATGGCCAACGTGTTCGCCCTGCCGGTGTCGACCACCCATGTACTCTCGTCCGGCGTTGCCGGCACCATGGTCGCCAACAAGAGCGGCCTGCAAGGTGGCACCGTGAAGACCATCCTGCTGGCCTGGGTCCTGACCCTGCCCGCCTCGATGGGCCTGGCGGCCGGGCTGTTCTGGCTGGCCTCCAAGGCCCTGGCCTGAGCGATTTCGCTGCACTGAAGAAGGCGCCCTCGGGCGCCTTTTTCGTAAGTTTTTCCTGCACCGGCCCCTTCGCGGGCACGCCCGCGAAGGGGCCGGCACAGGCAGTCACTTCTTCTTGCCACCCAGCAACGACCCCATCAATCCACGCACCAGCTGCCGCCCCAACTGGTTGGCCGCCTGGCGCACCGCCGACTTGATCGCCTGCCCCGCCGCACTCTGCAAAAAGTCCCCTGCTTTGTCGGCGAAACTCTCTTCATTCGCTTTCGGCACCGGCTCCACCGCTTCACCTTTGCGCTGAGTCAGCATTTCATAGGCCGACTCCCGATCAATCGCTTTGTCATACCGCCCCAACAAGGGGGAAGCTGCGATCAAAGCACTGCGCTCCGGCCCACTCAATGGCCCGATCCGCGATTGCGGTGGCGCGATCAGCACCCGCTGGACCATCGCCGGCGTGCCCTTGTCTTCCAGGGTGCCCACCAAGGCCTCGCCAATTCCCAGTTCAGTCAGCACCGCCAGGCTGTCGAACGCCGGGTTGGGGCGAAAGCCATCAGCCACGGCCCTGAGTGACTTCTGCTCCTTGGCCGTGAAAGCGCGCAGGCCGTGCTGGATACGCAACCCTAACTGGGCCAGGACACTGTCGGGCAAGTCCCCCGGCGACTGGGTGACGAAATACACGCCAACGCCCTTGGAGCGGATCAGCCGCACCACTTGCTCCAGACGGTCCTGCAGCGCCTTCGGCGTGCCATTGAACAACAAGTGAGCCTCATCGAAGAACAGCGCCAGCACCGGCTTGTCGGCATCACCGCGTTCCGGCAACTGCTCGAACAACTCGGCCAGCAGCCACAGCAGGAAGGTCGCGTACACCTTCGGCGCCTCATGCACCAGCCGGCTGGCGTCGAGCAGGTGGATACGCCCGCGGCCATCGGCATCCGGCCGCAACAGGTCTTCCAGTTGTAGCGCCGGCTCGCCAAACAGCGCCTCGGCCCCCTGCTGCTCCAGCGTTGCCAGCCGGCGCAGCAGGGCCTGGGTCGAGCCAGTGGTCATCAATGCGCTGTCTTCGCCCAGCAGTTGCGGGTTGTCCTTCAGGTGCGCCAACAGGGCCTTGAGGTCTTTCAGGTCGAGCAGCAGCAACCCTTCGCGATCCGCCACCTTGAATGCCGCATACAGGGCGGCCTGCTGGCTGTCGGTCAACTCCAGCAGATTGCCAAGCAGCAGCGGGCCCATTTCGCTGAGCGTGGTACGCAACGGGTGGCCGGACTGCCCCGCCACATCCCAGACCGTTAACGGATAGGCTTTGGGTGTATGCCCAAGCCACGGCATGCCAGCGATGCGCTCGGCCACTTTGCCTTGTGGCGCGCCTGCAGCACCCAGGCCGCACAGGTCGCCTTTGACGTCTGCCGCGAACACCGCCACCCCGGCATCGCTGAACACCTCCGCCAGGTGCTGGAGGGTCACGGTTTTGCCAGTACCCGTAGCACCGGCGACCAGGCCATGGCGATTGGCCAGGCGCATGGCTTGCTGGACTGGCTGACCGCTTGGGTCAGCACCTACAACTATGGTCGAAGTATCCGACATCTCTCTCATCCCCCGCTCAAGCTTTGGCTTAATTCGGCCGATACCATTGGGTGATATTCGCCTTAATAGACAGGAGCAACCGAAAAGGACTTTTCGGGATGTTGCACTGTTTGCAGCGATACCGTGCGAACGCCCGATAAAACCTTAGCGGAATCGATTACGCCATGAACAAAAACCTGCGTTTCAGCCACAAGATACTTCTGGCTGCGTCATTGATCGTCATACTCGCCTTCAGCCTGTTCACCTTTTACAACGATTACCTTCAGCGTAATGCGATCCGCCAGGATCTGGAGAATTATCTGGCTGAAATGGGCGACTCCACTTCGACCAACATCCGCAACCTGTTTGATGGCCGTATCAAACTGGTCGAAAACCTGGCGCAGAACATTGCCCAGCAACCGGCCAACGCTGAAACACTGATGGGCCAGAACGCCCTGATCTCGAGCTTCCTCACCGTCTACCTGGGCAAGGTCGATGGTGGCTTCAGCGTGCGCCCTGATTCCAAGATGCCCGATGGCTACGACCCGCGCACCCGCCCCTGGTACAAGGACGGCATGAACGCGCAGGGCACCATTCTCACCGAGCCATACATCGACATGGCCACCAACAAGATGGTCATCGGCATCATCAGCAAGGTTTCTGCCAACGTCGGCGTGGTCGGAGGCGACCTTGCCCTCGATGGCCTGGTACAAATCATCAACTCGCTGAACTTTGGCGGTATGGGTTATGCCTTCCTGGTCAACGACCAAGGCAAGATCCTGGTCCACCCGGACAAGGATCTGGTGATGAAGTCGGTGTCGGACCTGTTCCCGCAGGACACGCCGAAACTGTCCGGCGCGCTGACCGAAGTCAACTCCGACGGCCAAGTCCGCCTGCTGACCTTCACCCCGATCAAGGGCCTGCCCTCGGCCAACTGGTACATCGGCCTGTCGGTGGACAAGGACAAGGCCTTTGCCATGCTCAGCACCTTCCGCACCTCGGCGGTGATCGCCACGCTGGTGGCAGTGGTGATCATCATCGGCCTGCTTGGCCTGCTGATCCGCGTGCTGATGCAGCCGCTGCTCACCATGACCCGGGCCATGGAAGACATCGCCGAAGGTGAAGGCGACCTGACCAAGCGCCTGAGCATCCACAGCCACGACGAGTTCGGCATCCTCGGCAAAGCCTTCAACCGGTTCGTCGAACGCATTCACGGCTCGATCCGCGAAGTGTCGTCAGCGACCGAGCAGGTCAATGAAGTGGCGCTGCGCGTGATCAGCGCCTCGAATTCATCGATGGCCAACTCCGACGAGCAGTCCAACCGTACCAACAGCGTCGCCGCAGCCATCAACGAACTCGGCGCCGCTGCCCAGGAAATCGCCGGCAATGCCGCTCAGGCCTCGCAGCACGCCAGCTCCGCGCGCCTGCTGGCCGAGGAAGGCCAACAGGTGGTTGAGCGCAACATCGCCGCGATGAACCGCCTGTCCGACCTGATCGTCACCTCGAGCGCGCACATCGAGACGCTCAACAGCAAGACCGTGAACATCGGCCAGATCCTAGAAGTGATCACCAGCATTTCCCAGCAGACCAACCTGCTGGCGCTCAATGCTGCGATCGAAGCGGCCCGTGCCGGTGAGGCCGGGCGTGGTTTCGCCGTGGTTGCCGACGAGGTACGCAACCTGGCGCACCGCACCCAGGAGTCGGCACAGCAGGTGCAGACCATGATCGAAGAGTTGCAAGTCGGCGCCCGCGAGTCGGTCGATACCATGAGCCAGAGCCAGCGCCACAGCCAGGACAGCATGCAGATCGCCAACCAGGCCGGCGAGCGCCTGGACAGCGTGACCGTGCGCATCGGCGAAATCGACGGCATGAACCAGTCGGTGGCCACTGCCACGGAAGAGCAGACCGCGGTGGTCGATTCGATCAACATGGATATAAACGAGATCAACATGCTCAACCAGGAGGGTGTCGAGAACCTGCAGGCCACCCTGCGCGCCTGCTCGGACCTGGAGCAGCAGGCCACCCGCCTGAAGCACCTGGTCGGCAGCTTCCGGATCTGACCGTCAGACCGCGTCGCCTGCTTCGCGGCAAAGCCGCTCCTACAGGATTGTGGAATTTCCTGTAGGAGCGCGGCTTCAGCCGCGAAGAATCCACCCGCTGCCCTCCCGCCCAACCCGATCGAACAAACTATCCTTCTGGCAGGTCAACTTTTAGGCGCGTCATCGCCAGATGACAAACCCGAAGACGATCCCGGAGGGATGCTGATCGTGCACATCGCCGACATCACCATGTTCTACGCCCCGGCCAGCGGCGGCGTGCGGACCTACCTCGACGCCAAACACCATCGCCTCGACGCGCATGCGGGCGTACGCCACAGCCTTCTGATCCCCGGCCCCAGCGCCAGCCATGCCGATGGCATCTACCAAGTCCCTGCACCGCCCCTGCCATTCGGCAACGGCTACCGCTTCCCGGTGCGCCTGGCGCCCTGGTGCAACGTGCTGCGCAGCCTCAAGCCCGACCTGATCGAAGTCGGCGACCCTTACCTCACCGCTTGGGCGGCGCTGGAAGCGCGGCGCAAGCTCGACGTGCCAGTGATCGGCTTCTACCACTCCGACCTGCCACTGCTGGTCAGCAACCGCATGGGCAACTGGTTCACACCGAATGTCGAAGCCTATGTCAGCAAACTCTACGGCAATTTCGACCGGGTGCTGGCGCCGAGCCTGGTGATGGCCGACAAACTGCGCCGCCTCGGCGTGCGCGACGTGCACGTGCAGCGCCTGGGTGTCGACCTGCAGACCTTCCACCCCGACCGGCGCGACCCGCAACTGCGGGCCCAGCTGGGCATCGCCGATACCAGCCGCCTGCTCATCTATGCCGGGCGTGGCTCACGGGAGAAGAACCTGCCCGTGCTGCTCGAATGCATGCAACACCTCGGGCAGCCCTACCACCTGTTGCTGGTCGGCTCGAACATGCCGGCCAGCGTGCCCGGGAACGTCAGCGTCATCGACCAATTCCGCCCGCCGCATGAAGTCGCCCGGCTGATGGCCAGCGCCGACTTGCTGGTGCACGCCGGCGACCAGGAAACCTTCGGCCTGGTCATCCTCGAAGCCATGGCCAGTGCCACGCCGGTGGTCGCAGTTCGCGCCGGGGCGTTCGGCGAGATCGTCAACGAACAGTGTGGCCGCCTGTGCCCGGCCAACGATGGCCGGGCCATGGCCTTGGCCGTGCGCGAAGCGTTCGAAGCCGGCGTGCGCAAGCTGGGTGCCCAGGCGCGCCGCCATGTGGAGCAACATTATTCATGGGACAACGTGGTCTCCGGCCTGCTGCAACACTACCAGGCAGTACTCGGCCATCAACCTCAGGTCCGCGCCCATGGCTGAGGCCGCTAACGCCTCCGGCAGCGTAATGCTGGTGCTGCACGATGTTGCGCCCGAGACTTGGCCGGACTACCAGCCGTTCGTGCAGGCCGTGGACGAGATGGGTAACGTGCCAATGACTTGGCTGGTGGTGCCAGACTTTCATCACCGCAACCCGCTGACCCGCTCACCGACCTTCTGCCGCCTGCTCGAACGGCGCCTGGCGCGGGGTGACGAACTGGCCCTGCACGGGTTTTACCACGCCGACGATGGGCCCACCCCGCGCAGCCTCGGCGAATACTTCATGCGCCGTATCTACACCCACGAAGGCGAGTTCTATGCCCTGGACCAGGCGCAAGCCCTGCAGCGCCTGGAACGGGGCCTGGCGCTGTTCGCCGGGCAAGGCTGGCCAGTGGCCGGTTTCGTCGCCCCGGCCTGGCTGATGAGCCAAGGCACCCGGCAGGCCCTGAGCCGGCTCCCACTGCGTTACACCAGCACGCCCCAGCACCTTTACCGCTTGCCGGACTTCACCGCGTTCGAGGCGCCGGGGCTGGTATGGAGCGCACGCAGCGCGTGGCGCCGGGGGCTGTCGAAGGTGGTCTGCGACTGGCAATGCCGGCGCTGGCACAGCGCTGAAACCCTGCGTCTGGGTTTGCACCCTGTGGACATGCGCCACCGCTCATCGCGCAATTACTGGCTGCGCACCCTCGATAATTTGCTGCAGCAAGGCCGAGAGCCACTGACTAAGTCGGCGTGGCTGGAGCGCCAGGTGAGCGCATGAACCGCTTCGGCTGGCTGGCCCTGGCACTGGTCGGCGCCTTGCTGGTGCCGGCATGGCTCGGCGGCGACGAACTACTGCCCAGGCTGGCAGCCTTCGACACCCGGTTGTTGCTGGCCCTGCTCGGCATGATCCTGCTGTGCTGGGTGATCAATGCCATACGCCTGCGCCTGCTGCTCGGCCAGCAGGCAGCGCAGCTGGGTCGAGTGCGCAGCCTCGGTGTGGTGATGGCCACCGAGTTCGCCATCTGCACCACGCCAGGGGGCAGTGGCGGCCCGATCACGCTGATGGCCCTGCTCGCTCGTGACCGCATCGGGCCGGCTCGCAGCGGTGCGGTGTTTGCCATGGATCAGCTGAACGACCTGCTGTTCTTCTTCTGCGCAATGCTGGCGATTGCCGGCTATGCCCTGTTCCACAGGCTTGGGCGCAGCCAGCAAAGCATGCTGCTGGGCAGTGCGTTGCTGCTGTGCGCTGCCCTGGCCATTATCGTGGTACTGCTACGTTATCGCCGGGCGTTGATGCGCTTAAACGGGCGCGTGCTGCGGCGCCTGGGCATGCCTGGCAAACGCAGACGCCGCTGGGCCCGCAAGGTCTTGCATTTCATCAATGCCCTGGCACAGACCTGGCAGTTGCCAAAGCGCACCCTGGCGCTGGTGTTCACGCTCACCTGCCTGCACTGGAGCCTGCGCTACAGCGTGCTGTATCTGGTACTGCGGGGGCTGGGGGCAGAGTTGTCGTGGATCCCGAGCTTCCTGGTGCAGATGCTGGCGCTCAGTGCCGGCCAGTTCAGCCTGCTACCAGGTGGCGCCGGTGCCGCCGAGCTGACCTCGGCCAGCCTGCTGACACCGCTGGTGGGCAGTTCGACAGCCGCAGCGGCGATCCTGGTCTGGCGTGCGGTCACTTACTATTTTTATCTGCTGGCGGGTGGGCCGGTGTTTTTCTGCCTGTTGGCGCGTCCGTTGCTGGAGCGCTGGCGGCGTCAGGCGGGTTGAGCTGGCGCCACAATCGGGCGGCATCGGGGAAGTCGGTACCGTCGTCGTCGCTCAAGGCTTCGGGGTCATAGCGGGCCAGACACCCTTCGCCGAGGGTGGGGGGAGCTGAAGCGGTGGGTTTATTGCGCTTGGCCATGAATCCCTCCCGTGGAGAATGAGGGGCTGCTGCGCAGCCCCACTCACTATCAGTCGAATACCACTGTCTTGTTGCCATGCACCAGCACGCGATCTTCCAGGTGATAGCGCAGGCCACGGGCCAGTACCATCTTCTCGACATCACGGCCGAAGCGGACCATGTCTTCGATGCTGTCGGCGTGGCTCACACGCACCACGTCCTGCTCGATGATCGGGCCGGCATCCAGCTCCTCGGTCACGTAATGGCAGGTTGCACCGATCAGCTTCACGCCACGCAGGGCTGCCTGGTGATACGGCTTGGCGCCGACGAACGACGGCAGGAAACTGTGGTGGATGTTGATGACCTTTTCGGCATAGTCCTGGCACAGTTGCGGCGGCAGGATCTGCATGTAACGCGCCAGCACCACCACGTCAGCCGCGTGTTCCTGAACCAGGCGCGACACTTCGGCAAAGGCCGGGGCCTTGTCCTTGGGGTCGACCGGCACGTGGAAAAACGGAATGCCGTGCCACTCGACCATGCTACGCAGGTCGTTATGGTTGGAAATCACACACGGGATCTCGCAGTCCAGTTCATCGGTATGCCAGCGGTGCAGCAGGTCAGCCAGGCAGTGCGATTCGCGGCTGGCCATCAATACCACACGCTTCTTCTGCGCCGAGTCGGTAATGCGCCAGGTCATGGAGAACTCTTCGGCGATCGGCGCGAAGGCCTCGCGGAACGCCTCGATACCGAATGGCAGCGATTCGGCGCGGATTTCATGGCGCATGAAGAACCAGCCGCTCTGTTCATCAGAGTGGTGGCTGGCTTCGTTGATCCAGCCATTGTACAAGGCCAGGAAATTACTGACTTTCGCCACGATGCCAACACGGTCGGGGCAGGCGATCACCAGACGATAGGTGCGCATGAATTAAGACTCCAGAACTTCGCAAAGGCGCTCATTCTAGCGGCCCGACCAGAAAAACGCAGTAATCATCGCGCCCGCCGGCCGTGACATGCCCGGCCACCCTGGCGGCAAGCCCGGCCGCGACCGCCTGACGACCACCAGGACGAAGTGCAGGGCCATATGTAAATTTTTCTTAATCTTGAGATATTTTGTCACAGGGCTAATAACAGTTAAGTACTGAATAATATGTTTACTTGAGAGTATCGCCTGTCTATTATTGCCTCACACATTTCTGAACACGCATTAAAGGAACACTCCATGTCCCTGATCAACGAGTACCGCGCTACCGAAGAAGCCATCAAGGAACTTCAGGCCCGCCTGGCCAACCTGTCGCAGGATGACAAGCTGAAGAAAGAACTGGAGTTCGAAGGCAAACTGCGCAACCTGATGGGCGAATACTCCAAGTCGCTGCGCGACGTCATTGCCCTGCTCGACCCAGAGTCGAAACTGAGCAAAGGCCCACGCGGTGCAGCGAAACCTGTTGCTACCAAGCGTGCGCGCAAGGTCAAGCAATACAAGAACCCGCACAACGGCGAAGTGATCGAAACCAAAGGCGGCAACCACAAGACCCTGAAAGAATGGAAAGCCAAATGGGGTGGCGACGTGGTTGAAAGCTGGGCGACCCTGCTGGACTGATTGTCCGCAGCAACGCACGACATATACCAACAAGAACGCCGGCATGATGCCGGCGTTCTTGTTTGTTCACTCAATGCTGATGGCAAACTGCTCACTCAAGTTGCGGGCATGCGCCTGCCACGCTTCCAGCACCCGCCGCCCGGCCTCGTCGGCGTTGGCCCATGCGCTCAGCCTGGCCTGCTCGAAATCCCCCAGCGTGTTCGGTGCGCCCCACTGCGGGTCGCTCAGGCGTTGCTGGCAGAATCCATACCAGCGTTGCCGCTCTTCGCTGTTCAAGGTCTCCGGGAAGTTACGGGCGCGATAGCGGAACAGCAACTCCGGCAGGCGCGGATCATCGAACATCCAGTGGCCATGCGCTAATTGCGCAGGGTCCAGCGTGCGAACTTGCTCGCACAAGCGACGGTCGCGATCACCAATGAAACCGTCATACAACTGCTGTTCCGGGTCTTCAACCGCAGCGAAATCTTCCTTGCCATAGATAAACTCCAGCTTGTCTTGCCACAGCGCCTGTTGCTTAGCCAATTGTTCAGCACGTGATTGCAGCAGCGCCAAATCGATGCCCAGTCGCTGCTGATCGGCGGGGCGCAATACCGAAAGCGGAGCCACTACCGGGCAGCGATTGATCTGCACCAACTTGAGCGGGACCGGTAATTGCCCCTCAGACAATTGTTCATGCCGCGTGTACAGGCGCTCGCGCAGTACCTCGGCACTTTCCCTTAGTAACGGTAGGGTTTCCTGATGCAGGTCGCACACAATCAGTGCATTGCGATTACGCGGGTGCCAGGCCAACGGCAAGACCACGCCCAGATAATTACGCGCCGCAGAAAAGCGCCCGGATATATGCACCATCGGCTGCAACAGGCAGATCTGTTCCATCACTTTGTGCTTGCTGCGCAACTGGAACAGCCATTCGTACAACTTGGGTTGTTTCTGCCTGATCAGGCGTGCCAAGGCAATGGTGGCCCGTACGTCGGAAAGCGCTTCGTGGGCATGCCCGTGGTCGATGCCATTGGCCTGGCTGAGCAATTCCAGGCGCAGGCTGGTGCGCCCGTCCTGTTGTGGCCAGACGATACCCTCCGGGCGCAGGGCATAGGCCGTGCGCACCACGTCGATCAGGTCCCAGCGGCTGTTGCCGCCCTGCCACTCGCGGGCATAAGGGTCGAAGAAGTTGCGGTACAGGCTGTAGCGGGTGACTTCATCGTCAAAACGCAGGGTGTTGTAGCCGGCACTGCATGTGCCGGGGCGCGCCAGTTGCGCGTGGACCCGGGTCATGAACTCGGCTTCGCACAAACCCTGGATGGCGAGTTGCTCGGGGGTGATGCCTGTGACCAGGCAGGCCGCAGGGTGCGGCAGAATATCGTCCGAGGGGCGGCAGTAGAGGTTGACCGGTTCTTCGATCTCGTTGAGTTCGAAATCGGTGCGCACACCTGCAACCTGCAGCGGCCGGTCGCAGCGCGGGTTGATACCGGTGGTTTCGTAGTCGTGCCAGAAGATGCTGGAAGTCACGGGGTCGTCCTGTTGCAAGATCGACCGATTCTAGCGGAGACAGGCTCAGGCGGAAGCGTTGGCGGGGCGGAAACTGAAATAGTCGCGCAGCGAGCGGACGAATTCATCGTATTCGCGCGGCGCCTGCAACAGCATGAAGCCAGAATCGTAGTGGCCCGGGGTCTGGTCTTCGCTGCACCACAGGCAGCTGGCGGTCAGGTTGATGAACTGAAACCCGCCACCCGCCAACGGAAGGCGCAACTGCAGTTCGAAATCCGGCCCGACCAGCACAGGTAGCGAGCTGATCAGCATGATGCCGTCTTCGGAGGCATTGCCCAGCTGACCGATCGGTTGATCGGTGAGACGGTTGTAGACCATCAGCACACAAGGCAACTGATGGCGTTCGATACGGCGCGGGATGAACATGATTGCGAGTGCAGTCCTGTACCTGATGCCAGGAATGCGAGGTACTGGCGGTTGCTGTAACGACTGAGTTACAGATTAGCGCAGCAGACCGGGCAAATCCCGTGAAATTGAAGACACCTTGGTGTTAACGCCAAGTGGGGGTAGTCACCGGGTTGGCCACCGCCGCCTCCCCGCCCCGGTAGTGCCCGAGCTTCTGCAGGGTCTCCAGGCGCGCCTTGGCGCGATAGGCGTATTCATTGCCCGGGTATTGCTGGATCAGGTACTCGTAGGTTTGCGCGGCATCCACATACAGCATGTCCCGCTCCAGGCACTGACCACGCAGCAGCGACACCTCCGGGTGGATGAACGGCCGCGCACGGCTGGTGCGGTCGACCTGCGACAACTCCAGCATGACCTTCGAACAATCGCCCCGGTCATAGGCGCGGTAAGCATTGTTCAGGTGGTGGTCCATGGACCAGCGGGTGCAGCCGACGGTGCTGGCCGCCAGGGCAATGATGATCAGGGCGCGCATGGGTATCTCCTTTGATGCCAGTGTATCGGCCATTGCCGGCAAATCTTCACAGCGTTTTGCAAGGATACTCCCGCCCGTTCAAATGCCACCCTGCATCGGTCGCAGGTAGTGCAACGGAACAATGACTACAGCGTAATTGAGGAGTAGCCTTTCGCTGCGCTTCACTATAGGAGTCTGTGCATGAGCATCCGCCGTACCAAAATCGTCGCCACCCTTGGCCCCGCCAGCAACTCGCCGGAAGTGATCGAACAGCTGATCCTCGCCGGCCTGGACGTGGCACGCCTGAACTTCTCCCACGGCACGCCGGACGAGCACAAGGCACGCGCCCGCCTGATCCGTGACATCGCCGCCAAGAACGGCCGCCATGTCGCACTGCTGGGCGACCTGCAGGGTCCGAAGATCCGCATCGCCAAGTTCGCCAACAAGCGCATCGAACTGAAGATCGGTGACAAGTTCACGTTCTCCACCGCCCACCCGCTGACCGAAGGCAACCAGGACATCGTCGGTATCGACTATCCCGACCTGGTCAAGGACTGCGGCGTCGGTGACGAACTGCTGCTCGACGACGGCCGTGTGGTCATGCGCGTCGAGACCGCCACCGCAGACGCCCTGCACTGCGTGGTGATCATCGGTGGCCCGCTGTCGGACCACAAAGGCATCAACCGCAAAGGTGGCGGCCTGACCGCTCCGGCCCTGACCGAAAAAGACAAGGCCGACATCAAGCTCGCCGCGGAAATGGACCTGGACTACCTGGCCGTGTCGTTCCCGCGTGACGCCAGCGACATGGAATATGCCCGCAAGCTGCGTGACGAATCTGGCGGCAGCGCCTGGCTGGTGGCCAAGATCGAACGCGCCGAAGCCGTTGCCGACGATGAAACACTCGACAAGCTGATCCTCGCCTCCGACGCCGTCATGGTTGCCCGTGGCGACCTGGGTGTGGAAATCGGCGACGCCGAGCTGATCGCCATCCAGAAGAAGATCATCCAGCACGCCCGCCGCAACAACAAGGCGGTGATCGTCGCGACCCAGATGATGGAGTCGATGATCCAGAACCCGATGCCGACCCGCGCCGAAGTGTCCGACGTGGCCAACGCCGTGCTCGATAACACCGATGCGGTGATGCTGTCGGCCGAAAGCGCCGCAGGTTCCTACCCGATCGAAGCCGTACAGGCCATGGCGCGTATCTGCTCCGGTGCCGAAAAGCACCCGACCAGCCAGAAGTCCAGCCACCGCCTGCACACCACCTTCGAGCGTTGCGACGAAAGCATCGCCCTGGCGGCCATCTACACCGCCAACCACTTCCCGGGCGTGAAGGCGATCATCGCCCTGACCGAAAGCGGCTACACCCCGCTGATCATGTCGCGCCTGCGTTCGCACGTGCCGATCTTCGCGCTGTCACCGCACCGCGCCACCCAGGCCCGGGCCAACATGTTCCGCGGCGTCTACCCGATTGCCTTCGATCCGGCTTCGCTGCCGGCCGACAAGGTCAGCCAGGCGGCCGTCGACGAGCTGCTCAAGCGCGGCCTGGTGGAGCAAGGTGACTGGGTGATCCTGACCAAAGGCGACAGCTACCACACCATCGGTGGCACCAACGGCATGAAGATCCTCCACGTCGGTGATCCGCTGGTCGGCTGATAGCCCTTGAGGCCTCATCGCGACCTGCGGTCGCTCCTACGGGAAATCGCAATCCCCCGTAGGAGCGACCGCTGGTCGCGATGAGGCCCGAATAGGCAGCACACATGCTTCAGGCATGCTCGACAAACACATCAGCAAACACCTGCCCCCGCGGCACCCCGGCAATGAACAGCCGCCGGGCAAACCGCTCGACACGCCCGGGCGCCCCGCACACCAGCGCCACTGTCTGCCGCGATGACGGCCGCAACCCCGCCAGCGCGTCCTCCATCTGCTCCGCCAGCACCAGCTCGACCGTCACACCCTCCAACTGCATCAGCGGCTCAGCCAGATAGTGCCCAGCGCTGTCCCACGCCACATGCACCACCCGAATCTCACCTTGATGCCCCTGGCGCAACGCTTCGCGCAAGATACCCCACAACGGCGCCAGCCCGGTGCCCGCTGCCAAAAGCCAGAGTGGCCGCGCCTGCCAGTCCGGGTCGTAATGCAGCGCCCCGCCCCGCAACTCGCCCAGGCGCAACTCGTCTCCCACCTGCAACACACGCGCCTTGTCGCAAAAGGCACCGGGATGCTGGCAATCGATATGAAACTCGAGGAAGTCATCCTCCCCCGGCAAGCTGGCAAGTGAGTAAGGCCTGGCAACAGCGCCATTCCACAACACCACATGCTGCCCCGCCTGGTAACGCAGCGCCCGTTCTGGCCGCAGCCGCACGCGCAGCACCTCGCCAAACCAGTCCACCGCGCTCACCCGCGCCGGCACGCCGTCCTGCTGCGGGTCAAACACCGCCACGTGCAGGTCTTCGACCACCCGGCACTGGCAAGCCAGGCGCCAGCCCTGGGCGTGCTTGTCTAGCGCCAGCGCCTCGGGCAAGGCATCCGCCGGCTGGCCATCCAGGCAATGCACCAGGCAGGCGTGGCAACTGCCGGCACGGCAGCTGTAGGGCACATTCAGCCCGGCACCGTTGAGAGCATCGAGCAGGTTGCTGCCGGTCGGCACCGCCCAGCGGCGCTCGCCCACGCAAAGTTCGGGCATGGTAGGTCTGTCTCCGTCGATCATCGAGTCACTGTATGCCAAGCGCGCATTGGCAGCAAAAAGGATGCCTGCCTGCTGCCGACCATGGTCCTGACCACGCGCAGGTGTTTCGCGCGGTGAGGCGCGCTATACTGCCGCGCCCTTTTGCGTCGGCCAGCCTGCCGGCGCGCCTTGCAAGGCGCTTCGACACGCTGGTCGGCACCGTCGAGCGTCTTTTTGAATGTTCCCGTCTTTAAGAGGAGCGCGCTGCATGACCGTGATCAAGCAAGACGACCTGATTCAGAGCGTCGCCGACGCCCTGCAATTCATCTCGTACTACCACCCCGTCGATTTCATCCAGGCGATGCACGAAGCCTACCTGCGTGAAGAATCGCCTGCGGCACGCGATTCGATCGCCCAGATCCTGATCAACTCGCGCATGTGCGCCACTGGCCACCGCCCGATCTGCCAGGACACCGGTATCGTGACCGTGTTCATCCGCGTGGGCATGGACGTGCGCTGGGACGGCGCCACCATGAGCGTCGACGACATGATCAACGAAGGTGTGCGTCGCGCCTACAACCTGCCTGAAAACGTCCTGCGCGCTTCGATCCTGGCCGACCCGGCCGGTGCCCGCAAGAACACCAAGGACAACACCCCGGCCGTCATCCACTATTCCATCGTCCCTGGCGACAAGGTCGAAGTCGACGTTGCAGCCAAAGGCGGCGGCTCGGAGAACAAGTCGAAGATGGCCATGCTCAACCCGTCCGACTCGATCGTCGACTGGGTGCTGAAGACCGTTCCGACCATGGGCGCCGGCTGGTGCCCGCCTGGCATGCTCGGCATCGGCATCGGCGGTACCGCCGAGAAGGCCGCGGTCATGGCCAAGGAAGTGTTGATGGAGTCCATCGACATCCACGAACTGAAAGCCCGTGGCCCGCAGAACCGCCTCGAAGAGATCCGCCTGGAGCTGTTCGAGAAGGTCAACCAGCTGGGCATCGGCGCCCAGGGCCTGGGCGGCCTGACCACCGTGCTCGACGTCAAGATCATGGACTACCCGACTCACGCCGCATCCTTGCCGGTGTGCATGATCCCGAACTGCGCCGCCACCCGTCACGCCCACTTCGTGCTCGACGGCAACGGCCCGGCCGAGCTCGAGGCGCCGTCGCTGGACGCCTACCCGGAAATCGTCTGGGAAGCCGGCCCAAGCGCCCGTCGCGTCAACCTCGACGATATCACCCCGGAAGAAGTCGCCAGCTGGAAACCGGGCGAGACCATCCTGCTCAACGGCAAGATGCTCACCGGCCGCGACGCTGCGCACAAGCGCATGGTCGAGATGCTCAACCGCGGTGAAGAACTGCCGGTCGACCTCAAAGGCCGCTTCATCTACTACGTCGGCCCGGTCGACCCGGTCGGTGACGAAGTGGTAGGCCCAGCCGGCCCGACCACCGCTACCCGCATGGACAAATTCACCCGTCAGATCCTCGAGCAGACCGGTCTGCTGGGCATGATCGGCAAGTCCGAGCGTGGCCCGACCGCGATCGAAGCGATCAAGGACAATAAGGCGGTGTACCTGATGGCCGTTGGTGGTGCTGCCTACCTGGTGGCCCAGGCCATCCGCAAGTCGAAGGTCCTGGCCTTTGCCGAACTGGGCATGGAAGCGATCTACGAGTTCGAGGTCAAGGACATGCCGGTGACCGTCGCTGTCGACAGCAACGGTGAGTCGGTACACATCACTGGCCCTGCTCTGTGGCAGAGCAAGATTGCCCAGAGCCTGGCAGTCGAAGTGAAGTAAACCTGATGCAGTGGCGTCGCCTGCTTCGCGGGCGACGCCGCTCTCACAGAAGTCTCTCGAACTGCTCCGGCCAGTCCCTGCGGGTAAACACCTGCCCTTCCCGCCTCACCCGCCGCACTTGCTCAAGATCCACCTCACACACCAGCCACTGGCTGCTCTGCGGGCTCAACGTCTCGCTCGAAGCGACCACACCGTCCCCCGGCATCCCGTGATCCGGCGGAACGAACAGCCCAGCCCGGCCAATGTTCTCATCCAGTGCCGGCGACCAGGGCGCCACCCCTACCGTCGGGCTTTGCAACACGGCTACCTGGTTTTCCAGTGCCCGTGCCTGTGCGCCAATGCGCACCCGGTGGTAACCCGCCTCGGTGTCGGTACAGCTCGGCGCCAGGATCAGGTCGGCTCCACGCTCGGCCAGGCGCCGCGCCAGCATCGGGAACTCGTTGTCGTAACAGATCAGGATGCCCAGGCGGCCAAGAACAGTGTCGAATACCTGCAGCCCCTTTCCGGCAGCAATGCCCCACTGCTCCCGCTCGAAGCGGGTCATCATCAGCTTGTCCTGGTAACCGAGTTTGCCCTTGGGGCCGAACAGCCAGGCCCGATTACGGTACTGCCCATCAAAGTCGAGCACCGGCAAGCTGCCCGGCTGCAGATAGATGCCCCAGCGTCGGGCAATCCCTTCGCACAGCGCCAGCCACGGCTCGATGAGCGGCTGGATGCCAGCGATCGAAGCCTTGAGGTCACCCCGCTGCTCGGCCGGCAACTGGCCGCTAAGCACCAGCCCGGCGTATTCCGGCAACAGCAGCAACCGGGCGCCCGCTTCCACCGCCTCGGCGCACAAGGCTTGCAGATGGTCAGCATAGGCATCCCAGGTCTCATGCAACTCGATGGCGTACTGGCAGGCTGCAAGACGGATCAAATCGGCAGCTCCTTGGTCCAGAACGACAGGATCTTTTCCGAGCTTTCCTGCTCGTCCAGGTCGCGCCAGGCATAGCGGGTGCGCAGGGAAGGGTCGTGCAGGAAGCCACGATTGCGCCAGAACCCATGCAGTGGTTTGTAATCCGCAGGCCGGCGCGGGTGTCCCCCCGGTCGCTCGACGGCACAGAACGCGCAGAAGTCGAACTCGGCCAGCTTGTGGGCATAGGATTCGCGTTCGATGAAGAAGCGCACGCCCAGGCCCCGGCCGCGGTACTGCGGCAGCACCAGCGACTCGCCGAAGTAGTAGACACTGGCCGGGTCGCGCCCCAGGGCCAGGAACGGCTGCTGGAACTCCGGGGCCACATCCACCAGCGGCAGGGCGGTCGAGGCGCCAATGACCTGGCCATCATCCAGGGCCAGCACCACCAGGCTGCGCCCGGAGCGGGCATAGCTGGCAAGGTAGTCGGCCTCGTACTCCGGGGTGCCGTCGTAGAGGTAGGGAAACTCGCGAAACACGGTCAGGCGCAGGCGAGCGAGGTCATCGATGTAAGGCGCGATAGCGGCGCCGTGCAACAGGCGTATTTCCATGCTTGGCGGTCGTTTTGTCGATGTGGATGACGCGCTCGGCTAAGCCGGGCTTGAGGGGAAACCCTATCATCCGAGCCAACGCACCGCCTTTTCCCTACACGACAGGTATTGTTCCATGACCGCTACCGAACTGGTAAATGCTTACTACGCCGCCTTCAATGCCGGCGACATGCCGGCCTTCCTGGCACTGCTCAGCGAAGACGTGATCCACGACATCAACCAGGGCGAGCGGCAGATGGGCAAAGCCAGATTCGCTGCGTTCATGGACAAGATGAACCGCTGCTACCGCGAGCGCCTGGCCGACATCGTGGTGATGCAGAACGCCGACGGCAGCCGGGCGGCTGCGGAGTTCACCGTGCATGGCCAATACCTGGCCGACGACGAAGGGCTGCCGGCAGCCAATGGCCAGACCTACGTGCTGCCGGCGGGGGCCTTCTTCTACATTCACTGCGGCAAGATTGCCCGGGTGACCAATTACTACAACCTCAATGACTGGGTAGAGCAGGTGGCGTGAACCTGTACCGGCCCCTTCGCGGGTTCACCCGCGAAGAGGCCGGGTCAGGCGATACGGGTGCCGAGCACCTTGAGGAAAGCCGCCAGCCAGGCGGGGTGCGCCGGCCATGCAGGGGCAGTCACCAGGTTGCCATCGACGTGCGCCTGGTCCACCGCGATATCGATGAACGTGCCACCGGCCAGGCGTACTTCCGGCGCGCAGGCCGGATAGGCACTGCACTCGCGCCCTTCCAGCACACCCGCTGCCGCCAGCAATTGCGCACCATGGCACACCGCGGCAATCGGCTTGCCCGCCTGGTCGAACGCCCGCACCAGTTCCAGCACCTTCTCATCCAGGCGCAGGTACTCCGGCGCACGGCCACCCGGGATCAGCAACGCGTCGTAACCCTCGGCCCGCACCCGCACGAAATCATAGTTGAGGGCAAAATTGTGCCCGGGCTTTTCGCTGTAGGTCTGCTCGCCTTCGAAATCGTGAATCGCCGTGCGCACGGTCTGCCCCGCGACCTTTTCCGGGCACACCGCATGCACCGTGTGGCCAACCATGCTCAATGCCTGGAACGGCACCATGGCCTCGTAATCTTCGACATAGTCGCCCACCAGCATGAGAATCTTCTTCACCGTCATCTCACCCACTCCTTCGATTGCCTTGGACAGTCACTGCACGATAGCCGCTCTCAGTCGCGCCGGTCGAGCAAGTTGACCACCAGCCGGTCCAGCCAGCCCCATACGCGCTGCTTCACCCGTCGCCACAGCGGGCGGGCATGCCAGTGCTGAAGGTCGACCACCTCGCTCAAGGCGAAATCACGCTCGAAGCTGGCCAGCACGGCAGCGGTCAGCGGCGGGTCGAGGGCCTCGATGTTGGCCTCCAGGTTGAAGCGCAGGTTCCAGTGGTCGAAATTGCATGAGCCAATACTGACCCAGTCGTCGATCAGCACCATCTTCAGGTGCAGGAAGCACGGCTGGTATTCGTATATGCGCACCCCGGCGCGCAGTAATCGGGGGTAATAGCGATGCCCGGCATAACGCACAGAAGGGTGGTCGGTGCGTGGCCCGGTCAGCAGCAGCCGCACATCGACGCCTTTGCTGGCGGCGCGGCGCAGCGACCGGCGCACGCTCCAGGTCGGCAGGAAGTAGGGCGTGGCCAGCCACACCCGCTGTTTGCCACTGTTGATCGCCCGCACCAGCGAGTGCAGGATGTCCTGGTGCTGACGGGCGTCGGCATAGGCCACGCGGCCCATGCCCTGGCCCTGCACCGGCACCTTGGGCAGGCGCGGCAGGCCAAAGCCTTCAGCCGGGCGCCAGGCGGTGCGGCGGTTGTTGGCTTGCCACTGGCGATCGAACAGCAACTGCCAGTCGCTCACCACTGGCCCTTGCATCTGCACCATCACCTCGTGCCAGGCGCTGGCCGCCTCACCGGGCGTCCAGAACTCGTCGGTGACGCCCGTGCCGCCCACCACCGCCCAACGTTCGTCCACCAGCAACAGCTTGCGATGGTCGCGGTACAGGTTGCGAAAACCCCGCTTCCAGCGCAGGCGGTTGTAGCAGCGCAAGTACACCCCGGCTTCCACCAGGCGCTGGCGCAACGCTGCAGTAAAAGCCAGCGAGCCATAGTCATCGAACAGGCAACGCACGCGTACGCCACGCAAGGCTACCTGCTCCAGCGCCTCCACCACGGCCTCGGCACAAGCACCCGCCTCGACCAGATAGAGTTCGAGGTCGACCTGGAACTCGGCGCGCATGATCGCCTGGAGCATGCGCGGAAAGAACTCGGGGCCGTCGATCAGCAATTCGAACTGATTGCCACCGCGCCATGGGAAGACCGGCCCCGACATGTCAGCGGGCGGTGAAGATCAGTACCGCATTGACCGGTACCGACGGGTTGATGGATTTCAGTCTGGCGAACGTGCGCAGGCTTTCCAGACCAGGCAGCAGGCCGAAGTCCGAGGCCCGCAACACCAGCGGTTCGAGGGTCACCACCTGAAAGCGCCGCTCATCCAGGCGAGTGGCCAGCAACAGCGCGTTGTAACTGTGCGACTGGCCATGCAGGGTGACCGTCAGCGGCAGGCGCAGCTCGATCTGTGCGCCATCGGCCAGGTCGTTGATCGGCCGCAGGTCGATCTGCGCCTTCACGTTCGCCTCGGCGAAGCGCTGCACCTCAAACAGGTTGTCGCGCATCTGCTCGTCACGCAGCGGGATGCCGCTGCTTACCGAGTCCATCTCGATACGCAGCGCTGCCGCACCCTTGCGGTCGACGCTGCCATGCAAGACCAGGAAGCGATGCACCTCGGCAGTGTCACCGTTCTTGCCGGTGACGAACGACAGGCGTGATGACTCGCCATCGAGGTGCCAGTTGGCGTGGGCGGGCAGGCACAAAGCCAGCAGCAGGGCAGGCAGGATACGGGGCAGCTTGAACATGACAGGTCTCGTGAAACTTGACCGCCAACCTTACCCGCCCGTCTTCATGGCAGCAAGCGGAAGCCCGCCTGGGCGCCCTGCCACGCCGCCTGGTTGCGCTGGCCAAGGCCTTCGGCGCGGACGCGCCGCTGTGGGCCGTCTTCCTCCAGCCGGCTCAGGGGCAACCATTGCTTCACATAACTCCGGCAATAGGCCTCGTCGAAGCCCATCACGAAGCGGCACGAGCAGTACTCCTTGGCCGAGTAGGCCGAAAGGATGCCCGGGAAGTCCGTCAATGCCTGCCGTTCCAGCCATACCCAGCCAAGCAAGGCGACGATCATCAGCAACAGCGCGCGCTTCATGCGCCCTCCCTGGCCAGTGCCGCGAGGACCCGCCTGAGCAGTTCGTTATGGCGGTAGCTGCCGTCGCGGTCATCGGCATAGCGCACGATCACCAGCTTGTGAGACGGCACGATATACAGCGCCTGGCCCCAATGGCCGAGCGCAGCATAGGCATCGGTCGGGGCGTCGGGCCACGGTGTCGGGCTACCTGGCAATGGCAGGTTGAGCCACCAGTGGCCGCCCGGGTTGGCCTCACCGGGTATGGCGGCGGCCTGGGTGAACGGTGTGCGGTTGAAGGCCACCCAGCTTGCCGGCAACAACTGTCGCCCTTGCCAGCGGCCCTCGCGCTGCATCAATAAACCGATGCGCGCCAGGTCGCGGGCACTGAGGTAGAGGTAGGAAGAGCCGACGAACGTGCCCGCGCCGTCCCGCTCCCACACCGCGCTGTCGATGCCCAAAGGGGTGAACAGTGCCTGCCAGGGGTAGTCGGCATAAGTACTGGAGTCGAGCATGCCGCGCAGTGCGGCAGCCAGCACGTTGCTGTCGCCGCTGGAGTAGAGAAAGCGCTGGCCAGGCTTTTCGGCACTGGCGCGGACAGCGGCATAGGCCGCCATGTCGTCGCGCCCGCGGGTATAGAGCATGGCCACCACCGAAGACTTCAGCGGTGCGAACTCGTAGTCTTCCTGCCAGTCCTGGCCACTGGCCCAGTGCAGCAGGTCGGCCAACTGCACATCAGGGTGGGCCTGCATCGGTGGGTAGAAGCGTGCGGCCGGGTCCTGCAGCTGGAAGCGGCCTTCACCCTGGGCCACGCCGAGCACGGTGGCCAGCACGCTCTTGCTGACCGACCAGGTCAGGTGCGCGGTATTGGCGGTGGTAGGGGCGGCGTAGCGTTCGTAGAGAATGCGACCATCACGGATGACCAACAAGGCGTCGGTGCGGATGCCGCTGCGCTCGCTGGCGTTGCGCGCCGGGAAGGCGTAGGCATCGACGTCCTGCCAGTCGACAGCGGTGTTGTCGATTGGCCAGTCCGGTTCGGGCCATACTTCGGCCCAGGCTGGGCTCACAATCAAAGCAAGAAGCACTAGAAATGCTTTCATCTACATCGCCCGCTGGGGGGCTGCGAAGCAGCCCCAAGATCTGAAAGATCACACAGCTTTTCAGGCTTTCATGACAACCCTGCTGCCGACCAGGCTTTGGCCAGGCGTTTTTCCCGCGCCGCAGTGGCCAATGCCAGTACCCCCTGATCGCGCTGCCACAGTTGCGCCCACTGCTCCGGCCCGGCAAGCAGCGCCTTGTCGATTGCCCCGCGCAATTCCTGAAACTGCGAAAACAATCCCCCCAGCAGCAGGTGACAGCCGACGCTGTCAGGGCACTGTCGGCTGCCCTCGGCACATCCCGCCAACAGTCCCAGTAGCCGCAGGCGCAGCTCCTGCGGCCAGCCACACTCCTGCCCTACCCCGTAAAGCCAGGCAGTCAGCGCCGCGAGCACGTACAAGTCTTCCAGCGAGCGGAACGGTTTGACGTAAGCGTCCCAGCCATCGCCAGCCAGCAGCTCACACGCCGCGTCCTGCAAGTGCAGGCGACCATGCCCTACTTCGGGCATCAGCGGCAGGGTCGGCAATGCCTCCAGGGTAACCCCGGCCTCCCCCGGGTAGACCACCGCCAGACTCAGCCGCGGCGCTTCACCCAGCGCCTCGCTGCGCGCAGCCACCAGCAGCCACTCGGCATCCAGGCCGGCGGTGACGAAATCCTTGGCGCCATTGAGGCGCAAACCGACCAGCCGGGTATGCATGTCTGCCGGGCGCACGCTACGCCGCTCGGTGGCGCACAGCGCACCCAGGCTGGCCGGTGCGCTGGGCCAGAGCACGCGCAAGGCAGCCTGGTAACCGATGAGGAACGCCAGGCCTGGCGTGGCCATGGCGCGACCGCCCAGCACCGCCAGTTCGAACGGGGCTACCGCGCCAAGGCGTTCGAGCTGCGCGGCATAAGCCTCGCCCAAGGTGCCGGCCAGGGGCTGGCGGAGGGGGTCGTTGAGTCGTTGCAACCAAGCCATCGAACGCTCCTTCACGGGGGCTGTCGGGGTGTGTCATGCAAGCATCACCAAAGGTTCACAGGGGTGACACCGCGCCTACCTAGGCTGACTTTGCACAACAAAGCCGACCGGCCGCAACCTTTCATGGCTGGCTTATGGAGACTCGCAATGACTCGGATCGCTCACGCTGGCGACAACAGCACTGAACGCCGTCTGCAAGCCGAACGCCTGGTGGGCGCTGCGGCCCTGCAGGAAGCCCAGGCCCTGCGCTACAAGGTGTTCAGCGCGGAGTTCAAGGCCAAGCTCAAAGGCGCCGAACTGGGCCTGGACATGGATGACTACGACGTACATTGCCGCCACATCGGCGTGCGCGACCTGAGCACTGGCGAGTTGGTGGCCACCACGCGTCTGCTCGACCACCAGGCAGCCAGCAGCCTGGGGCGCTTCTACAGCGAAGAAGAATTCAGCCTGCACGGCCTGCTGCAACTACAGGGCCCGATTCTCGAACTCGGCCGCACCTGCGTTGCTGCCAACTACCGCAACGGCGGCACCATCGCCGTGCTCTGGGGCGAGCTGGCGGAGGTGCTCAACGAGGGCCGCTACAGCTACCTGATGGGATGCGCCAGCATCCCCATGCAGGACGGCGGCATGCAAGCCCACGCGGTCATGCAGCGCCTGCGCGAACGCTACCTGTGTACCGAGCACCTGCGTGCCGAGCCGAAGAACCCGTTGCCCAGCCTGGCCCTGCCGAACAACGTCATCGCTGAAATGCCGCCACTGCTCAAGGCCTACATGCGCCTGGGCGCAAAAATCTGCGGCGAACCGTGCTGGGACGAGGATTTCCAGGTCGCCGACGTGTTCATCCTGCTCAAGCGTGACGACCTCTGCCCGCGCTATGCCCGCCACTTCAAGGCAGCGGTCTGATGCCTGGCCTGCGGGTACTGGCCCGCCTCTCGCGGCTGCTGCTGGTGTTATCGCTGGGCATGCTCATGGCCGGTGTCATTGCCGTGGGCGAACGCCTGGGGATCAAGGCCTCGATCGAGCTTCGCCAGCGCTGGTCCTGCTGGTTCATGAAACGCCTGGTCGCCGCCCTGCCTTTCGAGGTGCGGATAATCGGTGAGCTGCCGCAACAGCCGATGCTGTGGGTCAGCAACCACGTGTCCTGGACCGACATCCCCCTGCTTGGCATGCTGCTGCCGCTGTCGTTCCTTTCCAAGGCCGAAGTCCGTCACTGGCCGGTGGCCGGCTGGCTGGCGGAAAAGGCCGGCACGCTGTTCATCCGCCGCGGTGGCGGCGATGGCCAACGCCTGCGCGAACAGATCAGCGAGCAACTGGGCCAGGCACGGCCGCTGCTTATCTTTCCCGAAGGCACCACCACCGACGGGCGCCAGTTGCGCACCTTCCACGGCCGCTTGCTGGCCGGAGCCATCGACCGAGGTGTGGCTGTGCAGCCGGTGGCAATTCAGTACTTACGCTATGGTGAAGCGGACCCGGTTGCGCCGTTCATTGGTAACGATGATCTGGTTTCGCACTTGATGCGCTTGTTTGCCGAGCCTCGGGGTGAGGTGTGCATTCACTTGCTGAAGCCGATTGGCAGTGGCGGGAAGGAACGGGCGGCGCTGGCGTTTCAGGCGCAGCAGGCAATTCACATGGCGTTGTTCGGGGCTGAAGAAGTGACGGTGGTGCCTCGGCGTCAGGCGCGCGCAGCCTGATTCATGCATCGCCTGAACTGGCCTCTTCGCGGCGGTTCGACGCCTCGGTAAACCCGCGAAGAAGTCAGTGAAGGCAATAAAGATTCAGCTATCAGACAACCTTCCTGCCGCCGCAAACGCCTGCAGCTGTGGATAGAACTCGCGAAAATCCGCCAGCAACGGCTCATACAGCCGTTCCAGCTCAACCATCACCCCAACCATTCCTTCAGGCCGCGACAGGCGCCGGGCAATGCCGTTGAACACCTGCTCCAGCGTGGCAAAATCGCCATACGCCCCCAGCCAGTCATCCGCCACCATGAACGGCGCAATCCGTGCCAGCCGCCCTGGCAGTTCGGGCTCGGCGAGCAACACCCGGTAAAAATCCTCGGTGAACTGCCCCAGCGGCTGCTCTGCGTAGTCCTCCCAGTGCCGCGCCAGGCAATGGTCGAAAAACACATCCAGGACGATCCCGGCGAAACGCCGCCGCTCCCGCGGGAAGCGCGACAGCGCTGCCAGCACCAACGGGTGCTGGTCGGTGTAACTGTCGATATGCCGATGCAGCCGGATGGCCGCCTCCAGCGCAGGCGCAAAGCGCCCCTCCAGCGACCCTTTGACGAAGTCGCCATACAGGCTGCCGAGCAGTTGCTGCGGCGCCGGGCCGCCCAGGTGCAAGTGTGCGAGGTAGTTCATGCTCGCAGTCTAACACCGCCCTGCCCTATATCGTTATAACGCGATATAGCGATTCGCGCTCAGCTCAGAACCTCTTCATATTTGTATATCGCGAAATACCGATGTAAGTTTCGTCCTATCGCGATATACCGCTACAGCACGAGCCCTCCACCCATGCCACTCGATCTCGACGAAATCATAAAAGCACTGGCCCACCCGGTCAGACGAGAAATCCTCAGCTGGCTGAAAGACCCGGCAACGCAGTTTCCCGACCAGTACCACAGCACCGAGAACGGTGTCTGTGCCGGGCAGATCGACCAACGCTGCGGGCTGTCGCAGTCGACCGTCTCTGCCCACCTGGCCACCCTGCAGCGGGCCGGCCTGATCAGCAGCCAGAAGGTCGGCCAGTGGCACTTCTTCAAACGCAACGAAGCCACCATCGAGGCGTTCCTCGAACAACTGCGCAAAGCGCTTTGACAAGGCAGGTAACCGTTATGACCACGCTTTTCGATCCGATTCAACTGGGCGACGTACAACTGCCCAACCGCATCATCATGGCCCCACTGACCCGCTGCCGCGCCGACGAAGGCCGCGTGCCCAATGCGTTGATGGCCGAATACTACGTGCAGCGCGCCAGTGCCGGCCTGATTCTCAGCGAGGCGACATCGGTCAGCGCGATGGGCGTCGGCTACCCCGATACGCCCGGTATCTGGAACGACCAGCAGGTGCGCGGCTGGCATAACGTCACCCAGGCCGTGCACGGCGCTGGCGGGCGTATTTTCCTGCAGCTGTGGCATGTTGGCCGTATTTCCCACCCTAGCTACCTCAATGGCGAACTGCCCGTAGCGCCCAGCGCGATCCAGCCCAAAGGCCACGTCAGCCTGGTGCGCCCGCTGAGCGACTACCCGACCCCGCGCGCCCTGGAAACCGAAGAGATCGCCGACATCGTCGAGGCCTACCGCAGCGCTGCCGAGAATGCCAAGGCTGCCGGTTTCGACGGCGTGGAGATCCACGGTGCCAATGGCTACCTGCTGGACCAGTTCCTGCAAAGCAGCACCAACCAGCGTACCGACCAGTACGGCGGCTCGCTGGAAAACCGCGCACGGTTGCTGCTGGAAGTGACCGATGCGGCCATCGACGTGTGGGGGCCAGGCCGCGTCGGCGTGCACTTGGCGCCTCGTGCCGATGCCCATGACATGGGCGATGCCGACCGCGCCGAGACCTTCACCTACGTCGCACGGGAGCTGGGCAAACGCGGCATTGCCTTTATCTGCTCGCGGGAGAAGGAAGCCGACGACAGCATCGGCCCACTGATCAAGGCGGCATTCGGTGGCCCTTACATCGTCAATGAACGCTTCGACAAGGCCAGCGCGAACGCTGCCTTGGCGGCGGGCAAGGCCGATGCAGTGGCGTTTGGTGTGCCGTTCATTGCCAACCCTGACCTGCCGGCGCGGCTGGCGGCGAATGCTCCGCTGAACGAGGCACATCCGGAGACCTTCTATGGCAAAGGGCCGGTGGGCTACATCGACTATCCGCGCCTGTAGCAGAGCTTCGTCGGGGGCCGCTTTGCGGCCCCTGCATGTTCACGGGCGGGAATTGATCTGCTGCTGCAGGTTCTGAATCTGGCTCTGCAGGGTATTGAGGTTGCGCGTGGTCTGCCCGCGAAACGCATCGAACTCCTGCACCGTCGCCCCGCTCGATGACGCCGTGCGGTTTTCCATCTGGGTCTTGAGCACCAGCACATCCTGCTCCAGGCTTTCCACTGCAGCCTTCTGGTTGCCCTGCTTTTTCAATGCGGCCACTTCATCGCTCAGGTTCTTCAGTTGGCCATCGAGCTTGCCGCCATCCACTTGCCCCGACTTCAGCGCTGCCAACTCGGCATTCACCGCCTTCAGCTGGGCCTGAAGCTGCGTCTGCAACTCGGTCACCGCTTTCTGCTGCTCGCGGGTATCGGCCAGTACCTGCTCCAGGCGCTTGCCCAAGTCACCCGCCTGCCCGGCCACACCTTGCTGCTGCTTGCCCTGCTCGGCCAGGCTGGCCTGCAACTGACGGATCTGCAGCTTCAATGCTTCACTGCCTGTGGCAGTCGATGACTCGCTGGCTTCGACCTTGCCGCTGATGGCCTGCAAACGCCCGGCGGCTTCTTCGCTGATCCGTGCGAAGCTTTCCTGGGTGGCCACCAGCTGCTGCTCCATCAGCGAGATCTGCTGAAAGCTCCACCAGCCCAGCCCTGCCAAAGCGATGAACGACGCGCCCAGCAACGCCCACAGAGGCCCATTGCTGGCCGGCTTGGCGGCCTTTTGGCGGCTGCGCGAGACGTGCGCGGGCAGCAACTCGTCGTCATCGGGGGTACCCGCCCGCAAGGTGGGCACATCGTCGAAATCGTCGTGGGCATCGTTACGCATAGGTGGCTTCAACCGCGGTGGTAGCAAAGAGACATGAGTATAAACCGCTCGTGCGGCGCACTGATGACCAACATATGCGCATCTGGTTCACTGGCCGAGCGGTTGATGCTTCCACCAGGCACAGAATTCATCCAGTGCTGTCCACAGGCTGACCTTGGGCTGGTAATCCAGGTATTGACGGGCGCGGCTGATGTCCAGGGTGAAATCACGGCTCATGACCTGCATGCCCAGACGCGACAAGGTTGGCTGAGGACGCCCGGGCCATAGCATGCAAGCGGCTTCGTTCAGTGCAGCAAGGCTGTAGGCCAGGCCGTAAGGGCGGTAGCGGGTCACCTGCGGCAGCTGCATCTGGCGCATCACGTAGTTGACCACGTCCCACAGCGGCAGCGGCTGGCCATTGCTGATGTTGTAGGCCTGGCCCAGTGCACGGTCTTCGGCGTACAGCGCGCTGAGCAGCGCCTCGTTGAGGTTGTGCACGCTGGTGAAGTCGACCTTGTTCAGGCCGTTGCCGATGATCGCCACACGGCCCTTGCGCTGCATCTGCATCAAGCGTGGGAAGATACTTGCATCACCAGCCCCGGTGACGAAGCGCGGCCGCAGCGCCAACACCTCCAGGCCGAACTCCTGGGCACCGAAGACTTTCTGCTCGGCGATATGCTTGGTTTGCGCATAGTGGTCGTGAAAACGGCGCGGCACCTGGTCTTCCCGGATACCCACGCGCGAACGCCCATTGAAGTAGATCGATGGCGACGACAGGTGTACCAGGCGCCGCACATGCTCCTTGAGGCAGCCCTCGACGACGTTTTCCGTGACCACCACGTTGCCTTGGTGGAAGTCCTGGTAGCGGCCCCAGCTGCCCACCGCGCCCGCGCAATGCACCACGGCCTCGACGCCTTGGCACAGGCGGCGGGCCAGTTCAGGGTCACCCAGGTCGCCAGGGATGAACTGTGCGCCACGTTTGACCAGGTGCTCCACGCCTTCGGCGCGCCGCCCGCTGACCCGCACAGCCAGGCCTTGCTCCAGGGCAAAGCGCGCAAAACGCCCGCCAATGAAGCCGCTCGCGCCGGTGACCAGAATTTGCATGTATGACTCCGCCTTGATTTCAGATGCAACAGACGCCAGCCGCCGCTACAAGGGCACCAGCCAATGCCGTGCCGTGTGCCGCAGGTGTTCGGTCAGTTGCGCGAGCAGGTGCCCGCCGTTGCGCCAATGATGCCAGTACAACGGCACATCGATGGGGGTATCGCTGCAGATTTCCACCAGTTGGCCATTGGCCAACTGCTCACGAGCCTGCAACTCGGGCACCAGGCCCCAGCCCAGGCCGGCTTCGGTCATGCGCAGGAAACCTTCGGACGACGGGCACAAATGGTGCAGGAAGCCGTCCTCGATCCCCAGCGAAGCCAGGTAACGGTGCTGCAGGAAATCGTCTGGCCCGTAGACGATGGCCGGCGTGCGGGCCAGCCGTTGCGCCGCGAAACCCTGCGGGAAATTCCGCGCCATGAAGCCTGGGCTGGCAAGCGCCCGATAGCGCATGGCACCTAGCGGCAGGCTGCGTGCGCCAGCCACTGGCCGCTCGCTGCCACACAGGCAGGCCGCCACTTCGCCCGCACGCATGCGCTTGAGGCCAACCTCCTGATCTTCCACCACCAGGTCGGTGAGCAACTGGTGCTCGGCGCAAAATGCCCCCACCGCACCGGCCCACCAGGTCGCCAGGCTGTCAGCGTTGAGGGCGATGCGCAGGCGTTCGGGCATGCCCTCCTCGTCCAGCGCCGGCACCTGGCGTTGCAAGTCACGTTCGAGCAGCCGTACCTGCTGCACATGGTTGAGCAATTGCCGGCCGACTTCGGTCGGGCTCGGCGGGGTGGCACGCACCAGCACCGGTTGGCCGACCCGTGCTTCGAGCAGCTTGATGCGCTGGGAAATGGCCGACTGAGACAGCCCAAGCACCTGCGCGGCACGTTCGAAACCGCCTTGCTCGATCACCGCCGCGAGGGCAGCCAGCAGTTTGTAGTCGAACATCGATTTTCCTAATGACGGATCAGCGCTATTTGTTTTTCTTATACAGCGTACCTCGCCACACTATCCAGCATCTTCTTTGGAGTAATTGCCATGTGGCAAAGCTATCTCAACGGCATGCTGGTGGCCTTCGGCCTGATCATGGCCATCGGTGCACAAAACGCTTTCGTCCTCGCCCAGAGCCTGCGCCGCGAGCACCATTTGCCCGTGGCTGCGCTGTGCATCGTCTGCGATGCGATCCTGGTGGCAGCCGGGGTGTTCGGCCTGGCCACGGTGCTGGCGCACAACCCGACACTGCTGGCGATCGCCCGCTGGGGCGGGGCAGTGTTCCTCATCTGGTATGGCGCCAAGGCACTGCGCAGTGCCTTTTCCAAGCAGAGCCTGCAACACCAGAAAGGCCAGGGCATGCGCTCGCGCAAGGCGGTCCTGCTTAGCGCGTTGGCGGTGACCCTGCTCAACCCGCATGTGTACCTCGACACCGTACTGCTGATCGGCTCGCTCGGGGCCCAGCAGACAGCGCCAGGGGCTTATGTGGCAGGCGCGGCCAGCGCTTCGCTGCTGTGGTTCTCGACCTTGGCGATCGGTGCCGCCTGGCTCGCGCCATGGCTGGCGCGTCCAGCCACCTGGCGGATGCTTGACCTGATGGTGGCGGTGATGATGTTTGCCGTGGCGGCGCAGCTGATCTTCAACTGAAGGCCGCCGGTCGCCAGCCGCCAACCGCTCTGGAACCTCTATTCCCTATCTTTGTTGCGTGGTTATGCGTCGGGCCCGGTGCTATGATCCAGCCCTTGCGTCGCAAAGAGTACAAACTCGCCGACGTACATCGGGCCGCCCGTGATCGGCCTTGCGCAAACCGCAAACAGACCTGAATCAGGAGATCCACCATGGCTTTTGAATTGCCGCCGCTGCCGTACGCCCACGATGCCCTGCAGCCGCACATCTCCAAGGAAACCCTGGAGTATCACCACGACAAGCACCACAACACCTATGTCGTGAACCTGAACAACCTGGTCCCAGGCACCGAATTCGAAGGCAAGACCCTGGAAGAGATCGTCAAGAGCTCTTCGGGCGGCATCTTCAACAACGCCGCTCAAGTCTGGAACCACACCTTCTACTGGAACTGCCTGGCACCTAACGCCGGTGGCCAGCCGACCGGCGCCCTGGCCGATGCCATCAACGCTGCCTTCGGTTCCTTCGACAAGTTCAAGGAAGAGTTCACCAAGACTTCGGTCGGCACCTTCGGTTCCGGCTGGGGCTGGCTGGTGAAGAAAGCTGACGGCTCCCTGGCCCTGGCCAGCACCATCGGCGCCGGCTGCCCGCTGACCAGCGGCGACACCCCGCTGCTGACCTGCGATGTCTGGGAACACGCCTACTACATCGACTACCGCAACCTGCGTCCGAAGTACGTCGAGGCATTCTGGAACCTGGTCAACTGGAAATTCGTTGCCGAGCAGTTCGAAGGCAAGACCTTCAAGGCCTGATCCAGTCAGCCCTGAACGAAAAGCCCGGCCCTGCGCCGGGCTTTTTCATGCCTGGCAGTTTTCCTTCATGGTCTTGCTCAGCGCGTAGAGCACGCTAACATCAACCGTCTGGAAGTTTGATACCGCGCACTCAAGTTGCAGGGTCGGGCAACCGATACACTACCCAAGGTCGGCCGATAGTGTATTGCCAACGGTTAATGGCAAAATGATGTTATGCGCATGGATTAAGGAAAAACCCATTGAAGCTGGAATTGCGGAACAGCTTGTCGGTCAAGTTGCTCAGGGTCGTGCTCCTTTCGGCGCTGGCGGTCGGCGTCGTCCTCAGTTGCGCGCAGATCGTCTACGACACCTACAAGACCCGCCAGGCCGTCAATAACGACGCCCAACGCATCCTCGACATGTTCCGCGACCCCTCCACCCAGGCGGTGTACAGCCTCGACCGTGAAATGGGCATGCAGGTGATGGAAGGCCTGTTCCAGGACGAGTCGGTGCGCATGGCTTCGATCGGCCACCCCAACGAAACCATGCTGGCGGAAAAGTCCCGTCCGCTGCAGGACATGTCGATGCGCTGGCTGACCGACCTGATCCTCGGCCAGGAACGCACCTACACGACCCAACTGGTCGGCCGTGGCCCGTTCAGCGAGTACTACGGCGACCTGAGCATCACCCTCGATACCTCGTCCTATGGCGAAGACTTCCTGGTCAATGCGGTGATCATCTTCATTTCCGGGGTGCTGCGCGCCCTGGCCATGGGCCTGGTGCTCTATCTGGTGTACCACTGGCTGCTGACCAAGCCGCTGTCGAAGATCATCGAGCACCTTACCCAGATCAACCCTGATCGCCCCAGCCAGCACCAGATCCCGCTGCTCAAGGGCCACGAGAAGAATGAGCTGGGCCTCTGGGTCAACACCGCCAACCAGCTGCTGGCCTCGATCGAGCGCAACACCCACCTGCGCCACGAAGCCGAAAACAGCTTGCAGCGCATGGCGCAATACGATTTCCTCACCGGCTTGCCCAACCGCCAGCAATTGCAGGAACAACTCGACAAGATCCTCGCCGACGCCGGCCGCCTGCAACATCGCGTGGCCGTGCTGTGCGTGGGCCTGGACGATTTCAAGGGCATAAACGAGCAGTTCAGCTACCAGGCCGGCGACCAGTTGCTGCTGGCCCTGGCCGATCGCCTGCGCGCTCACAGTGGCCGCCTGGGTTCCCTGGCGCGCCTGGGCGGCGACCAGTTCGCCCTGGTCCAGGCCAATATCCAGCAGCCTTACGAGGCGGCGGAGCTGGCCCAGAGCATTCTCGACGATCTCGAACAGCCGTTCGCCCTGGACCAACAGCAGATCCGCCTGCGCGCCACCATCGGCATCACCCTGTTCCCGGAGGACGGTGACAGCACCGAGAAGCTGCTGCAAAAGGCCGAACAGACCATGACCCTGGCCAAGGCCCGCTCACGCAACCGTTACCAGTTCTACATTGCCAGCGTCGACAGCGAAATGCGCCGTCGCCGCGAGCTGGAAAAGGACCTGCGCGAAGCCCTGCCGCGTAACCAGCTGTACCTGGTCTACCAACCGCAGATCAGCTACCGCGACCACCGCGTGGTCGGCGTCGAGGCCTTGTTGCGCTGGCAGCACCCGGAGCTGGGCATGGTCCCGCCCGATCAGTTCATCCCGCTGGCCGAACAGAACGGCAGCATCATCAGGATTGGCGAGTGGGTGCTCGACCAGGCCTGCCGGCAGTTGCGCGAATGGCATGACCTGGGCTTCAGCGAACTGCGCATGGCGGTCAACCTGTCCACCGTCCAGCTGCATCACAGCGAGCTGCCGCGGGTGGTCAACAACCTGCTGCAGGCTTACCGCCTGCCTCCGCGCAGCCTGGAGCTGGAGGTGACCGAGACAGGCCTGATGGAAGACATCAGTACCGCCGCCCAGCACCTGCTGAGCCTGCGCCGCTCGGGGGCGCTGATCGCCATCGACGATTTCGGCACCGGTTACTCGTCGCTCAGCTACCTGAAGTCGCTGCCGCTGGACAAGATCAAGATCGATAAGAGCTTCGTCCAGGACCTGCTCGACGATGATGATGACGCGACCATCGTTCGCGCCATCATCCAGCTGGGCAAGAGCCTGGGCATGCAGGTGATTGCCGAAGGCGTGGAAACCGCCGAACAGGAAACCTACATCATCGCCCAAGGCTGCCATGAGGGTCAGGGCTACCACTACAGCAAACCGTTGTCGGCCCGGGAACTGACCAACTTCCTCAAACAAGCCCAGCGCAATCAGGTCTCCGCACTGTAAGGCTTGCCACTCGATTTGAACCCGTGATGCGCATTTGCATGAATTGCGCGCCAACCCCTTTACAGCAAATGCAAATCTTTCGCATGATGTTGTCGTTTCGCGTGCCACGGCGCACGGCCTAACCCCTTGGTCCAACCACACGACGCAGGAAAACCAACAATGATTCGTATGCCTCTGGCCTCCGCCAGTCTGCTGGCCATCGCCATCGCTCTCGCCGGTTGCGGCGAAGGCAAGGACGACAAGGCTGCCGCTCCGCAAGCTCAGGCACCTGCTGCGGCCAGCACCGCAGCGGCGGCGCCCGGGGCTGTCGACGAAGCGGCCGGCAAAGCAGTGGTCAAGCATTACACCGAAATGGTCTATGCCGTGTATAGCGACGCGCTGAGCACCGCCAAGACCCTGCAGACTGCCGTCGACGCATTCCTTGCCAAGCCCAACGACGAAACCCTGAAGGCCGCCAAAGAGGCCTGGGTTGCGGCGCGCGTACCTTACCTGCAGAGCGAAGTGTTCCGCTTCGGCAACACCATCATCGATGACTGGGAAGGTCAGGTGAATTCCTGGCCGCTGGACGAAGGCCTGATCGACTATGTCGACAAAAGCTATGAGCACGCCCTGGGCAACCCGGCGGCCAGCGCCAACATCATCGCCAACACCGAGATCCAGGTGGGTGAAGAGAAGGTCGACGTCAAGGACATCACCCCTGAGAAGCTGGCCAGCCTGAACGAACTGGCAGGTTCCGAAGCCAACGTCGCCACCGGCTACCACGCTATCGAGTTTCTGCTCTGGGGCCAGGACCTCAACGGCACCGGCCCAGGCGCAGGCAACCGCCCGGCTTCCGATTACCTGGAAGGCAAAGGTGCCACCGGCGGCCACAACGACCGTCGCCGTGCCTACCTGAAAGCGGTTACCGAGCTGCTGGTCAACGACCTCGAAGAGATGGTCGGCAACTGGAAGCCGAACGTCGCCGACAACTACCGTGCCACGCTGGAAGCCGAGCCGGTGGCCGATGGCCTGCGCAAGATGCTGTTCGGCATGGGTAGCCTGTCGCTGGGCGAACTGGCCGGTGAGCGCATGAAGGTCTCGCTGGAAGCCAACTCGCCGGAAGACGAGCAGGACTGCTTCAGCGACAACACCCACTACTCGCACTTCTACGACGCCAAGGGCATCCGCAACGTCTACCTGGGCGAGTACACCCGTGTCGACGGCACCAAGCTGACCGGCCCGAGCCTGTCTTCGCTGGTGGCCAAAGCCGATCCGGCTGCCGACGCCACTCTCAAGGCCGACCTTGAAGCCACCGAAGCGAAAATCCAGGTGATGGTCGACCACGCGCTCAAGGGCGAGCATTACGACCAGCTGATCGCCGCCGACAATGCTGCCGGCAACCAGATCGTGCGTGATGCCATCGCCTCGCTGGTCAAGCAGACCGGCTCGATCGAGCAGGCAGCAGGCAAGCTGGGTATCGCCAACCTGAACCCGGATACCGCTGACCACGAGTTCTGATTCGCGGAGCGGGTGATGAAAAGAGGCGACCTTCGGGTCGCCTTTTTTCTGTGCCGGCCTCTTCGCGGCTAAAGCCGCTCTCACAGGATCTCCACAGGCTCCGACCTGGTGTGGTCCCTGTGGGAGTGGGTTTACCCGCGAAAGGGCCGGTGAAGTCCATGAAAATGCTGGCCTTTCACATCCTTTTCACCCGGGTAATTGCAAATTGCTCTTATTCAAATTACGCCGGCCTGCTAAGCTTGCACGCCGGTTTTTCGTCCACGCCCAGGATTTTGCATGTCCTCGTCGCTGTCCCGACTCTCCCCTCTGCTGCTGGCCCTCGCCCTTGCTGCCTGTGATGACGCTCCGCGTTTCACCCAGGCCGAGCCAGGCGAAGCGCTGTCCGGCGGGCAGGCAACGGTTCAGCGCGACGACCGCAAGGCATTCTCCCTGCCCTCGGCCAACCTCTCGGCCGAGCGACGCCTGGACTTCGCCGTGGGCAACAGCTTCTTCCGCAGCCCTTGGGTGATCGCCCCGTCCACCACCACCGCGCGTGATGGCCTGGGCCCGTTGTTCAACACCACGGCCTGCCAGAACTGCCACGTGCGCGATGGCCGCGGGCACCCTCCTGAACCCGATGACAGCAATGCCGTGGGCATGCTGGTGCGCCTGTCGATCCCCGATCAGCCTTACCTGGCCAAGCAGATCGAGCGCCTGGGCGTGGTCCCCGAGCCCACTTACGGCACCCAGCTGCAAGACATGGCCATCCCCGGCGTGGCGCCAGAGGGCAAGGTGCGGGTGAACTACACCACCCAGACCGTCACCTTCAACGACGGCCACCGGGTCGAGCTGCGCCGCCCGACGCTGCAGATCACCCAGCTTGGCTACGGCCCGCTGCACCCCGACACGCGCTTCTCGGCCCGTGTCGCCCCGCCGATGATCGGCCTGGGCCTGCTCGAAGCCATACCCGAAGCCGATATCCTGGCCAACGAAGACCCGGACGACCGCAACCACGACGGTATCCGCGGCCGCGCCAACCGGGTCTGGGACGACGCCCAGGGCAAGACCGTGATCGGCCGCTTCGGCTGGAAGGCCGGGCAGCCCAACGTCAACCAGCAGAACGTGCACGCCTTCAACGGCGACATGGGCCTGACCAGCACCTTGCAACCGAAGGACGACTGCACCCCGGCCCAGGTCGACTGCCTGGCCGCGCCCAATGGCGACGGCCAAGGCGACGAGAAGGAGGTCAGCGACAATATCCTGCGCCTGGTCACCTTCTACACCCGCAATCTCGGCGTGCCGGCACGTCGAGACGTCGCCGCGCCGCAAGTGCTGGCCGGCAAGAACCTGTTCTTCCAGGCCGGGTGCCAGGCCTGCCATATCCCGCAGTTCACCACTGCCGCCAACACCGCCGAAGCGGAGCTGGCCAATCAGGTGATCCGCCCCTACAGCGACCTGCTGTTGCACGACATGGGCCCAGGCCTGGCCGACGAGCGCACCGAATTCGCAGCCAACGGTCAGGACTGGCGGACCCCGCCGTTGTGGGGCATCGGCCTGACCGAAACGGTCAGCGGCCACACCCAGTACCTGCACGACGGCCGCGCCCGCAACCTGCTCGAAGCCGTGCTCTGGCACGGCGGCGAAGCGCAGTCGGCGCGCGACCACGTATTGACCTTCAACGCCGAGCAGCGCGCCGCGTTGCTGGCTTTCCTGAACTCACTTTAAAACGCGCAAGGAGCCGGGCATGTTCCGACCCAAACTGTTGTTCACCAGCCTCGCCGCACTCGCCTTGGGTGCCTGCTCGCCGCAGGACCCGCAGGCAGTGACTTCCGCCGCCATCGCCAAGCAGGTGATCCTGCCGACCTACAGCCGCTGGGTCGAAGCCGACCGCCAGCTGGCCGCCAGCGCCCTGGCCTACTGTGAGGGCAAGGAAAGCCTGGACACCGCGCGCGCCGATTTCCTCAATGCGCAAAAAGCCTGGGCCGAACTGCAACCGCTGCTGGTCGGCCCGCTGGCCGAAGGCAACCGCGCCTGGCAGGTACAATTCTGGCCTGACAAGAAGAACCTGGTCGGCCGCCAGGTCGAGCAACTGGTCAATGGCGACAAGCCGGTCGATGCCGCCGCCCTGGGCAAGGCCAGCGTCGTGGTACGCGGCCTGTCGGCTTACGAGTACATCCTTTTCGACAGCAAGCCGGACATCGCCATTGCCGAGCAGAAGGCCCGCTATTGCCCGCTGCTGGTTGCCATTGCCGATCACCAGAAGGCCCTGGCCGAGGATATCCTCAAGACCTGGAACAGCACCGACGGCATGCTGTCGCAGATGACCAAGTTCCCCAACCAGCGCTACGCCGACTCCCACGAGGCGATCGCCGACCTGCTGCGCTCCCAGGTCACCGCCCTGGACACCCTGAAGAAGAAGCTGGGCGCCCCCATGGGCCGCCAGAGCAAGGGCATCCCACAACCGCTGCAGGCCGAAGCCTGGCGCAGCCACTCCTCGCTGAAAAGCCTGGAAGCCACCCTCAAGGCCGCTCAGGCGGTGTGGGTCGGGGTCGACAACCAGGGCCTGCGCAGCCTGCTGCCCAGCGATCAGAAACCGCTGGCGCAGAAGATCGACGATGCCTACGCTACGGCGCTCAAACTGCTGGCCGACAACCAGAAGACCCTCGGCGAATTGCTGGCCGATGACGCCGGGCAGCAGACCCTCAATCAGATCTACGATGCTCTGAACGCCGTCCACCGCCTGCACGAAGGCGACCTGGCCAAGGCGCTGAACATCCAGCTGGGCTTCAATGCCAACGACGGTGACTGATCATGCTGCGACGCCAGGCCCTCAAACTCGGTAGCGTATTGCTCAGCGCCCTGACCCTGGGCGGTTGGAGCCTGCTGCGCAACAAAGGCAGCGAACCCTTGCTGTTGTCGGCGCGGGACGATGGCGACGGCAAGCATTACGCGGTCGGGTTCCGCCTGGACGGCACCCAGGTGTTCAGCACCCAGGTCGCCCAGCGTTGCCATGCGATCATCAACCACCCCGAGCTGCCGATCGCCCTGTTCGTCGCCCGTCGCCCCGGTACCGAAAGCTACCTGGTCGACCTGCGCGACGGGCGCTTGCTGCAGACCATCACCTCGCAACCGAACCGGCACTTCTATGGCCACGCGGTGATCCACAAGAGTGGCGAATGGCTGTATGCCACCGAAAACGACACCACCGACCCAGGCCGCGGCGTGCTCGGCGTGTACCGTTTCGAGGGCGAACGGCTGGTGCACAGCGGTGAGATCCCGACCCATGGCATCGGCCCCCATGAGGTGGCCTGGCTGCCGGACGGCGAAACCCTGGTGGTGGCCAACGGCGGTATCCGTACCGAGGCCGAGAGCCGGGTCGAGATGAACCTCGACGCCATGGAACCCAGCCTGGTGCTGATGCAGCGCGACGGCACCCTGCTGAGCAAGGAAACCCTGGCCCAGCAGATGAACAGCGTGCGCCACCTCGCAGTCGGCGACGATGGCACCATTGCCGCCTGCCAGCAGTTCATGGGGGCTGCCGACGAAACCGCCGAGCTGCTGGCGATCAAGCGCCCGGGCGAGCCGTTCAAGGCCTTCCCGGTGCCGGAGCGCCAGCTGCAATCGATGGCCCAGTACACCGCCAGCGTCGCCATCCACAGCGACCTGCGCCTGGTAGCGCTGACCGCACCGCGGGCCAACCGCCTGTTCGTCTGGGACCTGGACAGCGGCGCGGTGAAGCTCGACGCACCGATGCCCGATTGCGCCGGGGTCGGCGCGGTCAAGGATGGGTTTGTCGTGACTTCCGGGCAGGGTCGTTGCCGCTTCTATGACTGCCGCAAGGCCGAACTGATCGGGCAACCGATGAACCTGCCGTCCGGGTTCTGGGACAACCACCTGCACCTGGTCTGAAGGCCCTTTCGCGGGGCAGGCCCGCTCCCACAGGTTCACTGTAATCCCAAGGATTATGGGATCCCTGTGGGAGCGGGCTTGCCCCGCGAAGAGGCCGGCACAGGCAATCCCCTCTCCTTCTGCAATACTACTCTCTATCCGCACGTGGGCAGGATCGCCCGTTGTCGTGTCAAAACGAATAACAACCACGCATCCAAGGAACCGGACTTATGCTGCGCCGCCGCATGCTCATCATGTTGGCTGTCGTTCTGTTGATCGTGCTGGCCCTGGGGGGCTACAAGGGCTTCTCGATCTACCAACAGATCCAGATGTTCTCTGCGCCCAGGCCACCCATCACCGTTGCGGCCGCCCCGGCCGAACAGCGCCAGTGGCAGGAGCGCCTCCCTGCCGTCGGCAGCCTCAAGGCCCTGCAAGGCGTCGAACTGAGCCTGGAGGTAGAGGGCATCGTCAAGGCTTTGTACTTCGACTCGGGGCAGAAGGTCAAAGCCGGGCAACCCCTGCTGCAGCTCAACGACGACCAGGAAACCGCCCTGCTCGGCACTGCCCAGGCCGACCTGGGGCTGGCCAAGGTCGACTTCGGTCGCGGCAGCCAGCTGGTCGGTGATGCCGCCATCTCCCGCGGTGAATTCGATCGCCTGTCCTCCCAGTACCGGCGCAACCAGGCGGTGGTTGAACAACTGAAGGCGCAGAAGATCAAGAAAAGCATCAACGCGCCGTTCAGCGGCACCATCGGCATTCGCCAGGTGGACATCGGCCAGTACCTGGCCGCCGGCACGGTGATCGCCACCCTGCAGGACTTGTCCAGCCTGTACGTCGACTTCAACGTCCCAGAGCAGGCCTTGCCGCGCCTGAGCCTGGGCCAGCAAGTGCTGGTGCAGGTGGCCGCCTACCCTGGCCAGACCTTCCCGGCCAGCCTCAGCGCGATCAACCCCAAGGTCGATGAGAACACCCGCAACCTGCTGGTTCGCGCGACCCTGGCCAACCCGGACGACAAACTGCTGCCAGGCATGTTCGCCAACCTGCTGATCCTGCTGCCCGACCCGCAACCCCAGGTGGTCGTGCCGGAAAGTGCAATCACCTACACCCTCTACGGCAACTCGGTGTACGTTGCCACGCCGAAGAAGGACAAGGACGGCCACCCCGCCACCGACGAAAAGGGCGAGCCACAGCTCAGCGCCGAACAGCGCACCGTACAGACCGGCGAACGCCGCGATGGGGTGGTGGTGATCAGCAAGGGCCTCAAGGCCGGGGAGCGGGTGGTCACCGCCGGGCAGCTCAAGCTGACCCCCGGTGCAGCCATCCGCATTGGCCAGGACAGCGCGCTCAAGCCCGAACAGGGCGCACCGCGCAGCGACTGAGCAGGAGGCAGGCATGGCGTTCACCGACCCGTTCATCCGCCGCCCGGTGCTGGCCAGCGTGGTCAGCCTGCTGATCCTGCTGCTCGGCTTCCAGGCATGGCACAAGCTGCAGATCCGCCAGTACCCGAAAATGGAGAACGCCCTGATCACGGTGACCACCGCCTACCCCGGGGCCAACGCCGAGACCATCCAGGGCTACATCACCCAGCCGCTGCAACAGAGCCTGGCCAGTGCCGAAGGCATCGACTACATGACCTCGGTCAGCCGCCAGAACTTCTCGGTGATTTCCATCTACGCGCGCATCGGCGCCGACAGCGACCGCCTGTTCACCGAACTGCTGGCCAAGGCCAACGAAGTGCGCAACCAGCTGCCGCAGGACGCCGAAGACCCGGTGCTCAGCAAGGAGGCCGCCGACGCCTCGGCACTGATGTACATCAGCTTCTACAGCAAGCAGATGAGCAACCCGCAGATCACCGACTACCTGTCGCGGGTGATCCAGCCCAAGCTTGCCACCTTGCCAGGCATGGCCGAGGCGGAAATCCTCGGCAACCAGGTGTTCGCCATGCGCATCTGGATCGACCCGGTGAAACTGGCCGGCTTCGGCCTCGCCGCCAGCGACGTGACCAATGCCGTGCGCCGCTACAACTTCCTCTCCGCCGCCGGTGAGGTGAAGGGCGAATACGTGGTCACCAGCATCAACGCGAGCACCGAGCTGAAATCGGCCGAAGCCTTTGCCGCCCTGCCGCTCAAGGTGTCCGGCGACAGCCGGGTGCTGCTGGGTGATGTGGCACGTGTGGAAATGGGCGCGGAAAACTACGACACGGTCAGCTCGTTCGATGGCACGCCGTCGGTCTATATCGGCATCAAGGCCACCCCGGCAGCCAACCCGCTGGACGTGATCAAGGAAGTACGGCGCATCATGCCCGAGCTGGAAAGCCAGCTGCCGTCGGCACTGAAGGTATCGATCGCCTACGACGCCACACTGTTCATCCAGGCGTCCATCGATGAAGTGATCAAGACCCTCGGCGAAGCGGTGCTGATCGTCATCGTGGTGGTGTTCCTGTTCCTCGGCGCCCTGCGCTCGGTGCTGATCCCGGTGGTGACCATTCCGCTGTCGATGATTGGCGTGCTGTTCTTCATGCAGATGATGGGTTACTCGCTGAACCTGCTGACGCTGCTGGCCATGGTACTGGCCATCGGCCTGGTGGTGGACGATGCCATCGTGGTGGTAGAGAACATTCACCGGCACATGGAGGAAGGCAAGTCCCCCTTCGATGCGGCCCTGGAGGGCGCACGGGAGATCGCCATGCCGGTGGTGTCGATGACCATCACCCTGGCGGCGGTGTACGCCCCTATCGGTTTTCTCACCGGGCTCACCGGTGCGCTGTTCAAGGAGTTCGCCCTGACCCTGGCCGGGGCCGTGGTGATCTCCGGCATCGTCGCCCTGACCCTGTCGCCGATGATGTGCGCCCTGCTGCTGCGCCAGGAGCAGAACCCCAGCGGCCTGGCCCATCGGCTCGATGTGCTGTTCGACGGCCTCAAGGTGCGTTACCAGCGCGTGCTGCACGCTACCCTCGACAGCCGCCCGGTGGTGCTGGTGTTCGCCGTGATCATCCTGTGCCTGATCCCGCTGTTGCTCAAGTTCACCCAGAACGAACTGGCGCCCAACGAGGACCAGGGCGTGATCTTCATGATGAGCAGCTCGCCGCAGCCGGCCAACCTCGACTACCTGAATGCCTACACCGACCAGTTCACGCCGCTGTTCAAGAGCTTCCCCGAGTACTACTCATCGTTCCAGATAAACGGCTTCAACGGTGTGCAGAGCGGCATCGGTGGCTTTCTGCTCAAGCCCTGGAACGAACGCCAACGCACGCAGATGGAGCTGCTACCGCTGGTGCAGGCCAAACTCGAGCAGATCGGCGGGCTGCAGATCTTCGGCTTCAACCTGCCGTCGCTGCCGGGTACCGGCGAGGGCCTGCCGTTCCAGTTCGTGATCAACACCGCCGGTGACTACCCTGCCCTGCTGGAAGTCGCCCAGCGGGTCAAGCAGAGGGCGCAAGAGTCAGGCAAGTTCGCCTTCCTCGACATCGACCTGGCCTTCGACAAGCCAGAAGTGGTGGTCGACATCGACCGGGCCAAGGCGGCGCAGATGGGCGTGTCCATGGATACGCTGGGCAGTACCCTGGCCACCCTGCTGGGCGAGGCTGAAATCAACCGCTTCACCCTCGAAGGCCGCAGTTACAAAGTGATTGCCCAGGTGGAGCGGCCCTACCGGGACAACGCCGGCTGGCTGAACAACTACTACGTGAAGAACGAGCAAGGGCAGCTGCTGCCCTTGTCGACGCTGATCACCCTCCGTGACCGCGCCCGCCCGCGCCAGCTCAACCAGTTCCAGCAGTTGAACTCGGCGATCATCCAAGGGGTGCCGATGGTCAGCATTGGCGAGGCGTTGCAGACGGTGCGTGATATTGCCCGGGAAGAAGCACCTGAGGGCTTTTCCTTCGACTATGCCGGTGCGGCCAGGCAGTACGTTCAGGAAGGCAGCGCCCTGTGGGTGACCTTCGGCCTGGCACTGGCGATCATCTTCCTGGTGCTGGCCGCGCAGTTCGAGAGCTTCCGCGACCCGCTGGTGATTCTGGTGACCGTACCCTTGTCGATCTGTGGCGCGCTGCTTCCGCTGTTCCTCGGCATTTCCAGCATGAACATCTATACCCAGGTGGGGCTGGTGACGCTGATCGGCCTGATCAGCAAGCACGGCATCCTGATCGTCGAGTTTGCCAACCAGTTGCGAGAGGAACAGGGCTTGAGCATTCGCCAGGCCATCGAGGAGGCTGCCGCCATTCGCCTGCGGCCGGTGCTGATGACCACGGCGGCCATGGTGTTCGGCATGGTGCCGCTGATTTTGGCTACCGGCGCCGGGGCGGTCAGCCGGTTCGACATCGGCACGGTGATCGCCACCGGGATGTCGATCGGGACCTTGTTTACCCTGTTCGTGTTGCCGTGTATCTACACCTTGCTGGCGCACAAATCCGCTACCAAGGAACCGCTGGCAGCCTGATCCGGCTGCCTCAAAAACAAAGGCCTCGCGTTCGCGAGGCCTTCATCTTGCTCGAGCGCCATCAGCCAAACGGCCGCAGCCCCTGGCGCATGCCGAAGAGGAACAACAGCAAGTCCTGGTCTGGTTCAGCCTTGGCCTGCTGCGCCTTGACCGTATGCGGCACCGCGCATTGGCCAGCCTTGCTGAACACCACAGGCCGCGGCTCTTCCCAGGCAGCTACCGCCGCCGTGGTCACAGCCAGCCCAGCCACCAGGAATAAAGCTCGAGCTATTTCTAGTTTCATCGCCCTAACCCTTTGACAGCGCTGCCAAACGCCATCTGGTAAAAATAGAGCAGCGTTTGCCATTCCGTGTCATTTAGCGACGAGTGGCGGCGCAGCTGGCGCAGGTCGTTGCCTGCAGCCCGCTGACAGCTGATACGTCGTCGGCACTTTTCCAGGTCCAGGAGTGCTACCTCGACGCGGGCCTGCTCACCTTCGCCGATGACCTTGATGAAGACGTGCTTGCCGTACAGGCAGCCATGCTGCCAATGCCCCAGGTGCATGCGCGCCAGGTTGTCGGCCAGGTCCTTGAGCATGCGTTCATGCACTACCTGCGGATACCGCTCGCGCGCACCTTCGGCATGCCAGGTGTCGAGCTCGACAAAGCCATCCAGCGCCTCGCTGACCAGCAGCGCACGCCATTGATGCTCTGGATCACGCTCGGCACCACAGAACACGATACGTGGCACGCGCACACCGAGTTGTTCGAAGCTGTTCAGTGCATCGAGCTCGCGCAACACCGTCGGCCTGCCGAATGGGTGTAACAGGCTGCGATAGATATGGCCAACCTGACGCTTGGCATACAGCACCTTGCCGTTGCCATCCCTCAGACGTTGTACGCCACTTTCACCACCGCGCCGCTGGTTGGGTTCCTCGACCCATTCACCTTGCTGGCGCCAGTAATAATCGAACCGCGACTCCCCATTTTGGGCTACAGCCATCAAACACTACCCCTTACGCAATACATATACCCGCCACATGGCATAGAACGGCAGGAAGTCGAGGCGCTCCTGGATTCTGAAGCCGGCGGCCTTGAATTCTGCTTCAACCGTTTCTGCCGGTAACACGAAACGGTTCTGATAGCTGCCCTGTTCGCCGTTGGCACTGCGCTTTTGCTCGAGCTTCTGGCGGCGCCAAGCCTTGAAGTTACCGTCCACCCACAATGACAGGATTACGCTGTCACGGCTAACCCTTTGAAACTCGTCAAGAATGGTTTTGCGATGAGCCGCTTGGCCAATATGGTGAAACAGTCGCATGCAGAAAATGCTGTCGACCGAATTATCCGGCAAATCGATCGCGAATGCCGAAGTCTGCAAAGGGCGTACCCGCGCCACCACTTCTGGCGGTTGTGCGGCACAAGCGGTCTTGATCATCGCCTCGGAGTTATCGGCGCCGATGATCACCCGGTTCGGCTTTTCCGCCAGTAACGGCCAGAATCGGCCTGCTCCGCAGGGCAGATCGAGGACCAGGCCCGGTTCTCCGGCCAGCGTCAGGGCACGACGGGCAAGATGCTCGTCGCGCTTGTGGGACAGGCGTCGTGCCAGTCCGTCCTGATGCTTGAGGAAATACGCTTGGGCGTGTTGCTGGTCGTACTTCTCGGAAAATTCGAGTTTGATCGGGCTGCGCATCGAAAGGCTCCTATCTTCAATGCGCCTACCTTAGGTACCCAACCGTGGGAAACAGGTCATGCCAATGTGAAAATAACGTCATCAAACGGCAGGACTGTTTCATCTTATTACAGGGTGGGATCGGTCTTTTCCGCACTCTGGCTCAGGTCCACCTGGAAGCGGCAGCCGTGCGGCGACGTCGAACTCAATGTCACCCGCCAGCCTTGGTCATCGCAGATCCGCTGTACCAGCGACAGGCCCAGGCCGAGGCCTTCGCCACGCCGCTCCTCGCCCCGCACGAAAGGCTGGAACATGGCCTCGCGTTTTTCCTCCGGGATACCCACGCCGCTGTCTTCGACGCTGAAGCCGTTGAGCTCCAGGCTCAGGCGGATATAACCGCTATCCGTGTAATGCGCGGCATTACGCAGCAGGTTGCCCATCACCGAGTGCAGGAAGGTGGCGTTGTACAGCAGTGGGCCTGCACTGACCTGCCCATCATAGTAGAGCGCCAGGCCCTTCTGCTCGATGGTATCGCGCCACACCCCGATCAAGTCGTCGGCGACTTCGCGCAGGGTTGCCTGGGACGCCACGGCGCCCTGGTCGCGCTGGGCACGCGCCAGCATCAAGAAGGTCTTGACCAGCTCGCGCATCTCTTCCGTGGCGCGGGCGATGCGCTCTACCTGGTTGCGCGAGCGGGTATCCAGATTGGGGTTTTCCATCAGCAGCTCGCACGAGGTGGCCAGCACCATCAGCGGTGTACGCAGCTCATGGCTGACATCGCTGGTGAACAAACGCTCGCGGGTCAGTGCATCACGCAGCCGGCCGAGGGTATCGTCGAATGCCGCCGCCAGCTGGCCGACTTCGTCGGCCGCGTAGTCCGGTGCCAAAGGCGGCGCCAGGCCGAGCAGCTGGTCGCGATGACGCACCTGGCGCGCCAGGCGGATGACCGGTGCCATTACCCTGCGCGCCAATAGCCAGCCGAGCACCACGGCCAGTACCAGGCTGAGCACGAAGCCCACCACCACCACGGCGAACAGCACCCGCTCACGCTCTTCGAAATCGCTTTGGTCCTGCAGCAGTACGTAGCGGCGACCATCGACGATCTCGACCATCGCGTGGTAGGACAGCTGGTCGCGGAATACTTCATGGAAGCCCACATCGAGGTGGCGCAAGTCCTTGGGCAGCTCGAAATCATCGCGCCCGCCACTGAAGTAGAACAGCTGGTCGGGCCGTGGCCGGTGGCTCCAGTCACTGACGCTGTCCATGCGCAGCAGGCGCTGCAGATCGCCGCCGAGCACCGATGAGATCAGGCGCTCCTCAACCAGATGCACGGTGGCAACGATACCGAAGGCGAAGGCGCCGGCCACCAGCGCGCTCATCAACGCAAAGGCGATGATGATGCGCTGGGCAAGGCTTTGCTTAAACTCCATCGCGGCCCTCGGCGAGGCGATAGCCGACGCCATGGACGGTATGCAGCAGCGGTTTCTCGAACGGTTTGTCGATCACTTGGCGCAGCTGGTGCACATGGCTGCGCAGGCTGTCGCTGTCAGGGCAATCATCACCCCACAGGGCTTCTTCCAGCACTTCCCGGCGCAGCACGTGCGGGCTTTTCTGCATCAGTACGGCGAGCAGCTTGAGGCCGACCGGGTTGAGCTTGAGCAGGCGGCCCTGGCGGGTCACTTCGAGCGTATCGAGGTCGTAGCTCAGGTCCGCGACCTGCAGGGTACGGCGCCCGCCGCCCTGGGCCCGGCGCAGCACCGCTTCGATGCGCGCGGCCAGTTCGGACAGGGCAAAAGGCTTGAGCAGGTAATCATCGGCACCGGAGCGGAAGCCCTGCAGGCGGTCGTCCAGCTGGTCGCGTGCCGTGAGCATGATCACCGGGGTGTCACGGCGGGCATCCTCGCGCAGGCGCTTGCACAGGGTATAGCCGTCGATGCCGGGCAGCATGATGTCGAGCACGATCAGGTCGTAATGCTCGGTGGCGGCCAGGTGCAGGCCCGAGAGGCCGTCCTGGGCGCAGTCGACGGTGTAGCCTTTCATGCCCAGATAATCGGCAAGGTTGGCAAGAATATCGCGGTTGTCTTCAACCAATAGAATACGCATCGGGTTCTCCTGTGCGGCGCTTCGCTACGGTGCGCGGCAGGCGCAGCTTAAGGCCATCGCCGGTACTGTGCCAGCCCTGGGGCAAATTCAGCGAACTTGACAGTTTTTTCACTGATCCTTCACGGACAGAGAATAGCGGGCGCATGACAATGCCCGGTCTTTTTACCCCCTGGAGCTGTCATGCAACAACGCACTCGTCCGCGTCCGATCAACCTCTGGCTGTACCTGGGCATACCGCTGGCGGTTGCCGCGACCCTGCTGCTGCTGGAACTGACCTCGGTCGACATGGACGTCGCCAACCTGTTCTACGACCCCGCTGCAGGGCAGTTCATCGGGCGTCACAGTTACCTGCTGGAAACCGTCATGCATGACCGGGTCAAGCAAGGCGTGATCCTGCTTGGCCTGATCGCGCTGGGCGCGTTCGCTTCGAGCTTCTTCTGGAAGCGCCTGTTCAGCTGGCGCCGCGAGCTGGGTTGCCTGGTGCTGGCGCTGGGGTTATCAACCGCCTTCGTCACGCCACTGAAGAAGGTGACCCAGGTGCAATGCCCCTGGAGCCTGACCCAGTTCGGCGGCAAGGAAACCTACAGCAAGCTGCTGGAACATCGCCCGGCGACCGACAAGCCAGGCCTGTGCTGGCCAGGTGGGCATGCCGCCACCGGTTTCTGCCTGTTCGGCCTGTTCTTCATGCTGCGTGACCGCAAGCCGAAGCTGGCGCGGGTGGCGTTCGGGGTGGCCCTGGTGGCTGGCTCGACGCTGGGGCTGGGGCGGATGCTGCAGGGCGCGCACTTCCTGTCGCACAACGTGTGGACGGCGGTGTTCTGCTGGTTGATCGGCCTGGGGTCGTATTACCTGGTGCTGTATCGCAAGGGCATGGCCGAGGCGCCAGCCGCCGAGCATCGCGTCGCCTGAAAATGAAAAAGCCCCGCACTAGGCGGGGCTTTTTCTTGGTGCAGGGGGTAAGGCTGGCTTACATCATGCCGCCCATGCCACCCATGCCGCCCATGTCAGGCATGCCAGCAGCTGGCTTGTCTTCCGGCAGGTCGGCAACCATGGCTTCGGTGGTGATCATCAGACCGCCGATCGAAGCAGCAGCTTGCAGCGCCGAACGGGTGACCTTGGCTGGGTCGAGGATACCCATCTCGATCATGTCGCCGTATTCGCCGGTAGCGGCGTTGTAGCCGTAGTTGCCCGAACCTTGCTTGACCTTGTCAGCGACAACGCTTGGCTCGTCGCCGGCGTTGGCAGTGATCTGGCGCAGCGGGGCTTCTACAGCGCGACGCAGCAGGGCGATACCGACGTTCTGGTCTTCGTTGTCGCCTTTGAGACCGGCAATGGCAGCCAGGGCGCGAACCAGGGCAACACCACCGCCAGGCACCACGCCTTCTTCGACGGCTGCGCGGGTAGCGTGCAGGGCGTCTTCAACGCGGGCTTTCTTCTCTTTCATTTCAACTTCGGTGCCAGCACCGACCTTGATCACGGCAACACCGCCAGCCAGCTTGGCCAGACGCTCTTGCAGCTTCTCACGGTCGTAGTCCGAAGAGGTTTCTTCGATCTGGGCACGGATCTGCTTGACGCGTGCTTCGATGTCGGCGTCAACGCCAGCACCGTCGATGATGGTGGTGTTTTCCTTGGACAGGATGACGCGCTTGGCGTTGCCCAGGTGCTCCAGGGTGGTGGTTTCCAGGGTCAGGCCGATTTCTTCGGAGATGACCTGGCCGCCGGTCAGGACGGCGATGTCCTGAAGCATGGCCTTGCGGCGGTCGCCGAAGCCCGGTGCCTTGACCGCAGCAACCTTGACGATGCCGCGCATGTTGTTGACCACCAGGGTAGCCAGGGCTTCGCCTTCGACGTCCTCGGCAACGATCAGCAGAGGGCGGCCGGCCTTGGCAACGGCTTCCAGAACTGGCAGCAGCTCACGGATGTTGGAGATCTTCTTGTCGACCAGCAGCAGCAGCGGGCCTTCCAGCTCGGCAACCATGGTGTCCGGCTTGTTGACGAAGTATGGCGACAGGTAGCCACGGTCGAACTGCATGCCTTCTACGACGGACAGTTCGTTTTCCAGGCCCGAGCCTTCTTCAACGGTGATCACGCCTTCTTTACCGACTTTTTCCATGGCTTCGGCGATGATTTCACCGATGGAGTTGTCGGAGTTGGCGGAGATGGTGCCTACCTGAGCAATGGCCTTGGAGTCGGCGCATGGCTTGGACAGGTTCTTCAGCTCGGCGACAACGGCGGCGGTGGCCTTGTCGATGCCGCGCTTCAGGTCCATCGGGTTCATGCCGGCAGCAACGGCTTTCAGGCCTTCGTTGACGATGGCCTGAGCCAGAACGGTAGCGGTGGTGGTGCCGTCACCGGCAGCGTCGTTGGCCTTGGAAGCAACTTCCTTGACCAGCTGGGCGCCCATGTTTTCGAAGGCGTCTTTCAGTTCGATTTCTTTGGCGACGGAAACGCCGTCCTTGGTGATGGTCGGAGCGCCGAAGCTCTTGGCCAGCACCACGTTACGGCCTTTCGGGCCGAGGGTCGCTTTTACTGCGTCAGCCAGAACGTTGACACCAACCAGCATTTTCTTACGAGCGGAATCGCCGAATTTTACGTCTTTAGCAGCCATGATCGTTTAATCCTTGAAAAATCTTTGGAGTAACGGGAAGTCGGGGAAAATCAGCCTTCGATAACGGCGAGGATTTCGTTCTCGGCCATGATCAGCAGGTCTTCGCCATCGACTTTCACGGTGTTGCTGCCCGAGTAAGGGCCGAATACCACTTTGTCACCGACTTTAACGGCCAGCGCACGTACTTCGCCGTTTTCCAGAACGCGACCGGTGCCAACTGCAACGACTTCACCGCGGTTTGGTTTTTCTGCGGCCGAACCCGGCAGGACGATACCGCCAGCGGTTTTCGATTCTTCTTCGCTGCGACGGATGACTACGCGGTCATGCAGAGGACGAAGCTTCATTGTCGATCTCTCCCAAATAGTGGTTTTCATCGGCCGGTACGAAACCGGCGGGTTAATGCAATCCGGCGATGCCGGGGGTGGCCCGCAAAGGGCGAACCACCTTTGTCATGACTGGTGTTTCCACCAGAAACCTTGCGGTGACCACATACATGAGGCCGCCATATGCAATTACAAGGCTTGATATGCAAAAAATTTCAGGGTGCTGAAAAAGACCGAGGCCGCTTGCGCGGCCCCGGAGGATACAGCCCTGATTATTGATCGCGGCGCTCGTACTCGCCTTCGATCACGTTCGGGCGATGGCCGCCGTCACGCGGCGGTGCCTGGAACGGGTCGTCCTGGAACGCCCGCTGGCGCATGGCCTGGGCTTCGGCGCGTTGGCGCATCTTGCGCGCCGCCAGATGGCGGGTGAACGGCAGCAAGCACAGCAGGCCCAGCACATCGCTGATGAAGCCGGGCAACAGCAGCAACCCCCCACCCACGGCCAGCATCAGGCCCTGGAACATATCCTCGGCGGGCAGTTCGCCACGCTGCAGGCTTTCGCGGGCACGCAGGGCGGTGGCGAGGCCGGCCACGCGTACCACCAGCACACCCAGAGCAGAACCGGCGATGATCAGCAGCAGCGCCGGAAAGAACCCGATGGCGCCGGCAACCTTGACGAAAACGAACAGCTCCAGCACCGGAAACAGGAGAAACAGCAGTAGAAAAGCACGCATCAAAGCATTCCTCGTCGGAAGAGACCCTTCCTGTAAGACCTACAGATGGATGCATGCGCTCGCTATTTCAAGCCTCGACTTCCGTCGCAGTCGGCCATTGGTCGGCGCGCGCCAGCAGAACCAATGCTTCGCGGACTTGTGTCGGGGTGTTGCAAGGAGCCGGAAATGCCAACCAGTAGATGCCCTGGCCGATACGCAGGTGCATGCCTTCGCTGTCGATGCCGACCATCTGGGGCGGCACGCTGCGCGGCAGGCCGCTCAGCTCGACGTAATGGGCGATGGCATCGGCATGGTCGCTGTTCATGTGCCCGATCATGCTCGCCTCGGCCTTGCCCACGAACGGGTTGGCCAGGGTTACCTGGTCGAGCCAGTGGATCGCACCGAAGCCGCCGATGTAGCGATGGCGCACTGGCTGCAGGACCCAGAAGTCGAAATCATGGGCCTTGTGGTAGTTGGCGGCATCGGGAAAGTAGCGGTAGTAGCGCTCGGCGGCGGCCTCGATGGCAGCCTCGTCGACCAGCTTGTGCGCCTCTGCCATCACCGTCAGGCGGCCTACGGCCTGCACGTCTTCGGCTTCGCGCTCACCGACCAGCAGTGAGCACTTGGGGTCTTTCTGCAGGTTGTGAGTGTGCTGGGCGATGCGGCTGATCAGGATCAACGGATTGCCCTGGGCATCCAGGCAGTACGGCACCACTGATCCGAACGGGAATCCAGGCATGGACTTGGAATGGGTCGAAAGCACGCCGCGGTATTCCTTGAGCAGCAGTTCCCGGGCGGGGCGAATGGCGTTGGTACTCACGTGAGGGCGGCTCCTGACGGCGGACTGGATGCTGACAAGATAAGCATTATCAGCTGCCAGCGCCAATGGGCTGCTGCGCAGCCCATTGGCGAGTTACCAGGTCACACCGAACCCTGCGGTATAGCGGGTCTTGTCCAGATCGCTGTCGCGCGTCCCGGTAATGATGTCCTTCTCTGCCTTTAGGTTGAGCGAAGCCCATTCGGTGACCTTGTAGCGCAGCCCCACTTCGGCATCCAGCGCGTAGTCGGCCACACCGCCCAGCGGCTTGGCGAACTCACCATTGGTGAACAGCTGGACGTTCTTGCCGATCAGGTAGCGGGTGTAGTCCCACTTCACCGCCGCCGAGTAGAAATTGTCCTTGGCGCCGTCCTGGTACTCGAAGTCGGTACGGTTGATCAGCGAGCCCAGCGAGAACGCGCCCAGTTCGTCGTCCCAGAACTGGTAGCCAGGGCCGGTACCGATCGTGCGCTGGCGTGAGAGGTCTTCGATGCGGTCGCGCTTGTACTCCATGCGTCCCTGCCAGAACCACTTCTCGGTGAGGAAGCGGTCAAGCGCGTATTCGGCGCTCCAGTTGTCGGTGGTGGTGACGTCGTCTTTGGTTTCCCGGTTGTATTCGCCTTCGGCATTGTGCCGCCAGCGGCCGTGGCGGGCGGTGGTCTTGAAGTCGATGTCGTAGTCGTCGCTGTCGGTCTCGGCACGCTTGTAGTCCATGGCCACGTCGACGTTGCCTTTCCAGATGAAGTCCTCGACCAGCGGTTTCGGCTTCAAGATTTGCTGAACACTGGCGAGGTCGACCGTCTTCGGTGCATCGCCGTTGGCCAGGGTCACCTTGCCCGGCTCGGCAGCCTTCAGTGACTTGGCCTTTTCGCCGCTATAGGCGTCCTGCTTGACCAGCAGTTCCTGGTCGCTATCCAGGGTCTGGACCTGTTTCCAGTCCAGCGAGATCGAGCCGCCATAGGGGGTTTCCAGCAGCAGCTTGCCCCCGTCGAATACACGGATCTTGCCGCTGAGCCGGTCACCGTTCTTCATCCACACGGTGTCGGCGAACACCGGGCTGGCGCACAGGGAAGCGGTCAACAGGCAAAGCAAGGATCTAGAATACATAAGCGCGCTACAGGTTCGATTTGACGAAAAAAGCCGGGCATTATCCAGATACCACCGACCAGAGCAAGGACTGACCCAGGAGCATGCCGTTGAGTTCAACACTGATTTGCCGCGACCATTCGTCCGGTTTCATCCCAGGCCAGGGCAGCCGTGATGCCTGAGGGATATGAGCACACCCTGGCATCGCCCGAAGCCCGACGAACGGCGCTGTATTCGGTGCTTGGCCAAGTACCTGAGGGCAAGGTGGTCAGCTACGGCGAGCTCGCCGAGCTGGCGGGGCTTGGGCGGGCGGCACGTTGGGTCGGACGCACACTTGGCCAGTTGCCAGCCGATACCCGATTGCCCTGGCACAGGGTGGTAGGTGCAGGAGGTCGCTTGAGCCTCGCTGCCGGCACGCCATCCGGCGATGAACAGCGGGCTCGTCTGCGGGCGGAAGGTGTTGAAGTGTCTAATAATCGTGTGGGAATAGCGCGCCATGGCTGGCGCCCGATGGAGCACAGCGGTTAGAGTGCGCGCTTTGTTTCCGCAAATTTGAGGCAGATGTTGGTCCATGCCCCGTAAAACCTGGCGCGCTGCGCTCGCTGCCTATGCCAGCCCGTCAACCTTGGTGCTTTTGCTGCTGGGCTTCGCCGCCGGCCTGCCTTACATGCTGGTGTTCTCGACCCTGTCGGTGTGGCTACGTGAAGCCGGCGTGGCCCGTGAAACCATTGGCTACGCCAGCCTGATCGGCCTGGCCTATGCCTTCAAATGGGTCTGGTCACCGCTGCTCGACCAATGGCGCCTGCCGCTGCTTGGCGGCCTGGGGCGACGACGCTCGTGGCTGTTGCTGTCGCAATCGCTGGTGGTGATCGGGCTGGTCGGCATGAGCTTGTGCGACCCGCAGCAACACCTTTCCTGGCTGATCGCCCTGGCGGTGCTGGTGGCCTTTGCCTCGGCCACCCAGGATATCGCCGTCGATGCCTATCGCCTGGAGATTGCCGATGACCAGCGCCAGGCGGCCCTCGCCGCCAGCTACATGGCCGGTTACCGGGTTGCCGCCCTGCTCGCGACAGCAGGCGCGCTGTTCTTCGCCGAATGGTTCGGTTCCACCGGCTTCAGCTACTTGCACAAGGCCTGGGCCGGTACTTACGTGCTGTTCGGTGTGTTGATGCTGCCGGCGCTGTTCACCACGCTGGTGATGCGTGAGCCACCGGTGCCAATGCGCACCCAGCTGTCGGCCGCACGCTATGGCCTGATGCATCAGATGGCCTCGGTGTTCGTGCTGATCATCCTGTTGGTGTCGGTGCCGGCCAGCTTTACCCAGATGTTCAACACCGGCTGGTCGAGCGTCATTTCCGGCGATGCGACGCCTCTCGACCTGCTGCTCGAAGACCGTGCCTTCCTGCGCCTGATCCTCTACGTGCTGCTGACCTGGGCCTGCCTTTCGAGCATGGGCCGGCGTGGCCTGGCCCCGGTGCTGACACCGGTGCACGACTTCATCTCCCGCTACCGCTGGCAGGCCCTGTTGCTGCTCGGCCTGATTGCCACCTATCGCATGTCTGACACGGTCATGGGCGTCATGGCCAACGTGTTCTACATCGACATGGGCTTCACGAAGGACCAGATCGCCAGCGTCAGCAAGGTTTTCGGCCTGGTCATGACCCTGGTCGGTGCGGGCGTCGGCGGCTTGCTGATCGTGCGTTTCGGCATCCTGCCGATCCTGTTCATCGGCGGCGCGGCCTCGGCGGCCACCAACATCCTGTTCCTGATGCTGGCCGACATGGGGCCGAACCTGGAAATGCTGGTGGTGACCATTTCGCTGGACAACTTCAGCTCGGGCCTGGCGACCTCGGCATTCGTCGCCTACCTGTCGAGCCTGACCAACCTGAAGTTCTCGGCCACGCAATATGCCTTGCTCAGTTCGATCATGCTGTTGCTGCCACGCCTGATCGGCGGCTACTCAGGGGTGATGGTGGAGAAGTACGGGTACCACGACTTCTTCCTGATCACGGCACTGTTGGGCGTGCCCACGCTGATCCTGATCGCGCTGCACTGGCGCCAGGAAGTGAGCCGGGGAAAGCAGGTGCCGGTGGATAACCCGGCGACCGAGCAGCCCTGATAGTTCTCCACTGTCTGTACCGGCCTCTTCGCGGGTGAACCCGCGAAGAGGCCGGTACAGACACAAGATTATTCAGCCACAGCCCCTTCCCCAGGCCGCCCACCGACTACGAACCACAGCGGCCACAACGCCAGGGCACCCGCCACTCCGGCAGCCAGGGCAAAGTGCAGCAAGCTCTCCCCCGCCCCGATCATTGCCAGCAGTGCACCACCCAGCCCCAGCAAGGCAATGGTGATCATCCCCAGCATGGCCGACACCAACCCTTTGCTTTGCTCGCTGGCGAACAGCGTCATGCGGTACAGCACCGCATTGGCCACACCCAGCCCCAACGCATACAGCGACATGCCAGCAACCACGCTGGTTACCGTCGGCCATACCCAGGTCGCCAGCAGCATCAGGCACAGGCCGGCCAGGTACGGCACCAGCGCGCCGCGCACCAGGGCCGGCAGCGGGTAGCGGTCGGCGATGCGGTTGATGATCAGGTTGCCCAGGATCAGCCCACCAAACACCGGCAACTGCCACAGCGCATATTCCATCGTACTCAGCCCCTCATCGTGAATCAGCAGCACCGGCGACAGGCCGATCCAGCCAATCAGTGGCAGGCCCACCAGCCCCAGCGCGGCACTGCCGGCCACGAACTTGCGGTTGGCCAGCAACTGGCCGTAACCGGCGAGCAGTGGCAGCAGGTGGATCGGGGTGAACGGCAGCCGTGAGCCATCACGACGCTCGACACCGAGGGTTTCCGGCATCAGCCGATGCAGCAGCAACCAGCACAACACCGCGCCGATGGCAAAGGCCACGAACAGCCAGCGCCAGTCCAGCCATTGCAGCATGAGGGTCCCGACCAGCGGGCCGAGCAGCGGCGACAGCAAGGCGATGTTGGCCAGCAACGCCATCATGCGCACCGCGTCCGCTTCGCTGAACGACTCGTTCAGTGCCGGGTAGCTGACCGTCACCACGAAGCCCAGGCCGACGCCCTGCGACAGGCGCAGCAGGTTGAACAGGCCGATGTCCTGCACCCAGTAGGTGGCCAGGCAGACGCCGCCGAAGAACGCGCAACCGGCCAGCAGCAAGGGACGGCGCCCATAGCGGTCGGCCAGCGGGCCGATCAGCCATTGCAGCACCACGCCACCGAGCAGGTACAGGTTGAGCGCGTGCGGGATGTACTCCGGGCTGGCGTTCAAGTGCTCGACCACCACCGGCATCGCCGGCATCACGGCGTCGCTGGCCAGGTAGGTGAGCAGCTCGAACAGGGCCAACGTCAGGCCGAACAACAGGGCACGAAGAGGGGTGATGTACAGCAGTGGTTTCATGATGGCGTATCTGGTGCGGGCAGGAGGGGTCAGGCTATATGCCAGAGATGGCGGGGAATTGCTGTGAACAAGTGTAAGGAGGCTGAAAATGACTGGGGCCGCTGTGGCGGCCCCGGTCTGGCGTTACTGCGCTGCAGTTTCCTGCACCACGCGGATCACCCGCTGCGGGAACGGAATGTCGATTCCTTCAGCCTTCAACCGGTCACGGGCATGCTCGTTGAGCATGAACATCACGTCCCAGTAGTCGGCGGTCTTGGTCCACAGGCGCAGCGACACGGTGATCGAGCTGTCACCCAGGGTCGAGACTACCGCCTGCGGCGCCGGGTCCTGCAGCACGCGAGGGTCCTGCGCCAGCTCCAGCAACACGTTGCGGGCCTTCTGCAAGTCAGCCTCGTAGTCCACGCCCACATCGAACACCACCTTGCGCGTCGGCTGGCGGTTGGTGTTGGTGATGATGCCATCGGACAGCGCGCCGTTGGGGATGATCACCGTCTTGTTGTCACCCGTACGCAGCACGGTGTGCAGGATCTGGATGCTGTCGACGGTACCGGCCACGCCCTGCGCCTCGATCCAGTCGCCGATGCGGAACGGGCGGAACATGAGGATCAACACGCCACCTGCGAAGTTGCGCAGGCTGCCCTGCAGGGCCAAGCCGATGGTCAAGCTCGCGGCACCGATGGCGGCGACGAACGAGGTGGTCTCGATGCCAATCATCGAGGCCACGCTGACCACCAGCAGCACTTTCATCATGATGTTGGCGAAGGTGGCGATGAAGCTCTGCAGCGCGACGTCGGCGCGCAGGCCCACCAGCTTGCCAAGGCGGGCACTGAGCCGGTTGATGATCCACCAGCCGATGGCCAGGGTGAACAGCGTCAGCAGCAGGCGGCTGCCGTATTCCATGATCAAGGGGATCCAGGTCTGCGACTGGCGAACCAGCTGATCGACTTCAGCGTTCAAATCCATGTATTCATCTCCTGATGCCGAGCGGCACGTACACAGTAAAGCAGGCCGCTGGTCTTGCAGCGGCCATGGACCCCATGGACATCATTACGCCATCGGGGTTCCGGACCTCCCGGCGATCAGTCGCGGAAGTTGTTGAACTGCAGCGGCATGTCGAATTCCTTGGTGCGCAGCAGGGCAATGGCTTCCTGCAGGTCGTCGCGCTTCTTGCCGGTGACACGCACCTGCTCGCCCTGGATCGCGGCCTGGACCTTGAGCTTGCCATCCTTGATGGTGGCGACGATCTTCTTGGCCAGGTCCTTGTCGATGCCTTCGCGGAACTTGGCTTCCTGTTTCTTTTCCTTGCCCGAGGCGTACGGATCCTTGGTTTCCAGGCACTTGACGTCGATCTTGCGCTTGACCAACGCCAGGCGCAGGATTTCCAGCATGGCTTCGAGCTGGAACTCTTCCTCGGCGGTCAGCACCACGGTCTGCTCCTTGTCCTTGAACTCGAAGCTGCCCTTGCCCTTGAGGTCATAGCGGCGATCGAGGTCCTTGATGGCGTTGTCGACCGCGTTCTGCACTTCGTGCTTGTCCAGTTCCGATACCACGTCGAACGAAGGCATGGGTAATCTCCATAAAATAAACGCGCGCTCAGTCTGAACATGGAGCGCGTCGGTGTTAGCGGGTTAAAATGCGGGCTCATTATAACGGGTTGCGAAACGCAGATGAGCAGCACCTGGCATATTCTCGGCGCCGGTAGCCTCGGCAGCCTCTGGGCCTGCCGCCTGGCACGCGCCGGCAAGGCAGTACGCCTGATCCTGCGTGATGCACAGCGCCTGCAGGCCTACCAGCAGGCCGGCGGCCTGACGCTGGCCGAGCAGGAGCAAACCCGCCGCTACGCCATCCCGGCCGAAACAGCCGAATCTGGCGGGCCCATCCACCGCCTGCTGGTGGCCTGCAAGGCCTACGATGCCGCTCCCGCCGTTGCCCGCCTGGCGCCGCGCCTGGCTGAGGGCGCGGAACTGGTGCTGTTGCAGAACGGCCTGGGTAGCCAGGACGAAGTCGCCGACCAGGCCCCACTCGCCCGCTGCATCTTCGCTTCCAGCACCGAAGGTGCATTCCGCGAGGACGACTGGCGGGTGCGCTTCGCCGGTCATGGTTTCAACTGGCTGGGGGACACGGCCAACCCCACCCCTCCAGAGTGGTTCGATGACCTGAACGACGCAGGTATTCCGGGCGAATGGACGGTCGACATCCTTACCCGCCTGTGGCGCAAGCTGGCGCTCAACTGCGCCATCAATCCGCTGACCGTGCTGCACGATTGCCAGAACGGTGGTTTGCTCGGGCACCTCGGCGAGGTCGAAGCGTTGAGCACTGAGCTGGCCGAGCTGCTGCGCCGTTGCGGCCAGCCCGAAGCCGCAGCCGATCTGGACGAAGAAGTGCTCCGGGTGATCCTGGCCACTGCGGCCAACTACTCTTCCATGTACCAGGACGTGCGCGCTGGCCGGCGTACCGAAGTGCACTACCTGCTGGGCCATGCCTGCCGGGCAGCCGAGCGCCACGGCATGGCGCTGCCACGGCTGGAACACCTGCACCAGCGTCTGGTCGATAACCTGCGAGCGCGTGGTTTGCCCAGCGCCTGACGTCAACCCAATACGGACATTGCCTTGCCCATGAGCCTGCGCCAACGCCTGGAAAACCTCCCGGTCGGGCAGAAACTGCTGGCAGCCCTGCTGGTACTGCTGGTGACCATCCTGCTGGTCGCCAACCTGACCTTCATCAGCGCCGCCTACTGGATCACCCAGGAGAGCATGGCGCCGCAGGCGTTGCAGACCATCGGCAAGCTGGTGGCCAACCCGCAGCTGTCGGCCCGCGCCGGCGACTCGACCGAGACCGCCACGGCCCTGCTCAAGGAGCTGGACAGCTACACGCCGCTACGCGCCGCGGCCATCTACGGCGGCGACGGCCGCATGCTGGCCCAGCTCCAGCACGGCGAGTCACTGGCCCTGCCCAAGCGCTACCGCAATATCGACGGCTGGCGCCTGATGGAGTTTCGCAGCACCCAGCTGATCCGCATCCCCCGCGATGCCAGCCCGCCGGCGCACCTGTTGCTGGTGGCCAGCAGCGAACTGCCCACGGCGTTCTACACCGGTACGCTCAGCGCCAGCCTGGCGATCCTGGTGTTCAGCATCCTGCTGTGGTTGGTCATCGCCCGACAGATCAAGCGCCTGATCACCCAGCCGATCAACCAGCTCGAAGAACTCAGCCGCCAGGTCACCCGCGAAGAAAGCTATGCCTTGCGCGCTACCCGCGGCAACGACGACGAGATCGGCAGCCTGGCCGAAGCCTTCAACACCATGCTTTCACGTATCGAGGCCCGCGAACAGCAACTCAAGCGCACCCGCGACGAATTCCAGACAGCCTACGACCAGGCCCAAGGCCTGGCCGAGGAAACCCGCAACACCAATCGCAAGCTGGAGCTGGAAGTCCAGGTGCGCAGCAAGATCGAGAAGAAGCTCACGGGCTTTCAGAACTACCTCAACAGCATCATCGACTCCATGCCCTCGGCGCTGATCGCCCTCGATGAGCAACTCTATGTCACACAGTGGAACCACGAGGCCACGGTGCTCTCCGGCACGCCGCTGGACGAAGCGCTGAACCAGCCGATCTTCATCGCCTTCGAGCCACTCAAGCCGTTTCTGCCACAGCTCAAGGAAAGCGTCGAAAAACACCGGGTGGCGAAAATCGAACGGGTCACCTGGCCCAAGGGCGACGACCTGCGCCATTACGCCCTGACTTTCTACCCGCTGATGGGCGGCGGTGGGCGCGGCGTGGTCATCCGTATCGACGACATCACCCAGCGCCTGTCGCTGGAAGAAATGATGGTGCAATCGGAGAAGATGCTCTCCGTCGGCGGCCTCGCAGCCGGCATGGCCCACGAAATCAACAACCCGTTGGGCGCGATCCTGCACAACGTGCAGAACATACGCCGACGCCTCTCGGCAGAGCTGCCGCGCAACCAGGAACAGGCCAGTGAGTTGGGCATCGACCTGGCCAACGTCAATCGCTATCTGGAAAACCGTGAAGTGCCGCAACTGCTCGACGGCATCCAGCAAGCCGGCGCTCGCGCGGCGAAGATCGTCACCCACATGCTCAGCTTCAGCCGTCGCAGCAACCGCCAGCTGGCGCCTTGCGACTTGCCGGCGCTGATCGACCAGGCCGTGGAGATCGCCAGCAACGACTTCGACCTGACCATCGGCTTCGACTTCAAGGGCCAGGCTATCATCCGCCAGTTCGACCCCAACCTGGGCCCGGTGCCCTGCACCGCCAACGAGCTGGAGCAGGTGCTGCTGAACCTGCTGAAGAACGCCGCCCAGGCCATCCATCAGCGGCCGCAGCCCAGCGAGCCAGGGCGCATCATCCTGCGTACGAAGCTGAATCCGCCGTGGGCCGAGATCCAGGTCGAGGACAACGGCGTGGGCATGCCCGAAGCCGTTCGCAAGCGCACCTTCGAGCCGTTCTTCACCACCAAGGAGATCGGCCAGGGCACCGGGCTCGGGCTGTCGGTTTCGTACTTCATCATCACCAACAACCACAAGGGGCAGATGGAAGTGCAGTCCACGCCCGGCCAGGGCACCTGCTTCACCCTGCGCCTGCCCCTCGGCCAGCCGCCAGCGGCTGCGCCGACCCACACGGAGGCATGACATGGGCTATCGCCTGTCGAAGATCTACACCCGCACTGGCGACAAGGGCGAAACCGGCCTGGGCGACGGGCGACGGGTACCCAAGGACCACCCACGGGTCGAGGCGATTGGTGAGGTGGACAGCCTCAACAGCCAGCTCGGGCTGCTACTGGCCGGCCTGGATGAGCACAAGCTGGATGAGGTGAGCCGTGTTCTGGCGCCATGCCAGCATCGCTTGTTCGACCTTGGTGGCGAGTTGGCGATGCCCAGCTACCAGGCCTTGAACCAGGCTGAGGTGGAGCGGCTCGAAGCGGCCATCGATGTATGGAACGAAGAACTGGGGCCGCTGAAGAACTTCATCCTGCCAAGTGGCTCGGCGCTGGTGGCGCAGGCCCATGTATGCCGCAGCCTGGCGCGCAGTGCGGAGCGGCGATGCCAGCAGTTGAATGCGCTGGAGCCGCTGGAGGGGGTCGGGTTGGCTTACATCAACCGGCTTTCGGATCTGCTGTTTGTGGCGGCACGGATCATTGGGCGGCGGCAGGGTATTGCAGAGGTGTTGTGGCAGCCTGCGGAAAAGCCTGAGGGCTGATATCGCGAATGGGCCGCAAAGCGGCCCCAATTACTCAGGCCTCTGGCCAGAATGCGCGAATCCCGGCTACACCTTGTGCCCCGGCCTCCCAGGCCTTCTCCCGCTCACCCGGCCCAACCCCGCCCAGCAGGTAAACCGGCTGGTTGAACCCGGCAATCAGTCGCTGCGCCTCATCCCACCCCAACGGCACCGCCTCGGGATGGGTCTGGGTTGCCTGCACGGGCGACAGGGTGACGAAATCCACGCCCATCTGCTCGGCCAGCGCCAGCTCTTCGGCACTGTGGCACGAAGCAGCCAGCCAGCGTTCCTTGGGGAACGGGCGGCCTTTGGCGGCGTACTTGCGCAGCTGCGCAGCGGTCAGGTGCCAGCCGGCGGACGGGAAGTCGCCCAGCCATTCCAGCGGCCCCTTGAGCATCAGCTGCGCCTTGCCGGCGCACAGCCCGACCGCGTCCACCGCCACATCGCGGTACTTGGGGTCGTACATGTCCGGGGCGCGCAGCTGAATCAGCCGAATACCGTTGGCCACGGCCTTCTGGATACCCTTGAGCATCTGCGGCACTTCCAGGCCATCCGGCGTGATCAGGTACTGATCCGGCAAGCGCGCAGCCGCGACGATCGGCTTGTTGGCTTCAGGGAATTCGTACTGTGCCAGATCCCGCGGGGCGACCCAGGCCAGCGGCTGGCCCTCGGCACCATGGGGCTCGCCGATGAACGCATCGACCTCACGGACATCCAGCAGCACCTGCTTGTCCGGGTAGTCGTGACTGACCTTGATCAGCGCCCGCGAACGGGTCACTTCGATACCCAGCTCTTCGCGCAACTCGCGGGCGAGCGCCGCTTCGACGCCCTCGCCCTCCTCCACCTTGCCACCCGGAAACTCCCACAGGCCGCCCTGGTGCTGGGTATCAGCGCGGCGGGCAATCAGAATGCGCCCGTCATTGCCGCGGATCACCGCGGCGACTACATGAATTCGTTTCAACCTGCACGCTCCGCCAGGCCAGCTTGCTGCCAGGCCTGGAAGGCCGGCCACTGGTAAATGGTCTCGATATAGGTGGCTGCCTCGGCGGGCACTTCCACGCGGTAGCTACGCAGGCGCACCGCCACCGGGGCGAAGAAGGCATCGGCCAAGGTCGGCTTGCCGAACAGGAAGGGGCCGCTGTCCTTGGCCACCAGGCGGCATTCGGACCACAGCGCGACGATGCGGTCGATGTCCACTTGCACGTCCAGCGGGATGTTATCCAGCGCCTGGTCACGGGTCAGGTCGAACGGCATGGCGCCGCGCAGGGCGAAGAAGCCGCTGTGCATCTGCGCACAGGCCGAGCGGGCCTGGGCACGCGCGGCAACATCTGCCGGCCACAGCTGGGCCTCGGGGTGGCGTTCGTTGAGGTACTCGGCGATGGCCAGGGAGTCGGCGATCACACCGTGCTCGGTCTTGAGCAGCGGCACCTTGCCAGTGGCGGAGAATTCGAGGATGCGTTTGCGGGTGTCGGGCTGGTTCAGCTTTATCAGCGTTTCTTCGTAGGGCACCCCAGCCAGCTCGAGGGCCAGGGCGCCACGCAGCGACCAGGAAGAATACAGCTTGTCGCCGATGATCAGTTGATAGCTCATGGTTCGGCTCCATGTATCTGCGGATTTCAGGGCTGCTTTGCAGCCCTTTCGCGGATAAATCCGCTCCTACAAAGAGCCCCCTGTAGGAGCGGATTTATCCGCGAAGGGCCGCAAAGCGGCCCCATTTGAATCAGGTACGGTACTCGGCGTTGATCTTCACGTATTCGTGGGACAGGTCGGTAGTCCAGATGGTTTCGCTGCACTGCCCACGGCCAAGCTCGATACGGATGGTGATCTCTTCCTGGGCCATCACCGCCGAACCTTGCGCTTCGGTGTAGCTCGGGCTGCGGCCGCCTTTGCTGGCGATGCACACGTCGCCCAGGTACACGTCGATCAGGCTGACATCCAGCTCTGGCACGCCGGCACGGCCCACGGCAGCCAGAATGCGGCCCCAGTTCGGGTCGGAAGCGAACAGTGCGGTCTTGATCAACGGCGAGTGGGCCACGGCATAACCGACATCCAGGCATTCCTGGTGGTTGCCACCACCATTGACCTGCACGGTGACAAACTTGGTGGCGCCTTCGCCGTCACGGACGATGGCCTGGGCCACTTCCATGCACACGTCGAATACGGCCTTCTTCAGCGCTTCGAACAGCGCACCGCTGGCTTCGGTGACTTCCGGCAGGTTGGCCTTGCCGGTGGCGATCAGCATGCAGCAGTCGTTGGTCGAGGTGTCGCCGTCGATGGTGATGCGGTTGAACGACTTGTTGGCGCCGTCGAGGATCAGGTCCTTGAGCACGGCCGGAGCGACCTTGGCGTCGGTGGCGATGTAGCCGAGCATGGTGGCCATGTTCGGGCGGATCATGCCCGCGCCTTTGCTGATACCGGTGACGGTGACGGTCACGCCATCGTGCTGGAACTGGCGGCTGGCACCTTTGGGCAGGGTGTCGGTGGTCATGATGCCGGTGGCGGCTTCAGCCCAGTGGTTTTCCGACAGGTTGTCCAATGCGGCTTGCAGCGCGCCTTCGATCTTCTCGACCGGCAGTGGCTCACCGATCACACCGGTGGAGAACGGCAGCACCGACTCGGCAGGCACGCCGGTCAGTTCGGCGAGCTTGGCGCAGGTACGTTCGGCAGCTGCCAGGCCTGGCGCGCCGGTACCGGCGTTGGCATTGCCGGTGTTGGTCAGCAGGTAGCGCACGGTGCCCTGCACACGCTGCTTGGAGAGGATCACGGGAGCTGCACAGAAGGCGTTGAGGGTGAACACGCCAGCCACGCTGGAGCCTTCGGCGCAGCGCATGACCACCACATCCTTGCGCCCAGGACGCTTGATGCCGGCAGAAGCAATACCGAGTTCAAAACCCGGAACCGGGTGCAGGGTGGGCAAAGGACCAAGACCAACAGCCATTAGAGCGCTCCTAGAAAAGCGGTGAATATGGAAAAAGGGGGCCGCAATGCGGCCCCCAGGTTGTCACGATACAACAGTCAGCTCAGGTCACTCGATCTGACCATGGCAATGCTTGAATTTCTTGCCCGAACCACACCAGCACGGCTCGTTGCGGCCCAGCTTCAGGTCGTTGCGCACCGGGGCAGCGGCCACGGCCACTTCAGCGCCCTCCTCGCTCAATTGCTCGCTTTCAAGGCCTGGCGCAGGGGCATGCTGGAACTGCATGCGGCTGGCCAGCTCTTCGGCTTCGCGGCGCAGGCGGGCTTCTTCTTCGGCCGGGTCTTCGCGACGCACCTGAACGTGCGACAGCACGCGGATGGTGTCGCGCTTGATCGACTCGAGCAATTCCTGGAACAGCGCGAACGACTCGCGCTTGTACTCCTGCTTCGGGTTCTTCTGTGCATAACCCCGCAGGTGGATACCGTGACGCAGGTGGTCCATGGTCGACAGGTGGTCTTTCCACAGGTCGTCCAGCACGCGCAGCAGGATCTGCTTCTCGAAGGTACGCAGGGCCTCGATACCGGCCTGGTCTTCCTTCTCGGTGTAGGCGCTGGTGATCTCGTTCAGCAGCTTCTCGCGCAGGGTTTCCTCGTAGAGGTGATCGTCTTCGTCCAGCCACTGCTGGATCGGCAGCTTCATGGCGAAGTCGCTGGCCAGCGAAGCTTCGAGGCCGGCCACGTCCCACTGCTCCGGCAGCGACTGCGGCGGGATGTGCTGGCTGATGGTGGCGTCCAGCACTTCCTGGCGGAACTCGACGATGGTGTCGCCAATGTTCTCGGCCGCCAGCAGGCTGTTGCGCATGTGGTAGATCACCTTGCGCTGTTCGTTGGCCACGTCATCGTATTCAAGCAGCTGTTTACGGATGTCGAAGTTGCGGCCTTCGACCTTGCGCTGCGCTTTCTCGATGGCATTGGTGACCATGCGATGCTCGATGGCCTCGCCGGACTGCATGCCCAGTGCCTTCATGAAGTTCTTCACCCGGTCAGAGGCGAAGATGCGCATCAGGCTGTCTTCCAGCGACAGGTAGAAGCGGCTCGAACCCGGGTCGCCCTGACGACCGGCACGGCCACGCAGCTGGTTGTCGATACGGCGCGACTCGTGGCGCTCGGAGGCGATCACGTGCAGGCCACCGGCTTGAATCACCTGCTGGTGACGCTTCTGCCAGTCGGCCTTGATCTGGGCAATCTGCTCAGGGGTCGGGTTTTCCAGCGCAGCCACTTCGGCTTCCCAGTTACCGCCCAGCAGAATATCGGTACCACGGCCGGCCATGTTGGTGGCGATGGTCAGCGCACCCGGGGCGCCGGCCTGGGCGATGATTTCCGCTTCTTTCTCGTGGTACTTGGCGTTCAGTACCTTGTGGTCGATACCTTCCTTTTTCAGCAGGTTCGACATGTGCTCCGAAGTTTCGATGGTGGCGGTACCCACCAGGATCGGGCGGCCCTGGGTCATGCTCTCTTTGATGTCGGCGATGATCGCGGCGTATTTCTCGTCGGCGGTCAGGTACACCAGGTCGTTGAAGTCCTTGCGCGCGAGTGGCTTGTTCGGCGGAATGACCATGACGTTGAGGGCGTAGATCGACTGGAACTCGAACGCCTCGGTGTCAGCGGTACCGGTCATGCCGGACAGCTTGGTGTAGAGACGGAAGTAGTTCTGGAAGGTGGTCGAAGCCAGGGTCTGGCTTTCGGCCTGGATGTTCAGGTTTTCCTTGGCCTCGATGGCCTGGTGCAGGCCTTCGGACAGGCGACGGCCGGGCATGGTACGGCCGGTGTGCTCGTCGATCAGCAGGACCTGGCCGTCCTGGACGATGTACTCGACGTTGCGGTGGAACAGCTTGTGCGCACGCAGGCCGGCGTAGACGTGGGTCAGCAGGCCCAGGTTATGCGCCGAATACAGGCTCTCCCCTTCGGCCAGCAGGCCAGCCTGGGTGAGCATCTCTTCGATGAACTGGTGACCGGCTTCGTTGAGCTCGACCTGGCGGCTCTTCTCGTCGATGGTGAAGTGGCCTTCCTGGGTGACCTGGCCTTCGACTTCTTCGATGTGCTGGGTCAGGCGCGGGATCAGGCGGTTGATCTCGATGTACAGCTTGGAGCTGTCTTCGGCCTGGCCGGAGATGATCAGCGGAGTGCGCGCTTCGTCGATGAGGATCGAGTCGACTTCGTCGATCACGGCGAAGTTCAGTTCACGCTGGAACTTCTCTTCCTGGCTGAACGCCATGTTGTCGCGCAGGTAGTCGAAACCGAATTCGTTGTTGGTGCCGTAGGTGATGTCGGCGGCATAGGCAGCGCGTTTTTCTTCAGGCGGCTGGAACGCCGAGACGATGCCTACGGACAGACCGAGGAATTCGTACAGCGGGCGCATCCAGTTGGCGTCACGACGGGCCAGGTAGTCGTTCACCGTGACCACGTGCACGCCTTTGCCGGACAGGGCATTGAGGTAAACGGCCAGGGTACCGACCAAGGTCTTGCCTTCACCGGTACGCATTTCTGCGATCATGCCCTCGTGCAGGGTCATGCCGCCGATCAGCTGCACGTCGAAGTGGCGCATGCCCATCACACGCTTGCCAGCCTCACGGGCCACGGCGAAGGCTTCGGGCAGCAATTGGTCCAACGTCTCGCCTTTGGCCAGGCGCTCCTTGAACTCTGCGGTCTTGGCCCGCAGTTGCTCATCGGAGAGGGCCACCATCTTCTCTTCGAAGGCATTGACGATAGCTACCGTCTTGAGCATGCGTTTGACTTCACGCTCGTTCTTGCTTCCAAAAAGTTTTTTTAACAAAGGCGCAAACATATCGGCAGGATCTTCCACACGTAGGGATGGAGGGCGGCCCCATGAGTCGCCCGTGCAGCCCTGAGGCCGCATGCGAACGAGCATTCTACCCGGAAACGATGGTGAGGAAAGTGGTCGATTGCCACGATGCTGGCACAGCGCTTTGGCGGGGGCTTTTCTAAGATAGGGGCATTTTCCCTGAGTTCAACCCGCGGGTTGATGAAACGTAGCGGGAATGACACTTAGCCGCGAAGAGGCCAGCTCAGGCGACGGGGATGCTAGACTGCCCACTTGTCACCTCATGCACACCGCCATGGCCTACAAACCCTCCCCCGCCCAGCCGCCCGCCACCCTGCTGCGCCAGAACCGCCCGCTGCGCCTGCTGCTGAACCAGGCCGAACGCCTGGCGCATCTGCAGCGCCTGCTGGAAAGCCAGCTGCAGCCGGCTGCCCGCGAGCACTGCCATGTGGCCTCCTGGCGCGATGGCACGTTGTTGCTGGTGGTGACCGACGGTCACTGGGCGACTCGCCTGCGCTACCAGCAAAAACGTCTGCAGCGCCAGCTGCAGGCCCTGGAAGCCTTCGGCAACCTGCAGCGCATCCAGTACAAGGTGCAGCCACCGCTGGTGCCGGCCAAGCGCGGCGGCAACATGACCGAGCTGTCGAACAACGCTGCCGAGAGCATCCGCGACTCCGCCGAGGGTATCGCCGACCCCAAGCTGCGAGCTGCCCTGGAGCGGTTGGCCAGCCACGCCAAATGCAAGGAAAAGCCCTGAAAATAAAAAAGGCCACCCGAAGGTGGCCTTAATGAACTAGAGAGTGTTCGAACTTACACAGCCGCAACAGGGCGCATGTACGAGATCGGTGCCGTGCTGGCATCTTCGAACGTAACCACTTCCCAGGCATCGGTTTCAGTAATGAGCTTGCGCAGCAGCTGGTTGTTCAGCGCGTGGCCGGACTTGTAGCCCTTGAACTCGCCGATCAGGCTGTTGCCCAGCAGGTAAAGGTCGCCAATGGCGTCGAGGATCTTGTGCTTGACGAATTCGTCATCGGAACGAAGGCCGTCTTCGTTGAGCACACCAGTCTCGTCGACCACGATGGCGTTCTCGACACTGCCACCCAACGCAAGGTTGTGCTTGCGCAGGTACTCGATGTCACGCATGAAGCCGAAAGTACGGGCGCGGCTGACTTCCTTCACGAACGAGGTGCTGGAGAAGTCGACGACCGCACTCTGGGTCTGGCCCTTGAGGACCGGGTGATCGAAGTCGATCTCGAAGCTCACCTTGAACCCGTCGAATGGCAGGAAGGTGGCGCTCTTGTCGCCCTCCGTCACTGTCACTTCACGCAGGATGCGGATGAACTTCTTGGCTGCGTCCTGTTCTTCCAGGCCGGCAGACTGAATCAGGAATACGAAGGGACCGGCGCTGCCATCCATGATCGGCACTTCCGAGGCGGAGAGCTCGACGTAGGCGTTATCGATGCCCAGGCCCGCCATGGCGGAGAGCAGGTGCTCGACCGTATCGACCTTGACGTCACCGTTGACCAGCGTGGTGGACATGGTGGTCTCACCGACGTTGGCCGCACGCGCCGGGATCTCGACCACAGGGTCAAGGTCGGCGCGACGGAAGACGATGCCGGTGTCGACAGGCGCAGGCTTGAGGGTCAGGTAGACCTTCTCCCCGGAGTGCAGGCCGACGCCCGTGGCACGGATGGTATTCTTCAGGGTGCGTTGTCTAATCATGGCATTGGCCGCTTCAGCGCAAATAATGCGAACAGGTATCAACAAAGGCTGGGGATGATAACAGACCCGGCCTTTGCTGAACACCAATCACCCTTATACCCCTGATAAATTCCATCAATCGGCCTGACGACGCAGGAAGGCTGGGATATCGAGGTAGTCCAGATCATCCTGAGGGTTGAGTTTAGCTGCCGCAGCGGCACCTGCGTGGGCCTGGTTGCGCATCACGGTCGGGCGCTCGAGGTCACGATAGTTGACGGCTGGCTGCTCCTGGCGGACCGGTGCCGGGTTGGAAGCCTCGTACACCTGCTGTGCAGTCTGCAGGGTGTTGTCGACCACCTTGACCGGTTTTTCGATGCGCGCGCCCAGACCCGTGGCAACCACGGTCACGTGCAGTTCGTCACGCATGTCAGGGTCGATCACGGTACCGACCTTGACCATGGCGTGGTCGGAGGCGAAGGCTTCGATGATGCTACCCACGTCGGAGTATTCACCCAGCGACAGGTCTGGACCTGCGGTGATGTTCACCAGGATGCCGCGGGCGCCCTGCAGGTTGACGTCTTCGAGCAGCGGGTTGCGGATTGCAGCCTCGGTAGCTTCGCGAGCACGGTTCGGGCCGCTGGCGCAGCCGGTACCCATCATCGCCATGCCCATTTCACCCATGACGGTACGCACGTCGGCGAAGTCGACGTTGATCATGCCTGGGCGCTTGATGATGTCGGAGATACCGCGAACGGCACCGGCCAGCACATCGTCAGCCTTGGCAAAGGCGGACAGCAGGCTGGCATCCTTGCCCAGGATGGTCAGCAGCTTCTCGTTGGGGATGGTGATGAGCGAGTCGACGCTCTCAGCCAGCATACGGATGCCTTCATCGGCGATCTGCATGCGCTTGCGGCCTTCGAACGGGAACGGACGGGTCACCACAGCAACGGTGAGAATGCCCATTTCCTTGGCCACTTCGGCGATGATCGGCGCCGCACCGGTACCGGTACCGCCGCCCATGCCGGTGGTGATGAACACCATGTTGGTGCCCTGCAGCACCTCGGCGATGCGCTCACGGTCTTCCAGCGCGGCCTGACGGCCGACTTCCGGATTGGCGCCGGCACCCAGACCTTTGGTCACGCCGGTACCCAGTTGCAGGATGGTGCGTGCGCCGATGTTTTTCAGCGCCTGGGCATCGGTGTTGGCGCAGATGAACTCGACGCCTTCGATGCTGCTCTTCACCATGTGGTTGACGGCGTTGCCGCCGCCACCGCCAACACCGATCACCTTGATGACCGGACTTTGCGGGACGTTGTCTACGAGCTCGAACATTTTCCCTCTCCTTACAGTTCTCTAGTTGTCGCGCCTACCACTACTGCTTTGAAACTTAGAAGTTGCCCTGGACCCACCGCTTGAAGCGTTCAAGCACTGGGGCCTTCGGTTCATCGCCATAGCTGTTGCTGCTGCTGTTGCTGTTACCGGTCAGGACCATGTCCTCGGACTGCTTGAGCAGGCCGTAGGTGAGCAAGCCCACGCCGGTGGAATAGATCGGGTTGCGCACCACGTCGCTCAGCCCCCGAACGCTGTGCGGTACGCCCAGGCGTACCGGCATGTGGAAGATTTCCTCGGCCAGTTCCACGGCACCTTCCATCTTCGCGGTGCCGCCGGTGAGGACGATGCCCGCTGGCACCAGGTCCTCGTAGCCGCTGCGGCGCAACTCGGCCTGGATCAGGGTGAAGAGCTCGTCGTAACGTGGCTCCACCACCTCGGCCAGGGCCTGACGCGACAGCTCGCGCGGTGGGCGATCGCCCACGCTCGGCACCTTGATGGTCTCACCGGCGCCGGCCAGTTTGGCCAGGGCGCAGGCGTAGCGGATCTTGATTTCCTCGGCGTACTGGGTCGGCGTACGCAGGGCCATGGCGATGTCGTTGGTGACCTGGTCGCCAGCGATCGGGATGACCGCGGTGTGGCGGATCGCACCTTCGGTGAAGATGGCGATGTCGGTGGTGCCGCCACCGATGTCCACCAGGCACACGCCCAGCTCTTTCTCGTCGTCGGTCAGCACCGAGTAGGCCGAGGCCAGCTGCTCGAGGATGATGTCGTCGATTTCCAGGCCGCAGCGGCGTACGCACTTCTCGATGTTCTGCGCCGCATTGACCGCGCAGGTGACCACGTGAACCTTGGCTTCCAGGCGCACGCCCGACATGCCCAGCGGCTCGCGCACGCCTTCCTGGTTGTCGATCACGTAGTCCTGCGGCAGGGTGTGCAGCACGCGCTGGTCAGCCGGAATGGCCACGGCCTGGGCAGCATCGAGCACGCGCTCGAGGTCGGCGACGCTCACCTCACGGTCGCGGATGGCGACGATGCCGTGGGAGTTCAGGCTGCGGATGTGGTTGCCGGCCACGCCGACGAACGCCGAGTGGATGCGGCAGCCAGCCATCAGCTGGGCTTCTTCCACCGCGCGCTGGATCGACTGCACGGTCGATTCGATATTCACCACCACGCCCTTCTTCAGGCCGCGGGATGGATGGGTGCCGATGCCCACGATCTCGAGGGTGCCGTCTTCGCCCACTTCACCCACCAGCGCCACCACCTTGGAGGTGCCGATGTCCAGCCCGACGATCATTTTGCCGCTATGCGCGTTTGCCATGGTCCTGCCTCTCTCTAATTCTTCGCAACGGCGGATTGGGCCGTCGTCGGTGCGTTCGGTTCCCGCCAACCAACGGCAAGTCCGTTGGAGTAACGCAGATCAATGCGGGCGATATTGGTGATCTGCTCTTTGAGTGTCTTGTCGTAAATGGCAATGAAACGGCGCATCTTCTCCACCAGGTGGTCGCGCCCCAACAGCAACTCGATACCCGGCCCGGCACTGCTCGCACCGGTGGTCAGGAACCAGCTGCCCCGCTCGCGCAGCTCCAGGCGAGCGATGGAAAAGCCCATGGGGCGCAGCATCTGGCTCAATACCTGATATTGCTGCATGACTTGTTGCTGAGCGCGCTGCGGCCCGGCCAGCTGCGGCAGGTGCTCATAGTTGGCCAGTTCGCGCGGGGTAAAGGCCTGGCCCTGGTTGTTGAGCAAGGCCTCGTCACCCCAGCGCGCCACCGGCAGCTGTTCTTCCAGGCGGATCACCACTTCGTCGGGCCACACGCGGCGCACTTCGGCGTGGGCGATCCATGGCATCTGTTCGAGTTCGGCGCGCATCGCGGTGAGGTCGACGCTGAAGAAGCTCGCCGCCACATAGGGCGCAATGCGCTGCTGCACCGACTGCTGGCTGATGTAGCTGAGGTCACCCTGCACGTCGATCTTGGTGATCGGGCGGTCGGCATATGGCATCAGGCGGATGGCGCCCTCATAGGCACCAAAGCCTGCAGCCACCAGCACCAGCGGCCACAACAGGCGCTTGAGGCCGCCCAGGCTGGGCCGCGGCAGGCGCGCCGATACGGGCTCGTCGGCCACCAGTCGGCTGGCACCACGCGGCACCGGCTTGCTGCGGCCGGTAACGGGTTGCTGCTGACGTATCATTGCGCCTTGCATGATGGTTAACCTCGCGTCTTCACGCTTTCAGCCAGGATCGCCAGCACCAGTTGCTGGAAGTCCAGGCCGGCCGCGCGGGCCGCCATGGGCACCAGGCTATGGTCGGTCATGCCGGGTGCGGTGTTGACTTCGAGCAGCCAGAACCGGCCTTGCTCGTCCTGCATCACGTCCAGCCGGCCCCAGCCTTCGATGCCGATGGCATCGCAGGCCCGCGCGGTCAGGTCGATCAGTTCCTGCTCCTTGGCACTGTCCAGACCGCACGGGATGCGATACTGGGTGTCATTGGCGATGTACTTGGCGTCGTAGTCGTAGAACACGTGCGGAGTGCCCAGGGCGATCGGTGGCAGCACCTGGCCACGCAGCACGGCGATGGTGAACTCCGGGCCGTGAATCCATTGCTCGACCAGAACTTGCGAATCGTAACGGGCGGCATCCTTCCAGGCGGTGACCAGCTCTTCCACGCTGTTCACCTTGGCCATGCCGATGCTGGAACCTTCATGGGCCGGTTTGACGATCAACGGGAAGCCCAGTTCCGTACCGGCGGCAACACAATCGTGTTCGCTGGCCAGCACCGCGTGACGCGGCGTCGGAATACCCAGGCTCTGCCACACCTGCTTGGTGCGCAGCTTGTCCATGGCCAGGGCCGAAGCGAGGATGCCGCTGCCGGTGTAGGGGATGCCCAGGCACTCCAGCAGGCCCTGCATGCTGCCGTCTTCACCGCCACGGCCATGGAGGATGATGAAGGCGCGGTCGATCTTTTCGTGCTGCAGGCGCACCAGCAGGTCGTCACCGACATCGATGCCGACCACGTCGACACCGGCGGAGGTCAGCGCGTCGATTACCGCGGCGCCGGACTTCAGCGACACCTCACGCTCGGCGCTCTTGCCGCCGTACAGCACGGCTACACGGCCGAACGCTTTCACGTCCAGGGTCGAATGCAGTTGTTCGTAGGCGCTGGTCATTTCGACTTCTCCTGCTTGGCGCCAGCGAACAGCGGGCTTTTCATCAGTTGCGGGGCCAGGCCACCGACGTCACCGGCACCCTGGCAGATCAGGATGTCGCCGGCGCGCAGCAGCGGTTTGACCAGCGGTGCCAGTTCGGCGCCACGTTCGATGTAGATCGGGTCCAGCTTGCCGCGCTGGCGGATGCTGTGGCACAGCTGGCGGCTGTCGGCACCGGGGATCGGCTCTTCGCCGGCCGGGTAGACCTCCATCAACAGCAGCACGTTGGCATCGCCCAGCACCTGGACGAAATCGTCGTACAGGTCGCGGGTACGGCTGTAGCGGTGCGGCTGGTAGACGATCACCAGGCGGCGGCTCGGCCAGCCACCGCGCACGGCCTTGATCACCGCAGCCACTTCGGTCGGGTGGTGACCGTAGTCGTCGACCAGCATCACGCTGCCGCCATCGACCGGCAGTTCGCCGTAGACCTGGAAGCGCCGGCCTACGCCCTGGAAACCGGACAGGCCCTGGACGATGGCGTCATCGCTGATGCCTTCGTCAGTGGCGATGGCGATGGTGGCCAGGGCGTTGAGCACGTTGTGGTTGCCGGGCATGTTCACCGACACCTCAAGTGGCTCGCAATCGCGGCGCAGCACCGTGAAGTGGGTCTGCATGCCTTGCTGGCGCACGTTGATGGCACGCACGTCAGCCTCTTCGCTGAAGCCGTAGGTGACAGTCGGGCGCTTGACCTGCGGCAGGATCTCGCGCACGACAGGGTCGTCCAGGCACATCACGGCCAGGCCGTAGAACGGCAGGTTGTGCAGGAACTCGACGAAGGTTTTCTTCAACTTGTTGAAGTCGCCTTCGTAGGTCGCCATGTGGTCGGCGTCGATGTTGGTGACCACGGCGACCATCGGCTGCAAGTGCAGGAAGCTGGCATCGCTTTCGTCGGCTTCGGCAATCAGGTAACGGCTGGTGCCCAGCTGTGCATTGGTGCCGGCAGCGGTCAGGCGCCCACCGATGACGAAGGTCGGGTCCAGGCCGCCGGCGGCGAATACCGAAGCCAGCAGGCTGGTGGTGGTGGTCTTGCCATGGGTACCGGCAACCGCCACGCCGTGGCGATAGCGCATCAGCTCGGCGAGCATCTCGGCACGCGGCACCACCGGAATTCGACGTTCCAGAGCGGTGGCGACTTCCGGGTTGGCCGGGTTGATGGCACTGGACACCACCAGCACATCGGCATTGGCGGCGTTTTCAGCGCGGTGGCCGACGAAGATCTCGGCGCCGAACGACTCCAGGCGCTCGGTCACCGGCGACGCCTTGAGGTCGGAACCGGATACCTGGTAGCCCAGGTTCAGCAGCACTTCTGCGATGCCGCACATGCCCACGCCGCCGATACCGACGAAGTGGATGCGATTGATGCGGCCCATCTTTGGCTGGGGCATGGCTTTCTGGCTTTCAACCATGGGCCACCTCCAGGCAGATATCGACCACGGTGCTGGTTGCAGCAGGTTTGGCCAGGCGCCGTGCGGTACCTGCCATGGTGTTGAGTTTCTCGGGTTGCATCAGCACCTCGTTCAGGCGTTCAGCGAGTTGCGCTGCGCCAGTTGTCGCTTGTGGCATGAGGAAGGCAGCGCCTTCCCGGGCCAGATATTGGGCGTTGTAGGTCTGGTGGTCGTCGATTGCGTGGGGCAAGGGCACCAGCATCGAGGGCAGGCCCGCCGCGGCGAGTTCGCTGACGGTCAGGGCACCGGCCCGGCAGACCACGATATCGGCCCAGCCATAGGCATGGGCCATGTCCTTGATGAACGGTTCGACCTGGGCCTCGACCCCCACCTCGCGGTAACGCTCGGCAGTCGCTGGCGCATGCTGCTTGCCGGCCTGGTGAAACACCTCCGGGCGCAGGTTCGCCGGCACTTCGGACAGGGCCTTAGGCAACAATTTGTTCAATGGTTCCGCACCCAGGCTGCCACCCATGACCAGCAGCCGCGCGCGGCGCTCGGCCAGAGGCGCGCGCACGGCGTCCATGAACAGCTCCGGACGCACCGGGTTGCCGGTGGTACGCAGCTTGTCGCTGGCGTCGAAGGTCGCCGGGAAGGCTTCGCAGACACGCGCCGCCAGCGGCAACAGCAGACGGTTGGTGGTGCCGGCACGGGCGTTCTGCTCGTGGATCACCAGCGGCACACCGCATAGCCGTGCGGCAACGCCGCCCGGGCCGGTCACATAGCCGCCGAAGCCAACCACGCACACCGGTTTGAGTTCACGCACGATACGGCGTGCCTGGAGCACCGCCTTGAACAGCGTGAATGGCGCCTTGAGCAGGGACAGCTTGCCCTTGCCACGCAGGCCGCTGACCTGGATCAGGTGCAGTGGCAGGCCGGCCTGCGGCACCAGTTCGTTCTCGATGCCACGCGGGGTACCTAACCAGTGCACGGAGTAACCCCGGGCCTGGAATTCACGGGCGCAGGCCAGGGCCGGGAAGACGTGGCCCCCGGTGCCGCCCGCCATGATCAGCACGTTCTTGCCGTCAGCGGCCATGAGTGGTCTCCTCGGCAAAATCGCTCTCTTTGAATTCATGCTCCTCGCTGCCCAGGTGCGTGCGGCTCTCCCACTCGATGCGCAGCAGCAACCCCACGCAGGCACAGCAGATCACCAGCGATGAGCCGCCATAACTGAGGAACGGCAGCGTCAGGCCCTTGGTCGGCAGCAGGCCGACGTTCACCCCGATGTTGATCAGGAACTGGCCGATCCACAGGAACGCCAGGCCGAACGCCATGTAGGCGGCAAAGAACTGCTTGGCTTTCTCCGCCCACAGGCCGATGTACAGGGCGCGAATGGTGACGAAGACGAACAGCGCGATGGTCACCAACGAGCCGACCACGCCGAGCTCTTCGGCCAGTACCGAGAACACGAAGTCAGTGTGTGCTTCAGGCAGGTAGAACTGCTTCTGTACGCTGTTGCCCAGGCCGACGCCCAGCCATTCGCCGCGACCGAAGGCGATCAGTGCCTGGGTCAGCTGGTAGCCGGAGCCGAACTGGTCGGACCAGGGGTCGGTGAAGGTGATCAGACGCGCCATCCGGTACGGCTGCGCCTGCACCAGGATGAACACCGCAGCCACCGCCAGCACCACCATCAGGCTGAAGCGGAACAGCCCCACCCCGCCGAGGAACAGCATCGCGGCGGCAGCCCCCATCATCACCACGGTGGCACCGAAGTCCGGCTCCATCAGCAGCAGAGCGGCCATTGGCAGCAGCACGATGAACGGCTTGAAGAAGCCCATCCAGGTTTCGCGCACCTCGGTCTGCCGGCGCACCAGGTAGCCGGCCAGGTAGATGACCACGAAGACCTTGGCGATTTCCGAAGGCTGCACGTTGAAGAAGCTGAAGCCGATCCAGCGCATCGAACCGTTCACTTCACGGCCGATCCCCGGCACCAGCACCAGCACCAGCAGGCCGAAGGCGCCGATCAGCATCATGAAGCCCATGCGCTGCCAGGTGGCGATCGGCACCATCATCGTCGCGCCACAGGCGCCCAGGCCGAGCAACACGTACACCAGATGGCGGAACATGTGATACAGCGGGTTGCCCGATTGCACGGCGGCAACTTCCGACGACGCCGAGGTGATCATCACCAGGCCCAGACCCAGCAGCGCCAGGCAACCGGCCAGCATGGCAAAGTCGAGGTCGACGCCACGGCCGCTGATCAGCGGCGAGGGGTACGGCTTGAGGACGCCGAAGATCATGCCAGCCCTCCCGCCGCCTGGGCGAACAGGCGCCCGCGTTCTTCAAAGTTCTTGAACATGTCAAGGCTCGCGCAGGCCGGCGACAGCAACACCGCGTCGCCTGGCCGGGCCAGCCCGGCGCACTGCTGAACAGCCTCATCCAGGGTCTTCACCCGCACCAGCGGCACGCCATCGCCCAGGGCATCGGCCAGGCGTTCGGCATCACGGCCAAGCAGCACTACCGCGCGGCAGAAGCGTTTGACCGGCTCGCGCAGGGCGGCGAAATCGGCACCCTTGCCGTCGCCACCGGCAATCAGCACCAGCTTGCCATCGATGTCCGCGCCCAGGCCTTCGATCGCCGCCAGGGCAGCACCGACATTGGTGGCCTTGGAGTCGTCGTACCAGTTGACGCCGTTGCGCTCACGGATCCACTGGCAACGGTGAGCCAGGCCCTTGAATTCACGCAGAGCTTCGAGCATCGGCGCGAACGGCAGGCCGGCGGCATGGCCGAGGGCCAGGGCCGCCAGGGCATTGCTCTGGTTGTGGGCGCCGCGGATCTTCAGCTCACGCACCGGCATCAGCGTCTGGAATTCATACGCCAGGTACTTTTCGCCATCGACTTCACGCAGGCCAAAAGCCTTGAAGTCCGGCTGGTTGAGGCCGAAGGTGAAGCACGGGCGGCCTTCCACCGGCAGCGGCCGGCTCAGGGCGTCCTGGCGGTTGACCACGACCTGGCGGGCACCGCGGAAGATCCGGTGCTTGGCCAGGTGGTAGGCCGGCAGGCCGCTGTAGCGGTCCATGTGGTCTTCGCTGATGTTCAGCACGGTGGCCACTTCGGCGTTGAGCTGGTCGGTGGTTTCCAGCTGGAAGCTCGACAGTTCCAGCACATACAACTCGACATCGTCGCTCAGCAGGTCCAGCGCCGGGGTGCCCAGGTTGCCGCCCACGGCCACGCGCTTGCCGGCCTTGGCGGCCATCTCGCCGACCAGGGTAGTGACGGTGCTTTTCGCATTGGAGCCGCTGATCGCCACGATCGGCGCCTTGGCATGGCGGGCAAACAGCTCGATGTCACCGGACAGCTGCACGCCACGTGCTGCCGCCTGCTGCAGCGCCGGGGTGGCCAGTGCCAGGCCCGGGCTTACGTACAGTTCGTTGGCGCGGCACAGGAAGTCCACGTCCAGTTCACCACAGCGCACTTCCACCTGCGGATAATCACGACGCAGGGTTTCCAGTTCCGGCGGTTGCTCACGGGTGTCGGCGACCGCAAAGGCAATGCCCCGGTTCGCCAGGAAGCGAACCAGGGACATGCCGCTCTTGCCGAGGCCGACAACGATGCGGAATTGGTCGGAAGCGATCAATGACACGCTTTTCTACCTCAGTTTCAGGGTTGCCAGGCCAATCAGCACCAGAATCACGGTGATGATCCAGAAGCGGACGATCACGCGTGGCTCAGGCCAGCCTTTGAGTTCAAAGTGGTGATGAATCGGCGCCATGCGGAACACCCGCTTGCCGGTGAGCTTGAACGAGGCGACCTGGATCACCACCGACAGGGTTTCCATCACGAAGATGCCGCCCATGATGAACAGCACGATTTCCTGGCGCACGATCACGGCGATGGTGCCCAGCGCGGCGCCCAGCGCCAGCGCGCCGACGTCGCCCATGAACACCTGGGCCGGATAGGTGTTGAACCACAGGAAGCCCAGGCCGGCACCGATCAGCGCCCCGCAGAACACGATCAGCTCGCCCGAACCCGGCACATAGGGGATCAGCAGGTATTCGGCGAACTTCACGTTACCCGACAGGTAACAGAAGATGCCCAGCGCACCACCGACCATCACGGTGGGCATGATTGCAAGGCCATCGAGGCCGTCGGTCAGGTTGACCGCGTTGCTGGAGCCGACGATGACGAAATAGGTCAATACGACGAAGCCGATACCCAGCGGGATGGTGACGTCCTTGAGGAACGGCACGATCAGCGTGGTCTCGACGGTGGTCGGGGCGGTCATGTACAGGAACACCGCCGCGCCCAGGCCGAACACCGATTGCCAGAAATACTTCCAGCGGCTCGGCAGGCCACGCGAGTTCTTTTCGATCACCTTGCGGTAATCGTCGACCCAGCCGATGGCACCAAACAGCAAGGTGACGATCAGCACGGTCCAGACATAACGGTTGGACAGGTCGGCCCACAGCAGGGTGCTGACCGCGATGGCCGACAGGATCAGTGCGCCACCCATGGTCGGGGTGCCGGACTTGGACAGGTGAGATTGCGGGCCGTCGTTACGCACGGCCTGACCGATCTGGCGAATCTGCAGGGTACGGATCATCCACGGCCCCAGCCACAGCGCCAGCGACAACGCGGTCAGTACGCCAAGAATCCCGCGCAGGGACAGGTACTGGAAGACCGCGAAGCCTTTATGGAACTGTTGCAGATACTCGGCCAACAGCAGCAGCATTAATGTTTCTCCCCGCTGGCACCGCACAATGCCGCCACGACGTTTTCCATCGCAGCGCTGCGCGAGCCCTTGATCAAAATAGTGGTTTCGCTGGCAGTCTCGGCGCGAACAGCGTCGATCAACTCAGCTTGCGTTGCGAAATGACGGCCATCGGCGCCGAACGCCTTGACCGCATGAATCATGTTGGAACCCACTGCGTACAGGGCATCGACCTTGCCATGCGCGTACTCGCCCACCTGACGGTGACCTTCTTCCGCCCACTGGCCAAGTTCACCAATATCCCCCAGCACCAGAACGGTGCGCCCGGAAAAGGCGCGGAGTATATCAATGGCCGCGCACATGGAGGTGGGATTTGCGTTGTAGCTGTCGTCGATCACGCGCACGCCGTTGGGGGCGATTTGCGCCACGGTGCGGCCCTTGACCGGCTGCACGGCGTTGAGGCCGGCGGCGATGCCACTCAGGCTCAGACCAACGGCATGGGCAGCGGCGGCAGCGGCCAGGGCGTTGCTGACGTTGTGTTCGCCTAGCACATTGAGTTGCACGTCTACCGTTTCACCCGCGCCATGCAGTTTGAACGACGGGCAGCCACGGGCATCGCGCCCGATGTCGCTGGCGTAAAAATCGGCCTGATCGTTGCCACGAGCGAAGCTGATTACCTTGTGCGCACCGGCACGGGCCTTCCAGATGGCGAAGGCTTTGTCGTCCAGGTTGAGAATGGCGATGCCGCCCTCACCCAGGCCTTCGAGGATCTCGCCCTTGGCCTCGACGATCTTCTCGGGGCCGCCGAACTCGCCAACGTGGGCAGTACCGGCGTTGTTGATGATCACCACCTGCGGCCGGGTCAGGCCGACGGTGTAGCGGATTTCACCGATGCGCGAGGCACCCAGCTCGATCACCGCAGCGCTGTGCTCCGGCGCGATTTCCAGCAGCGTCAACGGAGCACCGAGGTCGTTGTTCAGGTTGCCGCGGGTCGCGTGTACCAGACCACGGGTACGCAGGATGCTGGCCAGCATCTCCTTGACCGTGGTCTTGCCGCTGGAACCGGTGATGGCGACGACTGGCTTGTCGAAGGCAGCGCGGTTCAGCGCACCCAGCTGGCCGAGTGCGACACGGCAGTCGGCGACCACCAGCTGCGGCAGATCGACATCGGCAATCTCGCGCTCGACCAGCGCAGCGGAGGCGCCCTTGGCTTGCACGTCGGCCAGATAGTCATGGCCATCGAAGCGCGGCCCGGTCAGGGCAACGAACAGCTGGCCGGCAGCAACGCTGCGGCTGTCGATGCTGACCCCGGTGAAGCTGGCGTCGGCGTTTACCAGGCGCGCGTTCAAGGCGCTGGTCAGCTGGCTGAGGGTCATGGGCTTAAGCATGTGGAGCCTCCCAGGCTGCAAGTGCCTTGTCGGCTTCGATCAGGTCGGAGAAAGCATGGCGCTCGCCATTGATCTCCTGGTAATCCTCATGCCCCTTGCCGGCCAGGACGATCACGTCATCGGCGGCAGCGGTGGCGATCAGATGGGCAATGGCTTCGCCACGGCCAGCAACGAACTCGACGCCCGCAGGCTTGGCGAAACCAGGGCGAATGTCGTCGAAGATGCGCAACGGGTCTTCAGTACGCGGGTTGTCGTCGGTGACCAGCACGCGGTCGGCCAGGCGCTCGGCCACTTCGGCCATAAGCGGGCGCTTGCCGCGATCACGGTCGCCCCCGCAGCCGAACAGGCACAGCAGCTTGCCGTGAGCATGCGGACGCAGGGCTTCGAGCACTTTTTCCAGCGCATCGGGCGTGTGGGCGTAGTCGACCACTACCAGCGGCTTGTCACCGCCACCCAGGCGCTGCATGCGGCCGACCGGCCCTTGCAGATGCGGGGTGACCTTCAGGACCTCATCCAGCGAGTAGTCCAGTGCCAGCAGCGTGGCCACAGCGGCAAGCATGTTGCTCAGGTTGAAGCGACCCAGCAGCTGGCTGCGCAGGGTGCGTTCGCCCTGAGCGGTGACGATGATGGCGCGCACGCCATCGTCGTCAAAATGCGCTTCGCGGCAGAACAGCGAAGCGTCCGGGTTTTCCAGGCTATAGCTGAGCAACCGGGTCTCGATATGATCAACGCTCGGGCGGCGGGCGAAGTCTTCGGCAAGGCGGCGACCAAACTCATCATCCAGGTTGACCACCTGGCAACGCAGGCTCGGCCAGGCGAACAGCCTGGCTTTGGCGGCCTCGTAAGCCTCCATGCTGCCGTGATAGTCAAGATGATCGCGGGACAGGTTGGTCATGACCGCGATGTCGAACTCCAGTGCGGCGACCCGGCCCTGCTCCAGGGCGTGGGAGGAGACCTCCATGGCCACGGCTTTGGCGCCGCCTTTCTTGAGATCGTTCAGGGTCGACTGTACGGCGATCGGATCGGGCGTGGTCAGCCGGCCGCTCTGCAGCTCGCCGTAGAAGCCGGTACCCAGGGTGCCGATCAGGCCGCAACGCTGGCCCAGCGCATCGAGCGCCTGGGCCACCAGCTGAGTGACGCTGGTCTTGCCGTTGGTGCCAGTGACGCCCACCAGGTTCAGCTGGCGGCTCGGCTCGCCGTAGAAGCGCCCGGCAATCTGCGAGAGCTGGCCAATCAGGCCTTTCACCGGAATCAACGGCACATCGGTAAGCGGCAGCACGTTGACGCCCTGCTCTTCATAGGCCACAGCCGCCGCGCCACGAGACAGCGCATCGGCAATGTGCTCACGGCCATCCACCTTGGCACCTGGCACGGCCAGGAACAGGTCACCCTGGCGCACCTGACGGCTGTCCAGGGTCAGTTCACGGATCAGCGGATCGCGACTGGCGTGAGCGAAAAGCTTGCTCAATGGCATTGTCATCATCCACGCCCTCCCTTGGCGGGTGCTGCGCTGGCCTGCTGTGGATCGCTTGGCGGCGGCAGGTTGTCTGGCGGCACGTTCATCAGGCGCAGGGTGCCCGACATGACCTTGCTGAATACGGGGGCCGATACCAGGCCACCGAAATAACCACCTTTGCCCGGTTCGTCGATGACCACGACGATGGCATAGCGTGGGTCGCTCATCGGGCCGAAACCGGCGAACAGCGAGCGGTAGGCGTTTTCGGTGTAGCCCTTGGAGCCGACGGTGGCTTTACGTGCGGTACCGGACTTGCCGGCCACGTGGTAGAACGGCACCTGGGCGCGGAACACGCCGCGCGGCGCTTCGATCACCTGCTGCAACATGCCCTGGATGGTTTCGGCGGTTTCCTTCGGAATGGCCTGCACCGCTTCAGGTGCCTTGTCGACCTTGAGGATCGACAGCGGCACCATCTTGCCGTCGTTGGCCAGCGCGGCGTAGGCATGCACCAACTGCAGGGCGGTCACCGACACACCGTAGCCATAGGACAGTGTCGCGGTTTCAGCCTTGCGCCACTCGCGGTGGTTGGGCAGGTTGCCGACGCGTTCGCCCGGGAAGCCGAGGCCGGTGTACTGGCCCAGGCCCACTTGGGACATGACCCGGTAGATGGCCTCGCCGCCGATATCGAAGGCGATCTTGCTCATGCCGACGTTGGAAGAGTTGATCAGGATGCCGGTCAGGTCGAGGATGGGACCCTCGCTCTTGGACACGTCCTTGATGGTGTAACGGCCGATCTGCAGGCTACCCGGATACACTTCGACCTTGTCGGTCGGCTTCCAGCGACCGCTCTGCAGCGCCGCGCTCATCGAGATCGGCTTGACCGTCGAGCCTGGCTCGAAGACGTCGATGATCGCCCGGTTGCGCATGGCAGCCGGGAACATGCTACGGCGGTTGTTCGGGTTGTAGGTCGGCTGGTTGACCATGGCCAGGACTTCACCGGTCTTGACGTCCATGATCACCAGGCTGCCGGCCTTGGCGTCCTGTTCGGCGATGGCGTTGCGCAGTTCGCGGGTGGCAAGGTACTGCAGGCGCAGGTCGATCGACAGCGCCAAGGTCTTGCCGGCCTTGGCGTTCTTGGTGACCTGGATGTCCTTGATCAGGCGACCGCGCCGGTCCTTGATCACTTGCCGCTTGCCGGGCACGCCGGCCAGCCATTCGTCGTAAGCCAGCTCCACACCTTCGCGACCGTGGTCGTCGAGGTCGGTGAAGCCGACCATGTGGGCGGTCACGTCGCCGGCCGGGTAGAAACGGCGGAATTCCTCCAGGCCATACACGCCCGGTACTTTCAGGTCGAGCACGTGCTGGCCCTGCTCCGGGGTCAGGCCGCGGACCAGGTAGATGAACTCTTTGTTGGCCTGCTGGGTCAGGCGCTCGGTCAACTGCTGGGCGTTCTGCCCAAGTGCTGCGGCCAGCTGTGGCCAGCGATCCTTGGCAGCCTGCATTTCCTTGGGGTTGGCCCAGAGGGTGGTGACCGGGGTACTGACCGCCAGCGGCTCGCCGTTGCGGTCGGTGATCAGGCCACGGTGCGCAGGGATCGGAATATGACGCAGGCTGCGGGCATCGCCCTGGCCCTTGAGGAAGTCACGGTCGACCACCTGCAGGTCGATGATGCGCCAGCAGATGGCGCCCACCATCAACGCGAGCAAACCGATCACGACCCGGAAGCGCCAGGGGTAGAGTGCGCCTTCGAGCTTCATCATGGCGCCACCATCCGCACTTCGTCAGCCGCAGGCACGCGCATCTTCAGTTGCTCGGAGGCCAGGCTCTCGATACGGCTGGAGGCGGTCCAGGTGCTTTGTTCAAGAATCAGCCGGCCCCACTCGGCCTGGGCCTTGTCACGCTCGTTCAATTCGCCGTACAGCGTATTGAGCAACTGGCGATTCCAGTGGGCGCTGTAAGACACGGCGATGGCCGAAACGAGCACACCGATAAACAGCAGAAGCATCAGGAAGCTTCCGCCTGGCAGAGGTTTGGCGAAAAGCCGGCTCACCGAAGCTTCTCCGCAACCCGCATTACGGCGCTGCGCGACCGTGGGTTGGCCTTGAGTTCGGCCTCGGAGGCAAACTGGGCCTTGCCGATCAGCTTGATCTTCGGCTCAAAGACCTTGTGCTGTACCGGCAGGTTGCGTGGCAGGTTATCGGCCTCGCCCTTGACCAGCTTGCGCATGAACAGTTTGACGATGCGGTCTTCCAGCGAATGGAAGCTGATGACCGCCAGGCGGCCGCCCACTTCCAGGGCATCGAGCGCTGCTTCGAGGCCAGCCTCCAGGTCACCCAGTTCGTTGTTGACGTGGATGCGCAGACCCTGGAAGGCGCGGGTTGCCGGGTTCTTGCCCTTTTCCCAGGCCGGGTTTGCAACCTTGAGCACTTCAGCCAGGTCGGCGGTGCGGGTGAACGGTTGCTTTTCGCGGCGCTCGACCACGGCACGCGCCATGCGTCCGGCAAAACGCTCTTCGCCGTATTCCTTGAACACGCGGGCAATTTCTTCGACAGGTGCGGTAGCGATGAACTCGGCAGCGCTGATGCCCTGATGCGGGTTCATGCGCATGTCCAGCGGGCCGTCATTGAGGAAGCTGAAGCCGCGCTCAGGGTCATCCAGCTGCGGCGAAGACACGCCCAGATCAAGCAGTATGCCGCTGATCTTGCCGTGCAGACCACGCTCGGCGACTTCCGAACCGAGCTCGGCAAAGCTGCGCTGCACAATGACAAAGCGGCCGTCTTCGGCCGCCAGCGCTTGCCCGGTGGCAATCGCTTGAGGATCTTTGTCGAAGCCCAAAAGCCGCCCTTGCGGCCCGAGCTTGCTGAGGATCAGGCGGCTATGGCCGCCACGCCCGAAAGTGCCGTCCAGATAGCAACCGTCGGCGCGCAGGGCCAATGCCTCGACAGCTTCGTCGAGCAGGACGGTGATGTGGTTGAAGCCGCTATCTATGGTCACAGGATCAGGTCACGCAAATCGTCGGGCATGGCGCCCGGTTGTTGGATAGCTGCAAGGTCGGCTGCCGAAACCGTGTTCCAGGCATCCTCATCCCACAGCTGGAATTTGTTCAGTTGCCCCACCAGCATCGCCTTCTTGTCCAGCTTGGCGTACTCACGCAGGCGGGGCGGTACCAGGAAACGCCCACTGCCATCGAGCTCCAGGTCAACCGCGTTGCCGATCAGCAAACGCTGCAGGCGACGGTTTTCCTCACGCAACGACGGCAAGGCACGCAACTTGGCTTCAATCTGTTCCCACTCATCGAGGGGATAAACACACAAGCAGGGGTCTACGGCGTCGATGGTCACGATCAGCTGACCATTGCAACGCGAATCGAGCTCGTCACGGTACCGGCTCGGCATGGCGAGACGGCCCTTGGCATCGAGGCTGACGGCGTTGGCTCCGCGGAACACGGCTGCGATTCCCCACAATGTTAGCTTTTTTGTGCCAGAAAACCCACTTCATCCCACTTTCTGCCACTTGCGCACACTATAGGAATCCGCCCGCTGCACCGTCAAGGCACGTTCATAAGGAAATCCCTTACAGGACCGAGATTTAGCGCAACAAAGGAAGGCGGAAGGACTGCCAAGAGGGGAAAAACGCGAGAAAAATCAAACCGACTCAAACGAATGCCGTTCGAACTTAAAGTGAATTATTAAGAGTAAGATCTTTTTGGTATTAACAAGAGGTATCTGCTATCGATTCAAGCAGGAGGGGAAAGGTGGAGAGTCGATCTGTAAGCCGGGTTTTGTCGAGGACAGTCATTCCTCTACGACGGCCATCACTGGACGCCTCTAGCAACCTACCCGGTTCCGACGCGGGCCACGCCTGATGGAACCCTATTTGGTCTTGCTCCGAGTGGGGTTTACCTAGCCACGCACTGTTGCCAGCCGTGCGGTGCGCTCTTACCGCACCTTTTCACCCTTACCGGCACCGAAGTGCTTAGGCGGTTATTTTCTGTGGCACTTTCCGTAGGCTCGCGCCTCCCAGGCGTTACCTGGCACTCTGCCCTATGGAGCCCGGACTTTCCTCCCCCGTCTTTTGCGGAACAAAAGACGGCAGCGACTGTCCGATCGACTCTCCGCCGACAAGGTTAACGGCACGCGCGCGCAAGAACAAGCGATACCGTCAACTATGTCTAATTGCCACTACTGCCCTTTCTGCTTTTCCAGGGCCACCTGATACAGCAGGTTCTTGCGCACACCGGTGATTTCCGCCGCCAATGCCGCCGCCCTTTTCAGCGGCAACTCGGCCAGCAACAGGTCCAGCACGCGCTGTGCCTCGGCACTGATCGCATCCTCGCCCTCAGGCGCACTCCAGCCACCCACCAGCACCACGCACTCACCCCGTTGCTGATTGCTGTCGCCGGCGACGAATGCACGCAGCTCACCCAACGGCAGCCCCTTCAGGGTCTCGAAGGTCTTGGTCAGCTCACGCGCCAGCAGCGCCGGACGTTCGCCACCGAACACCAGCTCCATGTCTTCAAGGCATTCAAGGATGCGGTGTGGCGCCTCGTAGAAAATCAGCGTGCGAGGCTCCTCCTTGACTTGCTCCAGACGCGCGCGACGACCCGCGGCCTTGGCAGGCAGGAAGCCTTCGAAGATGAAGCGGTCGGATGGCAGGCCGGCTGCCGACAGCGCGGCAATCAGGGCGCAGGCGCCAGGCACGGGCACTACGCTGACGCCGGCGGCACGGGCCTGACGCACCAGGTGGTAACCCGGATCGGAAATCAGTGGAGTACCGGCATCGGAGACCAGCGCCACATCTTCACCGGCCAGCAACTTGCCGATGAAGCGGCCACCCTCGTCGCGCTCGTTGTGCTCATGGCAGGCCGCCAACGGCGTGTCGATGCCGAAGTGCTGCAAAAGGCGGATCGAATGCCGGGTGTCCTCGGCAGCGATCAGGGCGACACTGGCCAGCACCTTGAGTGCCCTGGCGCTCATGTCATCAAGGTTGCCGATGGGAGTCGCGACCACATAAAGCGTCCCCATGGTGGATTTCGAAGCCCCGGCCACATCAGTCACTGCACACACCCTGCCTTTCGGATCAAAGGCGCCATTGTAGCCCGAGCGCCGGTAACAGGGCGCAAAGAACTTCTTCGGTCCTCCTGCGCACGCCACCTATAGTGAAGGTTCCGCTAACGGCAGATCGCGCCCCGGCTACTGCTTGGGTACAATTGCCGGCCAACTTGATCGAGTAACAGGACCTTTACATGATCGCTTGCCTGCGGCTGTTCACAGCCCTCTGCCTCGCCGCCCTGCTGGCAGCCTGCGCCAGCTCGCCCTCATCCAGCCTGGGCGAACTGCCACGCACCCCGGATGCCAGTATCGAGCAACTGCTCGAGAAGGCCGCCACCAGCAAGTCCGCGGAAGACGCTGCCCTGCTGCGCCTGAGCGCAGCCGACCTGGCTTACAAGCAGAAGGACTTCCCACGCGCCGCACGCATTCTCGAGCAGGTGCCGATGGACACGCTCAAGCCGGCCCAGCAGATTTTCGCCGCCACCCTCGGCGCGGAACTCGCCATGAGCCGCAACCAGCCCAAGGCCGCCCTGACCGCGCTGTCCCATCCGAGCCTGCAGCACATTGCAGAGCTGCCGGAACAACAACAGGTGCGCACCTACAGCGTCCATGCCGCCGCCCTCGAGGCCGAAGGCCAGGCCCTGGCCGCCGCCCAGCAACGCATACTGCTGAGCCCGCTGCTCAGTGGCCAGGCGGCCATCGCGAACCATGACGCGATCTGGGCCCTGGTCGCCTCGCTGCCGGCCGAGCAGCTGCAACAGCCAGCCAACAACGAAATCCTGGCCGGCTGGACCAGCCTGGCGCTGGCCGTCAAAAGCGCCGGCACCCTGGAGCAGCAACAAGCGGCCATCGAAGCCTGGCGCAAGCAGCACCCCGATCACCCAGCCGCCAAGCAACTGCCCCTGGCCCTGACCAAGCTCAAGGAGCTGGCCAGCCAGCCGCTGACCAAGATCGCCCTGCTGCTGCCCCAGGAAGGTCCGCTGGCCGGCGTTGCCCGGGCCCTGCGTGACGGCTTCATGGCCGCCCACTTCCAGGCCCAGCAGGCGGGTGGGCAAGCGCCAGCCGTGCAGGTCTATGACAGCTCGCGTATCGGCTCGCTCGACGCCTTCTATCGCCAGGCTCAGGCCGATGGCGTGCAACTGGTGGTCGGCCCGCTTGAAAAGCCGCTGGTCAAGCAGCTCGCTGGCAACAGCCAACTGCCCATCACCACCCTCGCCCTGAACTACGCCGACGCCGGCCAGAAAGCACCACCGCAGCTGTTCCAGTTCGGCCTCGCTGCCGAGGACGAAGCCCGTGAAGTGGCGCGCCGCGCGCGTGCTGATGGCATGGTCCGCGCGGTTGCCCTGGTACCGAGCGGTGAGTGGGGTGACCGCGTGCTGGCCGCCTTCCGCCAGGACTGGGAAGGCAATGGCGGCACCGTCATCGCCGCCGAGCGCATCGCCCAGCCGGTCGCCCTGGCCCAGCAGATCGCCAATCTGTTCCAGTTGCGCCAGAGCGAAGGCCGCGCCCAGAGCCTTCAGAGCACCGTGGGCGGCAATATCGCGGCACAACCGTCGCGCCGCCAGGACATCGATTTCATCTTCCTCGCCTCGACCCCACAGCAGGCGCAGCAGATCAAACCGACGCTGAACTTCCAGTACGCCGGGGACGTACCGGTCTACGCCACCTCGAACCTGTACAGCGCCAGCGGTGACGTCAACCAGTACAACGACATGAACGGCATTCGCTTCTGCGAAACCCCATGGCTGCTCGACACCAGCAACAGCCTGCGCCAGCAGGTGGTACAGCAGTGGCCACAGGCCGCCGGCAGCCTCGGCCGCCTGTATGCCATGGGGGTCGACGCCTACAGCCTAGCGCCGCGCCTGGGCCAGCTCAAGGCACTGCCAGACAATCGCGTGCAAGGGCTGTCTGGCAGCCTGAGCATCAACGCCAGCCAGCGCGTCGAGCGCCAGTTGCCGTGGGCCGAGTTTGCGGGTGGCCAGGTCAAGCGCCTGCCAGATACTTCGCGCTGATGCCTGCAGCATCGCCAAGCAGCGCCGGCCAGGCGGCAGAAACCCAAGCCCTTGAGTACCTTCAAGGGCAAGGCCTGCAACTGCTGAAGCGCAATTGGCGATGCAAAGGCGGCGAGCTTGATCTGGTCATGCTCGACGCCGATACAGTAGTATTCGTCGAAGTCCGCTACCGGCTGCACGCGGACTTCGGTGGCGCCCTCGGCAGCATTGACGGGCGCAAGCAGAAACGACTGGTGCTTGCCGCCACACTGTTCCTGCAGAAGGAGTCCCGCTGGGCCAATCACCCCTGCCGCTTCGACGTTGTCGCCCTGCAGGGCAGCCACCATGCAGGCCGGCCACTTCAATGGCTGAAAAACGCCTTCGAATGCTGAACCCACTCCGAATTTTTTGCTCTATGTTTCGCGGGCTGGTCCCTGTTGCGCGCCGCGCCGGCCACCGCCCCACTTAAGGTCACCAGATGGACATGCAATCCCGAATTCGCCGGCTGTTCCAGGCCAGCATCGACACCAAGCAACAGGCAATGGACATCCTGGCACCGCACATCGAGCAGGCTAGCCTGGTCATGGTCAATGCGCTGCTCAACGAGGGCAAGATGCTCGCCTGCGGCAACGGCGGCTCGGCCGGCGATGCCCAGCACTTCTCTTCGGAGCTGCTCAACCGGTTCGAGCGTGAGCGCCCGAGCCTGCCGGCCATCGCCCTGACCACCGACAGCTCGACGCTGACCTCGATCGCCAACGACTACAGCTACAACGAAATCTTCTCCAAGCAGATCCGCGCCCTGGGCCAGCCCGGTGACGTACTGCTGGCGATTTCGACCAGCGGCAACTCTGCCAACGTGATTCAAGCGATCCAGGCCGCACATGATCGCGAAATGATTGTCGTAGCATTGACCGGACGTGACGGCGGCGGCATGGCATCGCTGCTGCTGCCGGAAGACGTGGAAATCCGCGTACCGTCGATGGTCACCGCACGAATTCAGGAAGTCCACCTGCTGGCGATCCACTGCCTGTGCGATCTGATCGACAGCCAACTGTTCGGGAGTGAAGAATGACCCCCATACGCCTCGGCCTGATGGCCCTTACCCTGTGCCTGAGCGTCACCGGCTGCAGCTCGGTACTGACCTCAACCCGCAACTCGCCGATCGAGGATGATCGCGGCACCCGCACCATTGGCAGCAAGATCGACGACTCGCTGATCGAAACCAAGGCTTCGGTCAACATTGCCAAGGCCAGCCCTGACCTGGACAAGGGTTCGCACATCGTCGTCAGCAGCTACAACGGTATCGTCCTGCTCGCCGGGCAAACCCCGCGGGCCGACCTCAAGAGCCTGGCCGAACAGACTGCCAGCCAGGTTCAGCGAGTGAAGAAGGTGCACAACGAACTGCAAGTGATGCAGCCTTCCTCCATCCTGGCGCGTAACAACGATGCCTGGCTGACCACCAAGATCAAGGCCCAGATGCTCACCGACAATGCCGTGCCCAGCTCGCGCATCAAGGTCATCACCGAGAACGGTATCGTCTACCTGCTGGGCCTGGTGACCCAGCAAGAGGCCAACTCCGCCACCGCCGTGGTTCAGGGCGTGTCTGGCGTGCAGAAGATCGTCAAACTGTTCGAGTACATCGACTGATTCAGTTGCCGCCGCTATCCGCTACTGGCTGGTATCGGCGGCACCCTGCCCCACCCGTTCAAATTTCCAGGAAATACCGCATGAAAAAGCTTCTGCTGCCCGCCCTGCTGCTCGGCACCTTCGCCACCCTGGCTGGCTGCTCCACCCCAAGCCTGATCACCCTCAACGACGGCCGCGAAATCCAGGCTGTCGACGCCCCGCACTTCGACAAGGACTCGGGCTTCTACGAATTCCAGCAGCTCGACGGCAAGCGCACCCGCATCAATCGGGACCAGGTTCGCACCATCAGCGACCTGTAAGCATAGCTTCGCGACAAAAAAAAAGGCGATCCATACGGATCGCCTTTTTTGTTACTTGACCACCTTCAAGCTGGGTCGCCCGCTTGGACGTGGTGGCTTGCCACCCCCTTCCGGCGGGCCATCGTCATCCGGCTCGACATTATCGTCTTCCAGCTCATCGCCATCCGTCAGCGGTGGCTCCAGCTCGAAGACCATGCCTTGGCCGTTCTCCCGGGCATAGATACCCAGGATGGCACCTGCTGGCACGAACAACGAGTGGGCAACGCCACTGAAGCGCCCCTCGAAGCTTACCGCATCGTTATCCATGTGCAGGTTGCGCACGGCACTCGGCGAAATGTTCAGGACAATCTGACCATCACTGGCAAAACCTTGTGGCACCTGGACTGCCGGGAATTCGGCATTGACCAGCATATGGGGTGTGCAATCGTTGTCGACGATCCACTCGTACAGTGCTCGAACCAGGTAGGGGCGACTGGAGTTCATCAACGGCTCCTTAAAGCTTGCGCATTTCACGTTCAACGGAGGACAGGCTCGCCTGGAAAGGCTCGCGGGCGAACTGCCGCTCCATGTAATCCAGCAGCGGCTTGGCCTGCCGCGGCAACTCGATACCCATAACCGGCAAACGCCACAGTATGGGCAATAGACAACAGTCGACCAGACTTTGCTCCTCACTCATGAAGCAAGCAAACTCGCCGAACAACGGCGAGACGCCGGTCAGGCTTTCGCGCAGCGCCTTACGCGCCTCGACACGGGCGGGCTCAGCGCTGCGCGGGTCGAGAATGGTATCCGCCAGGGCGCACCAGTCACGCTGGATGCGGTGCATCAGCAGACGACTGTTACCACGCGCCACCGGGTAGACCGGCATCAACGGCGGATGAGGGTAACGCTCCTCGAGGTATTCCATCACCACGGTCGACTCATATAACGCCAGGTCACGATCGACCAGGGTCGGTACGCTGCCGTAAGGGTTCACCTCTGCCAGCTTGGCTGGCAGACGCGCAGGGTCGACGTCGATCACCTGCACGTTGATGCCCTTCTCGGCGAGCACGAGGCGTACCCGATGAGAATAATGGTCAGCAGGGTCGGAATAACAGGCTAACCGGTTGGTTGCGCCCATGTAGCGCCTCCTCGCAGGGGATGCTTGTAAACTCTAAATGAAAACGCGCCCGCGGGACCCTGGCAAATCTGCCAGGGCCCCGCGGGCGCGTTCAACTACCAGAAACTACTGCGTGATCAGTGCACGTCCTTCCAGTATTCGCGCTTGAGCAAGTAGGCAAATACGAAGAAGAAAGCCAGGTACAGCAACACGTAAGTACCGATGCGCTGGCTTTCCAGTTTGACCGGGTTGGCCGAATAGGCCAGGAAGGTCACCAGGTTCTTGACCTTCTCGTCGAACTGCTCGGTGTTCAGGGTACCGGAATTCGGCGTAATGGTCAGCTGGTCACAGGCTTCATGGGTAAGCGGGCTACCCGTCAGTGGGTCGAATTGCTTCTTGCCATCGACCACCATCTGCACCTGCTTGCAGCCAATAACCTGGTTGCCTTGCAGGCCGACCAGCACGTTGGGCATGCCGACGTTCGGGAACACCTTGTTGTTGACCCCGTACGGGCGCGACTTGTCTTCATAGAAGCTGCGCAGGTAGGTGTACAGCCAGTCGGTACCCCGCACCCGGGCAACCAGGGTAAGGTCGGGCGGTGCGGCGCCGAACCAGGTCTTGGCGTCGCTGGGCTGCATGCCGATCTGCATGTGGTCGCCGATCTTGGCCCCGGTGAACACGAGCTTCTCGAGCATCAACTCATGAGGGATGCCGAGGTCATCGGCAACCCGCTCGTAACGCTGGAACTTGGCACTGTGGCAACCCATGCAATAGTTGGCGAAGGTGCGCGCACCATCCTGCATGGCCGCCTTGTCGGTCAGGTCGATATCGACCTTGTCCAGCTCCAGGCCGTGTTCGGCAGCGAAGGAAAAGGCAGGCATCACTGCCAGCAAAAATACTGCAATCAACTTTTTCATCAGCCAGTCACCCTTTCCGGAACCGGTTTGGTCTTCTCGAGCCTTGTGTAGAACGGCATCAATACGAAATAGGCGAAGTACAGCACCGTGCACACCTGCGACAGCAGGGTACGCCCAGGCGTAGGCGCCAGTACGCCGAGGATGCCGAGAATGACGAAGGCGATGCAGAACACCAGCAGGAAGACCTTGCTGATCCAGCCCTTGTAGCGCATGGAGCGCACCGGGCTGCGGTCGAGCCAGGGCAGCACGAACAGCACGGCAATTGCAGCACCCATGGCGATTACACCCATGAGCTTGTCAGGCACCGCCCGCAGGATCGCGTAGAACGGCGTGAAGTACCACACAGGCGCGATATGCTCGGGCGTCTTGAACGCGTTCGCCTGCTCGAAGTTGGGTTTTTCCAGGAAATAACCGCCCATCTCCGGGAAGAAGAACACCACGGCGCAGAACACGAACAGGAACACCACCACGCCGACGATGTCTTTCACGGTGTAGTACGGGTGGAACGGAATGCCGTCGAGCGGAATGCCGTTTTCGTCCTTTTTCTTCTTGATATCGACACCATCGGGGTTATTCGAGCCTACTTCGTGGAGGGCCAGGATATGCAGCACCACCAGGCCGAGAATCACGATCGGCAAAGCCACCACGTGCAGGGCGAAGAAGCGGTTCAGGGTGATGCCCGAAATCAGATAGTCACCACGGATCCACTGGGTCAGGTCGCCGCCGATCACCGGTATGGCGCCGAACAGCGAGATGATCACCTGGGCACCCCAGTAGGACATCTGCCCCCATGGCAGCAGGTAGCCCATGAACGCTTCCGCCATCAGCGCCAGGTAGATCAGCATGCCGAACAGCCACACCAGCTCACGAGGCTTCTGGTACGAGCCATAGAGCAGGCCGCGGAACATGTGCAGGTAGACCACGATGAAGAATGCCGAAGCACCGGTGGAATGCAGATAGCGCAGGATCCAGCCGTACTCGACGTCGCGCATGATGTACTCGACCGAGGCAAAGGCCTCTTCCGCCGAGGGCGTGAAACTCATGGTCAGCCACACGCCAGTGACGATCTGGTTGACCAGCACCAGCAGCGCGAGTGAGCCGAAGAAATACAGGAAGTTGAAGTTCTTGGGCGCGTAATACTTGCTCAGGTGGTCTTCCCACATCTTGGTGGCGGGGAAGCGAGCGTCAATCCAGTCCATGAACTTGCTCATCATGCTTTCTCCTGGTCGACGCCGATGACGACAATGTCGTCCGACTCATAAGAATGCGGCGGTACTGGCAGGTTGAGAGGCGCCGGTTGTGCCTTGTAGACACGACCGGCCAGGTCGTAATGGGAGCCGTGGCAAGGGCAGAAATAGCCACCGACCCACTTCGGCCCAAGGTCTGCGGGCGCAACTTCCGGGCGAAACGTCGGTGAGCAGCCCAGGTGCGTGCAGAGGCCTACGAGAATGAGGATTTCCGGCTTGATCGAACGGACCTCGGGGTCGACATAGGTCGGCTGCACCGAGCTTTTCGATTGAGGATCGGAGAGGTCACCTTCGATCTTCTTGAGGTTGCCAAGGATCTCTTGGGTACGCCGCACGATGAATACCGGCTGGCCACGCCATTCGGCAACCATCTGCTGCCCCGGCTCGACCTTGGCGATATTGACCTTCACCGGTGCCCCGGCTGCCTTCGCCTTGGCACTGGGAAACCATGACCCCACGAACGGTACCGCAGCCCCCACTGCCCCCGCTGCCCCGACCACGGATGTCGCGGCTACGAGGAAGCGGCGCCGGCCTGCGTTGACGCCGTCATTGCTCATTCAGTCCTCTCCCATCAGCTTGCTTGGCCAGTTGGACCTGACCTGTACTTAGGTTATGTCTGTGGCACTAAAAATTGGTCGCCATGGTAAGAAACAAATCCACACAGTGACAAGGTGATTACCCCCACAGGAGGCCATAACCCGCGCTTTGCTTGATCTGCGTCTATGCGACCAGTGGTCACCGACATGCTGACAGGTTAGTTCAAGCACAAAAAAAAGCCCGGTTCCAAGGAACCGGGCTTTCTTCGACTGCCGAAGCGGTATTAACGCTTGGAGTACTGAGGACGCTTACGCGCTTTACGCAGACCCACTTTCTTACGCTCGACTTCACGAGCGTCGCGGGTGACGTAGCCAGCACGACGCAGAGCGCCACGCAGGGTTTCGTCGTATTCCATCAGGGCGCGGGTGATACCGTGACGGATAGCACCGGCCTGACCGCTGACACCACCACCGGAAACGGTGACGTAGATGTCGAACTTCTCAACGGTTTCGGTCAGCTCGAGCGGCTGGCGAACAACCATGCGAGCGGTTTCGCGACCGAAGAACACGTCCAGAGAACGGTTGTTGATGGAAATGTTACCAGTACCCGGACGCAGGAATACGCGAGCGGTTGCGGTCTTGCGACGGCCAGTGCCGTAATTTTGAGTCGCCGACATAATGAACTTTCCCGTTAGATCTTCAGTTCTTGAGGCTGCTGAGCAGTGTGTGGGTGAGCAGCACCCGCGTACACTTTCAGCTTACGGTACATGTCGCGACCCAGCGGGTTCTTAGGCAGCATGCCTTTGACCGCGGTTTCGATAACACGCTCAGGGGCCTTGGCGATCAACTTCTCGAAGTTGATTTCCTTGATACCGCCTGGGAAACCGGAGTGGGAGTAGTACATTTTGTCGGAAGACTTGGCACCAGTCACACGAACCTGTTCAGCGTTGATGACGACGATGTAGTCGCCGGTGTCAACGTGAGGGGTGTACTCTGGTTTGTGCTTGCCACGCAGACGGCTAGCGATTTCGGTAGCCAGACGACCCAGGGTCTGGCCAGCGGCGTCGACTACGAACCACTCGCGCTTTACTGTTTCCGGTTTAGCAGTAAAAGTTTTCATTCTCTAAAGCCTCAGAGGCCGCCCAGCGAAAAATAGACGGCGAATCTTACTGGATAGTGCACAGCTTGCCAAGGGCAAGCGCGCAGCCGAACGCTGACGCTTTTGGGGGCTCGGGTCGGGCACGCCAATGTTCGACGGGGTTCTTCCTGCGTGGTGGTGCATCACTTCCGCCACACGGAGAGGGGCAGAATTATCCAGATTGCGCGAAAAATTTCAACCTGCTTTGATGGGCTTCTTTTGCCAAGGAGTGTTTTCCCGATGGAATACCGCAAGCTCGGCCGTACCGACCTCGACGTCAGCGCCCTGTGCCTGGGCACCATGACCTGGGGCGAGCAGAACACCCAGGACGAGGCCTTCGAGCAGATTGCCCTGGCCAAGGCCAGCGGCATCAACTTCATCGACACCGCCGAGATGTATCCGGTGCCGCCACGCCCGGAAACCTATGCCGCCACCGAGCGCATCATCGGCAACTGGTTCCGTGCCAACGGCGATCGCGACGACTGGGTGCTGGCCAGCAAGGTCGCCGGCCCCGGCAATGGCATCAGCCACATCCGCGACGGCCAGCTCAAGCACAACCGCCAGCACATCGTCGCCGCGCTGGACCAGAGCCTCAAGCGCCTGCAGACCGACCGCATCGACCTCTACCAGTTGCACTGGCCGGAGCGCAGCACCAACTTCTTCGGCAAGCTGGGCTACCAGCACCTGGCCAGCGACCTGTTCACCCCACTGGAAGAAACCCTCGAAGTGCTCGACGAACAGGTACGTGCCGGCAAGATCCGCCACATCGGCCTGTCCAACGAAACGCCATGGGGCACCATGAAGTTCCTGCACCTGGCCGATAGCCGCGGCTGGCCGCGAGCGGTGTCGATCCAGAACCCTTACAACCTGCTCAACCGCAGCTTCGAAGTGGGCCTGGCGGAGGTGGCGATCCGCGAGCAATGCGGCCTGCTGGCCTATTCGCCACTGGCATTCGGCATGCTCTCGGGCAAGTACGAGAACGGTGCCCGGCCGGAAAAAGGCCGGCTGACCCTCTTCAGCCGCTTCGCCCGCTACTCCAACCCGCAGACCGTGGCAGCCTGCAGCCGTTATGTACAGCTGGCCCGGGCGCATGGCCTGGACCCGGCACAAATGGCCCTGGCGTTCGTGACCCGGCAGCCATTCGTCACCAGCAACATCATCGGCGCAACCGACCTGGTGCAGTTGCAGAGCAACCTCGACAGCCTGCAGCTGAACCTCAGTGACGAACTGCTCGCGGCGATCGAGGCGATCCACCAGGAGCAGCCGAACCCGGCGCCTTGAGCTGAATCCGGTGTCGACTCCTTGCGGGTAAACCCGCTCCCACAGGGTTCGGTGCAGACCTTGAGGGGGCGGGGTAGACACAATCGCCAAAAAATAAGACGATCCAGCCGGTGATTGACCACTCTACCCTATAAGAACAATGACAATGATGTTTACCCAACCCTCCGCGTCGTTGCGGCGCGTCAGCATCCTGGCCATTGACAAGGTGTTCGCTTCGACCCTGATGCAGGCCAAGGATTTCTTCCACCTCGCCAGCTTGCGCTACAGCAAGCAGCTGGGCCTGGGCTTGCAGCCCATGTTCGAGATTCGCCTGGTGAGCCCCGATGCCCAGCCGGTGGACAGCTTCAGCAATGTGCAATTGCCGGTCGATGGCGGCCTCGACGATGCCGACGTGATCATCCTCCCGGCCTTCTGGGACGATTTCGACAACCTGCTGCAACGTTATCCGCAGGTGCTGCCTTGGCTGCGCGAACAGCACGCCCGTGGCGCCGTGCTCTGCGCCGAAGCCAGCGGGGTGTTCTGGCTGGCCGAATCCGGCCTGCTCGATGGCAAGGAGGCGACCACCTACTGGCGCTTCTTCAACAGTTTCGCCGAGCGCTTCCCGAAGATCCGCCTGAACCAGGACAAGCACCTGACCGACGCCGACAACCTGTACTGCGCCGGCGGCACCACATCAGCCTGCGACCTGTACATCTACCTGATCGAGCGTTTCTGCGGCGCCAATGTGGCGCGTGCCGTGGCCCGCGACATCCTCTACGAAGTGCAGCGCAACTACACGCCAGGGCGCATGGGCTTCGGTGGCCAGAAGTTGCACCAGGACCTGATCATCCTGCAGATCCAGCACTGGCTGGAGGAGCATTTCGCCGACAAGTTCCGCTTCGAGGATGTGGCTCGCAACCATGGCATGAGCATCCGCAACTTCATGCGCCGTTTCCAAGGGGCGACCGGTGACAAACCGCTGCACTACCTGCAACGGTTACGCATCGAGACAGCCAAGGGCCTGCTTTCGAGCACGCGCAAGAGCATCAAGACCATCAGTTATGAGGTCGGTTATGACGATGCGAGTTTCTTTGCGCGGCTGTTCCGGCAGCACACGGAGTTGTCGCCGAACCAGTATCGGCAACAATTCATGCAAGAGGCCTGACAGATTTTGGGGCCGCTATGCGGCCCCAGCTGCGTTAAGGCTTGTGCGCACGCGCCAGGAATTCGTGCGACTGCATTTCCAGCAAACGGCTGAGGGTCCGCTGGAACTCGAAGCTCAGGCGGCCGCCGGTGTACAGGTCCTTCAGCTCGACCTCGGCCGAGATGATCAACTTGACGTTGCGGTCGTAGAACTCGTCCACCATGTTGATGAAGCGGCGGGCGATGTCGTCGGTAGTGACGCCCATCTGCTCCACGTTACTCAGCAACACGGCATGGAAGATCTTGCCCAGTTCGATGTAGTCGTTCTGGCTGCGCGGCCCGTCGCACAGAGCGCGGAAGTCGAACCAGGCGACGTCGTCGCAGGTGCGCAGGGCATTGATCGGGCGGTTTTCGATCATCAGCACGTCATTCTCGACGGCCTGGGTGCATTCCGGCGTCAGGGCCTTGAAGCTTGCGCGCATGCTCTGGTGCGCCGCGTCATCGAGCGGGAAGTGGTACAGCTCGGCCTGCTCGAGGTGACGCAGACGGTAGTCGACGCCGCTGTCGACGTTCACCACGTCGGTGTACTGCTTGATCATGGCGATGGCCGGCAGGAAGCGTGCACGCTGCAGGCCGTCCTTGTACAAGCCGTCCGGGACGATGTTGGAGGTCGCCACCAGCGAGACGCCGTTCTTGAACAGCTCTTCCATCAGTGTGCCAAGGATCATGGCGTCGGTGATGTCGGACACGAAGAATTCGTCGAAGCAGATCACTTTGGCTTCTTCGCTGAAGCGCTTGGCGATGATGGTCAGCGGGTTCTTCTCACCCTTGAGGGTTTTCATTTCCTCATGGACGCGCTTCATGAAGCGGTGGAAGTGCGTGCGCATCTTCTGCTTGAACGGCAGCGCTTCATAGAAAGTGTCGACCAGATAGGTCTTGCCACGCCCTACCCCGCCCCAGAAGTACAGGCCTTTGACTGGCGTCTGCTCCTTCTTGCCGAACAGCTTGCCGAACACGCCCGGCTTGTTGTTCTGCGCGCGAACCAGGTCGTCGTACAGACGCTGCAGGTGACGTACCGCAGTTTCCTGCGCCGCGTCATGGAAGAAGTCGGGACGTTTCAGATCTGCTTGATATCGTTCTAGGGGCGTCATGATTTCGTTAGCGAGGCAACAAAAAACGGGCCGTCACTGTAGCGACAGGCCCGCTTAATGGCAATCAGACTTGCGGCGAAATGCCTCAGTCTTGTTGCGGCTGAAGCGCTCCACGCAGGCTTTCGATCGCCGAATCACGGGCTTCGGCAGTATCGAACTGCGGCCCGTCGGCAACCTGCTCGTCGTTCAGCCACAGGCTGAAGCCCAGGCCGTCAACGCGCACGTCGGCGTCGCCACCCTGCTGCAGCTGCTTGCTCACGGCACCAGCGCTCTTGCCATCGGCGAAGCTGCGCGACAGCAGCAGTTGTTCGCCATCGGCGGCCAGCAGGCGGAAGCGGAAGCTGCCGTCTTCATCACGGAAGCTGACGAAGCGCGCGCTCTTGGCGGCTTTTTTCTTCACTTCGGTGCTGGCCTGCACGCTGCTGCGGAACGAGCGCAGGCCCACGGCCTCGCGCAGCTGCTCGAGGAACGGGGTGGCGATCTTGCGGGCCTTGGCGGCGCCGGCAAGAAGGATGTCCTCCAGGTCTGCCGGACGCGAAATCAGCTGGTGGTAGTGCTCGCGCTTCTCGGCCAACTGACCGTCGAGCAACTGGAACAGGCGTTGCTTCGCTTCGCCCCAGCCCAGGCCCTGCAGCAGCTCTTCGCGGAACTCGGCGCACTGCGACGGCGTCGAGAAGGCCTGGAACAGGGTGAACAGGTGCGAATTGTCCGGATCCTTGGCTTCGCCAGGTGCCCGCGAGTCGGTGACAATGCGCGAGATGGCGTCTTTCATGTCCTTGGCGCTGGTGAACAACGGGATGGTGTTGTCGTAGCTCTTGGACATCTTGCGACCGTCCAGGCCCGGCAGGGTCGCCACGCTCTCCTCGATCACCGCTTCCGGCAGGGCGAAGAAGTCGTTGCCCTGGCCGAACAGGTGGTTGAAGCGCTGGCCGATGTCGCGGGCCATTTCCACGTGCTGGATCTGGTCACGGCCGACCGGCACCTTGTTGGCGTTGAACATCAGGATGTCCGCAGCCATCAGCACCGGGTAGCTGTACAGCCCCATGGTCACGCCGGCATCAGGGTCTTCGCCGGCTTCCAGGTTCTTGTCCACCGAGGCCTTGTAGGCGTGGGCGCGGTTGAGCAGGCCCTTGGCGGCGACGCAGGTCAGCAGCCACGTCAGCTCGGGGATCTCTGGGATGTCGGACTGACGGTAGAAGGTCACCTTGGCCGGGTCCAGGCCACCGGCCAGCCAGGTCGCGGCGATTTCCAGGCGCGAGCGCTGGATGCGCAGCGGGTCGTCGCACTTGATCAGGGCGTGATAGTCGGCCAGGAAGTAGAACGAGTCGACACCCGGCTGCTGGCTGGCGACGATCGCCGGGCGAATGGCGCCGGCGTAGTTGCCCAGGTGCGGGGTGCCGGTGGTGGTGATACCGGTGAGGATGCGCGTGGTCATGGGTGTTCGCTTATTCAGGCTTGGCTCAGTTCGAAAGGCGCGGCAGCAGCAGATCCTTCAGATCGGTCAGCTTGCCATGGAAGAAGTGTCCGCATTCTGCCACTTTCAGCAGCTCATGGGGGCGCCCCAGTGTGTCGGACCATTCGTAAACCAGCTGCGGATCGACGACTTCGTCGGCATCAGGCTGCACCACGGCGATCGGGCAGCGCTGCGGCAGCGGGAAGTCGGCGGTCAGGCGCATTACCGCCGGGGCGATCATGAACAGCTGCTGCAGCGCCACGCCTTGAGCCTCCAGGCGCCCGGCCAGGCTGGTGGCGACGAAGCCGCCAAACGAGAAGCCCATCAGCACCAGCGGCAGCCCGGGGTGCTGCGCGCGCAGCCACGCGGCGGCGGCCTCGGCATCGGCCACCTCGCCGGCACCCATGTCATGGCTGCCGGCGCTCTGGCCGACACCGCGGTAGTTGAAGCGCAGGGTCACGTAGCCGGCGTCGCGGGCGGTGCGCTGCAGGGTCGAGACCACCTTGTTGAGCATGGTGCCGCCCTGGACCGGGTTGGGGTGGCAGATCAACACCGCACCGCGGGCATCGGCCACGTCCAGGTACAAGGCTTCCAGCTGGCCCATCGGGCCATCGATGAACAAGGGGGTTTCGCGGACAAGCAAGGCACTACTCCGTGACCTCGAAGGGGGTCGATTCGTCTAGGTGAGGAATTCTGTTCTGATTTGCGATCGCTCGCGGTATACAGCGCAGGTCTGAGCCGTTAACGTAAAGCAAAGCCGTTTATAGAGGAAGGACTCGTGGAACTCTCGCTCCTTGTTTGGTTGTTGCCAACCCTGGCCCTGGTCATCGGTGTGGCGGTCGGTTTCATCGTGGCCCGCCTGTTGCCCAATGCGGCACCCAGCAGCACCCAGCGTCAGCTGGATGATATTCAGAAACGCTTCGACACTTACCAGCATGAGGTGGTCACCCACTTCAACAGCACTGCCGTGCTGGTCAAGCGGCTGACCCAGAGCTACCAGGATGTACAGGATCACCTGGCAGAGGGCGCCAACGCCCTGGCCCTCGACGAAGTGACCCGTCAACGCCTGCTGGCTGCACTGCACTCGGAAGGCACTCAGGTTCCACGCGATCGACTGACCCCACCAAAAGACACCGCCGAAGTGCCACGTGATTACGCGCCCAAAACGCCGAACTCGCCGGGCATGCTCGACGAGAGCTACGGGCTCAAGCGCTGAACCGCTGAAATGAAAAAGGCCTCGCATGAGGCCTTTTTTGTGCGCCAGGTTCACGGGCCTCTTCGCGGGCGCGCCCGCGAAGAGGCCCGTACAGGCAATCTAGCGGCAAGCCTTCAAGGCCTGCTCGACATCCGCCAGCAGATCCTCCACATCCTCCAACCCCACCGACAACCGCACCAGCCCCTCGGAAATCCCGTGATGCGCCCGCTCTTCGGGCATATAGCTGGAATGAGTCATGCTCGCTGGATGCTGCGCCAGCGATTCGGCATCGCCCAGGCTCACCGCCCGGGCAAACAGTTGCAGCGCATTCATGAAGCGCCGCCCGGCGTGGATCCCACCCTTGAGCTCGAAAGCGATCATCCCGCCCGGCAAGCGCATCTGCCGCTGCGCCAGTTCGTATTGGGCGAAGGATGCCAGCCCTGGATACTGGATCAGCTCCACCTGCGGCTGACGTGCGAGAAATTCGGCGACCTGCTGGGCATTCGCGCAGTGACGCTCCATGCGCAACGCGAGCGTCTTGAGGCCGCGCATCAACAGTGAGGCATCGTGCGGTGACAACACTGCCCCCGTCATGTCCTTGAGGCCTTCCAGGCGAATCCGGTCCACCAGCCCCTTGCGCCCGATCACCAACCCGGCCGTGATGTCACCGTGGCCGCTTAGGTACTTGGTCGCCGAATGCACCACCAGATCAGCGCCCAGTTCCAATGGCCGTTGCAGGTAGGGCGTGCAATAGGTGTTGTCGACCACGACATGCAGGTCATGCCCCCGCACCGCTTCGGCCACCGCCGCGATATCCACCAGCTGCATGTTCGGGTTGGCCGGGGTTTCGAAGTAGATCATCCGGGTTTTAGCGGTGATCGCAGCTTTCAGTGCCATGGCGTCATTGAGGTCGACATGCCGCACCTTCACGCCGAACTCGCCGATGCCGTGATGCAGGTAGGCGAAGGTACAGCCATACACCGTGCGCCCGACAATCAACTCGTCTCCGGGACGCAGCAGAGTCCAGAGCGTAGAAGTGATGGCCCCCATGCCCGAGGCCAGCGCCAGGCCCGCCTCGCCCCCTTCCAGTGATGCCATGCGCTGCTCCAGCAAGGCCAGGGTCGGGTTGGAGATACGGCTGTAGAAATGCCCGCCCTCCTCCCCGGCAAAGCACGCCGCGCCGTATTCGACATTGGGGAAGGCATAGGTTGCAGTCTGGTAAACCGGAGGCACCAGGGCGCCGCCGTGGGAAAGCGGGTCGTAGCCATGGTGGATGGCGCGGGTGGAAAAACCGGTGTTGTTATGGGAGTCGCGCATGGCAACAGCCTCTGGTGGTTTGTTATAAGCTTATGCCACCGAGCTGCCTGAATTTTTCCAAAATAGCCCACAAGTTCGCGACTGTTTTGGAATGAAAACAACAAATACAACACCAGGAGGGCAAATCATGCCTTCAAGCCTCGACCGCACCGACCGCGCCCTGCTTGCCGCGCTGCAGGACAACGCCCGTCTGACCATTTCCGAACTTGCCGACCAGGTCGCACTGACTACCTCGCCGTGCTGGCGGCGGGTCAAGTTACTGGAAGACAACGGCTATATCACCGGTTACCAGGCCATCTTGTCACCCAAGTCACTGGGGTTTGGGGTGACAGCGTTTGTCAGCGTCATGATGGATTCGCATACCAAGGACATGGCCTTGGCGTTCGAGCAGCGGCTGATGGAGATTCCCGAGATCGTTGCTTGCCACAACATTTCTGGACGGTATGACTTTCTGCTGGAGATTCTGGCGAGGGATCTGGAGTCGTTTGGGGAATTTACCCGGGAGGTACTGCAGCGGTTGCCGGGGGTGAAGGAGATTTATTCGAGTTTTTCCTATAAGGCGGTTAAGGAAAAACGCATTATTCCGGTTGCTGAAAAACACATCTAAAACAGATCTTTCCTCTCAGTACGAATCCTCCTACTGATTGACGAGCAGCGCCTGACATACAGGAAAAACTGCCTGGAGCACGCTTTGCCATGTAGCGACCAGGAGGATGACTACATGGCTCAAAATGAAACTGTCAAATTTGGTGAACCCTTCCGTGATTCCCGCGGTACGCTGAATCTGAATGAGGGCGTCTTGACGCGCGCGCAAGCCCCGGATCGAGTGTCCCTCAGCCCGTTGCCCCCGTTGTCCGGGACCGGCTATGGCGGCTGGGGGCTTGATGCAGGGCGGCCTCGAGGTACTGGAGGGCCTAGCCCTTTCGCCCGGGAAAAAGGCTGGCGAACGGTTTTCGGCGAGGAGTTTACTGCCGTCAACAATATCCACGCCGAACAATATGCACCCGCTCTTGAGCAACTTCCTGCGCAAATCAGCGCTGAACGCGCCGCCATCGAACAACAGGCAATCGCGGGAGCTGCGGGTCAGCCTGTCCAGCATCTGGGGCTACGCCAACAACTGACCACGACGAGCTTGCAGCAAAGGCGCGCTGAATATCTTCAAATCGCCCCCGTGGCAACCAGCTTCTACGGTGCCATTCCTTTTTATAAACGCTACGACTCCTTCGCAACCCGGTTGAATGACGATGGCGCATTCCCGATAGGCACCTCTGGCGAGGCATGGGGCCGACAGGTCTGGGAGACTTTCAACGCCTCTGTCGATGCCGCCTATCGCTTGCACATCGCAGCGCAGAAGTTTCAGGCGTTGGCGGTGGACCTGCCTGAAATGGCTCGCCAGGTCGACGAGGCAGAGATTGCGCAGCCTGCTGTCGACCTCCCCAAAGCCATCGAACGGCGGTATGGGCAAATTCTTCATGAACAGCAGATCTGCTTCGACTGCCTGCCCAGCTTCCTGCAGCAGCAAGTGGCTCAGTCCACCCCAACCCAGGAAACCGATACCCTCATCCAGCGCTTTTCGGCCTATGTAAACACTGCCAATGCGATGATCACAGCGAAGCAAGCTGAAATACCCGCTTTCAGTGACTCCAACCCGAACATCGTCGGGCCACTTTCCAAGCCTCAAACCGAGGCACTGCAAGACCTCGTCGACGAACAGGCCACCCGCCGGGCCGGCGTACTTTGGGCAGATTATCACCGGGCACTGGCGCTCACAGAGTCCATTCGCTATTTGCAGCAATTCAGCGCGTCCATGGCGAACCTCACCCAGCGAGCGATGGAAATGGAACAACTGCAGGCAAGGATTGCAGCCGAACATGCAGCTGCCGAGGAGGCTGCACGTCAGCAAACAGAAGCTGAACGGATAGCTGCTGAAGAAGCGGCACGGCGCCAAGCCGAGGCAGCACGCCAACGCATCAGTTACATCAACGACACCCACTCCGCTGCCTCTGCGACAACCGTCATTCCGATCGGGTTGGCGACCTTTGCTGCGGATGTCGCGTCGGTTGCTATTCGAGAAGCAATCATCGCAGCAGTAAGTCGATTGGCTGCCACAACGGCCCCCTTGGCTGTAGCCATACTTTCGGCAGCCTGGCCTGCAACGCTGGGTAATTCGGAAAGGCGGTACCTGATCAGCACTCCTCTTTCCAGCCTTTCTCCGCCAGGCGGGCCTGACCTGGCCGCCCTAGCCCTTTCAACAGCCAGCGTGGACGTGCCTTATTTACTTGCTGGTAGTGAAGACGCAAACGACATCAGCTTGTACGTGGTTCCTGGCAGCAAGGCAGTGCCGGTTAGGGCCGCAACATTTGATGCTGAACGGCAGGTATACAGCCTCGCACTGGAAAACCCACAGCGCATCCTGACCTGGACACCCGCCAGCCCGCCCGGAGGTGGTGAAGGTAGCTCCACTAGCCTGCCACCCGCTCCGCCGGGCACGATTGTTTATACCGGCAGCAGCCTCAACCCTGTTAGCAACCCAACGGAAAGCTATCCTGCACTGGATCTTCTCGATCAGGAACGGCTGATCATCACCTTCCCGATCGACTCGGGATTGCCGCCTATTCTGGTGGTGTTCAAGAGTCCGAGGTATGAGCCAGGTATCGTTACAGGAGTCGGCGCACAAGTAACGGGACTCTGGCTTGGCGAGGCAGCACGCGGAGAAGGCGCCCCGATACCGGCACATATTGCTGATCAGCTTAGAGGTAATGAATTTCGGAGTTACGATGCTTTTCGAGAAAAACTCTGGAAAATCGTAGCAAATGACCCCGAACTCTCAAGGCAGTTTTCCAAACAAAACATTATTCGCATGCGGGAAAATGGGCACGCTCCAAGAGCAAGAAACCTCGACGTTTATGGAAAAAAGAAGAGTTTTGAGCTGCATCATGTAGTGCCAATCAGCGAAGGCGGCGAGGTGTATGACATCGACAATTTAAGGGTTGTCACGCCAGCGGCTCATCATAAGATTCATTATGGAGACAAGTTATGAGCATCAAGCCCAACTACAGCGATTATACAGAGTTGGAGTTCATTGAGTTTTTAGAGGAAATCTATCGCGCCAATGCCGAGGAGCCCGATGAGATACTAGATCCATTGCTGGAGCACTTTTCTGCAGTTACCGAGCACCCTAGCGGTACAGACCTGATTTACTGGCCTGAAAATGATGAGCAGGGTGAGCTTGAAGCGGTTCTCAGCATTATCAAAGCGTGGCGTGCAGCTAACGGAAAACCTGGATTCAAGGAAAACTGAGCGTACACCCCGCTCCGGCGGGGTGCCTTCCTTTGGAGTGAGAACCCTCCTACAAATTTTTCAAAAAGAACCTGCGTCCAATGTAGCACGGTGAATATTTCCATCCTAAACATGCACAGCCATGATCTCGATATCACTTCAAGAGAGAAACACGGACGTGGCATTTCCACTCCCCGGGCACATCGCAAACAAACTTGCTGAACAAACCTTCAACGACTTCGACGATTTCTCCCAAGCCTTCTGGCTGGCAATCGCCGAAGACCCGATCTACTCCCAACAATTCGTTACCTCGCAACTCAACCGCATCAAGCAAGGCTGGCCACCCCGGGCGCCTTTCGGTGAAACCGCAAAAGGCGTGCGCAACTACGAGATCTGCCACATCGACCCACCCGCCTTTGGCGGTGCGACGTACGACGCCGAGAACATGCGGATCATGAGCGCCCTGCAGTATGCGCTGTCATCGGAGGTGAAATGGTGATCAGCCCAAAACACTCCCTTGCCGACTACACCTGCGCCGAATTCAAGACGGTGGTTGAGGAATTGCTACAGGCGTCTGGAACCTCCATCTGGCAGGATCGCTTGCTCGAACACTTTATCGACATGGCCGGACATCCGGATGGCTCTGACCTCCTCTACTACCCGGCAAACGAACTGGAGGGCTGCGCCGTGGGGGTGATCGCACGGATTATCGCCTGGCGAAAGTCAAAGGGACTTGCCCTGTTCAAGGACATGCAATGAATAAGTCTGTATGGGTGTTGATGCTGTTTCTCACAGGTTGTGTAGACGGAAAATTCTTTCTATTACCTGATCAGCAGAACCAGAAACTTGCTACCAAGTGCCTGTCTTGAGTTGTTTGGTGGTGCGCGAATCGAGCGCCGCCCGCGCGGCGCATCGCGGATAAATCCGCTCCTACATATGTTTCGGGCCAATCCCTCCTGTGAAGTCTCCATTGTCCGCCCTGTTTGTACCCTTCGATATTGAGGTGTGCGCAACGCCTTACCATCGGTATTCAGACATGCACCAAGGCGTTCCCTGTTGGCGGCACAGGAGTTATTGGCCCGAAACATATGTAGGAGCGGATTTATCCGCGATGCGCCGCGCGGGCGGCGCTCGATTTCACAGGCGCTGAAAAGGCCAAGGCAGGCACCCACAAACAAAAAACCCCGCCGAAGCGGGGTTTTCCACAAGCATCAACGCTTAGATCGCACCACGCTGCCGCAGCACATCCAGCACCTGCTTCACACCTTCCTCAACGCTGGTGCTCTGGGTATCGATCACCAGGTCAGCGTCCAGTGGCACATCGTACGGGAAGCTTTCGCCCGGGATGTTGTCGCCACCGGCTGCGTACAGGCCCTGCGGGTCACGCTCACGGCAGGCCAGCGGCGAGGCCTGAACGTAAACGGTCACCAGGCGATCCTTGCCGATCAGCGCCTTGGCCTGTTCACGGCCTTCGGCATCCGGGGCGACGAACGCCGCCAGGGTCAGCAGGCCGGCTTCGTTGAACTGGCGCGCCACATGGGCGGCGCGGCGCCAGTTCTCGGTGCGGCCGGCGCGGTCCTGTGGCAGGCCCTTGTTCAGGTCGTGGCGCAGGTTCTGGCCATCGAGCACGTATACCGCACGGCCCATGTCGAACAGCTTGCGCTCGACGGCATAGGCCAGGGTGCTCTTGCCAGCACCGGAAAGGCCGCTGAACAACACGGTGGCGGGCTGCTGGCCGAAACGCAGGGCGCGCTCTTCGGTGGCTACGTGAGCGAGCTTGCCATGCTGGCCAGCACCGCCGTGCGGCAGGACCGGAGGCGCGATGATCATGCCGGCACCGACGGTGCCGTTGGTCAGGCGATCGATGACGATGAACGCACCAGTGGTGCGGTTGCTGTCGTAACCGTCCAGGGCGATCGCGGCGTCCAGGGCGACCTTGACGCGGCCGATTTCATTCAACTGCAGCGCGCTGGCAGCGCCCTGCTCCAGGGTGTTCACATCGACCTTGTGAGTGATGCTGGCAATCGAGCCCGGCACATAGCTGGTGGCGCGCTTGATGTCGTATTTCTTGCCCGGGAGCATCGGCTCCTCGGCCATCCACACCAGCATCGCGTCGAACTGGTCGGTGACTGGCGGTACGTTGTCGGCGTGTACCAGCAGGTCGCCACGGGAGATGTCGATCTCGTCTTCCATGGTCAGGGTCACGGCCTGGCCCGGGCCGGCGTTTTCCAGTTCACCTTCGTAGGTGACGATGGACTTGACCCGGCTGCTCTTGCCCGACGGCAGCACGACCACTTCGTCACCCTTGTGCACCACGCCGCTGGCGATGGTGCCGGCGAAGCCGCGGAAGTTCAGGTTCGGGCGGTTGACGTACTGCACCGGGAAGCGCAGGTCGGTGAAGTTGCGATCGGCCGACACTTCGACGGTTTCGAGGATTTCCATCAAGGTCGGGCCGGCATACCAAGGCGATTGCTCGCTGTGGTTGACCACGTTGTCGCCCTTGAGCGCCGACATCGGCACGAAGTGCAGGCTGCTTGGCTTCAGGTTGATGGCATCGGCGAACTTCAGGTAGTCGGCCTTGATCGACTCGAACACGCCTTCGTCGAAGCCCTTGAGGTCCATCTTGTTGACCGCGACCACAATGTGCTTGATGCCCAGCAACGAGGCGATGTAGCTGTGGCGACGGGTTTGGGTCTGCACGCCGTAGCGGGCATCGACCAGGATGATCGCCAGGTCGCAGGTGGACGCGCCGGTGGCCATGTTGCGGGTGTACTGCTCATGGCCCGGGGTGTCGGCGATGATGAACTTGCGCTTGGCGGTCGAGAAGTAGCGATAGGCGACATCGATGGTGATGCCCTGCTCGCGCTCGGCCTGCAAGCCGTCGACCAGCAGCGCCAGGTCGACTTCTTCGCCGGTGGTGCCGACTTTCTTCGAATCACGGGTGATGGCCTCGAGGTGGTCCTCGTAGATCATCTTCGAGTCGTGCAGCAGGCGCCCGATCAGGGTGCTCTTGCCGTCATCCACGTTACCGCAGGTGAGGAAACGCAGCAGTTCTTTGCGCTCGTGCTGAGCCAGATAAGCGAGGATGTCTTCGCTGATCAAATCGGATTGGTGCGACATGGAGTGACCCTGAAAATTAGAAGTAGCCCTGACGTTTCTTGTCTTCCATGGAACCGGCGCCATCGTGGTCGATGACCCGGCCCTGGCGCTCGGAAGTGCGCGTCAGGAGCATTTCCTGAATGATGTCGGTAAGCGTCTCGGCTTGCGACTCGACAGCGCCCGTCAGCGGGTAGCAGCCAAGGGTACGGAAACGCACCTTCTTCTTGACGATGCGCGCCTTTTCTTCCTCGGAAAGGTGCTCGAGGATGCGGTCGTCGTCGATCATGATCAGGGTGCCGTTCTTTTCGATGACTTCACGCTCGGCGGCGAAGTACAGCGGCACGATCGGGATGCCTTCGAGGTAGATGTACTGCCAGATGTCCAGCTCGGTCCAGTTCGACAGCGGGAAGACGCGGATCGATTCGCCCTTGTTGACCTTGCCGTTGTAGACGTTCCACAGTTCCGGGCGCTGGTTCTTCGGGTCCCAGCGGTGCTTGCTGTCACGGAACGAGTACACGCGTTCCTTGGCCCGCGACTTCTCTTCGTCGCGGCGCGCGCCACCGAAGGCGGCGTCGAAACCATGCTTGTCCAGCGCCTGCTTGAGGCCCTGGGTCTTCATGATATCGGTGTGCTTGGAGCTGCCATGGGTGAACGGGTTGATGCCCTGCGCCACACCCTCAGGGTTGACGTGGGTGATCAGCTCCAGGCCCATCTCCTCGACCATCTTGTCGCGGAAGCGGTACATTTCCTGGAATTTCCACTGGGTGTCGACGTGCATCACCGGGAACGGCAGCTTGCCCGGGAAGAAGGCCTTGCGCGCCAGGTGCAGCATCACGGCGGAATCCTTGCCGATCGAGTACAGCATCACCGGGTTGTCGAACTCGGCGGCCACCTCGCGGATGATGTGGATGCTTTCCGCCTCCAGCTGTTTCAAGTGCGTCAGTTTGTCGACCATGGCTACTCACGAAAAACGATCTTATGGACGGCCTGCGGGCCGTGTTCGAGCGAGCCACTTTATCACAGCGGCTGCTTCTATTTAGGAGGCGGGCTAGATCGAAAAAGTCTAACGATATGACTGGGGGTTTGGGGCTGGCAGGCCCGGCCCTTCGCGGGTAAACCCGCTCCTACAGGGACCGCGTCGCCTTGGAGGTTGACGCCGAACCTGTGGAAGCCGGCGACACCGATGTCAGATCGGATTCGGGCAATCGATGAACAGGTGCTCGAGGGCAAAGCGCCGCGCCAGGTAGTCACCCAGGGCTTGCACCCCGTAGCGCTCGGTAGCATGGTGCCCGGCAGCAATGAAGCTGACGCCATTCTCCCGGGCGCTGTGATAGGTCTGCTCGGACGCCTCGCCCGTGAGGTACAGGTCGACTCCCGCAGCAATCGCCGTGTCGATGTAGCCCTGCCCGCCCCCGGTGCACCAGCCCACCCTGCGGATCATCGCGTCGCCTTCCACCAGCAATGGCTCACGCCCGAGCACTTCCTGCACCCGACGGGCAAAATCGCGCGCGGTCATCGGTTCCACCAGCGAACCGACCAGCCCGACCACCTTGGGGTTTTCCGGGTCCAGCGGGCCTTCGACAGTGATGTCCAGTTGCCGCGCCAGCTGCACGTTGTTGCCGACTTCAGGGTGCACATCCAGCGGCAGGTGAAACGCCAGCAGGCTGATGTCGTGCTTGAGCAAGGTCTTCAGCCGGCGCTGTCGGATCCCGGTAACGCACGGGTTCTCGCCCTTCCAGAAGTAACCATGGTGCACCAGGATCAGGTCAGCCTCGGCTTCGACCGCGGCATCCAGCAAGGCCTGGCTGGCGGTGACGCCGCTGACGATGCGGCTGACCTGCGGCCGGCCCTCCACTTGCAGGCCATTGGGGCAATAGTCCTGGATCTTCGCGCTGCCCAGGTAGCGTTCGGCTTCCTCGACCAAGGTGTTGAGAGCGACGGCCATGAAAATCTCCTCGAAATCTGCGCTTTTCACGGGCGCAACGCCTGCAGAACGCCCGTATAATGCGGGCCATTATGGGCCGTCGCCGGCATCGGGGGAACCGGTGTATGATCGCGCGCGCTCATGCCCCACTGCGCGGCCACCGGCCCCCGCTCTTTCCAGGACTCGTTCATGTTCAAGGCGTTGCGTTACTTTGGCTGGCCCCTGCTTACCGGTATTCTGATCGCCGTACTGATCATCCAGCGCTACCCGGAATGGGTCGGCCTGCCCAGCCAGGACGTCAACCTGCAGCAAGCCCCGCAAACCACGCGGATCATGCAGGGCCCGGTGTCCTACGCCGACGCCGTGAGCCTCGCCGCCCCGGCCGTGGTCAACCTGTACACCACCAAGGTGGTGAACAAGACCGCGCACCCGCTGTTCGAAGACCCGCAGTTCCGCCGCTTCTTCGGCGACAACCTGCCCAAGCAGCGCCGCTGGGAGTCGAGCCTGGGCTCGGCGGTGATCATGAGTCCCGAGGGCTACTTGCTCACCAACAACCACGTCACCAGCGGCGCCGACCAGATCGTAGTGGCCCTGAAAGACGGCCGTGAAACCCTGGCGCGGGTGATCGGCAGCGACCCGGAAACCGACCTGGCGGTGCTGAAGATCGACCTGAAAAACTTGCCAGCCATTACCATCGGCCGCTCCGACACCATCCACATCGGTGATGTGGTGCTGGCCATCGGCAACCCGTTCGGCGTTGGCCAGACCGTGACCATGGGCATCATCAGTGCTACCGGCCGCAACCAGCTGGGCCTGAACAACTACGAAGATTTCATCCAGACCGACGCGGCAATCAACCCGGGCAACTCCGGCGGAGCGCTGGTCGACGCCAATGGCAACCTGGTCGGCATCAACACCGCGATTTTCTCCAAGTCCGGCGGTTCCCAGGGCATCGGCTTCGCCATTCCGATCAAGCTGGCACTGGAGGTGATGAAGTCGATCGTCGAGCATGGCCAGGTGATCCGTGGCTGGCTGGGCATCGAAGTGCAGCCGTTGAGCCAGGAGCTGGCTGAGTCGTTCGGCATGCAGGGGCGCCCGGGCATCGTGGTGGCCGGTATCTTCCGCGACGGCCCGGCGCAGAAGGCCGGGCTGCAGCTGGGCGATGTGATCCTGAGCATCAACGGCGAACCGGCCGGTGACGGGCGCAAGTCGATGAACCAGGTGGCGCGGATCAAGCCGACCGAGAAGATCACCATCGAGGTGATGCGCAATGGTCAGCAGCTCAAACTGATTGCCGAGGTGGGGCTGCGACCGCCACCGGCGCCGAGCCCGGCAAAGGAAGAGAACTAAGAAAAGGGGCCGCATGCGCGGCCCCTTTTTCATCACTGCGTGTCTCAGTGCAGGATCTGGCTGAGGAACAGTTTGGTCCGGTCACTGCGCGGGCGGTCGAAGAAGTCATCCGGCGCCGCCTGCTCGACGATTTCCCCTTTGTCCATGAAGATCACCCGGTTCGCCACGGTGCGGGCAAAGCCCATTTCGTGGGTCACACAAAGCATGGTCATGCCGTCCTCGGCCAGGCCAACCATGGTGTCGAGCACCTCCTTGACCATTTCCGGGTCCAGCGCCGAGGTCGGCTCGTCGAACAGCATGATCTTCGGCTTCATGCACAGCGCCCGGGCAATCGCCACACGCTGCTGCTGGCCACCCGAGAGCTGCCCCGGGAACTTGTGCGCCTGCTCCGGAATACGCACCCGCTCAAGGTAGTGCATGGCGATTTCCTCGGCCTTGCGCCGTGGCATCTTGCGCACCCACATCGGCGCCAAGGTGCAGTTTTCCAGAATGCTCAGGTGCGGGAACAGGTTGAAGTGCTGGAACACCATGCCTACCTCGCGGCGGATCGCTTCGATCTGCTTGAGGTCGTTGGTCAGTTCCACACCATCGACCACGATGCGGCCCTGCTGGTGTTCTTCCAGGCGGTTGAGGCAGCGGATGGTGGTCGACTTGCCCGAGCCGGATGGCCCGCACAGGACGATGCGCTCGCCCTGGCGCACGTTCAGGTTGATGTCCTTGAGCACATGGAACTGGCCGTACCACTTGTTCACGCCCTGCATCTGGATGATGCCTTCGGGGCCGGCAGGCTGCTTGATCGCTTCACTCATTTCGAAACTCCTAACGCTTGTGGCCAGTGTCCAGCTTGCGCTCCAGGTGCATGGAGTAGCGGGACATACCGAAACAGAAAATCCAGAACACCAGGGCGGCAAACACGTAGCCCTCGGTGGCCATGCCCAGCCAGGCCGGGTCGGCGGCGGCTTGCTTGACGCTGTTGAGCAAGTCGAACAGGCCGATGATGATCACCAGGCTGGTGTCCTTGAACAGGGCGATGAAGGTGTTGACGATGCCGGGGATCACCAGCTTGAGTGCCTGCGGCAGAATCACCAGGCCCATCGAGCGCCAGTAGCCCAGGCCCATGGCAGCGGCGGCTTCGTACTGGCCCTTGGGGATAGCCTGCAGGCCACCGCGGACCACCTCGGCGACATAGGCCGACTGGAACAGGATCACTCCGATCATCGCCCTCAGCAGCTTGTCGAAGCTCATGCCTTCCGGCAGGAACAAAGGCAGCATCACCGACGACATGAACAGCACGGTGATCAGCGGCACGCCACGCCAGAACTCGATGAAGGTCACGCAGACCACCTTCACCGCCGGCATCCGCGAGCGCCGGCCAAGGGCGAGCAGGATGCCCAGTGGCAAGGCGCCGACGATCCCCACGGTGGCAATCACCAGGGTTAGCATCAGGCCGCCCCACTGGCTGGTGGCGACATTGCTCAGGCCCAGCACGCCGCCATGCAGCAAGGTGTAGGCGATGATCGGATACAGCACCAGAAAGCCCAGGCCGTAGAAGGCCTTGCGCGGGAAGCGCTTGATGAACAGCGGTGCCGCACCGAGCACGGCCAGCCATACGGTGAGGTCGACACGCCAGCGCAGCTCGACCGGGTAATAGCCGTACATGAACTGGCCGAAGCGTTGCTGTACGAACACCCAGCAGGCACCTTCCTTGGTGCAGTCGGCGCGGGTGGTGCCGACCCAGTTGGCGTCGATGAACGCCCATTGCACCAGCGGTGGCACGATCAGCCACACCAGGTACACGGCGAATAAAGTCAGCAGGGTGTTGAGCCAGCTGGAGAACAGGTTTGCACGCATCCATGCGAGCACGCCGACGGTTTTCACCGGTGGCGGCATGTCGGGTTTGAAAACATGAGCATTCACGGGCGTATCCTCACCGCTCGATCAGCGCGATGCGCTTGTTGTACCAGTTCATCAGCAGCGAAATGCTGATGCTGATGGCGAGATAGACACTCATGGTGATGGCGATCACCTCGATGGCCTGGCCGGTCTGGTTGAGCACGGTACCGGCGAACAGCGAAACCATCTCCGGGTAGCCGATGCCGGCTGCCAGCGACGAGTTCTTCGCCAGGTTCAGGTATTGGCTGGTCAGCGGCGGAATGATCACCCGCAGTGCCTGGGGGATGATCACCTTGCGCAGGGTCGGGCCGTCGCGCAGGCCAAGCGAGTGGGCCGCTTCGGTCTGGCCGTGGCTCACCGAGCGAATGCCCGAACGCACGATCTCGGCGATGAAGGCCGCCGTGTAGATGGTCAGCGCCAGGGTCAGCGCCAGCAGTTCGGGGATCAACACCCAGCCACCGACGAAGTTGAAGCCCTTGAGCTGCGGCACCTCCCAATGCACCGGGCTGCCGAACAGCAGCGCGCAGGCACCTGGAATGACGATGAGCAGCGCCAGCCCCACCCAGAACTTGTGGAACGGCTCGCCGGTTGCGTCGAAGCGCCGGTTGGCATAACGCACCATCAGCACGATTGCCACCAGTGCCAGCACCAGGGCCACCACGAACGGCCAGAAGCCATCAGCCATCGAGGCGCCGGGCATGTTCAGGCCCCGGTTGCTGATGAAGAAGGCATCGTTGATGTTGATGCTGCCCCTTGGCCCCGGCAGGGTCAGGAACACCGCGAAGTACCAGAACAGGATCTGCAGCAGCGGCGGAATGTTGCGGAAAGTTTCCACATAAACGGTCGCCAGCTTGTTGATCATCCAGTTCGGCGACAGCCGCGCCACGCCGATGATGAAGCCAAGGACGGTCGCCAGGATCACGCCGATGAACGTCACCAGCAAGGTATTGAGCAAGCCGATGACGAACACCCGCGCATAGCTGTCGGACTCCACATAGGGAATCAGGTGCTGGGCGATGCCGAAGCCAGCGCTACGTTCGAGGAAGTCGAAGCCCGAGGTGATACCCCGGTGTTGCAGGTTGGTTTGTGTATTGTGAAACAGGTACCAGCCCAGGCCCACCACGAAAGCGATCGTGAGGACCTGGAACAGCCACGCGCGCACTCGTGGATCACTCAGGGTCAAGCCCTTCCGTGCGCCGATATGATTTTGCATGAAGTGCCCCGGACATTAGGGATTCGAACAGCCCGCGGCGGCAACACGCCGCCGCAGGGTGCAACCATCAGCGCACGGGTGGCGCGTACTGGATGCCGCCGTTGTTCCACAGAGCGTTCAGGCCACGGTCGATCTCCAGCGGTGTGCTCTTGCCCAGGTTCTTCTCGAACACTTCGCCGTAGTTGCCGACCTGCTTGACGATCTGCACCACCCAGTCCTTAGGCAGTTTCAGGTCTTTGCCATATTCACCGTCCGCCCCCAGCAGACGGGCGACGTCCGGGTTCTTGGTGGACTTGGCCTCGGCCTCGACGTTCTTCGAGGTGATGCCGGCCTCTTCAGCGTTGAGCATGGCGAACAGGGTCCACTTGACGATGCTGAACCAGTCTTCATCGCCTTTGCGCACTACCGGGCCCAGGGGCTCCTTGGAGATGGTTTCCGGCAGCACTACGTAATCTTTAGGCGATGCCAGCTTGGAGCGCTGGGCGAACAGCTGCGACTTGTCCGAGGTCAGCACGTCGCAACGGCCGGATTCCAGCGACTTGGCACTTTCGTCGGAAGTGTCGAAGGTGATCGGGGTGTACTTCAGGCCGTTGGCGCGGAAGTAGTCCGAAACGTTCAGTTCGGTGGTGGTACCGGCCTGGATGCAGATGGTCGCACCGTCGAGCTCCTTGGCGCTGGAAACGCCGAGCTTCTTGTTGACCAGGAAGCCGACGCCGTCATAGTAGGTGACGCCGGCAAACACCAGGCCCATGCCGGCATCGCGCGAGCTGGTCCAGGTGGTGTTGCGCGACAGCACATCGACTTCGCCCGACTGCAGCGCGGTGAAGCGTTCCTTGGCGTTGAGCTGGCTGAACTTGACCTTGGTCGCGTCGCCGAACACGGCGGCGGCCACGGCACGGCAGACATCGGCGTCGATACCGACGATCTTGCCCTGCGTATCAGGTACCGAGAAGCCTGGAAGACCGTCGCTCACGCCACACTGGACGAAGCCCTTCTTCTTTACCGCATCGAGGGTGGCGCCGGCCTGGGCGGTGCTCACGGCGCCCAGTGCAGCGGCAGCGGTCAGGACTGCCAGGGTGGTTTTCAACATCTTCATTCACAACCTCCAAATCGCTCTTGTTGTACGAGCCGGAATTGCACCGCACCCTTATGAGGCGCATCCGACCCTTGTTGGCTTGTTATTGGGTCAATTGGCGCAATGGGCTGTTCTGTGACAGCCTTCGCGTGCAAAGGGTGTTACCGTCACGGCCTGCCCTTTGCATCGAATGGAGAATTGCAAAGCGCGTACCAGATTTGCTGGCTGTAGCGTTTAAGCGATCGTCAAGTAGGAAAAGTTGTGTCGTTGCGACATTAACTTTCTGTCAGATAATTCCTACGCCTTCTTTTCATGCACCTTTTAATCAGGCATGCACACTTTCGGAGCAGTCATGACCAATCCGCTGATTCTCGAACCTCAGAAAACCGCTGACGCCTGTGTGATCTGGTTGCACGGTTTGGGTGCCGACCGTTACGACTTCCTACCTGTGGCCGAATTCATGCAGGAACGGCTGACCAGCACACGCTTCGTCATGCCCCAGGCACCGACCCGCCCAGTGACGATCAACGGCGGCTACGCCATGCCCAGCTGGTACGACATCAAGGCCATGACCCCGGCCCGTGCCATCGACGAAGCACAGCTGGAAGCGTCAGCCGAGCAGGTCATTGGTTTGATCAAGGCCGAGCAGGCCAAGGGCATCAACCTGTCGCGGATCTTCCTCGCCGGTTTCTCCCAAGGTGGCGCGGTGGTGCTGCACACTGCCTATATAAAGTGGCAGGAAGCGCTGGGCGGAGTGATCGCCCTGTCAACCTACGCCCCGACCTTCACCGACAGCCACCAGCTGAGCGCTTGTCAGCAACGCACCCCGGCCCTCTGCCTGCATGGCGTGCACGACCCGGTGGTGATTCCGTCCATGGGCCGCACCGCGTTCGAATACCTCAATACCTGGGGTGTTGCCGCGCGCTGGCACGAATACCCAATGGAGCACGAGGTGGTGGTCGAAGAACTGAGCGATATCCACGACTGGCTGAGCAAGCAATTGCAATAAGCTCCGGCATTTGTAGTTGTGGGAGTTTTCCGCTACGCCGCGCCCAAATCTTGCTTTACACTGCCCGGCGTACATTCCTTAACCAGTTGATGAGACGATCGTGCTCAAGGCACTCAAGAAAATATTCGGCAAAGGAGACGCTGCGGCACAGCCCGCCGCTCCTGCTGCCAGCGTGACGCCGACGGCGCCCGCCCCCACTGCCGAGGCCCGGCCCGCGCCGAAACCGGCCGCGCCCCGCGCCAAGCCCGCCGCCAAGGCAGAAGCCCCCAGCCACACGGCAGCGCCTGCCGACAGGCCGGCCAAGGACAAACCACGCCGCGAACGCAAGCCAAAGCCGCAGGCGAGCCTGTGGAAGCCGGAAGACTTCGTGGTCGAGCCGCAGGAGGGCAAGACCCGCTTCCACGATTTCAAGCTCTCCAACGAGCTGATGCACGCCATCCACGATCTCGGTTTCCCCTACTGCACGCCGATCCAGGCGCAGGTACTGGGCTACACCCTGGCCGGCCAGGACGCCATCGGCCGCGCCCAGACCGGTACCGGCAAGACTGCGGCATTCCTGATTTCGATCATTTCCCAGCTGCAGCAGACGCCGCCGCCCAAAGAGCGCTACATGGGCGAACCGCGCGCGCTGATCATCGCGCCAACCCGCGAGCTGGTGGTGCAGATCGCCAAGGATGCCGTCGCCCTGACCAAGTACACCGGCCTGAACGTGATGAGCTTCGTCGGCGGCATGGACTTCGACAAGCAGCTCAAGGCGCTGGAAGCCCGTCATTGCGACATTCTGGTGGCGACCCCGGGCCGCCTGCTGGACTTCAACCAGCGCGGCGAGGTGCACCTGGACATGGTCGAGGTGATGGTACTTGATGAAGCCGACCGCATGCTCGACATGGGTTTCATCCCCCAGGTGCGGCAGATCATCCGCCAGACCCCGCCGAAGAGCGAACGCCAGACCCTGCTGTTCTCCGCCACCTTCACCGACGACGTGATGAACCTGGCCAAGCAGTGGACCACCAACCCGGCGATCGTCGAGATCGAGCCGGAAAACGTCGCCAGCGAAACGGTCGAGCAACACGTTTACGCGGTGGCCGGCAGCGACAAGTACAAGCTGCTGTACAACCTGGTGACCCAGAACAACTGGGAACGGGTGATGGTGTTTGCCAACCGCAAGGACGAGGTACGGCGCATCGAGGAAAAACTCGTGCGCGACGGTATCAACGCCGCGCAGTTGTCCGGTGACGTACCGCAGCACAAGCGCATTCGCACTTTGGAGAACTTCCGCGAAGGCCGCATCACCGTGCTGGTGGCCACTGATGTGGCCGGACGCGGGATCCACATCGACGGCATCAGCCACGTGATCAACTTTACCCTGCCGGAAGACCCGGACGACTATGTGCACCGCATTGGCCGTACCGGCCGCGCGGGCACCAGCGGCGTGTCGATCAGCTTTGCCGGTGAGGATGATTCCTACCAGCTACCGGCGATCGAAGAGCTGCTGGGGCGCAAGATCAAGTGCGAGATGCCGCCAGATGAGCTGCTCAAACCGGTGCCTCGCAAGCATCACTGATCGGCGCTGGAATCTTCGCGGGTAATCCCGCGAAGCGGGACAACGCCCCGGCCGCCAAACGGAAGGTTTACCAGCGTCCAGCGGCATCCTGGTCACTCTGCTTGCCTTCCACCCACCTCGGCCCTTCCTGGGTATTTTCCTTCTTCCAGAACGGCGCCCGGGTCTTCAGGTAGTCCATCATGAAATTGCAGGCGTCGAATGCCGCCTGCCGATGGGCACTGGCCACGCCGACAAAGACGATCGGCTCACCCGGCTCCAGCGCACCGATGCGGTGCAGCACCTCGACCTTGAGCAACGGCCAGCGCTGCTCGGCCTCGACCACGATCTTGGTCAAAGCCTTCTCGGTCATGCCCGGGTAATGTTCGAGGAACATCCCCGCCACTTCCCGGCCATCGTTGAAATCGCGGACATAGCCGACGAAACCGACCACGGCACCAACGCCGACATTGGCCGCATGCATGGCATTGACCTCGGCCCCCGGGTCGAACGCCCCGTGTTGCACTCGCACTGCCATGTTCAGCCTCCGGTCACCGGTGGGAAGAACGCCACTTCATCACCCTCTTCCAGCGGCTCGTCGAGCTTGCACAGCTCTTCGTTGCGCGCACTCATGAGGTTCTGTTCGGCCAGCACCGCATACTGCCCGCCCTTGGCCACCAGAGCCTGGCGCACATCGTCAACCACCTTGAACTCGCCTTCCAGGCGCTCGGCATCGACGCCCAGCATTTCACGATAGCGGGCGAAGTACATCACCTTGACCTTCATCACGCCTCCACCTTGTAGTGCCCACTCTTGCCGCCGACCTTTTCCAGCAGGCGCACCTGTTCGATGACCATGCCCTTGTCCACCGCCTTGCACATGTCGTAGATCGTCAGCGCAGCGACGCTGGCGGCAGTCAGCGCCTCCATCTCGACGCCGGTCTGGCCGGCCAGCTTGCAGCGGGTGACGATGCGCACCGCGTCCTGGCCTTCGGCGCTCAGTTCGACCTTGACGCTGGTCAGCATCAGCGGGTGGCACAGCGGGATGAGGTCACTGGTCTTTTTTGCCGCCTGAATGCCGGCAATGCGCGCCACGGCGAACACATCGCCCTTGGGATGCTCGCCGTCGACGATCATCTGCAAGGTCTGCGGCAACATGCGCACCCGCGCCTCGGCCACGGCCTCGCGCTCGGTCACGGCCTTTTCAGTGACGTCGACCATGTTGGCGCGCCCCTGGGAATCAAGATGAGTCAGCACTGCTCTGCTCCTGTGAAGGGAACGGAGAGTGTAAACCCGTGGGTCAGGTTTGCGCAGCGGAAAAAAGCCGGGCGGCGGGCCGCCCGGCCGGGAGGGTTACAGGTGAGATTCGGCGTACTCGGCCAGCACCGAGCGTGGCACACCCTGCAAGGTGATGTGCACGCCATGGGGGAAGTCCTTGAAGCGCTCGGTCAGGTAGGTCAGGCCCGAACTGGTCGCGGACAGGTAAGGCGTGTCGATCTGCGCCAGGTTGCCCAGGCACACCACTTTGGAACCGGAGCCGGCCCGGGTGATGATGGTCTTCATCTGGTGCGGGGTCAGGTTCTGGCACTCGTCGATCAGGATCAGGCTTTGCTGGAAGCTGCGCCCACGGATGTAGTTCAGCGACTTGAATTGCAGCGGCACGCGTTCGAGGATGTATTCGACGCTGCCATGGGTGCTTTCATCGTCCATATGCAACGCTTCGAGGTTGTCGGTGATGGCACCCAGCCAAGGCTCCATCTTTTCCGCCTCGGTGCCCGGCAGGAAGCCGATCTCCTGGTCCAGCCCCTGCACGCTACGGGTGGCGATGATGCGCCGGTAGCGCTTGCTGACCATGGTCTGCTCGATGGCTGCGGCCAGGGCCAGGATGGTCTTGCCGGAACCGGCTGCGCCGGTCAGGTTGACCAGGTGGATGTCCGGGTCGAGCAAGGCGAACAGCGCCAGGCTCTGATGAATGTCCCGTGGCTTCAGGCCCCAGGCTTCCTGATGCAGCAAGGGTTCCTGGTGCAGGTCGAGCAATAGCAGCTCATCGTTGCGAATGCCTTTTACCCAGCCGACAAAACCTTGCTCGTCAATGATGAACTCGTTGATGTGCACGGCAGGCAGGTTATCGACCATCTGTACCCGATGCCAGGTGCGGCCACGTTCCTGGCGGGTATCGACCTTGCTGACCCGGTCCCAGAACGAGCCGGTGACCGAGTGATAGCCCTTGGACAGCAAGGAGACGTCGTCGACCAACTGGTCGGTGCTGTAGTCCTCGGCCGCGATCCCGCAGGCGCGCGCCTTCAGCCGCATATTGATGTCTTTGGTGACCAGCACCACGTCCAGGTCGTTGCGCCGGCTGCGTACTTCGAACAAGGTGTTGATGATGATGTTGTCGTTGAGGTTTTCCGGCAGCAACTTGCTGGGCTCGTTGCGCGGGCTCATCAGGATCGACAAGTAGCCCTTGGGGCCGCTCTTGCCACGCTGGATCGGCACGCCCTGCTCCACATCGCTGGGCGAAGCGTCACCGAGGGTCTGGTCGATCAGGCGGATGGCCTGGCGACATTCGGCGGCGATGGTCTGTTTACCGGTCTTGAGCTTGTCGAGTTCCTCCAGCACCGTCATCGGAATGGCGACGTGATGCTCCTCGAAGTTGAGTAATGCGTTGGGGTCGTGAATCAGGACGTTGGTATCGAGCACATAGAGGATTGGCTTGCTGGAGGAAGGGTTGCGTCCTTGGTCATCCATACTCGGTCACCTTATGTCGAAGCCACACGGCACGCTCTGTAGTGCGCCGCAGAGTGACCGCCGTTCTCCCCGTATCCGCGTTGCTACGGGCGGGAAGCGTACCTGGCAAGGTGGGCCTGGATGACGCCACCTGTGCTGCAGGAATCGGCTGTCTGGTTTCTTCATACCGCAAAAGCCATGACCGAAAAAAGCATTTTTACGAGATTTTGAAGTTTATTTTTCCGATTGACGAAGAGCGCTTGGCGGCAGCACCAGACAAGACTACAGTCAGAAGTCATACCCTCTATTCGCGATAGGCGTAATCGCGGCAGCCCTCCCAGCCAATGCCGCTTTGCGCGGTATTGTGCAGCAACCACTCGACCGCCGTCCGGGCCTTGGGCAGGCTGTCATGGAACTGGATCACTCCCTTGCGCCATAACAGCATCAGGGTTATCACCCGTTGGGCCGACGCTTCGGCAGTCAGCGGGCCATCATCCTGAGCGTCGATGTCCCATAGCGAAACCCGCAGCTGCTGGCCGGCCATGAACGCTTCGGCATCAGCCCGGCGCTGCCCATAAGGCGGGCGGAACAACGGCACGTATTGCTCCGGCAGGTCGGCCTGAACCCGCGCCTGGGCGCGTTTGATCGAATCCTGCCAGCCCTGCCACTGGGCGTGGGAGCGATATTCCCAGCCTTGGATGCCCACGCATTGGCCGGCATAAAGATCGGTCAGTGCGCTGGCCGCGCCGGCATCGCGCCGCTGCTGCAGGCGATTGCCCAGGACAAAGAAGGTGCCCTGCAGCTTCTGCTTGCGCAGGTACTCGGTGAGTTCATCGGTGCTTCCGCCATCAGGCCCCGGGCCACCGACGAAGCTCAGCAGGAACAGGCGGTCGTTCAGTTCATCGCCATTGCGCTCGCGGCTGGACAGGCGCTCGACCTCACTGCTGGTCTGCGGCAGCACCGCCGCCTTGCGCAGTTGCTCATCCAGATAACGCACATGGAACTGATGACTAGGCTCGACCCAACCGGTATAGAACGTGCCGACATCGGTAGCGAATGTCGCCGCTCTGGTGCGCAAGTCGGCCATAGACTCAAGCAGATAGCAGAACGAGGCATCCTGCTCGCAACTGCGCTGAGCCTGCTGGTAACCCTGCCACAAACGCTGCCACATCTGCGCGCGCACAGCACGAATCTTCTGCAGGTTGATCTGCCGTAACCCCAAACGCGCAGCCAGTGCACCATCGTCGAGCAGCTCGCTTTCATGCAGCACCTGGGCAAACGACAGAATCTCGGCCCGCGAGGCGACGTCGAACAGCACCGGGCTGTCCAGCTGCTCGGGCCACTGGCTGCGGTCCAGGCTGGCCGGGGGCATGGGGGCGGCCTGGGCGGCAAGGCTCAACAAGGTGGCCAGCAAGGCCCCGGCAATGCGCACGATCGCTCTCTCCGTGACGGCAAAACGCGCACTATAGCGCCTGCCTGGCCGATGGTCTGTGACTATCGTCGCCATAGTTTGGACTTGCTCCCCCCACCCCGTAGAATTGCCGCCAACGATTCCAGGAGCCGAACCGATGCTGACGGTGATTTCCCCCGCCAAGACCCTCGACTACGACACCGCGCCGGTGACCGACCGCTTCACCTTGCCGCAATACCTGGACGATTCCCAGGAACTGATCCTCCAGCTGCGCGACCTGTCGCCAGCGCAGATCAGCGAACTGATGCACCTGTCCGACAAGCTTGCCGGCCTTAATGCCGCGCGTTTCGGCAGCTGGACGCCGGACTTCACCCCGGCCAACGCCAAACAGGCGCTGCTGGCGTTCAAAGGCGACGTCTACACCGGCCTGGATGCAGAAACCCTCAGCGAGGACGACTTCAGCTATGCCCAGGAGCACCTGCGCATGCTCTCCGGCCTGTACGGCCTGCTGCGCCCGCTCGACCTGATGCAGCCGTACCGCCTGGAAATGGGCACCAAGCTGGCCAATGCCCGTGGCAAGGACCTGTATGCCTTCTGGGGCACGCGGATCAGCGAATGGCTGAACCAGGCGCTGGCCGAGCAAGGCGACGACCTGCTGCTCAACCTGGCCAGCAACGAATACTTCAGCGCGGTGAAGCGCAGCGCGTTCAAGGGCCGGGTGATCAACGTCGACTTCAAGGACTTGAAGAACGGCCAGTACAAGATCATCAGCTTCTACGCCAAGAAGGCCCGCGGCATGATGAGCCGCTTCGTCATTCAGGAACGGCTCAACGACCCGGAGCAGCTCCAGCGCTTTGACGTACAGGGTTACTACTACAGTGCCGAGCAGTCCAAGCCGGATCACCTCGTTTTCCTGCGCGATCACCCTACCGAGTAAACTTTTTACGGCCTCTTCGCGGGTGTACCCGCTCCCAACAGGTTCAACGCAAGCTTCAAGGCCTTGCATTACCTGTGGGAGCGGGTTCACCCGCGAAAAGGCAAGCAGCCTTGATGCATCCCTTCTGCCCTGCAACAGGGCAAGCTTCAAAGTGCCACCAAGTCAGTATTCCGACGCCAGAAAACCAGCACCTTACCGGTTATCGCAAAACGCCATAAGACCGTTCGTACTTTTTTGACGAAATTTGAAAAAATTTTTTTCATGATGGCACAACAACACCTTGCTTCAGTTTCGTCCTTTCTACGCGGGGGTGAAACTGCAACGTGCTATCAAAGTGAAAGTATTTGCCACTGAAAAATTATTTAGAAATCTTTCATCGAAGCGGAACCCACCTCGGAACTTCTCATACGACCCATCGCTCATAGTGCCGTAACGAATTTCATGCCGCTCAGGTGTGAGAGATGACTTACAGATGACACCCGGCGGGTATCACTACCCGCTTCGATAATCTGGCAGACGCAACGGGCCCCCCCGCAGGCGCTGCCCAAAGAGGAGTAACGCGCCCTTACTAACTCGTCCTAGTGGTTGATTTCAAAGGATTTTTCCACTTGAAAAAACAAGCACAGCATGGCGCCAAGTAGCGCTTTGCAATAAAGACGGCTGCATTACAGGGCACGCCTTTTAAGTACTGGCTTAATACTGCCAACTTTTAGTGCACAACTTTGTGCGCGACGGATTTATTCATGCCTGCGCCCGGCGAAGTGAGCTTTCGCCCATGGATCCGTGCGCCTGAAAACTGTTGTTAATCAACCCAGTCCGGCTCTTCCCGGAAGAGTTGGCGTGATAAACACATGAGGTGATAGCGATGCGTATCAGCATCTTTGGTTTGGGTTATGTGGGTGCGGTCTGTGCAGGCTGCCTGACGGCGCGAGGTCATGACGTGATTGGTGTGGACGTGTCCAAGACCAAGATCGACCTGATCAACCAGGGCAAGTCGCCCATCGTTGAACCTGGCCTGGAAGCACTGCTGCAACAAGGCATCGCCAACGGCCGCCTGCGTGGCACCACCGACTTCGCCGAGGCCATTCGCGCCAGCGATGTGTCGATGATCTGTGTCGGTACCCCGAGCAAGAAGAACGGCGACCTGGGCCTGGAGTACATCGAGTCGGTGTGCCGCGAAATCGGCTACGTGCTGCGCGACAGCGAACGTCGCCACACCATCGTGGTCCGCAGCACCGTGCTGCCGGGCACCGTGAAGAACGTGGTAATCCCTATTCTCGAAGACTGCTCGGGCAAAAAGGCCGGTGCCGACTTCGGCGTTGCCGTGAACCCGGAGTTCCTGCGTGAAAGCACCGCGATCAAGGACTACGACCACCCACCGATGACGGTCATCGGTGAACTGGACAAGGCCAGCGGCGACGTGCTGCAAGCCCTGTACGAAGAGCTCGACGCGCCGGTCATCCGCAAGCCGATCGAAGTGGCCGAGATGATCAAGTACACCTGCAACGTGTGGCACGCCACCAAGGTCACCTTCGCCAACGAGATCGGCAACATCGCCAAGGCCGTCGGCGTGGATGGCCGTGATGTGATGGAAGTCGTCTGCCAGGACAAGGTCCTGAACCTGTCGCAGTACTACATGCGCCCTGGCTTCGCCTTCGGTGGCTCGTGCCTGCCAAAAGACGTGCGCGCCCTCACCTACCGCGCCGCTTCCCTGGACGTGCGTGCACCGCTGCTCGACTCGCTGATGCGCAGCAACGAATCGCAGGTGCAGAACGCCTTCGAGCTGATCGAAGCCCACGACAAGCGCAAGGTCGCCCTGCTCGGCCTGAGCTTCAAGGCGGGCACCGACGACCTGCGCGAAAGCCCGCTGGTGGAGCTGGCCGAACGCCTGATCGGCAAGGGCTACCAGTTGGATATCTATGACGAGAACGTCGAGTACGCCCGCGTCCACGGGGCGAACAAAGAGTACATCGAGTCGAAGATCCCGCACGTCTCGTCGCTGCTCAACTCCGACTTCCAGAAGGTCATCGACAACGCCGACATCATCGTCCTGGGCAACCGTGACGAGCAGTTCCGCACCCTTGCCGAGCAAGCGCCGGAAGGCAAGCAAGTGATCGACCTGGTCGGTTTCATGAGCAAGCCAACCTGCAACACCAGCCGTACCGAAGGCATTTGCTGGTAATGCCCGACCGGGCAGCGATGGCCTCCCCACCATCGCTGCCCACCCTTTCCCGAATTCTCGACGGATGCTGAACATGCAAAGGCTCCAGACAGTGCTGTTGCAGTGCGCCGGGTGGCTGCTCTACATGAGCCTGCTCATGCTGATCGCCCTGGCCCTGCCAGCCGATATCTTCGACTCGCAGTCGAAGCACTTCATCTTCCTGGTCGGCGCAGTCGGCATCTGGCGCTATTCCATGGGCGCCACCCATTTCATCCGCGGCATGATCTTCCTCTACGGCGTCTACCCGTACCTGCGCCGCAAAGTGCAGAAGATGGGCGACTCCGCCGCGCCATCGCACGTGTACCTGATGGTCACCAGCTTCCGTATCGAAGCGCTGACCACCGCCCAGGTGTACAGCTCGGTGATCCGCGAGGCGATCGAATGCGGCTACCCCACCACCGTGGTCTGCTCGCTGGTGGAGATGTCCGATGAACTGCTGGTAAAGAGCCTGTGGGCCCGCTACAACCCGCCCGCACACGTCACACTGGACATCGTGCGCATTGCCGGTACCGGCAAGCGCGACGGCCTGGCCTATGGCTTCCGCGCCATCTCGCGGATGCTGCCTGACGAAAACGCCGTGGTCGCAGTCATCGACGGTGACACCGTGCTCGGCGAAGGTGTGGTGCGCAAGACCGTGCCGTGGTTCAAGCTGTTCCCCAACGTCGGCGGCCTGACCACCAACGAGTTCTGCGAAGTGCGTGGCGGCTACATCATGAGCGAGTGGCACAAGCTGCGTTTCGCCCAGCGCCACATCAACATGTGCTCGATGGCCCTGTCCAAGCGCGTGCTGACCATGACCGGGCGCATGTCGATGTTCCGCGCAAGCGTCGTGACCAACCCTGAGTTCATCGCCGACGTCGAAAGCGACTCGCTGATGCACTGGCGCCTGGGCCGCTTCAAGTTCCTCACCGGTGACGACAAGTCCAGCTGGTTCAGCCTGATGCGCCTGGGCTACGACACCTTCTACGTGCCGGACGCCGCGATCAACACGGTCGAGCACCCGCCGGAGAAGAGCTTCTTCAAGGCCAGCCGCAAGCTGATGTACCGCTGGTACGGCAACAATCTGCGCCAGAACTCCCGTGCACTGGGCCTCGGCCTGCGCCGCCTGGGCCTGTTCACCAGCATCGTGCTGTTCGACCAGCGCGTGTCGATGTGGACCAGCCTGCTGGGGCTGACCGTGGCGGTGATCGCCAGCCTCAAGTTCGGCATGGGCTACCTGCTGGTGTACCTGCTGTGGATCGGCATCACCCGCCTGATCCTCACCGTCATGCTGCTGTGCTCCGGCCACAACGTCGGCCCGGCCTACCCGCTGATTCTCTATTACAACCAGATCGTCGGCGCGCTGATGAAGATCTATGTGTTCTTCCGCCTCGACAAGCAGTCCTGGACCCGCCAACCGACTGCCCTCAAGCGTGACCTCGCCAGTTTTCAACAATGGTTCAACACCTGGTCCTCGCGGACCATGACCTTCTCGGCTGCCAGCATTTTCGTCGCTGTGCTGTTCATGGTCGTGTGAGCCCAACCCGGATCGGAACTAACAGGAACAAACCAAGATGAATACCGCCGTGAACGTCAACGTCGTGCATGAGTCCGAAGCCCAGCGCCAACACGCCCGGGTGCGCATCCCGGCCAAGCTGCGTTTCCTCGACAAAGAGCGCCAGGCCCACGATGTGAAGGTCGACGACCTCTCCGCCGGTGGCCTGAGCTTCCACACCCAACAGCCACTGTCGGTCGGTGAAGTGCTGCGCGGTCGCCTGCAGTTCACGGTCGACAACCTCGGCCTGTCGATGGATATCGAATTCCAGGTCCGCGCCCACGACCGCAGCAGCGGCCGTACCGGCGCGCAGTTCCAGAACCTCGAACCGCGCGACATCGCCACCCTGCGCCACATCATCACCACCCACCTGTCGGGTGAACTGATCACGGTCGGCGACGTGCTCAGCACCCTGCAGCGCGACAACTTCACCAAGGCCCGCAAGCAGAAGGACGGCGGCTCCGGCCTGTCTGCCTTCGGCCGCCTGAAGGCCGTGACCGTGACCCTTGGGGTGTTCGTGGTCGGTGTGGCCGCTTTTGGTTTCGTTGCCAAGTCGCTGTACGGCATGTACTTCGTCAGCCATGCCGAAGCCGGCGTGGTCGCCGTGCCGACCACCACCATCACCATGCCGCGCGACGGTACCGTCAACAGCCTGGCCGAAACCGGCGGGCAGATCGTCAAAGGCGCACCGCTGGCCAGCTTTACCACCAGCATGCTGGACATGCTCAAGGGCAGCCTGGACGACTCGCAGCTGGAACCGGCAAAGATCGAGGAACTGTTCGGCAAGCAGCTCTCCGGCACCCTGACCAGCCCTTGCGATTGCGTGGTCGCGCGCCAGCTGGTGGACGACGGCCAGTACGCTGCCAAGGGCCAGCCGATCTTCCAGCTGGTGCCACGCACCACTACCCCGATGGTCGAGGCCCGCTTCAGCTATCGCCAGTTCGACGAAGTCAAGCCAGGCACCCGGGTCAACTTCCAGGTGGCCGGCGAGGACGAAGTACGCACCGGCCAGATCGTCAGCAGCGCCAGCCTCAACAGCGATGACCTGGCCTCCGACATCCGCGTGCAGATCAAGCCCGACAGCGCCATGCCTGCCGAGCTCGCCGGTCGCCCGGCTTCGGTCAACAGCGACCGTGGCCCTTCGCTGAACTGGCTGATCGACAAAGCCGTGGCCCGCGGTCTGTAAGAGGATCCTCTGATGATTCCCCATAAGAAAAGCGCAAGCCTGGGCCTCTGTGCCCTGGCGGCCGCGGTCGCGCTGGCCGGCTGTGCGGGCCTGCCCGACCAGCGCCTGGCCAACGAAGCCCTCAAGCGCGGTGACACCGCATTGGCCGAGCGCAACTACAAGGCCTTGGCCGACCTGGGCTACAGCGACGCACAAGTAGGCTTGGCCGACATCAAGGTCGCTACCCGGGACCCGGCGAAGATCAAGGAAGCCGAGGCCACCTACCGCGCTGCCGCTTCGACCTCGCCGCGTGCCCAGGCACGCCTTGGCCGCCTGCTGGTGGCCAAGCCCGACAGCACGCAGGCCGAGCGTGAAGAAGCGCAAACCCTGCTCAAGGCCGCTGCCAGGCAAGGTGAAAGCAATACCCTGATCCCGCTGGCGATGCTCTACCTGACCTACCCGCAGAGCTTCCCCAACGTCAACGCGCAGCAGCAGATCGACCAGTGGCGCGCCGCCGGCAACCCGGAAGCGGGCCTGGCCCAGGTGCTGCTGTACCGCACCCAGGGCACCTACGACCAGCACCTGGGCGATGTCGAGAAAATCTGCAAAGCCGCGCTGAACGCTACCGACATCTGCTACGTCGAGCTGGCCACCGTTTACCAGAAGCGTGGCCAGGCCGATCAACAGGCTGCCTTGCTCGGGCAGCTCAAGTCCGCCTACGCCCGTGGCGCGGTGCCGGCGACCCGGGTCGACAGCGTTGCCCGTGTGCTGGCCGACCGCAGCCTCGGCCAGACCGACGAGAAAACCGCCAAGGACTTGCTCGAGCAGGTCGCCCCGGCCAACCCGGCGTCCTGGGTCAGCCTGGCGCAGCTGCTGTACGACTTCCCCGAACTGGGCGACACCGACCAGCTGATGGCCTACATCGACAAGGGCCGCGAGGCCGAACAGCCACGCGCCGAACTGCTGCTGGGCCGCCTGTACTACGAAGGCAAGACCCTGCCAGCCGATGCCAAGAAGGCCGAGCAACACCTGCAGGCCGCCGCCGACGCTGGCGAAATCAGCGCCCATTACTACCTCGGCCAGCTGTACCGCCGCGGCTACCTGGGCCATGTCGAGCCACAAAAGGCCGTCGACCACCTGCTGGCTGCCGCCCGCGGCGGCCAGAACAGTGCCGACTACGCCCTCGCCCAACTGTTCAGCGAAGGCCATGGCATTCGCCCACAACCGGGTAACGCCTGGGTGTTCGCCCAGCTGTCCCAGGTCAACCCGACGCCACAGTCCAGCGAACTGCTGCAACAGCTCGACCAGCAACTGACGCCTGACCAGCGCAGCCAGGCGCAGAGCCTGCTGGCGCAGGAAAAGCAGGCGCGCGGCAGCATGCTCCAGGGTGCCAACAGCACCTTGGCCCTCGAAGCGCTGCAAGACGACGAAAAAGAAGTAGAAGCTGAGGACTCGCTATGACGCTCAATCCATTCGTGAAAGCCGGCATTGGCCTGAGCTTCGCCCTGCTGTGGTCCTGCCCGACCCTGGCGGACATGACCGCCCAGAAGAACTTCGGCCTCGATGTGAAAATCACCGGCCAGTCGGAAGACGACCGTGACCTCGGCACCCGCCCTGGCGGCGACGTCAACGGCCTGGGCCTCGACCTGCGCCCCTGGGTGTACGGCGAGCGCGGCAACTGGAGCGCCTACGCCATGGGCCAGGCGGTGACCGCCACCGACACCATCGAAACCGATACCCTGCGCCAGAACGACGACGGCACCACCACCGACACCGCCGCCGATGGCCGCAAGCAGGACAAGAGCTACCTGGCCATGCGCGAGTTCTGGGTCGGCTACCGCGGCCTCACTGCCTACCCTGGCGAGCAACTGCGCCTCGGCCGCCAGCGCCTGCGCAGCGACGATGGCATGTGGCGCGACACCAACATCGAAGCGCTGAACTGGACCTTCGACACCACCCTGCTCAAGGCCGACCTGGGCGTTGCCCAGCGCTTCAGCGAATACCGTACCGACCTCACCGAGCTGGCCCCGGAAGACAAGGACCGCACCCACATCTATGGCAACGTCGCCACGCAGTGGACCCCTGGCCACTGGGTTGGCCTGCGCGCCCACCACACCCATGACAGCGGCAGCCTGAAAAACCCGGGCGAAACCGTCGACGCGCTGGACAAGACCCGCACCGGCGACCTCACCTGGCTGGGCCTGGAAGCCAACAGCGACGCCTACAACTGGCGCAACGACCACACCGTCAACTACTGGGGCAGCGTCACCTGGCTGACCGGTGACCGCGACACCCTCAGCAGCCAGACTGTCGGCGACCAGACCGTGGCCACCGGCAAGCAGAGCGGCAACGTCAACGCCTGGGCCACCGACCTCGGCATTCGCCTGCGCCTGGACCCGCAATGGCAGGTCGGTGCGGCCTACGCCCGTGGTAGCGGCGGCGGTGGCGACGACGGTTCGAACAACTTCGAGCAGACCGGCCTTGAGAGCAACCGCTCCAACTTCACCGGCACCCGCTCGCGCGTCCACCGCTTCGGCGAAGCCTTCCGCGGCGAGCTGGGCAACCTCCAGGCGGCCACCCTGTTCGCCTCCTGGCAGCTGCGCGACGACTACGACGCCAGCCTCATCTACCACAAGTTCTGGCGCGTCGACGGCAACCAGAACATCGGTTCCAGCGGCATCAATGCAGTGGTCGACGACAACGGCGTGAACCGCCAACTGGTCGATGGCGAAAAAGACCTGGGCCAGGAAATGGACGTGGTCGTCACCAAGTACTTCAAGCAAGGCCTGCTGCCGGCCTCGATGAGCCAGGCGATCGACGAGCCTTCCGCCCTGGTGCGCCTGCGCGCCGGCGTGTTCAAGCCGGGCGATGCCTATGGCAAGGAAGCGGACTCGTACATGCACCGCGCCTTCGTCGACGTGATCTGGCGCTTCTGAGGCCGGGAGACCCCTGATGAACCTTCACCCGCACATCCGTCCCAGCCTCCTTGCCAGCGCTTTGCTGCTGGCAAGCCACCTGGCTGTCGCCGCAGAGCCCCAGGTGATCGCCAAGGAGCTGCAGCAGGCCAAGACCTACACCGTGGCCAGCGCACCGATCGAGCCGCTGCAGATGGACCCGCCGAAACTGCCTGACCTCACCGGCTACACCGCAGAGGCCGTGCAGAAGAAGATCGACCGTCGGCACAAAGGCAAGGTCAGCCTGCGCCGCATGTTCCAGGAAGACACCCTCAAGGAATTCGTCGGCGGCGACAACAAGGCCGCCGAGTGGGTGCAGCGCCAGCACGGCATTCCCCAGGCGATCTTCATCGATGATGGCCATGTCGACCTGGTCGAGCTGAGCAAGAAGGTGCCCAAGCAGTACCTCAGCGAAGTCGAGCCGGGCGTCTACCTGGCGCGCCTGCCGATCGTGGTCGGGCAGAAGGGCATTCTCGAGATCAACGGCAAGGTCAAGCAACTGCGCCTGTCTCAGGAAGGCGGTTCGTTCCTGGTCAACGACGGCAAGCTGTTCGTCACCGACACCCAGGTGATTGGCTGGCGCGAGAAGGACAACGGCCCGGCGACCTTCCGCTCGCCCAAGGAATTCCGCCCGTTCCTGCTGTCTTGGGGTGGCACCGAGACCTACATCGTCAATACCACGATGGCCAGCTTCGGTTATGCCAAGTCCAAGTCGTATGGCGTGAGCATCTCGCAGTACACACCGAACATGTCCAAACGCATGGGCCGCGCGGAACCGACCGGCTGGATCATCGGCTCGACATTCAGCGACATGTGGTACGGCTTCTACTGCTACGAGACCTCCGACTTCGTGGTCAAGGACAACACCTACCACGACAACATCGTCTACGGCATCGACCCCCACGACCGCTCGCACCGCCTGATCATCGCGGGCAACACCGTGTACGGCACCAAGAAGAAGCACGGCATCATCGTTTCGCGTGAGGTCAACGACAGCTGGATCATCAACAACAAGAGCTACGACAACAAGCTTTCCGGCGTGGTGATCGACCGTAACAGCGTCAACAACCTGGTGGCCTACAACGAGATCTACCGCAACCACACCGACGGCATCACCCTGTACGAGAGCGGCGACAACCTGATCTGGGGCAACAAGCTGATCAACAACCGCCGCCACGGCATCCGCGTGCGCAACAGCGTGAACATCCGCCTGTACGAGAACATCGCCATGGCCAACGGCCTGGTCGGCGTGTACGGGCACATCAAGGACCTGTCCGATACCGACCGCGACATCGCCCTCGACCCGTTCGACACCAAGGTGTCGCTGATCGTGGTCGGCGGCGAGCTGTCGGCCAACGGCTCCGGCCCGCTGTCCATCGACTCGCCGCTGTCGGTCGAGTTGTACAAGGTGTCCATGCTCGCCCCGCGCAAAGCCAGCGGCATCAGCCTCAACGGCGTGCTGGGCGAGCGCCAGGACGAAATCCTCGACCTGCTGGTGCGCCAGCAGAAGGCCGTGCTGATCGACCCGGTCGAACGCCAGACCGAAATGATCGATTAAGGAAGCCCAGACCATGACTCCACACCTGATGAAACTGCTGGGCCTGTCCGCCGCCCTCCTGGCCATCAGCCAGGGCGTGCGCGCCGACCAGGTGAAGGCCCCGACCTTCACCGCCGAGCCTTGCTGCCAGCTGTGCCCCGAGGCGCATGATGCCAGCCGCTACACCACCCGCTACCAGCAGAACTTCACCACCCTGGTGCAGGCCCAGGGCGACTGGCTGTTCCGTACCCGCGAAGACCTGCGTACCGAGTTCAATACCACCCCGGCCGGCTACAAGCGCCTGCAGCAGGTGCACGATGCGTTCAAGAAGCGCGGCGTGGAGCTGGTCGTGGTGTACCAGCCAACCCGTGGCCTGGTGAACCGCAACATGCTCAACCCGGCCGAGAAGGCCGCCTTCGACTACCAGAAGGCACTAGGCAACTACCAGGCCATGCTCAAGCGCTTCGCCAGCATGGGCTACAACGTCCCCGACCTTTCGCCGCTGACCAACGAGCAGTTGGCCGCCGCCGATCAGGGCAAGGACTTCTACTTCCGCGGCGACCAGCACTGGACGCCGTACGGCGCCGAGCGTGCGGCGAAAATCGTGGCCGACACGGTGCACAAGATGCCGGCCTTCGAAGGCATCCCGCGCAAGGAATTCGAAACCCACAAGTCCGGGCGCATGGGCAAGACCGGCACCCTGCACAACGTTGCCGGCCAGCTCTGCGGCATGAGCTACGCCGTGCAGTACATGGACCAGTTCACCACCGAGCCGAAAGGCTCGACCGGCGGCGGCGACGACCTGTTCGGTGACAGCGGCAACGCCCAGATCACCCTGGTCGGCACCAGCCACAGCGGCAAGAACTACAACTTCTCCGGCTTCCTGGAGCAGTACATCGGCGCCGACGTGCTCAACGTCGCCTTCCCCGGTGGCGGCCTGGAGGGCTCGATGATCCAGTACCTGGGCAGCGAAGAATTCCAGAAGCACCCACCGAAGATCCTGATCTGGGAATTCTCGCCGCTGTACCGCCTGGACCAGGAAACCATCTGGCGGCAGATCCTCGCCCTGCTCGACGACGGCTGCGACGACCGGCCAGCTCTGATGAGCGCCAGCGCCACCCTCAAGCCCGGCAAGAACGAGCTGATGGTCAATGGCAAGGGCGGCGTGATCAAGGACCTGGTCAACCGCAACATGCAAATGGACGTCAAGTTCGAAGACCCGTCGGTCAAGGTGCTGCAGGCCACGCTCTGGTACCTCAATGGCCGCCACGAAGACATCAAGCTGGAAAAGCCGGAGACCTCGGACACCGACGGCCGCTTCGTCTTCCAGATGCGCGAAGACGAAGACTGGGCCAGTCAGAGCCTGCTGGCCTTCGAAGTCCAGGGCCCGGAACAAGGCACCCAGAAAGTCGAAGCCAAGCTCTGCAAACGCAACAACTTTGCCGTGCCCGCGCAGACTGCGCAGGCTGGCCAGTGAGGCGACCATGACCATGCTCAAGCGAATTTTCCGCCCCACCCTGCTCACCCTCGCCCTGTTTGGCAGTGCCGCTCAGGCCGCGCTGGTGCCCCCGCAGGGTTACTACGAGGGCATCGAAAAGCTGAAGACCAGTGACGGCAACTTCCGCTGCGAGCCAGCCCCCAAGCCGTATACCGGCGCGCTGCAGTTTCGCAGCAAGTACGAAGGCTCGGACAAGGCCCGGGCGACGCTCAACGTCGCCTCGGAAAAAGCCTTCCGCAAGTCCACCGAAGACATCACCACGCTCGAGAAGGGCGTGAGCAAGATGGTCGGCCAGTACATGCGCGATGGCCGCCCGGCGCAGCTCGACTGCACCCTGGCCTGGCTCGGTACCTGGGCACGCGCCGATGCGCTGCTGTCCACCGACTACAACCACACCGGCAAGTCCATGCGCAAATGGGCGCTGGGCAGCATGAGCGGTTCGTGGCTGCGCCTGAAGTTTTCCAACTCGCAGCCGCTGGCCGCGCACCAGGCCGAGGCCGAGCTGATCGAGAAGTGGTTCGCCCGCCTCGCCGAGCAGACCGTGCGCGACTGGAGCGACCTGCCGCTGGAGAAGATCAACAACCACAGCTACTGGGCGGCCTGGTCGGTGATGGCCACGGCCGTCGCCACCGACCGCCGTGACCTGTTCGACTGGGCGGTGAAGGAATACAAGATCGGCGCCAACCAGGTCGATGAACAGGGCTTCCTGCCCAACGAGGTCAAGCGCAAGCAGCGTGCCCTGGCCTATCACAACTACGCCCTGCCGCCGCTGGCGATGATCGCCAGCTTCGCCCAGGCCAACGGCGTGGACTTGCGCGCCGAGAACAACTTCGCCTTGCAACGGCTGGGCGAAGGCGTGCTGGCGGGTGCCCGCGATCCAAGCCACTTCAAGGAGCGGGCGGGCGAGAAGCAGGACCTGACCGACCTCAAGGTAGACAGCAAGTACTCCTGGCTCGAACCCTGGTGCGCGCTGTACCACTGCGTCGGCGACACCCTGCAACGCAAGCAGCACATGCAGCCGTTCAACAGTTTCAGACTCGGCGGCGACGTGACCCGGGTCTACGACCCGAGCGCAGAAAGCAAGAAATGAATTGAACCCCATTCGGGGTCGGAACCTGTGGGAGCGGGCATGCCCGCTCCCACACGGACCAAGGTGACCTTCCAGTTTTGCACTGGGGGGTTTGGGGGGCGCTGTGCCCCGGATGCTGTGAACAAAAAGGAGAACCGGGATGGTCTTCTCGTCCAACGTGTTCCTGTTCCTGTTCTTGCCGGTTTTCCTCGGCCTGTACTACTTGAGCGGGCAACGCTATCGCAACCTGCTGCTGCTGGTCGCCAGCTACATCTTCTATGCCTGGTGGCGGGTCGATTTCCTCGCCCTGTTTGCCGGCGTGACCCTGTGGAACTACTGGATCGGCCTGAAAGTCGGCGCCGCCGGCGTGCGCACCAAGCCGGCCCAACGCTGGCTGCTGCTGGGCGTGGGCGTGGACCTGGCGATCCTCGGCTACTTCAAGTACGCCAACTTCGGCGTCGAAAGCCTCAACGCGATCATCACCTCGTTCGGCCTCGAACCGTTCATCCTCACCCACGTGCTGCTGCCGATCGGTATCTCGTTCTATATCTTCGAGTCGATCAGCTACATCATCGACGTGTACCGCGGCGACACCCCGGCCACCCGCAACCTGATCGACTTCGCCGCGTTCGTGGCGATCTTCCCGCACCTGATCGCCGGCCCCGTGCTGCGCTTCAAGGACCTGGTCGACCAGTTCAACAACCGCACCCACACCCTGGACAAGTTCTCTGAAGGCTGCACCCGCTTCATGCAGGGCTTCATCAAGAAGGTGTTCATCGCCGACACCCTGGCGGTGGTGGCCGACCATTGCTTCGCCCTGCAGAACCCGACCACCGGCGACGCCTGGCTCGGCGCCCTGGCCTACACCGCGCAGCTGTACTTCGACTTCAGCGGCTACAGCGACATGGCCATCGGCCTGGGGCTGATGATGGGCTTCCGCTTCATGGAGAACTTCAAGCAGCCGTACATCAGCCAGTCGATCACCGAGTTCTGGCGGCGCTGGCACATCAGCCTGTCGACCTGGCTGCGCGATTACCTGTACATCACCCTGGGCGGTAACCGCAAAGGCACCTTCAACACCTACCGCAACCTGTTCCTGACCATGCTGCTGGGCGGCCTGTGGCACGGTGCCAACTTCACCTACATCATCTGGGGCGCCTGGCACGGCATGTGGCTGGCGATCGAGCGGGCACTGGGCATCGACACCAACCCGCAACGCTTCAACCCGGTCAAGTGGGCCTTCACCTTCCTGCTGGTAGTGGTCGGCTGGGTGATCTTCCGTGCCGAGAACCTGCACGTCGCCGCCCGCATGTACGGCGCCATGTTCAGCTTCGGCGAATGGCAGCTGTCGGAACTCAACCGCGCCCAGCTCACCGGCCTGCAGGTAGCGACCCTGGTGATCGCCTACCTCACCCTGGCGTTCTTCGGCCTGCGCGACTTCTACCGCAACGCCAAGCCAACCGCCAAGGCCACTCCGGTGCAGGTCAATGCCGATGGCTCGATCGGCCTGGACTGGACCCGGGTGATGACCCGCGCCCTGATCCTGCTGCTGTTCGTGGCCTCGATCCTCAAGCTTTCGGCGCAGAGCTACTCGCCGTTCCTGTACTTCCAGTTCTGAGGTGGATGACATGACCCGGACATTACGCGTCACCTATTCCCTGTCGTTTCTCGGCCTGCTGGTGGGCATGGGCGTCTGGTCCACCGGCGGCTTCGAGAGCTTCCACCGCACCGAGCAGATGACCCTGCTCAACGGCAAGCTGGCCAAGGCCGCCGAGACCCACTACGACGACCAGTTCCCGATCAAGCGCCTGGGTACCAACCTCTGGGCCGCGCTGGACTTCAAGCTGTTCAACGAAGGCCGCCCAGGCGTGGTGCTGGGCCGCGACCAGTGGCTGTTCAGCGACGAAGAGTTCAAGCCCAGCGCCGGTGCCGAGCAGCAGATGCAGGACAACCTGGCACTGATCCGCGGGGTACGCGACACCTTGCAGAAGCATGGCAGCCAGCTGGTGCTGGCGATCATTCCGGCCAAGGCACGGGTGTATTCCGAGTACATCGGCAAGCAGCAACCGGCCAGCCTGCACGACGACTTGTACAACCGGTTCCATGCCCAGGCACGCCAGGCCAATGTGTTCGCCCCTGACCTGATGGCAGCCCTGGAACAGGCCAAGGCCCGCGGTCAGGTATTCCTGCGTACCGACACCCACTGGACGCCGATGGGTGCCGAAGTGGCGGCGCAGGCGCTGGCCGAGGCCGTCAGCCGCCAGAGCCTGCTCAATGGCGCGCCGCAGACCTTCATCACCGAAGCTGGCAGCACCGCCCCGTACAAGGGCGACCTGACCAACTTCCTGCCCCTGGACCCGCTGTTCAGCAACCTGCTGCCGACCCCGGACAACCTGCAGCAACGCACGACCCGCCCTGCCGAAGCCACAGGTGACGGCGGCGACGCCCTGTTCGCCGATAACCAGATCCCGGTCGCCCTGGTGGGTACCAGCTACAGCGCCAACCCGCACTGGAACTTCCTCGGCGCGCTGCAGCAGGCGCTGCACAGCGACGTTGCCAACTATGCCGAAGACGGCCACGGCCCGTTGCTGCCGATGCTCAAGTACCTGCAAAGCGATGCCTTCAAGAACGCCGCGCCACAAGTGGTGGTGTGGGAATTCCCCGAACGTTATCTGCCAATGACCAACGACCTCAGCAGCTTCGATCCGCAGTGGATCGCACAGCTGAAGAACTCACGTAAATCCGAAGAAAACCTGGCCTTGTCGTCCACCCGGACGAATCACTGATCGATAGAGAGGAAATGCACATGACTACCAAGACTTCCATTGCCAAAGCCCTCACCCTCGCGGCCGGCCTTTCCCTTGCCTCCATGCAGGCCTTCGCCGGTGCCGACGCCGCGCTGTACGGCCCGAGCGCGCCGAAAGGCTCGACCTTCGTGCGCCTGTACAACGCCTCCAGCGCCCCGGCTGCGGCCAGCGTCGGCAACACCCAGATCAAGCAGGTCGGTGCCCAGGCCAGCAGCGACTTCAGCTTCCTGCCGGGCGGTGACTACACCGCCCAGGTCGCCGGCAAGAGCGTGCCGGTGAAGCTGGCGGCGGACAAGTACTACACCTTGGTCAACAGCGCCAACGGCACCCCGCAGCTGATCGAAGAACCACCGTTCAAGAACAAGCAGAAAGCCTTGGTTCGCGTGCAGAACCTGAGCGACCAGGCGGTGACCCTGAAGACCGCCGACGGCAAGACCGAAGTGGTGCCGTCGGTGGCCACCAAGGGGCGCGGCGAGCGCGAAATCAATCCGGTCAAGGTCAACCTGGCCTTGTTCGAAGGCAACAAGAAAGTCAGCGACCTGAAACCGGTCGCCCTGGAGCGTGGCGAAGCGGCCGTGCTGTACGTAACGGGTTCCGGCAGCAACTTGTCGCCGGTGTGGGTAACTCGCCCCGTGGCTAGCAACTGATCCCCCCTGCCTCATAACGACTATTGGAGAAACATGATGATCCCGGTAATTCTTTCTGGTGGTAGCGGTTCGCGTCTGTGGCCTCTGTCGCGCAAGCAGTTCCCCAAACAGTTCCTGGCACTGACCGGCGAACACACCTTGTTCCAGCAGACCCTCGAACGCCTGCGCTTCGACGGCATGGACACCCCGATCGTGGTCTGCAACAAGGACCACAAGTTCATCGTCCAGGAGCAGCTGGCTGCCCTGAACCTGGAGACCCAGGGCATCCTGATGGAGCCGTTCGGTCGCAACACGGCCCCGGCTGTGGCGATGACGGCCATGAAGCTGGTCAACGAAGGCCGTGACGACTTGATGCTGGTGCTGCCCGCCGACCACGTGATCGACGACCAGAAGGCCCTGCAACGCGCCCTGGCCCTGGCCACCGTGGCTGCCGAGCGCGGCGAGATGGTGCTGTTCGGCGTGCCGGCAACCAAGCCGGAGACCGGCTACGGTTACATCCGTTCCAGCCAGGACGCGCTGCTGCCCGAAGGCGTGGCCCGGGTTGCCCAGTTCGTCGAGAAGCCCGACGAGAAGCGCGCCGCCGAGTTCGTCGCCGCCGGTGGCTACTTCTGGAACAGCGGCATGTTCCTGTTCCGCGCCAGCCGCTTCCTTGAAGAGCTGAAAAAGCACGACTCCGACATTTACGATACCTGCCTGCTGGCCCTTGAGCGCAGCCATGAAGACGGCGATGTGTTGAGCATCGACGAAGCCACCTTCGCCTGCTGCCCGGACAACTCTATCGACTACGCGGTGATGGAAAAGACCCAGCGCGCCTGCGTGGTGCCGATGTCGGCCGGCTGGAGCGATGTGGGCTGCTGGTCGTCGCTGTGGGAAGTGCACGACAAGGACGCCGACGGCAACGTCACCAAGGGCGACGTGGTGGTGCAGGACAGCCGCAACTGCATGATCCACGGCAATGGCAAGCTGGTGTCGGTGATCGGCCTTGAGAACATCGTCGTGGTCGAGACCAAGGACGCGATGATGATTGCCCACAAGGACAAGGTCCAGGGCGTCAAGCAGATGGTCAAGACCCTCGACGAGCAGGGCCGCAGCGAAACCCAGAACCACCTGGAAGTGTATCGCCCGTGGGGCTCGTACGACTCGGTGGACATGGGTGGCCGCTTCCAGGTCAAGCACATCACCGTCAAGCCAGGCGCCAGCCTCTCGCTGCAGATGCACCACCACCGCGCCGAGCACTGGATCGTGGTGTCCGGCACCGCCGAGGTGACCTGTGACGAGAACGTGTTCCTGCTCACCGAGAACCAGTCGACCTACATCCCGATCGCCTCGATCCACCGCCTGCGCAACCCGGGCAAGATCCCGCTGGAGATCATCGAGGTGCAGTCCGGCAGCTACCTGGGCGAGGACGACATCGAGCGCTTCGAGGATGTGTATGGGCGGACTTCGACGCCGATCGAGCGCGGCGTTTCGGTGAAAACCATCGCGCAATAAGCAACACCCAAGGGGCCGCCAGTGCGGCCCCTTCCTTTTGAGGCAGGCCAGTTTTGGCGCTACGATGACCAGACCTGCTCAACCAAGGTCTGCCTGCCCCATGATCATCGGTGCCTTTCTCATCCTCACCTGGCTGGTGCTGCTGTTGCGCTACCCGGCCAAGGCCCTGCCGATTACCCTGGCCGCAATCTGTGGCCTTGGCCTGGTGACATTGTTGGTCATCTGGCAGGACAACCGCGAAGCCTCACAACTGGCACGCCTGGAATTGCGCCTGAGCTATGCCCCCGAACACTGCCCTGCAGACCGTGCGCTGCAGGTGCGCATGAAAAACGGCAACACGGTACCGCTGACCGAACTGCGCTGGCGGGTGGCGGCGTATGCACCGGGCGATACCGTGAACCTTGCGGAGAACACTTATAACGCACCGCGCTACCGTGGCCCGGGTGAACTGCAGCCGGGGGCGGAGTGGGAGGACTGCCTGCCACTGCCCCCATTGCGCTCGGGATATCGCCCACAGACACTGGAATTCCGTGCCGAGCATCTGCAAGGTACATTTGCCAACTAATCCAGCGCCTGTTCCGGCCCTTTCGCGGGCACAGGTTCATACCTCTCTCACCTGCTGACAGGCCCCAACCATGCCCACCGTCCTGATCACCGGTTGTTCCAGCGGCATCGGCCGCGCACTGGCCGACGCCTTCCGCGATGCCGGCTACCAAGTCTGGGCTACCGCCCGCAAGCCTGAGGATGTCGAGCGACTGAACGCTGCCGGCTTCAGCGCCCGGCAACTGGACGTGAACGACAGCGAAGCCCTGGCCTGCCTGGCCGAGGAACTGCAAACCCTCGACATACTGATCAACAACGCCGGCTACGGTGCCATGGGGCCGCTGCTCGACGGCGGCGTCGATGCCCTGCGCCAGCAGTTCGAGACCAATGTCTTCGCCGTGGTCGGGGTCACCCGCGCACTGTTCCCGTTGCTGCGCCGTGCCCGCGGGCGGGTGGTGAATATCGGCAGCGTCTCGGGGGTGCTGGTGACGCCGTTCGCAGGCGCTTACTGCGCCTCCAAGGCCGCCGTGCATGCCCTGAGCGACGCACTGCGCCTGGAGCTGGCGCCGTTTGGCATTCAGGTGATGGAGGTGCAGCCGGGGGCGATTGCCTCGCAGTTCGCCAGCAATGCCCAGCGCCAGGCCGATCAGGTGCTGGCGGCGGATTCGCCGTGGTGGCCGCTGCGCGAACATGTGCAGGCGCGGGCGCGGGCGTCGCAGGACAAGCCGACGTCGGCGGCTGAGTTTGCCCAGGGAGTGCTGGCGGCAGTTGGCAAGTCGCCGGTGCCGGCGGTGGTGCGGTTGGGCAATGGCAGCACGGCGCTGCCGCTCATGGCCCGCCTGCTGCCTACGCGGTTGCTGGACTGGGCCTTGCGCAAGCGCTTCGGATTACTCCGGCCCCTCTGAGTCCTGTGCCGGCCCTTTCGCGGGGCAAGCCCGCTCCTACAAGAAAACGCGATCCCCTGTAGGAGCGGGCTTGCCCCGCGAAAGGGCCGGTACAGGCGACGACAAATCAGGCGATGGAACGCAGCACCCCGCCATCCACCCGCAGTGCCGCTCCAGTCGTGGCACTGGCCTGCATCGATGCCAGGTACACCACCATGTTGGCCACCTCTTCAACCGTCGCCAACCGCTTGATCAGCGAAGTTGGCCGGTGCTCGGCCAGGAAGTTGGCCTCCAGCTCTTCGGTGGATACCCCCTGCTCCTGCGCCAGCTTGGCAAAGAAGTCACCCACCCCCTCCGAGCGGGTCGGCCCCGGCAGCACCGAGTTCACGGTCACCCCGGTACCTGCCAGGGTCTCGGCCAGGCCACGGGACACTGCCAGCAGCGCTGTCTTGGTCATGCCGTAATGAATCATCTCGGTCGGGACCTGCAACGCCGACTCGCTGGACAGGAAGATCACCCGCCCCCACTTGCGCTGCGCCATGCCCTGGGCGTAGTGGCGCGACAGGCGCACGGCGCTGAGCACGTTGACATCAAAGAAGCGCTGCCAGTCGGCATCGTCGATCTCGAAGAACGGCTTGGGCTCGAAGATGCCGAGGTTGTTGACCAGGATATCGGTGTGTGGCACCTGGTCGAACAGCTTCTGCGCGCCCTCCTGGCTGCCCAGGTCAGCGGCAATGCCGATGATGCGCGCTTGCGGCAAGCGCTCGCGCACCACCTTGAGTGCTTCATCGACACGGGCCTGGGTGCGGCCGTTAAGTACCACTTCGGCGCCCGCCTCGGCCAGGCCGATGGCGATAGCCAGGCCAATGCCAGCGGTAGAGCCGCTGACGATGGCGCGCTTGCCGTTCAAGGAAATGTGCATCTGTGCTCCCTCTCTAGCTATGAGAATGCTGCGGCTGCTCGTCGAATGCCTGCCAGCCACCGCCCAAGGCCTTGTACAGCCCTACCAGCGCCTGCGACACCGCGGCAGAACTGTCGATCCACTGCTCTTCGCTGGCCAGCAAGGCACCCTGCACGGTCAGCACGTTGAGAAAGTCCACCGCCCCTTCCACATACTGGCGCTGGGCGGTTTCCAGGGCGATGCGGTTCTGCCGCACTGCCTCGGCCAGGTGGTCGCGACGCAACTGGCTGGCGTTGTACAGGCGTAGCACATCGTCGATTTCGTGCCAGGCGCCGAGCACCACTTTGCGGTAGTTGAGCGCTGCTTCCTGTTGCTGCGCCTCGCGCAATTGCAGGGTACCTTTGAGCCGGCCACCTTCGAAGATCGGCAGTGACAGCTGCGGGCCGAAGGCAAAGCGACGCGAATCCCAGCCGCCGAAATCGGCCAGTTGCATGGCCTGGAAACCGACGCTGCCAGACAGGCGGATACTGGGATAGAAGTCGGCCTTGGCGACACCAATGCTCGCAGTGGCAGCATGCAGGCGTGCCTCGGCCTGGCGGATGTCCGGCCGCCGCTCGGCCAGCTCGGACGGCAAGCCGATGGCGAACTTCTGCTGCGGCGCCGGGAGCTCTCCCGCTTGCAGCAACTCGGCCTGCAAGCTGCGCGGCGGTTCGGCGGCAAGCAGGCTGAGGGCATTGATCAGGTCGTCACGCCGGGCCTCAAGGCTTGGCAGGCGCGCCTCGATGGACGCCACCTGGGCGCTGGCCTGGGCCACGTCGAGCCGGGTGGCGACGCCTTCGGCCTGACGATCCTGAGAGAGCTTCAGGCTGTGCTCGGCGACCTTCAGGTTGTCGCGGGTCACCTCCAGGGTGTGCTGCACGGCACGCAGCTGAATGTAGTTACCGGCGGTTTCCGAGAGCAGCGCCAGCAGCACGCCACGGCGGTCGTTCTCGGCCACCTCGACGGTGGCATCGGCCGCTTCCACCTGGCGCCGCACACGGCCCCAGAGGTCCAGCTCCCAACCGGCGACCAGGTCACCCTGCCAGAGGTTGAAGGCTGACTTGCCGGCGTTGCCAGACGGGTCGCTCAGGCCTTCGGCGCTGTTGCGGGCACGGCTGTAGCCAACGTTGGCATCGACCGCTGGCGTTTCATCGGCCGCCACCGTGCTGCGCAGGGCACGGCTTTGCAACAGGCGGGCACTGGCCATCTGCAGGTCGAGGTTGTTGTCTGCAACCCGCTGGATCAGTGCGCTCAGGCGAGCGTCATGGAAGGTGTCCCACCAGCGCAGTTCCAGCGGCTCGGCTTGTGGCTGGCTGGCAGCGGCTTCACCTTGCAGCGCTGCCCATTGCCGGGGGGCCTCGCTGTCGGGACGCTGAAAGTCCGGCCCGAGGGTGCAACCGGCCAGCAGCACGGCCAGCAGCAGCGGGCTCAAGCGTACGGCAGGTTTCATCGGGCGCTCACCTCTTTACCGGCCAGCTTGTCGCCGAGGGTGTCGATGGTTGCCTCGACCGACATGCCCACCCGCAGGCGTTCGAGCAGCGGTTGGCCGTCATCGAAGACGATCTTCACCGGAATGCGTTGCACAACCTTGGTGAAGTTGCCGGTGGCGTTGTCCGGTTTTACCGCAGCGAAGGTCACGCCAGTCGCCGGGGCGATGCTCTCGACATGGCCTGTGAGGGTTTCACCGGAGAAGGTGTCGACGCTGATGCTGACCGGCTGGCCTGGCTGTACATGGGTCAGCTGGGTTTCCTGGAAGTTGCCGACCACATAGGCATGCTGCAACGGCACCACCGAAAGCAGGCGCGCACCGGGGTTGACGAAGGCGCCGACGCGCAGGGCACGCTCGCCGACCATGCCGTCGACCGGCGCGGTGATGCGGGTGTAGGACAGGTCCAGCTGGGCCTTCTCCAGGCCGGCTTCGGCACGCTTCAACTGGCCATCGGCGCTGGCCACCTGGGCCGTGAGGATGTCCACCTGCTTGCGTGTCGCCACCAGCGCCGCCTGGGCGTTGGCCAACCGTGCACGGGCCTGGTCAACCCGGCTGCGCGCCTGCTGGGCGTTCTGCACGGTACCGGCGCCCTGCTCGGCCAGGCGGCTGTAGCGGTTGACCTCATGGTCGGCGAACGCGGCTTCAGCCTGGGCTGCCGTGACTGCCGCCTGGGCCTGGGCAATCAGTGCAGCCTGGCGCTCCAGGGTGGCACGGGCATCGGCGCTTTGCGCCTTGGCCACCAGCAACTGGGCCTGGGCAGCATCCAGCGCGGCCTGGTAATCACGAGCATCGATGGTCGCCAGCAACTGGCCGGCCTGCACCTGCTGGTTGTCTTCGACCAGCACTTCTTTGATGAAACCGGCGACCTTGGGGGCGACCACGGTGTAATCGGCGATCACGTAGGCATCGTTGGTGCTCTGCCGGTGGTCGCTGCCGAACAGCCAGGGGCCGACGATACCGGCCAGCACGGCGACGGCGAGCACCGAGCCGATGAGAAGGGTTTTACGGTTGTGGGTCATGTTCAGTGTCTCGAATTCATCCAGGGTTCAGGCCACCGCGCGCGGCGGATAGACCCGGGTAGGCACGAAAGGAATCAGGCAGATCAGGGCCACGGCGATGCAGGCCATGACCAGGTAAAGGTCGGCGGATGTCAGCACCTGCGCCTGGTCGTGAATGCGCTTGGCAAGACCGGCAGCGTTGTCGTCGATCAGCGGGGCGTTGCCCAGGCTGTCCACCAGGTGGTTGGAATGAAAGTGCCGACGCAGGGTGCCCAAGGCATCCAGCAGGCCCCCGGCAATCACGGCAGCCAGGCCTTTGACGGTGTTAAACCAGCTGGAGGCGAACGGGCCTTCCTGCGGGGTCATGCCGTTGGTGGAGAGCATCAACAGCGGCAACACGGCCATTGGCTGGCCGAACACCTGCAGCAGGTAGAACGGGTAGAAATCGCCGCGGATCCACGCACTGGTCAACAGGCTGCTGCCCACGCACGACACTGCCAGCATGGCCAGGCCGACGGCCAGCACCCAACGGCAGTCCACCGCACGGATGTTGCACAGCGCAGCGGTCAGCGGCAGGGCGATCAGCTGCGGCATGGCCACCAGCATCATCAGCGGGCTGGTCTGCGCTGGCCGATAGCCCTGGATCTGCGCCAGGTACGCCGACGGAATGCTGCCCACGCCGGACAACACGATCAGCACCCCGGCCAGGGTCAGCAGGGCGAAGCTGAGGTTGCGCCGCTGCAGCATGCGCAGCTGGAAGAATGGCAGTGGCTCGGACCATTCGTTGTACAGGAACAGCACCAGCAGCAGCACGCCACCGCCCAGCAACCAGCAGATCAGCGGTGAATCGAACCAGCCCCAGCGGTCACCCAGCGACAGGCCCAGGACGATGCAGCTGATCGCCGGCAGGCCGAGCAGCACGCCGCGCCAGTCGAACTGCTTGAAGCGCTCCAGGCGCAGCGGGTCCTGCGGCAGGCCCCAGCCGACGCAGAACATGGCCAGTGCCGAGGGCAGGATGATCTGCCAGAACGCCCACTGCCAGCCAACGTACTCGGTCCACAGGCCCGCCAGCGGCGTGCCGAGGTTTGGCCCGAAAGTGGCGGTCAGGGCATAGCAGGCCAGGCCGTAGACCTTGATGCCAGGTGGCAGGAAGCGCAGCGCCACGCTCATCAGCATCGGCGGCAAGGCGCCCGAGGCGAAGCCCTGGAGCACACGCAGCAGCATCAGGCTGTGCAGATTGGGGGCGAACGGTTGCAGCAAACCCAGCACGGCAAACAGGCCGACCGCAGTCATGGTGAAGCGGCGCAGGGAGAAGGTGGTGGCCAACCAGGGGGCGAAGGCCATGGCCGATACCGACGCAGCGCTGTAGACCGCCAGCAACCAGGCGCCTTCGTCGGCACCGATGCCCATGGCACCGCGGATATCGGCGAGAGAGATCTTGGTGACCGACTCGTTGAGGCCGGCGCAAAGCACCGCCAGCAACACACCGAACAGCCCGACCACCACCCGCAGGCCGAACGCCGTCTGCGCAGGCGCGGCCGGCGCGGGGGCGGCGGCAATCGCGGCAGAAGGGGCGGACAGGGAACTCATGGGCAGACATCTCCAGCAACAAATTTGCGACTGGAGCCAGTCTAAGAAGGTCGAATGCTGACGAAAACTGACTTCTCGGCAGGTTTAAGTTGCGTCAGGCGCAATCCGGCTCAAGGATCGACGCTGCAACAGGCCTTCAGGGTCTGCCGCAGCCAGCGATGCGCCGGGTCATTATGAAAGCGCGGATGCCACGCCTGCAGCACCGTCACTCGCTCCAGCGGCACCGGGATCTCGAACGAGCGCAACGGCAACCCGAGCTTGTGCACGCTGTTGAGGATATTGGCCGGCATCGGCAGGATCAGGTCGGAATCCGGCAGCGAGAACAGCGCCGAGTGAAAACTCGGGGTGATCAGCGCCACCCGCCGCTGCACCTTGAAGTTGGCCAGTTCGACATCGATCGGCCCGTTGGCGCGGCCACGGCGGGACACGCTGATCTGTGGATAACTGGCGAAGCTGCTTGGCGTGATCGGCTGGTCGAAGATCGGGTGGTCACGCCGTGCCAGGCCCACGTAGTAGGTCTGGAACAGGCTCTGCACCTTGATCTCCGGGCCCAGGTCAACGGTCGAGCTGATGATCAGGTCGGTGCGCCCATCGCGCAGCACGCTGTCGTCGTCGCCCCCGGGACTTTCCGGCACGAAGCGCAGCACCGTGCGCGGCGCCTGTTCATGCATACGGCGCAACAGCGGCGCGCCATACAAGGCGATGAACAGGTCATTGGTGCGAATGTTGAAGGCGCGATCGAGCCTGGGCAGGTCGACTTCATCGGCGCTGCGGAACACCTCGCCAGCCTGCTCCACCAACGCCGCCACCTGCTCGCGCAGGGCCAGCGCCCGCGGCGTCGGCACCAGGCCACGGCCGGCACGCACCAGGATCGGGTCGCCCAGGGCATCACGGATACGCCCCAGGGTTCGGCTCATTGCCGCCGGGCTCAGGTTCATGCGCTGCGCGGCGCCGACCACGCTGCCTTCGTCGAGCAAGGCATCAAGGGCGACTAGCAGGTTCATGTCCGGGAGTTGCATGGCCGTTTTCCGTTACAGCTGTGGGGAAAGGCGATGGTAGCAGGTTGATGGATTGCACCAGACGCAATGCGCTCGTGCGTGGTGGGGCATTTATTCTCAGGTCGTGTTCGGCAATAAATGAAATATAGGCAGGCCCGGCCTTTTCGCGGGGCAAGCCCGCTCCCACAGGAACCTCACATTGCCTGGGACTTGTGCAATCCATGTGGGTGCGGGCTTGCCCCGCGAAAGGGCCGAACCTGCCGTAACATCTGCCAGCTCCAGAAAGGATCCCCCATGCCCAGCCCCGTCCTTATCGCCATCGATGCCTCACCCGCCTCCACTGCCCTGCTCACCCTGGCCCGCCGCTATTGCCGCCCCGGCGAACACGCTCTGCATGTGCTGCTGGCCATCGACTCGACCTTCGCCGTACATGACAAGCCTGGGCCCTACACCACCGAAGAACTGGAGGAATACCCCGCCGCCTGCGAGGAGCAACGCCTGGGCGACCGCGCCGTGGCCGAAGCGGTGGCGCTGCTGCAACAGGCCGGCTTCAGCAGCCGGGGCTGCATGGTCGCCGGTCAGCCAGTCGAGGCAATTGTCACCAAAGCACAGGAACTGAACTGCGAGCTGATCATCATGGGCCACCGCCACCTGTCGCGGCTGGGGCGGTTACTGGACCCGTCGATCAGCGCAAAAGTGATTGATCGAGTTGAGGTGCCGGTGTTGGTGGGGGCTGCTTGCTAGCAGTCAGACACGGCACAGCTAACCCTTCCAGCACATGCAGGCATGGGTAGATGGCTTGCCCTAACAACATATTGTGAGCATAAGCCGTGGCGGCTGCGGCTTTTCGAGGGTTTATCGCGTATCGGGCAAGGCGAGGCTTGGAAAAAGCCTGTTCGAGGAATTGGCTCCAGTCCTGATTTGTCAAACTCGTCCATCCTGTATTAGCATTCGCGGTGCAGCCCTAAGTCGCCCTCTCCCAGAAGACCTGATGGTCATGCTGGTGATGACGCTAGGTACGTATCAATGGCCCCGCAACGCGGGGCCATTCCTTTTCCGGATCGCTCTTGTTGGCGACGCGAAAACGGCATTGTGCAGCGCGAACGCCATTCAGCTCATGCCATCCCCTTCCTACTCTCTCGTAGTCCTTTTCCCAAAGACATAAGTACATCCAACTTAAGCTTTGGCTATTTCTCGCCCGGCTTCACCACCACCGTACACGTCGTCCCCGCCGCCAGCAGAAACCCGTCCGGCACCTCATCGATATGAATCCGCACCGGCACCCGCTGTGCCAGCCGCACCCAGTTGAAGGTCGGGTTCACATCGGCGATCAGCTCGCGGCTCTGTGGGTTGTCGCGGTCGTAGATGCCGCGGGCGATACTCTCCACATGCCCCTTGAGGCGCTCGCCGCTCATCATTTGCAGCTCGGCCTGGTTACCCACCTTCACATGCGGCAGCTTGGTCTCCTCGAAGAAGCCGTACACCCAGAACGAATGCTCATCGACAACCGCCATCACCGCTTCACCGGTACGCGCATAGTCGCCCTTGTGGATATTCAGGTTGGTCACGTAACCGTCGACCGTGGCGACGATCTGGGTGCGCTTGAGGTTCAGCTCGGCCGCAGCCAGTTCAGCCTGGGCCTGTTGGTAGTCGGCCTGGGCAGAGTTAGCGATGTTGCTGGCGTCGTCACGGTTTTCCCTGGAGATCACCAGGTTGTCCATGTCGGCGCGGCGCTTGGCGTTGACCTTGCGCATTTCCCAGGTGGCCTTGCGCGAGGCGACCAGGGCCTTGGCCTGGTCGACCGCCAGCTGGTAGTGCTCAGGGTCGATCTGGATCAGCAGGTCACCCTTCTTCACCCGCTGGTTGTCCTTGACCGGCACATCGACCACATAGCCCGGCACGTCGGCGGCGACGTTGATGATGTCGGCACGCACGCGGCCGTCGCGGGTCCACGGCGTGGTCATGTAGTGCAACCACAACTGGCGTCCGATCACCACGGCAGCGGCCAGTACCAGCAGGGTGGCGATCAGGCTGAAGAACTTTTTCATCGAAGGATTCTCACCAGTAGAGCGACAGCGCCAGGGCGCCGAACAGGCAGACGAACAGGCTCAGGCGCAGCAGCGCCGGGTGCCAGAAGAAGCGGTAGCCATCATGGCTGGCGATGAACCGGTCCAGGCCCCAGGCCAGGCCCAGGGCGAACAGGAACATCAGGGTCATGGTGGGCATGTAAACGCCATGAAAGGCGATCTCGCGGGGCATGCTTTCACGAAGCATCGTGCAATCCTTTCGCCGGGGTCAGTGGCGACTGTGGGTCCAGCAGGGAAGAACGGATGAAGTGCAGGTAGCTCTGCACCCGGCGCAGCACCGAGGTGTCGAAATGCCGGGCGAAGGGTTCGTCGGTGGCCTGCACGCGCGCAATGGCGTGGTCCACCGCGACCAGCGCACGCTCGTGGTTGCTGGCGCTGGGCTGCAGGAACAGGCGGGCCAGGGCGCGGCCCATGACACGAATGGCCTGGCGCCACGGTTGCGACTCGGCGTAGGCCGGGTGGATCGGCGCGCGAGCCTGCTCCTTGCGCAGTTCGATGATGGCGTGGCCGATCTCCAGCACGGTGAACATCCAGCCCATCAGCTCGCTCTGTACCTGCGGCTTGCCGGCAGCCAGGCCATAGGCCTGATGCAGCAGGTCGCGGGTGCGGCTTTCGAAGGCCGAACCGAGGCCGCGCAGGCGGCCGCTGATGGCGAACAGCACCTGCCCGCGCAGCTCCTGCTCCAGGCGACTCCACAGCCAGCGGCTGTTCGGCGGCAGGATGATCGCGCCCGCTGCGGCGCAGACGAACATGCCGATGACCATGCCGATGTAATCGTTGATGAAGCTGTACGGGTCGTAGACAGTCAGGTTGTTCGGCACCGAGCCGATGGCGAAGAACACCAGCAGGCCGATGCCGTAGCCGGCGTACGCCGGTCGCGACGACAGGAACGCACCGAGTACGAATACCGGCGCCAGGACCATGCACAACAGCGGGAAACCGTCGATCCAGGGGAACACGAAAAAGGTTTCGAAGAAGCCGATGAAGGCCCCGATCGCCGTACCACAGGCCATCTGGAACGACATGCGCTTGGGGTTCGGCGAAGCGGCCGAGAGGCCCACGGTGACGGTGGCGATCAGGGTCATCATGGCGCCGCTGGGCCAGTCGCTCGTCAGCCAGTAACTGCCCAGCAGCAACAGCACCGCGCAAGCGCGCACACCGGCAGCCAAGGACACCAGCCAGCTGGTCTGCGCCACATAGGGTTCGTCCCACTGCTCGCGCTCGTGTTTGTGCGCGGCCAGCGAAGCGTGGGTCTCGGCGTAGCTGTACATCTCGTCGACGAAGCGGTAGAGCAGTTCGAATGCGGTGTGGAAGTCCAGCAGGTCGGATTCGCTGGGCTGGGTGGCCAGATAATCGGCGCGCAAGCCACGCACCTGCGCCTGCAGGCCTTCCTTGTAAGCCGCCAGCTCCAGCGTCAGGCGCAGCGCATCGGCGTCGGTCAGGGCCCGTCCCACATAGGGCTGCAGCAGCTCCACCAAGGTGTCCAGGCCGGGCTCGATGGCGCCGACGATCTGCAGCGGGCCGCGCGCGCGCAGGCGCTCCAGCAGGCGGTGCAAAGCGTTGAAGCGCGTGGTGATGGCCATGAACTCGCTGTTCATGCGCACCAGTCGGCCAGAGCGGCGACGCATGTGCGGGTCCTCGAAGGCGGTAACGTTGCGCAGGCTCTCCAGCCCGACCGCTTCGGCGACGAAGCGCACGTTGCTGGCCTCGAAGCGGTCGCGCTGGCTATCGCCGCGCAAGGCTTCCACGACGACCCCGGCGAACACGCCGAAACGCTGGTACAGGGCGTTGCGCATGGCGGCACTGGCCGACTGCGGCAGGACCGCGGCGCTGACGAAGGTCGATACCAGGATGCCCAGGGCGATCTCCAGCACCCGCCACACCGCCGCCATGAATGCCTGGTCCGGGTGCTGCAGCACGGGCAGGCCGATCATTGCCGCGGTGTAGCCGGCGAGGACGAAACCATAGGCGCGGAAGGTGCGGTAGCGCATGGCGCCGGCCGAACACAGGCCAACCCACACGGCCAGGCTGGGCAGGAACAGTTCGGTGTTCTGCGGGAAGATGGCAATCAGCGCCACCATCATCGCCGAGCCGGCCAGGGTGCCAAGTACCCGGTAAAAGCTTTTGGCGAACACATGGCCGCTCTGCGGCTGCATGACGATGAACACGGTGATCATCGCCGTGCGCGGTTGCGGCAGCTCCAGGCGCATGGCCAGCCACAGGGTGATGAACGCCGCGGCCAGCACCTTGAAGATGTACACCCAGGTCACCCCGTCAGTGCGCGCCCAGGCGAAGAAGCCACGGCGCCATTCCAGGCTCTGCAGCCAGCGCACGGGCAAACTTGAAGTGCTCATTCGGCGTTATCCGGCTGCTTGTCGAAAATGGCCAGGGTGGCCGGGGTTTTCGGCGCTGCCTGGCGCTCTTCGTTCGGTGCATCCTGGCCAGCCTGCAGGCCGCCGCCCAGGGCGGTGACCAGTTCGGCATGGGCGATCAGGCGGGCAGCCTGCACTTGCTGCTGCACCTGCTGTTGGCGGAACAGCAGGGTTTGCGCGTTGAGCACATTCAGGTAGTCGGTCAGCCCGCGCTGGAAGGCCACCGTGGCGATGTCGTAGGTCTTCTGCGCAGCGGCCACCGACTCAGCGGCGAAGTGCGACTGTTCCTTCATCGATTCACGGCGGATCAGTTGATCGGAAATGTTCTTCAGCGCGCCCACCACGGTCTGGTTGTAGCGCGCCACCGCTACGTCATAACTCGCCGAGGCTACGCCCAACTGCGAGCGCAGTCGGCCACCGTCGAAGATCGGCAGGCTGATCGCCGGGCCGACGTTGTAGTTGAACTTGCGCCCGGTGAGGAATTCCAGCGGGCCACCGCCGGTGGCCATGAAGCCAAGGCTGCCGACCAGGTCGACGTTGGGGAAGAAACCGGCGTGAGCGACGTCGATGCCACGGGCCTGGGCCGCCACCTGCCAGCGGCTGGCGACCACATCGGGGCGCTGGCCGACCAGTTCGGCAGGCAGGTTCGAAGGCAGTTTCAGCGGGGCAGCGAGGGCCAGGGTCGGCCGTTGCAACTGCGCGCCCTCCCCTGGCCCCTTGCCGGCCAACGCCGCCAGCTGGTTGCGGGTCAGGGCAATTTCCTCGTCAAGGCTGTCTAGCTGACGATGGGTTTCGGGCAGCGGTGCCTCGGCCTGGCTGACCTCGAAATGGGTGCCGATACCGCCGTCCAGGCGGCGCTTGGCCAGGGCCAGGATCTGCTCCTGCTGGTCCAGCTCGGCCTTGACGATGTCGCGCTGGGCGAAATGCAGGCTCAGCTGAATGTAGGCCCGCACTACATTGTTCTGCAGTTCCAGCTGCGCCTGGCGGGCCTCGGCCACGCTCATGTGCGCCTGGTCCACTGCCTGCTCGCTGGCGTTGCGTTCGCGGCCCCAAAGGTCCAGCGCGTAGCTGAAGCCGATGGCGGCGTTGTTGTCCCAGGTATTTGCGCCCGACAGCGCGCCAGGGCCATAGAACTGATCCTCGGGCCAGTTATGCCGCTTGAGCGTCGCATCACCGTTGACCTGGAGCTTTTCCGCCGACTCGACCACACCGGCCATGGCCTTGGCTTCACGCACCCGCGCAGCGGCCATGGCCAGGCTCGGGCTACCGGCCACGGCCAGCTCGATCCAGCGGTCGAGTTGCGGGTCGCCATAGGCCTGCCACCAGCGCTGCTCAGGCCAGTGCGCGTCGCTGGCCGCTTCGCGGATAGCCGCGTCGGTGGTCAAGGAATTGGCTTGCAGGGTCTTGCTTTGCGGGGCGATACCCCAGGTTCCGATACAGCCGCTCAAGGTGAAACTAAGGGCACAGGCACTGAACACTTGAAGCGTTCTGATGATGCGACGCGGCACAGCTGCGATTTCCCGAGGAAGAGGTGGAGGGGCCGCGCAATTCTAGGGGGCCGCCGCACTGGCGATAAGCGTATATTCTTGCGAATCTTTGTTACCGAAACAGCGATAATCCGGCTTTGGTCGAACGCACTTTCGCGTTACTTCATGACACAATTTTGTCCTCTATCTTGAGAGTGACCCATGGACACCCTGCAAAACATGCGTGCTTTCAGTTGCGTAGCCCAGCTAGGCAGCTTCACCGCTGCTGCGGCGCAACTGGATACGACCACCGCGAACGTGTCGCGGGCGGTCTCCAACCTGGAAGCCCATCTGCAAACCCGGCTGCTCAACCGCACCACCCGGCGCATCGCCCTGACCGAGGCCGGCAAGCGTTACCTGATGCGCTGTGAACAGATCCTTACCTACGTCGAAGAAGCCGAAGCCGAAGCCAGCGATGCTCACGCCCGGCCTGCCGGCCAGTTGAAAGTGCATTCGATGACCGGGGTCGGCCAGCACTTCGTGGTCGATGCCATCACCCGCTATCGCGAATCGCACCCGGACGTGACCTTCGACCTGACCATGGCCAACCGCGTGCCGGACTTGCTCGAAGAAGGCTACGACGTGTCCATCGTGCTTGCCACCGAGCTGCCGGATTCCGGTTTTGTCTCGCAACGCCTGGGCATCACCTACAGCATCGTCTGCGCCTCACCCGACTATGTGGCCAAGCACGGCTTCGCGCACAAGCCAGTGGATCTGCTGCAGCATGCCTGCCTGCGCATGGTCAGCCCGGTGATCCCGCTGGAAAAATGGCTGTTCGACGGCCCGGAAGGGCAAGAGCTGGTCAACATCACCAGCTCGCCGTTCCAGGTCAACTCGGCCGATGCGATGAAAACCGCGATCCGCAGCGGCATGGGCATGGGCGTGCTGCCGATCTACTCGGCCATCGACGGCTTGCGCGACGGCAGCCTGGTGCGGGTAATGCCGGAGTACCGGCTGCAGGAGCTCAACCTGTATGCCATCTACCCTTCGCGCCAATACCTGGATGCCAAGATCAAGACCTGGGTCGAATACCTGCGCAACTCACTGCCGGAAATCCTGGCGGCCCATGAAGCCGACCTGAAAACCCATGAATTGCTGATCGCCAACTGAAAAAGCTGCTGCACGGCGGCGGTGGACAATGGTAGGTTGCTAACCAATCAAACCGACCCACCGCCCCGAGAAGTTGCCGATGAAAAAGACCGTCCTGGCCTTCAGCCGCATCACCCCCGCCATGGCCGAGCGCCTGCAGCAAGACTTCAACGTGATCGTGCCGAACCCCAAGCTCGGCGACATCAGTGCCCAGTTCAACGAAGCCCTGCCCGAGGCCCATGGCCTGATCGGCGCGGGCCGCAAGCTCGGCCGCGCGCAGCTCGAAGGTGCAGGCAAGCTCGAAGTGGTGTCCAGCGTCTCGGTCGGCTATGACAACTATGATGTCGACTACTTCAACGAGCGTGGCATCGCCCTGACCAACACCCCGGACGTGCTCACCGAAAGCACCGCCGACCTGGGTTTCTCGCTGATCATGGGTTGCGCCCGCCGCACCGCCGAACTCGACGCCTGGACCAAGGCCGGCAACTGGCAGGCCACGGTGGCCCCTTCGCACTTCGGTAGCGATGTGCATGGCAAGACGCTGGGCATCGTCGGCCTGGGCAACATCGGCGCCGCCGTCGCCCGCCGTGGCCGCTTCGGCTTCAATATGTCGATCCTGTATGCAGGCAACAGCCGCAAGACTGCCCTGGAGCAGGAGCTGGGCGCCCAGTACCGCAGCCTCGAGCAACTGCTGGCCGAGTCCGACTTCGTCTGCCTGGTGGTGCCGCTGTCCGATGCCACGCGCAAGCTGATCGGCGCCCGTGAACTGAAGCTGATGAAACCGAGCGCGTTCCTGATCAACATCGCCCGGGGCCCGGTGGTCGACGAAGCGGCGCTGATCGAGGCGCTGCAGAACGGCACCATTCGTGGCGCCGGCCTGGATGTGTACGAAAAGGAGCCGTTGAGTGAGTCGCCGCTGTTCCAGCTGCCTAATGCGCTGACCTTGCCGCATATCGGTTCGGCGACTGCCGAAACCCGTGAGGCCATGGCCAACCGGGCGATGGATAACCTGCGTGCGGCGTTGCTCGGTGAGCGGCCGCGGGATCTGGTGAATCCGCAGGTGTGGAAGGGTTGATCGCTCTGTACGGCATGTACTGGGCCCGCGCAAGCTGATCGCGCCCGTGAACTGAAGCTGATGAAACCCAGCGCGTTGCTGATCAAGATCGCCCGTGGCCAGGTGGTCGACGAGGCGGCGCTGATCGAAGCGCGACACAACGGCACTATTCGCGGCGCTGGCCTGGATGTGTATGAGAAGGAGCCGCTGAGTTGGCGGGCGGCGCCTTCATCAGCACATACCCTGTGTTATCCACTCTGTGAATCTCGTAAAGCGCTCGTTCGACCACAGGAGTCGGGCTGAGGTCCAGCACTTGTTGACGGCTCATCGGCGCAGATCCGCCCAGTGCCGGTCCGACATTGGCAACGCCGGCGAAGGTCAACATCTCGGGCAGCAGCATTGCATAACCATTGACTCCCTGCACATGGGTCAACACCGGTAGCGTCCGGAACAGGCCTTGTGCACTTGGCAACCAGCGTTGGCTGATCCAGTGCCCGTCTAGATAATAGTGGTCCAATGAGCCCAGCCCATTCCCTGAAAACAGATCCTGAGCAATCGAATGAGCTAGGGCCTGGTTCAGTTCCTTCTGCATCGACTGCACCCGCCCATACGCGAACGCAATCGACAGCATGAACAAACTGGGGATCAACAAAATAGCTATCTGGATGCGCGGCAAGCGCATCAATGCGCGTTGCACCAGTGACAGCACCAACACGCAAGCGACCCCGAATCCCATCAGCGTCCGGGCAGCGTGATCATAATCGGCAAATAGAAGCATGACGCCTGTGATCGAAACGTATATCACAGGCACCGGCAACAAGAGAGCCACCGTCAACCCCAACTGCTCCCATCGTGAACATGGCCGCTGCCACAGGCATGCCAACTCTGTTACGAGCGCAATGCTTGCCAATACCAGCAATGCGTCCATGAACAAGGTTGTCTGGGGCGTGGCCAGCAGACGTAGGTCAGCGCAAACATCTGACAAGCGTCCTATGATCAGCTCCGGCCAGTGGCCATCGAAAGTAAGCAAGCTACCTCGCGGCACCGTGATCATCCTTGAGCAGGCCGCGTAATAGAGCAAGCAACCCGCTATCAGCTGTGTCAATCGCTGCGTTGCCTGACGCCTGACGCTACTGAACGACGCCCCATCCATTACTTGACGCATGATGTCCAGGCAGCACAAGCCAATGAACACATTGACGGCGACCTGATAGAAAGCCACTGCCGTGGCCACCAGCAGGCATCCCAGAAACCAGTACTTGATAGCCTCGGTAGTTACCGTGATGGCCAGGATACTCGCCACCAGCGCCAACGCCATGCCGGTGCCGTCGAACTGATAGGACAGGTTCTGCAGGAAAAAAGGCTGGTACCACAAGGGCAGTAACACCAGTACGTGGGCAACAGACGGTGTCGAGTACCAATGCCGGCCAAGCCGGGCGAGCGAGTAGCCAACGATAGGCAGTGCGAGTAGCAATGGCAGCGGATAGATATTTGGCGCTCCATTGGCAAACCCCAGAAACGCCAACAGGGCAGCGGTCAACGGTCGTCCTTGGCTGGTCCAGTCATTTTCAGCAAGAACGGTGCGCCAGTAATCGTCCAGATACAACTGATCGGCCATGAGCAGCGGCACTATATGAAACGCCAACGCCAGCGAGATGATCAACCATACCTGATTGAATGTAAGAGATTGACACCCTGCCTGTGTAGATGACATCGGCTGATCCCAAATGAACTGCGCTCGACAATTCTGAATCGAGGTACTCCGACACACACCTGTCATTTCTACCAGTTGTCAAACGTACATTCAGCGTGTTGCCTCAATCACAACCGAAGGTCTGACCCTGAGTTTACGAAAGACCAGCACATTACCCGCCATCACCGCCACCAGCCCCAGCAGCGCCGGTGTCGTCCACTGGTAACCTTCGGCGAATGCCGACACATTCAGCGCCACCAGCGGGAACAGCACGGTGCAGTAGGCCGCCCGCTCCGGCCCCATGCGCCCGACCAGGGTCAGGTAGGCGGTGAAACCGATCACCGAGCCGGGGATGACCAGGTACAGCAGCGAGCCGATGTAGCGGGTGTTCCACTCCATGGCGAAGGGGATGCCGCTGACCAGGCAATACACCGCCAGCATCGCCGCGCCATAGAGCATGCCCCAGGCGTTGGTGGTCATGGGCTTGAGCCCGGCCTTCTGCTGCATGCTTGAGAGCATGTTGCCAGCCGAGAAACACAGCGTGCCAAGCAGTGCCAGGCCAAGGCCGTAGAGGGTTTCGCGGCTGGCCGCGTGGTGCGACAGCTCGGGCCAGAACAGCAGGCCCAGGCCGAGCAAGCCAAGCGCACCGCCCGCGAGGACATTGCTGGCGATCTTCTGGCCAAAGAAGATCCGCGCGTTGAAGGCATTCCACAAAGTGGCAGTGGAGAACACCACCGCGATCAGGCCGCTGGCAACCCATTGGCTGGCGGTGAGGAAGCACATGAAGTTGACGCAGAACAGGCAGAACCCCTGCGCCAGGCAGATCAGGTGCCCTCGCCGGTTCATCGGCTGCAGGCGGCGGGTGACCAGCAGAATGGCGAACAGGATCAGGCCGGCCAGGGCGAAGCGGTAGACGATCGACGCCGGGATGGCGACCACGCCCAGTTGCAGTTTAAGGGCGATCCAGGTGGTGCCCCAGATCAGGACGGTGAGCAGGTACAGGGACAGATTCATGGCGGCGGTTCCTTGGGCCTTTCAAAGTCGGTGCCCGGCGCTTTCGCGGGGCAAGCCCGCTCCCACAGGTACATCACTCGCCTTACCAGCGGCGCGGTCTCTGTAGGAGCGGGCTTGTCCCGCGAATCGAGGGCGCAGCCCTCGCCAGGGCCACCAGTGTTCTGCCTGATCGCTGCTTTGCGCTTGCACAAACTTGCGCTTTTCGCCCCCGGGTGGCTGTCAGCGCAACGCGGGCGCAGTAGGATGAGGCCAGAGGAATTGCCCATGACCCCACTCAACCAGCTGCAAGTGTTCAACGCCATGCACGCCTCGCCCAACGCCCGGCTGGAGCTGAGCGCGCACCTGGGCGACGGGTTGGCGGCGGCGTTGTGGAGCAACCGCGACGATGCGCGCGACTACCAGGCGCCGAGCCATCACACGCTGTCGTGCTATATCGCCGACGGCACCGGCACCTTTCGTCGCCAGCGCCCGGCCGACAAGGGCGCGCCGGACAAACTGTGCATCATGCCGGCAGGGCACGAGTCGAACTGGGTGGTGAACGGTGCAATTCGCCTGGCCCACCTGTACATCAGCGAAGCGCAGTTCGCCTTGGGTTGTGTGCGCCTGCTCGATCGCGAGCCACGCGAACTGCAACTGCAGGAAGCGACCTTCCTCGATGACCCGCAACAATCCTTGCGCTTTCGCCAGTTGATCACGCTGGACTGGGATGAGCCCGCCGAGCGTCTGCTGGCCAGCAGCCTGGCCCATGAGATCGTCGACCATGCCGTGATCAGCCAGGTTGGCCTGCGCCAAGGGTTGCGCCTGAAAGGCGGGTTGGCGCCGAGCCTGCGCCGACAGCTGGTGGAGTACATCGAGGCGCATCTCGACCAGCCGATCACCCTGGGAGAACTGGCACTGCGCTGCAACCTGTCCGAGTACCACTTTGCGCGGATGTTCCGCACCAGCTTTGGCCTGCCACCGCATCAGTACCTGCTGGCGCGCAGGCTGCATCGGGCCAGCCAGCTGTTGCGCCTGGGCGAATTGCCCTTGGGCCAGGTAGCGCTGCTGTGCGGGTTTGCCAGTGCCAGCCATTTCAGCAACCGCTTCCGCCAGGCGTTCGGTGCAACTCCTGGCTATTACCGTATGGCCCTTCGCGGCTAAAGCCGCTCCTACAGCCGCGAAAAGGCCGGCACAGACGGCACAAGCCTCAGAACTCGAAGGTACTCGACAGGCTCACCTGCCGCGCATCGCCAATGGCGACGAAATACTGGTTCACCGCCGAGCTGTAGTAGACCTTGTCGAACAGGTTCTTCACGTTCAGCTGCAAGCGCACATTGTGCTCGTCAAGCTTGGTCTCGTAGGTGGCGAACGCATCGGCCACGGTATAGCTCGGCAGGTCGAAGGTGTTGGTGGAGTTCCCCGGCCGCTCACCCACATAGCGCGCGCCCGCGCCGAAACGCAGGCGATCGCCACCGAGCAAGCTGCCGAAGTCATACACCGCCGACAACGAACCGCTATGCCGGGCCACGTTCTGCAGGCGGTTGCCTTCAAGGTCGGGGTCCTTGGTCACCTTGGCATCGGTATAGGCGTAACTGCCGATCAGGCTCCAACGCTCGCTGAGCTCCCCGGTCAGGTCGAGCTCCACGCCGCGTGAGCTGACTTCCCCGGCGTTGCTGTAGACCGTCTCGCCAGTGCCGCTGTCGAAGTTGGACACCAGCACGTTTTGCTTGGTGATATCGAACAGCGCCAGGGTACCGGTGAGGCTGCCCGGCATGTCGAGCTTGGCGCCCAGCTCCCAGGACTTGCCCTCCTCCGGCGCCACCGAGGAATCCAGCACCACGCCCCCGGTCAGCGGGGCGATGCTGGAGTTCGGCTTGAACGACTCGCTGTAACTGCCATAGAACGACAGTTGGTCATCGACCTTGTAGACGATGCCCGCATGCGGCACCCAGGCCTGGCCGTTGCTGTCGGTATTGGCCTTGAAAGGGCGGCCGCGACCGGCGTACTGGTCATACTGCTGGTAACGCGCACCCGCCACCAGGATCCAGTGCTCGTCCAGGTGCAGCGCGTCCTGCACGAACAAGGCGTCGGTGCGCAGCTTGTCGGTCTGGTCGCTGTCGCTCGCGCGCACCGTGCTGCCCTCCACCTCCTGGCCGTAGACCGGATTCAGGTAGCTGAAGGTCGATCGAGCGGTCTGACGGATCAGGTCGCCTCGAAAGATCTTGCGGTCTTCGTGGTCGACGCCGAACAGAAGGTCGTTCTGCATACCGGCCAGCTCGACATTGCCATTGAGGCTCAAAGTGGCGAACTGGTCGCGGCTCATGGCGTTGTGGGTGCCGTCGATGCTGCGCGTCAGCGTGCCCTTGGCCTCGTTCACGCCGGTAACGCGAACCTGGCTGGCATCGTAGGTCTCGCGGTTGAAGCTGTAGCCGAAGTGCAGCTTCCAGTCGTCGGTCAGTTGGTGATCGACTTCCAGACGGTAAAGGTCAGAGCGCCCTTCCATGTCGTTGAACGGCTCGTCCAGGCGGCGTGTCGCCGGGATGTCCAGCGGGTGGCCGTTGCTGCCGAATGCCGTGCCGCGGTCGAACGGGTAGAGGAACTCGCGGTGCTCGTAGGCCAGCACCATCTGGGTGTCTTCGCCGAGCCAGGCCAACGACGGCGCCAACAGCGACTCGCGGTGCACGCCGAAGTTGCGCCAGTAATCCTCGTCCTCGTGATCGACGATCAGGCGGTAGGCGAAATTGCTGTCGCCCAACGCACCGGTGCTGTCGAAGCCGCCGCCGCTGCCATTCTTGCCGCTGCCGTAGGTGGAACCGCGCACGGTCAGGGCGTTGTATTGCTGCAGTTGCGGGCGCTTGCTGACGACGTTGATCACCCCGCCTGGGTCCTGGATGCCATACAGCAGCGAGGCCGGGCCCTTGAGCACTTCGACTCGCTCAGTGCTGGCATTGAGGCTGCGGCCCTGCACCACCGGCATGCCTTCACGCATGATCGAGCCGTCGCGGTTGTCACCGAAGCCGCGCTTCATCACCGTGTCGGACGTGCCACCGAAGTTGTTGCCCTGGGTGATGCCACTGACATTGGCCAGGGCGTCGTCAAGGTTGCGCGGGGCCTGATCGCGGATGACCTGCGCCGGTACCACGTTGATCGCTTGGGGGATGTCCTGGGAGGGACCCTGGCCGCGCATGATCGAGGCACTGGCGGGCGGCTGATAGCTGTCGCTGTCCATTTGCGAGGTCACCGTGGTGGCCTGCAGGTTGAGGGCACCTGAGGTATCCACAGGTTCCAGCGTCAGGGTGCGTGCATCGAGGCGGCGCCAGGTCAGCCCACTGTTACCCAGCAGCCGTTGCAGGGCCTGCTCGGCGCTGAACGAGCCATTGAGGGCCGGGGCCTGCACGCCGGGCAGTTCGAGGGTGTAGACGACACTCTGGCCAGTGGCACGGCTGAAGGCATTGAGGGCCTGGGCCAGCGGTTGGCCGGGCTGGTCGAAAGCGTGCAGTTGCAGTTGCTCGGCGGCCATGAGGCCGGGGGCAGCGGTGATGACCGGGCACACTGCAAGGCCAAACCAGAGGGGGACGCAACGCGGGGTGAACTTCATGGACGCTGACCTGTGAGAGGGTTATTACTGCGAATGAATCGCACTTCCACTCATTACACGGATGCCGCGCCGGGTTACCTCATCCGCTTTTGCAATTTTTTTGTCAGCGGATCAGGGTCAGCCGCCCCAGCAAGGTCTGCCGCGAGAAACCCAGCACCTTGCCCAGCGAATCCAGTGCAGCCAACGGCTCATCCACCGGGAAACTGCCACTCACCATGCGCTGCCCCAACTCGCCATGCATCAACACGATACGGCCGGGGTAGTAGCGGCCCAGGTCTGCCACTACCTGCGCCAGCGGCGCCTGGTAATAGTTCAGCCAGCCTTGGCGCCAGGCCAGGCGGCTGTCGCTGTCCACGCTCGCCAGCTCGCCTGCATGTCCATCGGCATAGGCCAGTTGCTGGTTGACCGTCAGTATCTGGGCGGCCTGCCCCGCGGCCGGGATGACTGCCACGCGCCCACTGCGAACGATGACCTGTGCACCCTGCCCTTGGTCACGCACTTCGAACTGTGTACCCAGCACCCGAACCTCGCCGCCAGCCGCTTGCACCACGAATGGCTGCCCGGTGTGGGTCACCTGGAAGAAGGCTGCGCCATGCAGCAGGCGTACGCGGCGTTCATCGTGCCGGAAATCGACGGTGATGGCGCTGCCCGCATCCAGGGTCACCAGCGACTGGTCCGCCAGGGTTATCTGGCGAATCGCATCACTGCTGCTGAAATCGGCCTGCAGGTTCAGTAACCAGTCACCCGGCCGCCAGCCACCCGCCACGCTGACCGCCAGCACCAGGCAGGCCGCGGCCAATGCCATGCCAGCGCGTCGCCAGTGGCTCTTGCCGGGTGGCTTGGCCATGGCCAGTAAATAGGGCTGCAGATCTGCATGCTGTTCTTGCGCCAGACGCGCTGCCGGTGTTTCGCTGAGCCGCATCAGCCACTGGGCTTCGGCGTAGGCTTGGCGATGCTTGGGATCGGCCAGCAACCAGCGCTTGAACGGCGCACTGCTGGCCGCTTCCGGCTGCTCGTTGATGCGGATCAGCCATTGCAAGGCAGCCTCGGACTGGGCAGCGGTAACCGGGTCTGGATGGCTCATCGGCGGGCGCTCCCAGGCCTGCGAGTGAAGGTCGCGGGCTCGGCAACACTGGCCTTGCACGCTTCGAGGGCGCGCATCATATGCTTTTCCACACTGCTCTGGGAAAGCTGCATGGCCTTGGCGATCTCGCCGTACTTGCAGCCGTGGACGCGGTTGAGCAGAAAAATCTGCCGGGTACGCTCAGGCAGCGCTCGCAGGGCGGCTTCAATGCGCTGCAGGTCATGATCCACCTCGACGGCCTGCTCTGGCGCCTGGGCCAGAGCCGCGTCATCTTGCTGCAGCGAGGCTTCGGCAAGGCGTTCGCGACTGCCGGCACTGCGCAGATGATCGATGGCAAGGTTACCGGCACAGCGCAGCAGGTAGGTATCGAGCGCTTCGACCTTGACCTCGGGGCGACGCCAGAAGCGCAGGAACAGCTCCTGCACCAGGTCGGACGCAGTAGCGCGGCAGCCTACCCGACGGCTGACCAACGCCTCCATGCGCGCACGCTGGGCGAGGAACACCTCGAGGAAACGCGCGCGGGTGCTGTCGCTCTCGGTTTCGCTCAAGGCATCACCCGGCAACCACGGCCAACAGCGGGCCCAGTATCAGGCTGGCAGCAGCCAGGCCCAGCAACGCACGCGGCATGTAAGGCAAGCCGAACACCCACAGGGTAACGCTGGCCATCAACAGCGCGGCCCACTCCACCAGCCCATGGGCCCAGCCACGCCAGTGAACGGACAGCACCAGGGACAGTATCAGCAGCAGCCAACCGCCAACGCGCAATGCACACAACTGGACGGGCGGCGGCTTGTGCTTGAGCAGCTCGTTGAAGTGCTTTTCCATCGCCAGGCACAGCGCGGCGAAACCGGCGAAACCGATCAGGGCAATGCTCAGCATCACTGCACCTCGACCATTCCGGGCGAGACCTTGGAGGCCTTCGCCGCACGTTTTGCGACGGGCTTCGGTGGGCGCAGCATCTTGCTCGCGGCCCAGGCCAGGAACAGCCCACATGCCAGCGCGGTAAGATCGAAACCAGCCATGGCCCAGTCACCCGCAGGCACAGAGACGTTCAACCCCTGGCCGGTGCTCAAGGCGTTGAGTAACGGCAACAGGGCAAAAGCCAGTGCGCCCATTGCCAGCTGCTCGCCCCAGGCCCTGCGCCCCGGGCGCAGCACGGCATGCAGCAGGCACGCCAGCCAGACCAGGAAGAACGTGTTCACCTCCCAGTCAGCACGCCCGTGCAGTGCCACCGGCAGCAATCGGTTGGCCCAGAAGAAACCGGCCACGGCCAGCACCAGGCCGCTCATGCTGGCGATGTTGAGCACTTCGACCAGGCGCAACTCGCCTGGCAGACGTTCGCTCTTGGCATGCTTGAGCTGGCGTTTGCCCAGCCACATCACCAGGCCGGTGCCGATCACCGCCGTGCCGGCCAGCCCGAAGGCGAAGTACAACCAGCGCAGCCAAGGCCCGGCGTAGTTGCCCATGTGCAGCCCGGCGAAACTGAACGAGGTCATCATCGCCGCGCTTTCCGGCGCGCCCTGTTTCAGCAGTTCACCGGTAGCCCCGTCGAAGGTCCAGTTGGCACTGCGTTTGTAGGGCACGTTGTCCGCCGATGACTGGGTGAAGATGACACGGGCATTGCGATCGCCCGCGTTCTGCACCTGGATAAAGCCGATGCGCGCGCCCGGCACCAGCGCCTGGACCTTGGCGTGGAGGCTCGCCAGCGGCACCAGCGGCGTGGCGACATGGGCTGCCTTGGGTGCCTCGTCGCGGCCGAACAGGTCATTGAAGTACCCATTGGTATTGCCGTAACTGGCGATGATGCTGGCCGGCATGACCATGTACATGAACAGCACCAGGCTGCTGTAGCTGATCATCAGGTGGAACGGCAGCACCAGCACGCCGATGGCGTTGTGGCCATCCAGCCAGGAGCGCTGGCCCTTGCCAGGGCGGAAAGTGAAGAATTCCTTGAAGATCTTCTTGTGAGTGATGATCCCGGTGACCAGCCCCAGCAGCATGATGAAGGCGCACAGCGTCGACAGCCAGCGGCCCCACGGATAGGGCATCTGCAGTTCGAAATGGAAGCGGTAGAAGAACTCGCCGCCACGGCTGTCACGCGCGTCCACCGGCTGCCCGCTTTGCGCGTCCAGATCCTTCCTGACAAAGCCCCGGCGCCCGCCTTCGGGGTCGCGCCAGCCCACGTTCAAGGCGGCGTCGCGCTCGCTCGGCAAGCGGATCATCCAGCTGTCCGAGTGCGCGGCGTTGAGCTCCAGATAGCGCTGGGCCAAGCCCAGGCTGGTCACCGGGTCAAGGGCATGGCGGCGCACTTCCGGCTGCGCCCAGTGGCTGACCTCTTCCTTGAAGTACGACAGGGTGCCGGTCAGGAAGATGGCAAACAGCAGCCAGCCAAATACCAGGCCAGTCCAGGTGTGCAGCCAGGCCATGGCCTGGCGGAAGCCTTCTTTCATGGGGTTTTCATCCAGTAGGCGAACCCGCCGAGCAGCCCCAGCACCAGGCTCGGCAGTAGCACGCCAAGCCAGGCACGCCAGGCGCTGCGGCAGGCGAAGCACCAGATGAAGGCCAACAGGTAGAACACGAACGAGAGCATCAGGCCGGTCAGCGTGGCGTCGACCTGCGGCAACGGCAGCAGCAGGGCCAGGCAGACGCTGAGCAACGACGCCAGCAGATAGCCGCCCAGCAATGCCGCCAGGCTGCGTGACACCACGGCCAGGCGATAGCTGAGAGGGAGGCTGGCGGCGGAGCGCTTCATGGAGTGGGTCCGGGGAATGGAAATGCAATAGTAATGAGTTTAATTCTCATAAGCAAAAATCTCTATGGAGGCTGTCGGGTGTTCGCCGTCACATATTCAGCGCCTGTACGATCGAGCGCCGCCCGCGCGGCGCATCGCGAGCTGCGCTCGCTCCTACGTTTGTTTCGGGCCAATGTTTCCTGTGGGGTTTGCGCGCGGTCGCCTTGGCGCATGGCGCGATATCGCGTCGTACCAACAAGGCGGTCGCGCGCGCCTGTCACAGGCGTTACTGGCCCGAAACAAACGTAGGAGCGAGCGCAGCTCGCGATGCGCCGCGCGGGCGGCGCTCGATCGCACAGGCGCTGCAAGGCTCGCGGCGAACCCATGGTGGCGGCCCCCTCTACTGAATTTGCTACAGAAAATTTATTTTCAAAAAGGGGTTGTATTCGTTTCGCCGTTGCCTGACCTTAGAGTCAAGAGGCGCAGAAATACCAAGGCCCTCAATGGCCTAGGCACGCCTCCATGCGAGCAAGCTGAATAAGGATTGGAATCATGCAAATCCAGGTCAACAGCAGCAACCATATCGAAGGCAACATCCGTCTCAACGAGTGGGTCCGCAGTACGCTGGAAGCCACCCTCGAACGCTATGACGACGACCTCACCCGCATCGAGGTGCATCTGCGTGACGAGAACGGCGCCAAGCCCGGCCCGCATGACAAACGCTGCCAGTTGGAGGCTCGCCCGAAAGGCCATCAGCCGATTTCCGTGACCCACACCGCCGCCTCACTGGACCAGGCGGTCGACGGTGCCGCCAGCAAGCTGAACAATGCGCTGGAACACTTCTACGGAAAACTGCGCAGCAAGCGTGGTGTGCTGGAACTGACTGACCCCGAAGCCTGATCGGCTCCCTGAACCACAACGCCCGGCTTGCGCCGGGCGTTTTCGTTTGCACCGATCAATGGGGCTGAACCATCGTGAGGGTTACCCGGTCAACTTCTGCAGCCATCCATTGCGGACCCAGACCATGAACAATCCATTCGAACAGATCAGCGCCGCCTTCTCCCCCGAGTACCGGGTCAACCTCAGTATCGAACGGCTGGACGGCAGCATCATGCTGACCCTTTCCGACGACGCCGGCGTGGTCGCCAAACGCCTGATCAGCAAGGCCCAGCGCAACGACCCGGTACGCCTGCAGCGGGTGATCGACAGCATCCGCCTGGGCCTGGCCATCGAACTGGGGCAGAACCCATTACAGGTGCTCGCCGCCCTCACCAATGGCAGCCACCACGAGCCCCGTCACCTGGCAAGCGTCGGCCTGGCCAACTGAGGGCTATTTGCCCTCCTCCACTTCCTTGCCGCTGGCGTCCAGCACCTTGGTCGAGGGGTAGCGGTACGAGGCGTAGCGCACCACCAGGATCGAGAACGCCAGCAGCAAGATTCCGCCACACACGTACAACAACCCCTCGTCCGGCGCCTTGTGGTGCGACACGTCGCCAATCAGCAGGCGCGTCAGCGCGGTGATCGCCACATACAGCAGGAAGCGGATCGGCATGTGGTTGGTCTTGAAGTAGATACCGACCATCGCCCCCAGCTCCAGGTAGATGAACAGCAGCAGGATGTCGTCGACGCTGACCCCGCCCTTGCCGAGCATGTCCAGGAAGGTTACCACCGCCGCGTAGGCGGTAATCGCGCCAATGCCGAACAGCGCCAGGTAGTGGAACGCTTCCACACACAGGTTGCCCAGCGCGTCGGCCGAGCCGTGCAGGCCCTTGCGCAGTTTTTCAGCCCATTTGATATCCACGATGTGCGATTCCCCGATACGACATGAAGGATGATGCGTCACGCCTGTGACGCTTGTGCCATGCAGTTAAAGGGCCAGGCCCCTGCCTTGGAAGGCGACCGATTGCCGCAAGGCACGGGAAGCGAGGGAATTCTGCACAGCTACAATTTCCGGTTGCGAAATGACGACCTTGTCATTACTGTATATAGATACAGTATTCGGTGACGGCATTCTGCCCGATTGCCTGGATAGCAACTGAACCGCACAGCAGCAGGCGCACCACAGCGTCCCTGCCCCACTGACCGAGAGGCCTCGTATGGCTGTTGAGATTCTTTACCGCAGCACGCGCGATTTGGAGACCACGTTCTTGGACCGCAAACTCGCAGACGCCCATGACCAGATGCTGGAACTGGCCGAGGTGCTTACTCAGGTTCTGGTGAAACATGTACCGGGACTGGATGAAAACATCGCCGAAGAGGCAAGCATCTTCATGGCCAAGAACAGGGCCGTGTTTGCAGCGGCGTTCAAGAGCAATGCGGCGGCGTTGGCTGATCTGGATGCAGCGGAAAAAGCCGGCGAGTAGGCCGCACCTCTGAGTCGGGGTCACCGCCTGCAAAGCACCTCCCAGGCATGCCTTCTCAGGAGAGATCATGAAACGCAGGCAAACCGTCGGGCAGGTGCGCTGGGACCTGGCCCTGCGCTACAAGCTGATCGAGACCGTCGCCTGGTGGGAAGGCCGCCTGACCACCGGCCACCTGATGCAGAGTTTCGGTATCAGCCGGCAGCAGGCATCCAAGGACATCAATACCTACATCACCGAGCATGCGCCGAAGAACCTGGAGTACGACAAACAGCTCAAGGGTTATGTACCCAGTAATCAGTTCATACCCACCTTCATCGAAGACAGCGCAAGCGCCTACCTGCAACTGCTGTATCAGAACGGTGAACGCGCACCGCACATTGACGGCCTGGCACTGGCCTATGCCCACACCAAGGTGCTCGATGTACCGGACCGGACCATTCGGCCAGAGGTTCTGCGCCCCCTGCTCAAGGCCTGCCGTGAAGGCCTGCGCCTGGAAATCGAATACGTTTCTCTCAACACGCCGAACGTCGAAATACGCCTCATCGCCCCGCACACGCTGGTATACACAGGCATGCGCTGGCATGTGCGGGCGTACTGTGAAAAGAACCGTGAGTACCGAGACTTCGTACTCAGCCGTTTGCGCGGTCAGCCGGGCCTGCTGGATGAGTCGCCCAACCCCCGGGCACAAGACGAAGACTGGAATGCCGAAATTCCGGTGATCTTCAAGCCCGACGAGCGTTTGAACGAGGCACAGAAGGCAATCATCGAAGCCGACTTCGGCATGATTGAAGGGCGCTTGGTCGTGCCGAGCCGCAGGGCTCTGGTGAAGTATGTGCTGCAGCGCCATCAGATCGACCCGCGCAACGTGGCGACCAGCCCTGAAGCGCAACAGGTCGTGGTCGCCAACCTCAAACAACTGAGGCCCTGGCTCATGCATGATTGAGGCAGCTGCGCCAGGCCCTCAACCGTACAACAGGCGCTCGGCCAGCATCTGCGCCACCCTGGCCGGGGAGCGCTTTTCCGCCTGGGCATGACCGAAAACTTCGGTCAACCGCGTCGGTATCCGCGCCAGATGCGCAGTGATGGTGCCCAGGTCGCCTCCGTGATGCTTCAGCGCTACGTAGATCAGGCCACCGGCATTGATCACATAGTCAGGGGCATAAAGAATGCCGCGCGACTCCAGCTGATCCGCCACCTGCAAGGTGGTCAGCTGATTGTTGGCCGCCCCGGCCACCGCTGCGCAACGCAGCTGCATCACCGTCTGGCCATTGAGCACCGGCCCCACGCCACAGGGCGCGAAAATATCGCAAGGGGTGCTGATCAGGGCGTCATTGGTCACCGGGTGAGCATTGAACTGCTCCACCGCCAAGCGTACGCGGCCAGGGTCCAGGTCGCTGACCAGCAACTCCGCCCCCGCCGCGTGCAGCTGCTCGGCCAAGGCATAACCGACATTGCCCAGCCCCTGCACAGCGACGCGCAAGCCTTCGAGGTTGCTGCTACCCAGGCGTGCCTGCGAGGTGGCGCGTATGCCGGCGAACACGCCCATGGCGGCATGCGGTGACGGGTCGCCAGAGGCCGTGGTGCTGGTGACATGCGGTGTGCTCTGGGCAATGCAGTCCATGTCCAGGGTCGAGGTACCGCTGTCCACGGCAATGATGAAACGGCCTTGCAAGGTATCGATGAAGCGGCCAAACGCCTCGAACAGTGCCGCGCGGTTTTCCACATGCGGGTTGCGCATGATCACCGCCTTGCCGCCACCCAACGGCAAGCCCGCCAGTGCGGCCTTGTAACTCATGCCCTGGGCCAGGCGAATGGCATCGGTCATGGCGCTCTCGTCATCGGCATAAGGCAGGTAGCGACACCCTCCCACGGCAGGGCCCAATTTTTCGCTGTGAATCGCCACGACGGCCTTGAGGCCGGTGGGCGGGTCAATGAACAGGTGCAGCGACTGGGTACGCGTGCTTTGCATCAGCGCGAACATCGACGGGCTCCCCAACGAGGTGCTCCTACCAGTATAGGCATGCGCCAAGAGCCGGCGCTGTCGGCGGACCACTGGACGAATCCACGCCCCACAGCTAATACTCAAGCGTGTGTGGAGAGCCCTCATGAAGCCACGTCAAGCCTGCCTGGCCTGCCTGGAGCGCGAGCCGGTCGCCCTGCTGGAAGCTGCGTTGTGGATCGCCGCCGAGCATGATCGAAAGGTCGAGCCTGCGGCCAGCCTTGCTACGTTGCAAAACCTGCAAGGGCAGATCAGTGCCTGCCTGCCCATGCTGCCATTATCCGAACTGGCCCAGCCGCTGCTGCGGCAGCTCAATGCATTGGGTTTCCAACAGGACGAACTCCATCCGTTGCGGCCGCACGCGGCGTTGCTGGACAAGGTACTGCAGCGCCGACGCGGCCAGCCCCTGGCGTTGGCGATCCTTGCACTGGAACTGGCCCGGCGCCTGTCCATCTCCTTGGAAGGCGTGGCATTTCCTGGGCACTTCCTTCTGCGCGTCCCCGGTGCCGACCACCTGCTCGACCCTTGTGGGGGCCGGCGCCTGTACCCCAAGGACTGCCGCGAGCTGCTGGCGCGCCAGTTTGGCCCGCATGTGCCGCTGACGGCCGAACACCTGCGCAGCGCCAGTGCCACGCAGATGCTGCAGCGCCTTTCGCGCAACCTGCGCCAGTTGCATATGAGCAATGACAACCACTTGGCCGCACTGATCGACGCCGAACGGGTCATGCAACTGGGCCCGGCCCAGGTCAGTGACTACATGACCCGGGCAACGCTGTATCAATACCTGGACTGCCCCCAGGCCGAACGTTTCGACCTGGAACATGCGCTGTTGCTGACCGACGACCCGGTTCAGCGCCTTAAGCTGTCCGAGCGTATCGGCAAGCTACCGGCAGCGAACCGCTCGATTCACTGAGCAGGCGTGTCTACCTGACAGGACGGATGCGCCTTGGCGAATGCCGGGTGGCCCTTGGCCAGTGCAGCGACCCGGGCTATACGGGGGTAGCCGCTGAGGTCGATGTTGAAGCGCTCGGCCGCATACAACTGCGGAATCAGGTAGACATCCGCCAACCCCGGCTCGTCGCCGAAGCAATAACCCTGATCGCCAATCAACTGCTCCACGGCTGCCAGCCCCTGAGCGATCCAGTGTGCGATCCACTGATTGACCTGCGCTTCATCATGGCCCAGCTGGCGCAGTTGGTTAAGCACGCTGACATTGTGCAATGGATGCACATCGCAACCGATGATCGCCGCCACACCACGCACCCTGGCACGCATTGCCGCAGCGTCCGGCAACAGTGCCGGCTGTGGATAAACCTCTTCCAGGTATTCGATGATTGCGGGTGACTGCACCAGCAATTCACCCTCATCGGTGCGCAAGGCCGGAACCCGGCCTTGCGGGTTCACCGCGACATAGGCATCAGCGCGCTGGTCCCCCTTGAGCAGGTTGACCGGCAGGGCCTGGTACTCCAGGCCCTTCAGCGCCAAAGCAATGCGCACCCGATAGGAAGAGGTGGAACGGTAATAGGTGTACAGCTCCATGGCCTGCTCCCTCAGTTGGCCGCGATGACCCTGCCGCGGCATTCGCCGAAGCCGATGCTGGCCACGCCATCGCGCTTGCAGCGCGCGCGCAGGATGATCTCGTCACCATCTTCGAGGAACTTGCGGCTTTCGCCACTGGCCAGTTCCACCGGCTGCTTGCCGCCCACCGTAGTCTCCAGCAGGCTGCCGTACGAATCAGCTGAGGCACCGGACAGCGTACCGGAACCGAACAGGTCGCCAGGCTGCAACTGGCAGCCGTTGACGCTGTGGTGGGCGATCAGCTGGGCGACGGTCCAGTACATGTTAAGGGTGTTGCTCAAGGCCAGACGCTGGGCCGGCATACCCTGCTCGCGCATGCGCTCGGTGAGCAGCAGCACTTCCAGTTCGATATCGAAGGCGCCATTGGCTTGGTCACGCTCGTCGAGCAAGTAAGGCAGCGGCTGCGGGTCACCCTGCGGCCGGGCCGGCTGGGCACAGCGGAACGGCTCCAGGGCCTCGGCAGTGACTACCCAAGGCGAAAGCGTAGTGATGAAGCTCTTCGACAGGAACGGGCCCAGTGGCTGGTATTCCCAGGCCTGGATATCCCGCGCCGACCAATCGTTGAGCAAGCACAGGCCGGCCAGGTGCTGGTCAGCTTCGGCAATCGGTATGGCCTGGCCAATGTCGTTGCCTTGGCCGATCCAGATGCCCAGCTCCAGTTCGTAGTCCAGCCGCGCGCAGGGGCCGAAGCTCGGTTCGGTGTGGCCGGGCGGCAGGGTCTGGCCTTTCGGGCGACGGACCTCGGCCCCGGAAGGACGCAAGGTCGAGGCGCGGCCGTGGTAGCCGATCGGTACGTATTTGTAGTTGGGCAGCAGCGGATTGTCGGGGCGGAACAGCTTGCCGACATTGGTCGCGTGCTGGATGCCGACGTAGAAGTCGGTGTAGTCACCGACCTTGGCCGGCAGGTGCAACTGGCACTCACTGGCTGGATACAGCGCAGCCTTGAGCTCGGCCTGGTGTTCGCTGTGTTCGCCCAGCAGCACTAACAGACGCTCACGCAGCGCCACCCGGGCAGCACGCCCCAGGGCGAAGAACGCGTTCAGCGCACCACCGCGGGTGGCTTCCACCGCTGCCTTGGCCTGGCCAGCGAACAGGCCCGCGGCCAACACAGCTTCCAGGTCAAGGATGGCATCGCCGATGGCGACGCCACAGCGCAGCGCTTCACCCGGGCGGCTGAAGATGCCCAGTGGCAGGTTCTGCAAAGGGAAGTCGCTGTGCCCGTTGGCGTGCTCGACCCAGCTACGAGCAATGGCGGTCTGGTTCATGGGTTATCTCCGGTTCGGGTTGAAGGTGCTCGGCAAGGTGGCCCAGCAACTATCGTAGTCGGCCTGCAACTGCGGGCTGTCGAGTGCCTGCAGGCTCGGGCGCAGCACCTGGCTGGTCTCGAACATGAAAGCCATGGTGTTGTCGATCTTGTGCGGAGCCAGTTCGGCAGCGATGGCCTTTTCGCAGGTTTCGGCATCCGGGCCGTGGGCGCTCATCACCCCATGCAGCGAGGCACCGCCCGGCAGGAACCCTTCGGCCTTGGCGTCGTAGGCACCGTTGATCAGGCCCATGAATTCGTTCATCAGGTTGCGGTGGAACCACGGTGGACGGAAGGTGTTCTCGGCCACCATCCAGCGCGGCGGGAAGATCACGAAGTCCATGTTGGCCATGCCATGCACGCTGGTCGGCGAAGTCAGCACGGTGAAGATCGACGGGTCCGGGTGGTCGAAGCTGACCGTGCCAAGGGTGTTGAAGCGGCGCAGGTCATACTTGTAGGGCACGTTGCTGCCGTGCCAGGCGACCACGTCCAGCGGCGAGTGCTGCAGCTGGCAGGCCCAGTGCTCACCCAGGAACTTCTGCACCAGTTGCACCGGGCCATTGAGCTCTTCGTAGTGCGCCACCGGGGTGAGGAAATCACGCGGGTTGGCCAGGCCATTGCTGCCGATCGGCCCCAGGTCCGGCAGGCGCAGCGGCGCGCCGTGGTTTTCGGCGATGTAGCCGCGGGCCTGGCCATCGGGCAGTTCGACACGGAACTTCATGCCCCGCGGGATCACGGCGATTTCCTGAGGCTCGACATCCACGACACCCAGTTCGGTCGCGATGCGCAGGCGGCCCTGTTCCGGCACCAGCAGCAGCTCGCCGTCGGCGTTGAAAAACACCCGTTCCATGGAGCGGTTGGCGCGGTAGATGTAAATGCTGACCCCTGCCGGCTTTTCCGCGGCCGAATTGGCCACCATCGGCAGCCAGCCTTCGATGAAGTCGGTTGGCTCGCTGGGGATGGGCTGCGGATTCCAGCGCAGGCGGTTGGGCGTGACCGCGCCCAGCGGGCCGCCCAATGGCTGGCGCTGCAGGCGCTCGAAGCGCGGGTGCAAGGCCGACGGGCGGATGCGATACAACCAGGTACGGCGCAGCTCGCTACGGGCCATGGTGAACGCCGTGCCCGACAGCAGTTCAGCGTACAAACCGAAGGGGGCCTTCTGTGGCGAGTTTTGCCCGACCGGCAGGGCGCCTGGCAGGGCTTCGCTGGCGAATTCGTTGCCGAAACCGCTCAGGTACTGAAGATCGGGGGACGTGTCGCGGTTCATCGAAGCCTCCGGATTTTGTTTTTATCGTAATCAGATTACGAATAACGTAATTTGCTCCCCGCCAGGCGTCAAGCTATAAAGGCGCGACGCGAAAAATCCGGAAGCTTCCTACCATGGCCAAAGCCAGCTCCCCCGCCGACAACGGCAAGCAGAAAGTCCGCTCGGCGGAAGTCGGCACCGACATCCTCAAGGCCCTCGCCGAACTGTCGCCGTCTACCTCGCTGTCGCGCCTGGCCGAGCACGTGCAAATGCCGGCGAGCAAGGTGCACCGCTACCTGCAGGCGCTGATCGCCAGTGGTTTCGCCGAGCAGGATGGCGCCACCAACCACTATGGCCTGGGGCGTGAGGCATTGCGCGTGGGGCTGGCGGCGCTGGGCAGCATCGATGTGCTGAAAGTGGCGGCGCTGCCACTGTCGCAATTGCGCGATGAGCTGAACGAGAGTTGCTTCCTCGCCGTGTGGGGCAATCAGGGCGCCACCGTGGTCAGCATCGAGCCCGCCGTGCGTGCAGTCACGGTGGTGACCCAGATCGGCTCGGTGCTGCCGCTGCTCAGCTCCTCCACCGGCCTGGTGTTTGCTGCCCATCTGCCCGAGCGTGAGACCGTCGAGTTGCGTGATCGCGAACTGGCCGCGCTGCAGCAGCGCGCCAGCGACTACGAAGGCTTGCTGGCAGGCATCCGCCAACGGGGCCTGCACCATGTGCACGGCCTTTTGATGCCAGGTGTGGATGCGTTATCTGCCCCGGTCTTCAACGCCATGGGGCAGATCGCGGCGGTGATGACCGTGGTCGGCCCGACCTCGATCTTCCACGCCGATGAACACGGACCAGCCGCACAGCGCCTGCTGGCAGCGGCGCGTGATACCAGCTGGCGCATGGGCTATTCGCCAGCGGCGTGAAGTACCCGGCCGGCACTATTGCCCGAAACGTAAAGGTGAATGTCACAAGCGGCTATTTTTCCCACCGGATCAAGCGCTTATTCTTTCCTCACTGGCCGGCATGAAGGGCTCTACCCCCCGCCTTTCAGGCCCGCGAGGTTCACCGACGTTGATTTTGAAGCTCCTTGATCTAACGTCTCGATTGGCCGCTGCGTCTTGCAGCGGCCTTTTTTATTTCTGCAGGTTGGCCATCATCTGTTGCAACGCCTGCAGGTTGTCCTGGGGGTGCACTGCCCCTTCGAAATCACCAATTTGCGCCCAGTGTTGGGCAACCTGCTCCGGGGTGAACCCCTGCTCGGGATCGAACCCGACGCCGAGGCTACGCTCCCAGCGCACCTTGCCCACCCAGCCACCGCCCACTTCGAACAGTTCGCCGCTGTCCTGGCACTGCTCGCTGCCCAGGTACACCACCAAAGGGCTGATCAACTCGGGCCTGAGCCGCTCGAACACCTGCGGGGGTATCAGCCCTTCGGTCATGCGCGTGCCACCGGTCGGGGCGATGGCATTGACCAGCACGCCATGCTTGCGTCCTTCGATGGCCAAGGTGCGGGTCAGGCCATACAGCCCCAGCTTGGCCATGCCGTAGTTGGCCTGGCCGAAGTTGCCGTAGATGCCCGAGGTGGAGGCGGTGAAGATTACCCGCCCCCAGTTCTGCTCGCGCAGGTGTGGCCAGGCAGCCCGAGTGACCTTGTAGGCGCCTTCGACGTGGACCTTGTAGACCAGCTCCCAATCGCTGTCGTCCATTTTGTGGAAGGCCTTGTCGCGCAGGATGCCGGCGTTGTTCACCAGCACATCGACCCTGCCGAAACTGTCCAGCGCTTGTTCGACGATGCGCGCACCGTCGCCCACCGAATCGTGGTTGGCCACCGCCGTGCCCCCGGCAGCGCGGATTTCGGCCACGACCTTGTCGGCGGCCGACGCATTGGCACCTTCTCCATGGGTCGAGCCGCCCAGGTCATTGACCACGACCCTGGCGCCACGTGCGGCAAACAGCAAGGCATGGGCTCGGCCCAGGCCGCCACCGGCCCCGGTTACGATCACTACACGGTCTTGCAGACGTACCGGCTCGCTCATGCTCAAGGCTCCAGGTCAGGTTGAATGCATCGATTGTCCGCCCGCCCAGGCACGCGGACAATCAAGCTCACCCTGGCTGAATGCCGGGCGATAACGGCAGGCGATGATCGCGGACTCAGGACCAGGCGACTTTCTGCGGCAGAAAGCTCAGCAGCTGTTCGCGAAAGGCCAGGTAATGGCGCAATACCTGCACCGGCGCTTCGGTGTGTGGGTAATGGCCGATGCCTTGCAGCTGCACGATATCGGGGTCAGGCACCAGCTGCCGATAGCGCTCGACCATCTGCACACCGGATAAAGGGTCAGCGATGCCATTTATGAACCGCAGCGGCACACCACCGCGCTGCAATGCCCAGACCCAGCGCTCGCGATGCTGCCTTCGCTCAGGCTGGTAGCCCACCAGCTTGTGCAGGATGCGCGTACCGTGATGGCTGGCGATCAGGCTCCAGCAATCGTCCAGCGCGCTTTCACTGGGGTGGGTGCACGGGCCGTAGATCTGGGTGACGTTGCGCACCAGATCGTCGCGCCCGAACGAACGCCCCACCAGCCAGCCCAGGCGGCTGAGCAGTAGCTTCTGGATTCTTGGGATCTGACAGCTTTCCGGGAACAGGCCACTGTTGAGGAACACGCAGCTGGCGATATTGGCACGCTGTTCGTGGTGGCGCGACAGCAGTTCCTGAGCGACGCTGCCACCGTAGTCATGCGCCAGCAGGTGTATCGGCTGGTCAATATCCAGATGGCTCAGCAGCGCCTGCTGCAGGTCTGCTTGCTCGATCAGGCTGTAGCGGTGGTTGAGCGGCTTGGCAGAATCGCCGAAGCCGAGCATGTCGCAGGCGATCACCCGGAAGCGCTGGGCCAGCGGAGCCCACAGGTAATGCCAATCCCAACTTGCGGTGGGAAATCCGTGCAAAAGAAGCAGGGGCTCTCCTTGCCCTGCGGTCCAGTAGCGGATGCTCTGGCCCCGGAACGAAAAATCCTGCCCCCGGGTACGCCAGACGCGCAATGGAATCTCGGCCATAGGCATCAGAATTGTCCCGGTGGAGGGGTGATGACGGAATAGGGCAAGGCTGCGGTCATTGCATTCACCTCGGCACTTTCATGTGCTCTCTATATCGAGGCCGAGTGTAGTCACCGGTCCATCATGTGAAAATTGCGTTGACAGCCAGCTTGATGACCGAGCGAGTCAGTGGCACGTATGGTCACAGCAGCATCGCCAGCAACGGCGCGGCGAACAGGTTGAGCAGGCCGGTGAGGACCATGACCAGGCCGGCCACCGAACCCTCTTCACAGCCCACTTCCCGAGCCCGGCTGACCCCCGCACCATGCGCGCCCACACCGAATAGCGCACCACGCGCCAGGGGGGTGCGCAATGGCAGCCAGCGCAGCAGCAGACCCCCGAACATGGCCCCCAGCACCCCGGTGAACATCACGAATACCGCCGTCAGCTCTGGTACGCCACCCAGGTCATGGGCCAGCGGCATGGCGAAGGGCGTAGTGATCGAACGCGGCACCAGCGACAGGCTGATCGCATCATCCAGTGCCAGCAGGTGCGCCAGGCTCCAGGAACTGGCGATCGACGCCGCGCTGCCGGCCACCATCCCCATCAGCAGCGCAGGCCAATGCCGCGCCAGCATCGCCCGCTGTTGCCAGATCGGCACGGCGAAGGCCACGGTCACCGGGCCCAGCACGCTCATCAGCCAATGGGTGTTGCGCGAATATTCGGCGTAGGCCGTGTGCAATGGCACAGCCACCGCCAACAGCAATGCCGGGACCAGAATCAGCGGCGACATCAGGTAGCGCCCGGTGCGCCGGTACAGCCAGCGGCTGGCCAGGTAGGCGGCCAAGGTCAGCGCCAACCAGAACAGCGGCATGGGTTCAAGGCTCACGGCGCAGCCTCCAGCGGCAGACCATCTCCACGGTGACGGCGGTCACCACCATGACCATCAGCGTGCTCACGGCAATGACCAGCAAGATACGCCAACCTTCGCTGCGCACCAGGCTGCCGTAGTCGAGCAGGCTCATCAGTGCCGGGATGAAGAACAGCAGCATTTCCGCCATCAGCCAGCCAGCGCCCATCTGCAAGGTGGCAGGCTTGAGCACACCAAAAGCGAACAGCAGCAACAGCAGGCCAAGGCCCATCACCCCGCCCGGGATCGGCCAGCTCAGCCAGGCGGCCAGTTGGCCACCGAACAGGAACAAGGCAAGCAGGACCGCCAGCTCGAATAGCAGGCGCAGGGTTTTTTTCATTAATGCGGGTTTCATGGGCGGGCGTTCCTCGACAGGCCCTCATTTTAAGATTCGTCTGCCTAGGCCAAAAGCGAATTGTTAGACTGGCAGCCATTCCACAATGGAATTGCGACCATGGAATTCAAACAGCTGCGCAGCTTCATCGAAGTCATCCATCGCGGCGGCTTTACCCAAGCCGCGCAGACCCTGCACATCAGCCAGTCAGCCGTGAGCAAGCAAGTCGCTCAGCTGGAGCAAGATGTGGGCCAACCGCTGCTTGAGCGCCAGGCCTCGCAGCTGCATCTGACGGCAGCCGGGCGCATCGTGCTGGAGCGCGGCGAAGCGCTGCTGCGCCAGCGTCAGGAGCTGCTCAGTGAGCTGGACGACCTCAGCCACATGGCCCGCGGCGAGTTGCGCCTGGGCTTGCCGATGCTGGGCAGCGATACCTTGTTCGCCGGGTTGTTCGCCGAATACCGCAGGCGCCATCCGAACATCGCCATTCAGCTGCTTGAGGGCGGCAGCCGTAGCGTCGAACAGGCAGTCAAGAGTGGCGAACTGGAGCTGGGCGGCAGCCTCACCCCGAGCGACCCGGCGTTCGAATACCAGCCGTTCTGCAATGAACCGCTGGATGCCCTGCTGCCGGCCGGGCATGGGCTTGCCGGGCTGGGCCCGTTGAGCTTGAAGCAGTTGGCGGATACGCCGTTTCTGCTGTACCAGCGCAGCTTCGTGCTCAACGACCGCTTGCTCAGGGCTTGTCAGCAGCAAGGCTTCACCCCGAAGGAAGGGGGCCGCAGCGGCCAGGCGGATTTCCTCGTGGCGCTGGTCGCGGCCGGCCAGGGCGTGGTGCTGCTGCCCCGAGTGGTGGCAAAAGCGCTGGAGCGCCCTGGGGTGGTGCGCTTGCCGCTCGAGGCGCCGGCGGATCTACGCTGGGATATCGCTTTCATCTGGCGGCGCGGAGCCTACCTGTCGCGTGCGGCGCAGGCCTGGCTCGCGTTGCTGAGGGAGAAAGCATGAGCAGGCCAGTACCAGCTGTAGAAATACCTCAGGCTTTCAGTGCTTGAGCAAGCGCTGCCAGCCAAGGCTCGGCATCGGCCTCTGGAGTCACGGTCTCGCTGGCATCAAGCTTCAGCATCGGCAGCACTTCCCGTACCCCCAGTTCGGCGAACAGCTCACGCATCTGCTCGCCACCGCCGCAATAGGTGTCGCCATAGCTCGAATCGCCCAGGGCAATCACCGCGCCCGGCAGCCCACGCCAGGCCGCAGGCAGGGTGTCGCGAATGCTGCTGAACAGCGGCATCAGGTTATCTGGCAGTTCCCCCATGCCGGTGGTCGAAGTCACCGCGAGCAACGCTTGCGGGCCAAAGCCCTCAAGATCCTGCTGGGTGGCACGCGCAGCATGCCAGGCTTCAAGGCCGGCAGCCTTGAGCAACGACTCGGCATGGCGGGCGACTTCTTCGGCGGTGCCGTACACCGAACCGGAAATAATGGCGACTTTCATCAGGAAGAGGATTCCGAAACTGAGTGAAAACGTAGGATACTAGCATTCGGCGCCGGCAAAAGGCGGCCTCCATCCAAGTCCCCTTCATTGCCCCAATGGTCCGGACATGATCAACGCGCAGCTGCTGCAATCGATGGTCGAAGCATCCAACGACGGGATCGTGGTCGCCGAACAGGAAGGCGACGACACCATCCTAATCTACGTGAACGCGGCCTTCGAACGCCTGACCGGCTACGGCCGGGATGAAATCCTCTATCAGGATTGCCGCTTCCTGCAGGCCGATGATCGCGATCAACTGGGCCGAGCCCGCATTCGCAAGGCATTGGCCGAAGGCCGTCCCTGCCGTGAAGTACTGCGCAACTACCGCAAGGATGGCAGTGCATTCTGGAACGAGCTGTCGATCACCCCGGTGAGGCATGCTGGCGATCAGCGCACCTATTTCATCGGTATCCAGAAGGACGTCAGCCGGCAAGTCGAACTCGAGCGCGAACTGGCCGAACTGCACGCTCGTCGGAATTCCGACGAACGCGCCTGAACCAAGCGCTGTGAACATGGTCAATTCCCGTTGAAGAAATCGTCATCATCGAGTTCGATCATGCAAGCAGAAGCGCTCCTGACCCAGGACGAACTGGATTTCATCCAGGACATGCAGCATTCCCCGCAATTGAACCTGGCCGACTCAATGTCGAGCCTGCTGGTCAATGGCGACCGCCAGATCCAGTCACTGCTCGCCCGCCTGGTGGCCAACGAGCAGGTGACCCTGCAGGCGCAGTTCAACAACCAGCAGATCAGCTTCCCGCTGCAACTGGTGGAAGACGAGTTCCATGCCGTTCACCTGCAGATCGGCTCACCGGAAATCTACGAAGACGACGGCCCCACACTGCGCCCCTGGCGCCTGACGATGGAGCAGCCCAGCGCCCTGCTGGATGCCCAGGGCAAGGCCAGTGGCCTGCTGGTCAGGGACATTTCATTCAAGGGTGCGTTGCTCGAGGTGCGTGGACCGGCCAAAGCCCCTTCGCGTTTCGATCTGCATTTCGCCCCGGATGGCACCAGCCCGATCAGCCTGCATGGCAGGCTGCGCCGACGTATCGGCCCGGACCTGGCGGCCTACGACCTCAGCCGCAGCGCGGCCGAAGAAATCGACCGACTGCGCGAGTACATCCTGCAGGCCCATCGCCAGGCCCATCCAGAACTGCACGATCAGGTATCGAGCTGACCTGCCAGATACTGTTGCAAGCGGCGCCGCATCAGCTGACTTTCCGCACCGAGGCATGCAACCGGGCTGCCCGCCAGGCTGTCCTGAGCGTTCTCGGACGCCTCACCGGCTAGCAGCAATGGGCATTCCAGGCCTGCTGCCAGGCGCCGCAGGCGCTTGTTCAATTCGACGGTCGGCGCGTGGTTGGCGAACAGCACTAGCGCATCGGGCCGCAGGCGCTCACAGACCAGCGGCAGTTCGTCCAGCGACTGGCCGGGCATGAGCAGGCTCACGCCAATGTCCTCGCAGCCCAGCAGCAAGCCGGTCACCAGCAGTTCCAGTTCGTGACACAGCCCCGGAAGGGGAGCCAGCAGCACATGGCGCGCCCGCGGCTGACGGGAGAGCTGCAAACGGGAGAACACCCGGCCACGCAGGAACTGGTCGAGGAACAGCCACTCGCTGGCCTGGCCGAACGCCCCCTGCCCCGCCGCCAGGTCATGCCAGACGGGCAGGAATACATCGCTGAACACCTGGTCCAGAGCGATTGCCGCGAACACCTGATCGAACAGCAGATCCAGGCTTGACGCGTCGAAGCGATTCACCGCCTGGCGTACCTGAGCCTGCCACTGTGCCCTGCTGTCAGGCGATACCACGGCCTGGGCGACGGCCTGGCCGCGAGCAAGAATGCCGCCGACCTTGCTGACCGCCACGCCACGTTCGAGCCAACCCAGGATGTTCCGGACCTGTTCGATATCTGCCTGGGAATACAGCCGGTGACCACTTTCGGTACGTGTCGGCTGGATCAGCCCATAACGGCGCTCCCAGGCACGCAGGGTCACGGCGTTGACGCCGGTCAGGCGGGAAACCTCACGGATGGGGAACAGGTCCTGGTGTTGCAGGCCTGCCTCGATAGCCGAGCTACGTCCCTGTTTGTTCATCTGCACTGGAGTGACCTGTGTGCGGAAGTTGAACGGCCATTCTACTACGACATCAGGTGCTGCAAGCCAGCAACCGTTTGCGATCAATGGCCAAGGCAGTCTGTCACCAGGATGCCGCCGCGTGCCCGATTCTTGCATGCAGATAGACGTCGCCCACCACCCCGGGCCACGCAGTCAGGGGCCGGCTACCCGCCAGCCCCGTCGCCAGGAGATACACGATGTCTACCCCACCCGTCACCTTGATGGTGTCGCGCCGCGCCGCCCATGGCCGCTACCAGGACCTGCTGGCCTGGCTGCACGAAGGCGAGCAACTGGCCACCGACTTCCCCGGCTACCTCGGCTCGGGCATCCTCGCCCCGCCCCGCGACAGCGATGAATTCCAGATCATATTCCGCTTCAGCGACGAGCCCACCCTGCACGCCTGGGAGCATTCCGCCTCGCGCCGGGCCTGGCTGGCTCGGGGTAACGGCCTGTTCGAACGCCCCAAAGAGAGGCGCGTCACCGGCATTGATGACTGGTTTGGCACCAGCATGGTGCAAAAACCACCGCGCTGGAAGCAGGCCGTGGCCATCTGGCTGGCCTTCTTCCCGGTCTCGCTGCTGTTCAATGCACTGTTCGGGCATTGGCTCGCTACGTTCGAGCTGGTACCCCGGGTGATGCTCAGCACGCTGGCGCTGACACCCGTCATGGTCTATCTCTTCATCCCGTTGTCCACCCGCCTGCTGGCCAACTGGCTGCACGCCACGCCAACCGCCAGCCCAGGGCTGCGCAGCCGCTGAGCAGAGGTCATACAAGAGCAGACAGTTCGGGTATGCTGGGCAGCAACGACAGGACAGACAAGTTGACCGCCCGCACATGAACAGCCCTATTCTCGTCACCGGCGCCAGCCAGCGCGTCGGGCTGGCCCTGGCCCTTGACCTGGCTCAAGCCGGCCATACGGTAGTCAGTGCCAGCCGCAGCCTCCAGGCGCAGTCCGCGCATCCGAACATCGTGCAGCTCCAGGCCGACCTCTGCGTCAGAGCCGACCGTGAAGCGTTGATCGACCACCTGCAGCGCAACTACGACGGCCTGCGTGCAATCATTCACAACGCCTCGCTGTGGCTCGACGATGGCCTCGACAACCTCGAGACCATGTTCCGCCTGCACGTCGAAGCGCCGTACCACCTCAACCTGGCGCTCGGCGAATTGCTGAACAAGGTCGACAAGGCCGATATCATCCACATCTGCGACGAGACCTCCTCACGCGGCAGCAAGGGCCACATTGGCTACGCGGCGACCAAGGCCGCGCTGCAGAACATGGTGTTGTCGTTCGCCGAAAAATACGCGCCCAAGGTGCACGTCAACGGTATTTTGCCGGGCCTGCTGATCCTCAAGGAAGGCGGTGACGAGGCCTACCGCCAGCAGACCTTGAAAAAGGCCCTGCTGGAATTCGAACCCGGCGCCGGGCCACTGATCGAGACGGTGAAATACCTGCTCGCCAGCCAGTACAGCACCGGCAGCCAGGTGGTCATCAACGGTGGCCGCCATCTGAAGAACCGCATGATCTGAGAGACTGCCATGACTGAGCAACAACAGCTCGAACTCGAAGCCGCCGCGTTCCGGCGCCTGGTCGAACACCTGCAGAAACGCACCGACGTGCAGAACATCGACCTGATGAACCTCTCCGGCTTCTGCCGCAACTGCCTGTCCAAGTGGTACAAGGCCGCCGCTGACGAGCGCCAGGTCGACATCAGCCTGGATGATGCCCGTGAAGCGGTGTACGGCATGCCCTACGCCGAGTGGAAAGCCCAATACCAGAAAGAAGCCAGCGCCGAGCAGCAAGCGGCGTTTGAACAAGGAAAACCTCGTGACTGACCTGAACACCCTGCGCAGCAGCCTGGCCAGCGGCCAACACATCTTCGCCGATACCTTGGCGTTCATCGCCGACAATTACAGCTACCAGCCCCAGGCCTTCAATAACGGTGGCGTGGAGAATGCGGCTGGGCAGAACGAAGGTTCCTGCAAGACCCTGGGCCTGGCCCTGCTGGAAGGCCTGAGCGACCAGGAAGCGCTGCTGGCCTTTGGCGAGCACTACCGCGACGTGCTGGCCACGCCCGAGGGCAGTGACCATGGCAACATCCGTGCGCTGATGAAACATGGCCTGGCTGGCGTGAAGTTCGCCGCGCAGCCGCTTTCGCGCAAGGCTTGAGGTTGCCGGGGCCCTTTGCGGCCCCAGCATTCAATGAATGAGCGTCCCTGGCACTCCGTCCGGCAGCCTGCCCTCCTGCAACCACTGCAACGCTATCGGCCAGAGACTTTCGCGAAACCGGTCATGGAAGAACGCGAAATGGCCAATCCCGCTGACCGCGATATCCACAGGCGCGATACGCAAATGCCGCCGCTGCGCAGGGGGCAGATACCCTAGCAAACGCTCGGTCGCCGCCACCGTGCCGAACGGATCGTCCGTGAGGCTGATGGCCAGGGTTGCGGCCTGCACCTGGGCAAAAGGCAGCATCGCCAGGCCGCGACCGCTCGGGCGCTGTTCATAACGCGGTGTGCGCGTGGTCCAGTCATGCACGACACCGGCCGGGGTGTCTTCCAGCCAGCCCAGGCGTTTGCCGGGGAAATAGCCGAAGGCACGGGTCAGCAACGGCATCACCACATGCCATTTGCCGAACAGCCGCCAGCGCTGGTCGGCCGCATAGTCGCGCCAGTAGGCAAACTGCGCGCCGACCATCACCACCCGCCGCACCTGCCCCGCCGACGGTGCCAGGCCCACGGCGCACCCCCCGAAACTGTGGCCCACCACATCCACCGGCTGGCCGGGAAAATGCTCGGCGGCGTGCGCCAGCATGGCTTCGAAGTCCAGCCTGCCCCAATCGCTCCAGTTAGCCTGGAAGCCGCGCAATGAGGGTGGGCGTGATTCGCCGATACCGCGATAGTCGTAGGTCAGTACATCGCAGCCATGAGCGAACAGGTAGTCGGCAAAGCGCGAATAATAGTGGCAGCGCACCGAGGTGGCCGCGTTGATGATCACCAGCGGGCGCTGGGCATCTGCCTGGGCATGGCGCCAGCAAAAGCCGCCGAGGCTATAGCCGTCGGCCGTGGCCTGGCGAAAGGCAGTGGCGGGTTGGGTGAGGCTGCTCATGGCGCACTTCCTGTTGTTGTGCGCCAAAACTAGCAAAAAAAATGGGGGCCTGTATCGGCCCCCATCTTTTACATCAACTTACAGCTCGATGCAGTCGAACTTCACATCGGTGGCCACGTCTTCGTCGTAGTTGACGTCAGCCCGCTCGAAGCCGAACAGGTTGAGGAACTGCTTCTTGTAACCGGCGTAGTCGGTCAGTTCGAACAGGTTCTCGGTAGTGACCTGTGGCCACATGGCCTTGCACGCGTCCTGTACGTCGTCGCGCAGTTCCCAGTCGTCCAGGCGCAGACGGGCTTTTTCGTCCACTTCAGCCGGGGCGCCATCAGCGCGGTACATGCGGTCGCGGAACATGCGGTCCAGCTGGTCCTGGGTGCCTTCGTGCACACCCTTTTCCTGCATGATCTTGAAGACCATGGACAGGTACAGCGGCATCACCGGGATGGCCGAGCTGGCCTGGGTGACCACCGACTTCAGCACGGCGACATTGGCACCGCCCTTCACTTCAGCGGCCAGCTTCTTGTCCAGGCGCAGCGCGGTTTCGTCCAGGTCCTGTTTGGCCTGGCCCAAGGCGCCGTGCCAGTAGATCGGCCAGGTGATTTCGGTGCCGATGTAGCTGAAGGCCACAGTGCGCGCACCTTCGGCCAGCACCTCAGCGCCGGCCAGGGCGTCGATCCACAGCTGCCAGTCCTGGCCGCCCATGACGGTGACGGTGTCGGCGATTTCCTGCTCGGTGGCCGGCTCGATGCTGGCCTCGATGATGGTGTCCTTGTTGGTGTCGATGGCGGTCGACTTGTACGGCTGGCCGATCGGCTTCAGCGCGGAACGGATTAGTTCACCGGTCTGCGGCAGCTTGCGCACGGGCGAAGCCAGCGAATAGATGACCAGGTCGACCTTGCCACCCATTTCGTTCTTGATCAGCTCGATGACCTTGGCACGGGCTTCATCGGAGAAGGCGTCGCCATTGATCGACTTGCTGTACAGGCCTTCGGCCTTGGCGAACTTGTCGAAGGCAGCGGCGTTGTACCAGCCGGCGGTACCGGCCTTGGTCTCGGTACCTGGTTTTTCGAAGAACACGCCCAGGGTGTCGGCCTTGAAACCGAAGGCCGCGGTGATGCGGGCTGCCAGGCCATAGCCGCTGGAAGCGCCGATGACCAGGACCTTCTTCGGGCCATCCTCGCGCACGCCCAGCTTGCGGGTGGCTTCGATCTGGTCACGGACGTTGAGCTCGCAGCCCTTCGGGTGAGTCGTGGTGCAGATGAAACCGCGAACCTTAGGATGAATGATGGCCAATGTCTGTACCTCGTCAGTGTATGCCGGGGAATCGCCGTAGGGGCAATTCCGATTGATCAGAGGGTGAGACTACCCCCGCAGGTTATCCGACACATATTACGGGCTGATCAGGGGGATGCAAAACCGCGGATCGTCTGCACCCTCATTGATTGGCTTTTCACATCAATCACAAAGAAAAACAAACTTAACAAATCAACCAAACCGGCAGATGCTGGCAGCACTACGCCCATTGCCCGGAGAACAACAACATGAACGACGTGGTCATCGTCGCCGCAACCCGTACCGCCATCGGCAGCTTCCAGGGTGCCCTGGCCAGCGTGCCGGCCGTCGACCTCGGTGCTGCCGTGATCAAGCAGCTGCTGGAGCAGACCCGGCTGGACCCGGCCCAGGTCGATGAAGTGATCCTCGGCCAGGTGCTTACCGCCGGTGCCGGGCAGAACCCGGCGCGCCAGGCAGCGATCAAGGCCGGCCTGCCCTACAGCGTGCCGGCGCTGACCCTGAACAAGGTCTGCGGCTCGGGCCTCAAGGCACTGCACCTGGCCGCTCAGGCAATCCGTTGCGGTGACGCCGAGGTGGTGATTGCCGGCGGCCAGGAGAACATGAGCCTGGCCCCGTACGTAATGCCATCGGCACGCACCGGCCAGCGCATGGGCCATGGCCAGTTGATCGACAGCATGATCAGCGACGGCCTGTGGGATGCCTTCAACGACTACCACATGGGCATCACCGCCGAGAACCTGGTGGAAAAATATGGCCTGAGCCGTGAGCAGCAGGACGCCTTCGCCGCCGAATCGCAACGCAAGGCCGTGGCGGCGATTGAAGCAGGCCGCTTCAAGGACGAGATCACGCCGATAGTGATGCCGCAGAAAAAAGGCGAGCCGAAAGTCTTCGACCGTGACGAACAACCCCGTCCGGACACCACTGCCGATTCGCTGGCCAAGCTGCGCCCGGCTTTCAAGAAGGACGGCAGCGTCACCGCCGGCAACGCGTCCAGCCTCAACGACGGCGCCGCCGCGGTGCTGATGATGAGCGCCAGCAAGGCCCAGGCCCTGGGGCTGCCGATACTGGCGAAGATTGCCAGTTATGCCAGCGCGGGCGTGGACCCGGCGATCATGGGCATCGGCCCGGTGTCGGCAACCCAGCGCTGCCTCGACAAGGCTGGCTGGCAGCTGGCCGACCTTGACCTGATCGAAGCCAACGAGGCGTTTGCCGCGCAGGCACTGGCGGTGGGCAAGGCGCTGGAGTGGGATGCGAGCAAGGTCAACGTCAACGGCGGGGCGATTGCCCTGGGGCATCCGATCGGTGCGTCCGGATGCCGGGTGCTGGTGACCCTGCTGCATGAAATGATCAAGCGTGATGCCAGGAAAGGGCTGGCCACCTTGTGCATTGGTGGTGGCCAAGGGGTCGCACTGGCGATCGAGCGCTGATTCAAGATTGATCAGGCCGCCTCTTCGCGGGCACGCCCGCGAAAGGGCCGGAACTGATCCCCCAGGAGTCAGGCTGTAGCGCGTAACTCGCGCGCAGCCGCCACCATGTTCACCAGGGCCGCCTCGGTCTCGGGCCAGCCACGGGTCTTCAACCCGCAATCCGGGTTTACCCACAACCGCTCTGCGGGAATCCGCTGGGCCGCTTTGCGCAGTAACCTCACCATCTCTTCCCGGCTCGGTACGCGTGGCGAGTGGATGTCATAGACCCCTGGGCCAATCTCGTTCGGATAGTCGAAGCGCTCGAATGCTTCCAGCAATTCCATATCCGAACGCGAGGTTTCAATGGTGATCACATCGGCATCCATCGCAGCAATCGACTCGATCACGTCGTTGAACTCGCTGTAGCACATGTGCGTGTGGATCTGGGTTTCGTCTCGTACTCCCGAAGCACACAGGCGGAAGGCCTCGGTCGCCCATTCGAGATAAGCCGGCCAGGCGCTGCGGCGCAGTGGCAGGCCTTCGCGGAAGGCGGCTTCATCGATCTGCACGACCTTGATACCGGCAGCTTCCAGGTCGAGCACTTCGTCGCGAATCGCCAGTGCCAGCTGCCGCGCCTGCACCTCACGGCTTACGTCCTCACGCGGGAACGACCACATCAGCATGGTCACCGGGCCGGTCAGCATGCCCTTCATGACTTTGCTGGTCAGGCCCTGGGCATAGCGGATCCAGCCCACGGTCATGGCTTTCGGTCGGCTCAGGTCACCATAGATCAGCGCCGGTTTCACGCACCGCGAACCGTAGCTCTGCACCCAGCCGAAACGGGTGAAGGCGTAGCCGTCGAGCTGTTCAGCAAAGTACTCGACCATGTCGTTGCGCTCGGCCTCGCCGTGCACCAGCACGTCCAGGCCGAGGTTTTCCTGGATCTGCACCGCGTGGCGGATCTCGCTCTGCATGGCCTCGATGTAATCGGCTTCGGTCAGCTTGCCTTGCTTGTAGGCCTGGCGCGCCAGGCGAATGGCCGAGGTCTGCGGGAACGAGCCAATGGTGGTGGTCGGGAATGCAGGTAGGTCAAAGCAGGCGCGCTGCCTGGCAATACGCTGTTCGAACGCTGACTTGCGCTGGCTATCGGCAGGCTTGATGGCCGCAAGGCGCTCCTTCACAACCGATTTATGTATACGCGGCGAAGCCGCCCGGCCAGCCTCGATGGCTTGGTTGCGCTGCAGGGCGGCTTCGACATCAGGGGCCTGCGGGACGTTGATGGCCTTGGCCAGCAGCGCAACTTCCTGGCACTTCTGCACCGCGAACGCCAGCCAGCTCTTCAACTCGCTGTCGAGCTGGTCTTCACGGTCCAGGTCTACCGGGCTGTGCAGCAGCGAACAGGAAGGCGCTAGCCAAAGACGCTCACCCAGGCGGTCATGGGCCTGACGCAGGACATCCAGTGCCTTTTCCAGATCGCAACGCCAGACATTGCGGCCGTTGACCACACCCAGCGACAGCACCTTGTAGGCCGGCAGGCGATCAAGAATGGTCGGGAACTGCTCAGGGGCGCGCACCAGGTCGATGTGCAGGCCATCGACTGGCAGGTTGGCCGCGAGGCCAAGGTTGTCTTCAAGGCCACCGAAGTAGGTGGCAACCAGTTTCTTCAGCGGTGCACGCTGGAGGATGTTGTAGACGCGCTCGTAGGCATTTTTCCAGTCCTGTGGCAGATCCAGCGCCAGGATCGGCTCATCGATCTGCACCCATTCCACGCCTTGGCCAGCCAGGCGGTTGAGGATCTGGTCATACAATGGCAGCAGGCGGTCGAGCAGTGCGAGCTTGTCGAATGTGGCCCCTTTGGTCTTGCCCAGCCACAAGTAGGTCAGCGGGCCGATGACCACCGGCTTGACGACATGGCCCAGCGCCTTGGCTTCTTCGACTTCCTCGAACAACTGCTCCCAGCTCAGGGTGAACTGCTGGTCTGCGACAAACTCGGGGACCAGGTAGTGATAATTGGTGTCGAACCATTTGGTCATTTCCTGGGCGTGGGCGCCGCAGCAACTGTCGCTGACGCCACGGGCCATGGCGAACAGGGTTTGCAGGGTCGGCTCGGCGCCATCCTGGCCGCGGAAGCGCTCGGGGATCACGCCGAAGGTCAGCGAATGGGTCAGTACCTGGTCGTACCAGGCAAAGTCGCCAACCGGCAGTACCTCGATCCCGGCGTCCTTCTGCAACTGCCAGTGGGCAGCGCGCAGCTGACTGCCGACGGCACGCAGGCCAGCTTCGTCGAGCTCCCCCCTCCAGAAGGCTTCCTGGGCCTTTTTCAGCTCGCGGTCGCGGCCGATGCGGGGGAACCCCAGGTTATGCGCCAATGCCATGTCTTGTCCCTCAGAATGCTGAAATGAATGAGGGAATTTTCTAGCTAGCGGCTTCTTGAGACAAACTCATTAAATTTGTGACGAACTCAAGAATTACTCATGATGCCGACGATCCTGAATGTCTCGTTCAGAGCAGCACCCTACGCATTCAGACATGAGTCCTGGCGACAACCTGCCGCACAATGCCCACCTGAATACTCCAGGTGCCCTTGAGCCATGAGCCTGCTTAAAGCCGCGCTGCGCGAAAACCAATTCGTCTGCGTAATGGAATTCGTGCCCAAGCCCTCGGCGGAACGCTTCGCCGCGATGGAGGCGATCATGGCCCGCGGGCAGTTGTGTGGCTGGCCGATGACCATCGCCATCGGCGACCGCGTAGGCAGCTCGCTGGACATGTCCCCCCTGGACGCCCTCGCCTCGTTCAACACCCCACTCCCCGCCTTGCCGCACTTTTCAGGCAAGGACCGCGAGCGCCATCATCTGTTGGCTCAGCTGCAGCGCATGGACGCCGCTGGCCTCGATCAGCTGTTGTTACTCACGGGCGACCGCCTGCCCGGGCACCAACCCGGTCAACGCCCAGTGCGCTACCTGGAATCAGTCGCGGCCTTGCTGATTGCGCGCCAGGCTTGCCCGAACTGGCTGCTCGGGGCGGCACTGAACCCGTTCAAGTACCACGAGGAAGAAGGCGGCGCACAGTACTTCAAGGCGGAGAAAAAGCTCGCCGCCGGCGCCGATTTCCTCACCCTGCAACTGGGCTTCGATGCCAGCAAGCACCAGGAAGCCATGCACTGGATGCAGCGCCAGGCGGCGCCGAAACCGATGCTTGCCTGCCTCATGAGCCTGACCCACGGCCGCGCGACCATGCTCGAGCAGGTGGCGGGCGTTACCGTCACCCCCTCGATGCGCAACCTGCTCGAAGCCGAAAGCAAGGTGTCCACGGCCTTTGCCTTGGCGCGCAGTGTCGATCGCCTGGCCTTGCAGATCATCGGCGTGAAGCTGATGGGCTATGCCGGCGTGCACCTGTCGGGCATCCACGAACTCAAGCAGCTGTTGGCACTCGAGGCGCACCTGGAACACTGGCAGGCAGAGATCCATTCATTGGACCACTGGGCGCCGGCCTGGGCCGACAGCTGGCAGATGCCGGGCCTTCCCATCGTCGCGTTCCATCCGCCACAGGACAATTGGCGCCAGGGCGAGTCGATCGTCATGGCCTCAGCCAAGGAGAAAGCCCGCTATCACCTGCTGCACGGCGCCCATTCGCTGCTGTTCAGCCGTGCCAACTGGCTCAGCAAGGCATTCGGTTGGGCCGTACGCCAGCCACTCTGGGCAAGCCCGCGTGGGGCAAGAGTGCTGCACGGGCTTGAACGGGCGGTCAAACGCCCGCTGACAGGCTGCGACACCTGCGGCCGCTGCCGCCTGGAGGACACCCTCTACACCTGCCCGGAAACCTGCCCCAAGGGCCTGGCCAACGGCCCTTGCGGTGGCACGACGCTGAACCGCTGCGAATTTGGCGACCGCGAGTGCATCCACAGCGTCAAGTACCGCACCGCCAAGGCCGTGGGGCAAACCGCCGTGCTTACTGAGCGACTGATCCCGTGCATCGAAGTCGAGACACGCCACCGCAGCTCCTGGCCGCAGTGGTTCGAGGCCCAGCCGCCGCGCCAGCTCAGCCCGCAGCCAGCGCCTCGAACCCAGCCCGAATCTTAGCTTCGGGCAGTTCATCGGCGATGAACACCATGACGCTCTCGCGGCGCTCGTCTGCTGCCCATTCGGCATCCCAGTCGAAACCGTAGAGCTTGAGCACGCCCTGGAACACCAGTCGACGGTCTTCACCGGCAATGTTCAGCACGCCCTTGTAGCGCAGCAACTGCTTGCCGTGCTCTTCCAGCAGTTCGTTCATGAAATCGCTGAGGCGGTCGATGTCCAGCGCGGTCTCGGTGCGCAGCACCAGGGTGGAAATCCGGTCCGGCGTGGCCGGTTTGAGCACCGGGCGCAGGCTGGGCTGGAGGTTGGCGCCCAGGTCCGGATTCAGGTTGAAGCCGCGTACATCGAGCAGCTCGGCGAGGTCGATGCGGCCATGCTCGACCACTCGGATTGCCGCCCGGCCGTTGATCCGCGCCAGGCGCTCACGCAGGGCCTGCACCGCAGCAGGCTCGACCAGGTCGGTCTTGCTCAGCAGCAGGCGGTCGGCAAAACCGACCTGGGCCTGGGCGATGGTCTGAGTCAGGTGCACCTCGGCATGGGCAGCATCGACCAGAGTGATGATGCCATCGAGGATATAGCGATCGCGCAGTTCTTCGTCGATAAAGAATGTCTGCGCCACCGGTGCCGGGTCGGCCAGCCCGGTGCACTCGATCACCAGGCGGTCGAAGGCGATCTCGCCGGCATCCAGGCGTTCGAGCAGCAGGTACAGGGCACGAGTCAGGTCGCCATGGATGCTGCAGCACACGCAGCCGTTGGCCAGGGTCATCACCTGAACCGGCTCGTCGCCCAGCAACTGGCTGTCGATACCGGCCTCGCTGAACTCGTTCTCGATCACGGCGATCTTCAGGCCGTGTTCGGCCTTGAGCATATGCTTGAGCAGCGTGGTCTTGCCGGCACCGAGGAAGCCGGTGAGGACAGTTACGGGAATTGGCGTCTGCACGCAAAAATCTCCTGAAGCTGAAAATGATTGTGGGAGGCCGGTTGCCCGGCCTCCCACAGGTTCACGCGCGTTGTAGGTTCAACAGCACTTGGGCCCGGACTTGCCACCGTAACGTGCTTCCTGGCGTTCGCGGAAGAACGCCTCGTAGGTCATCACCGGTTTGTCCGGGTGCTTGCTGCGCATGTGCTCGACGTAGTTGTCGTAGTCGGGCATGCCGACCATCAGGCGGGCTGCCTGCCCCAGGTATTTACCCAGTCGACCCAGGTCGTTGAACATCACTGCAGTCCTCTCAAGCGTCAGGCAGGGCCTGGAACGGGGTTTCCTTGTCGGTGCGTTCTTTGCGGCCGAGGGCGGCGTAGCCGACCTTGACGGCGAAGAACAGCACGCTGAACACCACCAGCAGGAACAGAATGGTCAGGCCGGCGTTGGTGTAGGCGTTGAAGATCACGTGCTGCATCTGGTCGATGTTCTTGGCCGGCGCCAATACCTGGCCAGCGTCCAGTGCCGTGCTGTACTTCTTGGCCAGGGCCAGGAAACCGACCGCCGGGTTCGGGTCGAACAGCTTGATCAGGCCCGCTGCAGTGGTGCAGATCAGCAGCCAGGCAGCCGGCACCAGGGTGACCCAGATATAGCGCTCGCGCTTCATCTTGATCAGCACCACGGTGCCCAGCATCAGCGCGATACCGGCCAGCATCTGGTTGGAAATACCGAACAGCGGCCACAGGGTGTTGATGCCGCCCAATGGGTCGATCACGCCCTGATACAGCAGGTAGCCCCACAGCGCCACGCAGCCGGCGGTGCCGATCAGGTTGGCAGTCCACGACTCGGTGCGCTTGAGGGCCGGCACGAAGCTGCCCAGCAGGTCTTGCAGCATGAAGCGACCGGCACGGGTGCCAGCGTCCACTGCGGTAAGGATGAACAGCGCCTCGAACAGGATCGCGAAGTGGTACCAGAAGGCCATGGTGTTTTCACCCGGCAACACCTGGTGCAGGATCTGCGCGATGCCCACCGCCAGGGTCGGTGCGCCACCGGCACGGGCAAGTACGGTGTGCTCGCCGATGTCGCGGGCTACCGCTTCGAGCTGCTCAGGGGTAATCAGGAAGCCCCAGCTGCTGACCGTTTGCGCCACCGAAACTGCATCGGCGCCCACCACGGCGGCGGGGCTGTTCATGGCGAAGTACACGCCCGGTTCGATCACCGAGGCGGCAACCATGGCCATGATCGCGACGAACGATTCCATCAGCATGCCGCCGTAGCCGATGTAACGGGCGTTGGCTTCGTTGTCCAGCAGCTTGGGCGTGGTCCCCGAGGAAATCAGCGCATGGAAGCCAGACACCGCGCCGCAGGCGATGGTGATGAACAGGAACGGGAACAGGGTGCCCTTCCACACCGGGCCGGTGCCGTCGGTGAACTGGGTCAGCGCCGGCATTTTCAGCTCGGGCATGGTCACCAGGATGCCGATGGCCAGGGCAATGATGGTACCGATCTTGAGGAAGGTCGACAGGTAATCACGCGGCGCCAGTACCAGCCATACCGGCAGCACAGCGGCAACGAAGCCGTAGCCGACCAGCATCCAGGTGATCTGTACGCCAGTGAAGGTGAACGCCGGGCCCCAGACTGGGTCGGCAGCAATCTGGCCCCCCAGCCAGATCGACGCCAGCAGCAGCACCACACCAACTATCGAGATCTCGCCGATGCGGCCCGGGCGGATGTAGCGCATGTACACGCCCATGAACATCGCGATCGGAATGGTCGCCATTACCGTGAACATGCCCCATGGGCTTTCGGCCAGCGCCTTGACCACGATCAGTGCCAGCACCGCGAGGATGATGATCATGATCAGGAAGCAGCCGAACAGGGCGATGGTACCCGGGATGCGGCCCATCTCCTCGCGCACCATGTCGCCCAGCGAGCGGCCGTTGCGGCGAGTGGAGAGGAACAGGACCATGAAGTCCTGCACCGCACCGGCCAGCACAACGCCGGCGATCAGCCACAGCGTACCGGGCAGGTAGCCCATCTGCGCGGCGAGGACCGGGCCGACCAAGGGGCCGGCACCAGCGATGGCAGCGAAGTGGTGGCCGAAAAGAATGTGCTTGTTGGTGGGAACGTAGTCCAGACCGTCGTTGTTGAGCACCGCGGGGGTGGCCCGGCGAGGGTCGAGTTGCATCACCTTGGTGGCGATGAACAGGCTGTAGTAACGGTAGGCGACCAGGTAGATGGCCACCGCCGCGACCACGATCCACAAGGCATTGATCGCCTCGCCGCGACGCAGGGCAACCACACCCAGCGCGCAGGCTCCTATGACTGCCAGCGCCAGCCACGGAATGTGGCGTAGCAGGCTATTATTGTTGTTCATGGTTTGCTTCCAGCTGGTGGATTGGAAAAGACCGCCCATCGAGTCTAGGGCGTGTCATCGCGCATTGCCACACTTGCTTTGGTCTAGAGCCTCTGCGGCCAGATTGCGGTACCTGATGCACGTCTCCAACTAACTATAGTCAGGATGTCACCCGAGGGCCTGTTCATGAGCGACCACGACGAACGCCGCCGCTTCCAGCGCATCGACTTCGATGCCCCCACCGAGCTGCGCCAGGGCGACCGCCGCTGGCCGGTAAAACTGTTGGATGTGTCGCTCAAGGGCATGCTGGTCGAGCGCCCGCAGCAGTGGGACGCAGACCTGAGCCAGGATTTCGATGCGATCATCCACCTGGACCGTGGAGTGCGCGTGCAGATGCAAGTTGAATTGCGTCATGAGGAACCCGCCCGCCTGGGCTTCGTCTGCTTGTACATCGACGTCGAGTCGATGAGCCATTTGCACCGTCTTGTGGAATTGAACCTGGCCGATAGCACCGAAATGATGCGTGAGCTGCGCGAACTGATCGAAGAATACAATCTGTTAGCTGACTAACAGCCTTCCCATCTTCTGTTTCTTGTCTACCCAGACAGCTTTCTGCCTGGGTAGCAGTGCTTTGTACACACCTCTCTAGCACCGCATTGCATAACTTGGTACGCCTTCTGCATTGAGGTTTTGCACACATTGCAAGCCCCGCTGTTCGCGCTCCGATCAAAATATTGTATACAATTCATGTAGCAATACTTTGTAGGAAATGTCTACAGTAGCGGCACAACAATAAACAGAGAGCCTGCTCCATGACTACGTCCCCTAGCACGTCTCCCGCCCAGCGCCCCGAGGACGAAAACCTCGGGCTGGGTGCCAACCTGGCTTATGGTCTGCAGCATGTGCTGACCATGTATGGCGGGATCGTCGCGGTACCCCTGATCCTGGGTCAGGCAGCCGGCCTCAACGGTGCCGAGATCGGCATGCTGATCGCCGCTTCGCTGTTTGCCGGTGGCCTGGCGACCCTGCTGCAAACGCTGGGTATCCCGTTCTTCGGTTGCCAGCTGCCATTGGTGCAGGGCGTTTCATTCGCTGGCGTCGCGACCATGGGCGCCATCCTCAGCAGTGAGGGCGGTGGTGGCCTGCCGGGTGTGCTCGGCGCGGTCATGGCGGCTTCGGTGATCGGCTTTCTGATCACCCCAGTGTTCTCGCGCATCACCAAGTTCTTCCCACCGCTGGTGACCGGTATCGTCATCACTACCATCGGCCTGACGTTGATGCCGGTTGCCGCGCGCTGGGTGATGGGCGGCAACAGCGCATCGCCGGAGTTCGGCAGCGTGGCCAACATCAGCCTGGCTGCACTGACCTTCGCCATCGTCCTGGTACTGAGCAAACTTGGCAGCGCAACCATTTCGCGGCTGTCGATTCTGCTGGCCATGGTGATTGGCACGCTGATCGCCTGGGCGCTGGGCATGACCGACTTCAGCAAGGTCAGCCAAGGGCCGATGTTCGCCTTCCCCACTCCGTTCCACTTCGGGATGCCGGAGTTCCACATCGCGGCGATCCTGTCGATGTGCATCGTGATCATGGTGACCCTGGTGGAAACCTCGGCCGACATCCTCGCCGTGGGCGAAATCATCGACACCAAGGTCGACTCCAAGCGCCTGGGCAACGGCCTGCGCGCCGACATGGCGTCGAGCATCCTGGCGCCGATCTTTGGCTCCTTCACCCAGAGCGCCTTTGCCCAGAACGTCGGCCTGGTGGCCGTGACCGGGGTCAAGAGCCGCTACGTGGTAGCTACCGGTGGCGTGATCCTGGTGGTACTCGGCCTGTTGCCGGTGATGGGCCGGGTGATTGCCGCCGTACCGACGCCGGTGCTGGGTGGTGCGGGCATCGTGCTGTTCGGCACCGTGGCCGCCAGCGGCATCCGCACGCTGTCGAAGGTCAACTACAAGAACAACGTCAACCTGATCATCGTCGCCGCGTCGCTGGGCTTCGGCATGATCCCGATCGCCGCGCCGACCTTCTACCACAACTTCCCGAACTGGTTCGAGACCATCTTCCACTCGGGGATCAGCTCGGCGGCAATCATGGCGATCCTGCTGAACCTGCTGTTCAACCACTTCCAGACGGGCAACTCGGAGAACCAGTCGGTATTCGCCGCGGCCTACGAGCGCACCATCCAGTACTCGGACATCTCGTGCCTGCGCGATGGTGACTACTTCAAGGATGGCAAGCTGTTCGATGCCGACGACAACGAAGTGCCCGTGATGGAGCTCGACGAGCACGGTAACCAGGCGCCCCGGCGCAGCGCAGTTGCCGAACATTGATCGCTGACTGAGCGGTGAGGTGGGGGGAGCCGATGCGCATCGTCGGCTCCCCTTTTTCATTTGCCTGTGCCCGCGAAGGGGCCAGTGCAGGTTAAAAATTACTCGAACAAGGCATCCAGCGCCTGCTCCAGACGGGTCACGGCAATCACCTGCAACCCCGCAGGCGGCTCCTTCGGCGCATTACCCTTGGGCACGATGGCGCGCTTGAAGCCATGCTTGGCCGCCTCTTTCAGGCGTTCCTGGCCACTGGGCACCGGCCGCACCTCACCCGACAAGCCGATCTCACCGAACACCAGCAACCCATGGGCCAGCGGCCGGTTGCGCAGGCTGGACATCACCGCTGCGAGCAACGCCAGGTCCGAAGCCGTTTCCAGCACCTTCACGCCACCGACCACGTTGAGGAACACGTCCTGGTCGTGGGTGGGAATACCCCCGTGCCGATGCAGAACCGCCAGCAGCATGGCCAGGCGGTTCTGGTCCAGGCCCAGGGTGACCCGCCGTGGGTTGGCCAGGTGGCTGTCATCGACCAGCGCCTGCACCTCGACCAGCATCGGCCGGGTACCTTCCCAGGTCGCCATTACCACACTGCCGGGCACTTCTTCCTGGGTACGGTTGAGGAAAATTGCCGACGGGTTGGACACCTCTTTCAGGCCACGGTCGGTCATGCCGAACACGCCCAGTTCGTTGACCGCGCCGAAACGGTTCTTCACGGCCCGCAACAGGCGCAGGCGGCCGTCGGACTCACCCTCGAAATACAGCACGGTATCGACCATGTGCTCCAGCACCCGGGGCCCGGCCAGCGAGCCTTCCTTGGTGACATGGCCCACCAGGAAGATCGCCGTACCGCTCTGCTTGGCATAACGCACCAGCAACGCCGTGCTCTCACGCACCTGGGCCACGCCGCCCGGGGCGGACTGCAACTGCTCGGTGAAGATGGTCTGGATCGAGTCGATCACCATGACCCGGGGTTTTTCCACCCGGGCGGTGGCGATGATGGTTTCGATGCAGGTCTCGGTCATTACCTTGAGCTGGTCCTGGGGCAGGCCCAGGCGCCGCGAGCGCATGGCCACCTGCTGCTGCGACTCTTCACCCGTGACGTACAACGCAGGCAGGCCCACGGCGATATTGCACAAGGTCTGCAGGAGAATGGTCGACTTGCCGATCCCCGGATCACCGCCGATCAATACTACCGAGCCATCGACCAGGCCACCGCCGAGCACGCGGTCGAGTTCCGTGCTGCTGGTGGTGAAACGCGGGATCTCTTCGACACTGACTTCGGCCAGGGTCTTGATCTGCGCCTGCTGCCCGGTCCAACCCGCGCGGCCGCTGGGCGCCGCCGCGCCGCCGCTCTCGATCATGGTTTCGACCAGGGTGTTCCAGGCCCCGCAGTCGGCGCATTGGCCGGCCCATTTGGGGAAGGTCGCGCCGCACTCGGTGCAGCCATACAAGCGCTTGGCCTTGGCCATGGGCAGGGTCTCCTGGAAAAAATCGCCATGATAGCCGAGGCCGACGTGTCTCGGACCCGTCGAGATGCGACAAAACTATTCGTTCTAACCGCAGTCACTACCCCTGAAGCCAGCGCATGAAGCGTTCAAGTGGCTTACACTGCGTTAACCTCACCATTTGTTACAAGGAATCAAACATGGGCATGCTCAGTGAGTTCAAGGCCTTCGCGGTCAAAGGTAATGTCGTCGACATGGCGGTCGGTATCATCATCGGCGCGGCCTTTGGCAAGATCGTCTCCTCATTCGTCGGGGATGTGGTCATGCCACCACTGGGGCTGCTGATCGGCGGCGTCGACTTCAGCGATCTGGCGATCACCCTGAAGGCTGCCCAAGGGGATGTGCCGGCGGTGGTGCTGGCGTATGGCAAGTTCATCCAGACCGTGATCGACTTCATCATTGTCGCCTTCGCCATCTTCATGGGCGTGAAGGCGATCAACAAGCTCAAGCGAGAAGAAGCTGCGGCACCAAGCGCCCCGCCGGTACCGACGCCGCAGGAAACCTTGCTGACCGAGATTCGCGACCTGCTCAAGGCACAGAACCAGAACCGGTTGCCGTGAAACAGCTGGGGCCGCATTTGCGGCCCCTTTGCATTACCAGTAGTTCTCCACCGCCACCTGCCCCGGCCGCTTGCTCAGGCTCAGTTGCAGCTCACGCGCCTTGAGCACCTTGCGTGTCTCGTCGATCATGTCCGGGTTGCCGCACAGCATTATCCGCGAATGCTCGGGCGACAGCTCAAGCCCCGCCGCCTTTTCCAGCTCGCCATTTTCGATCAGCGTGGTGATGCGCGCATTCAATGCCCCTGGGTGCTGCTCACGGGTCACCACCGGAATGAACTGCAGCTTGCCTTCGAATTCGGCTAGGTAGTCACGCTGCTCCAGCCCGGCGATGTCGTCTACATAGGCCAGCTCTTTCGCCTCGCGCACCGAATACACCAGCTTGATGTTGTCGAAGCGTTCCCAGGCTTCGAAGTCCTGCAGGATCGACATGAACGGCGCGATGCCGGTGCCGGTCGCCAGCAACCACAGGTCTCGGCCACCGACGAAGCGATCAAGGGTCAGGAAGCCGAACGCCTGACGGTCGATCAACAAGGTATCGCCCTGGCCCAGGCGGCTCAGTTCGCTGGTGAATTCGCCACCCGGCACCACGATTGAAAAGAAGTCGAGGTATTCGTCATGGGGGGCACTGACCATCGAATAGGCACGCCAGACCACGCTGCCATCGGCCTTGGTTACGCCCAGCCGGGCAAACTGGCCAGCGCGGAAGCGAAACCCAGGATCGCGTGTAACCCTCAGGCTGAACAGGTTCGGCGTCAGCGGCTGGACGTCGAGCAGGGTCTGGCGGGTAAATTTCTCGGCACTGGCGGTCATGTCGGGCTCCGTGTAAGGCGTGCGCCCAGTGTCGCGCAAAGCGGCCTTGATAAAAACCGCCGGAATGTAAGGGCACAACAGGGGATCGCGTCAACGCTGATGAAAAATGCGGCTTCTATAACAAAAAAACCCAACACATCAGTCGGACTTTTCCTACAATCCTTCCGGTATGCATACGGTATGGACAAACAACATCCAACGGAGTGTGACAGATGCTTCAATGGAATCATGAGCATCTCCATCAGCTGATCAGCGAAAGCACACCGCAAAAGGTTTTCGACCTCGCTGTGCACCTGGCGCAAGACCTGGACATGGCGTTTCTTGGGCTGAAAATTCGCATTCAACTGGCAGCACAATCGCCACGGCTGTACCTCTACAGTAACTATCCAATCGCGTGGATCGAGCGCTACCAGCGTGACGACTTCTACAAACGGGACGCAGCGGCGATCCGAAGCCACACCTCGACCATGCCGGTGATGTGGTCCGACGAGCTGTACTGCGAAGTACCCGACTTCCGCGAGCAAGCTTGCGCACACGGGCTACGCCATGGCTGGACGCAATCCTTGCACGACCTTCAGCATAACGAGAGCCAGGTCAGCATCTGCAGGCCTAGCAAAGAAGTTAACATTACCGAGCTGTACGACAAATCCTGCAAGGTGCAGTGGCTGTGCCACACCCTGCACGCAATCATCAGCGAATATCACCTGGCCAAGCTCAGCGCCCCGCTGAAGATGAGCGAGCGCGAAATCGAAGTGCTCAAGTGGTCGGCCGCCGGCAAAACCGCCGCCGACGTAGCCTGCATCCTGTCGCTGTCGCAGAGTACGGTGAACTTCCATATCCGCAGCGTGATCACCAAGACCAACGCTGCCAACAAGGCCGGTGCCATCGCTATCGCCATGATGCGCGGCCTGATCGAACAGTAGCCAGGCCTGCGGCCTCGGACAAAGCCCTGTAGAATCGCGTACCAAAGCTCGTGGCGGACTGCCATGGGCAGATCCGTACCCGAGCCAGACGCCATGCCCCTGTTGACCACCCCCTACGCCGAACTCGACCTGATCCGCCAGCCGGACCAGGCCAACGACCCGCTGCAGGCCTTCGATGCCGCTGATGAATACCTGCTCGAGCAGCTGCATGCCCAGGGCCTGGACGTTGGCAGCCGGGTACTGGTGCTCAACGACAGCTTCGGCGCCCTGGCGGCCAGCCTGGTCGACCATCTGCAGGTGGTCAGCAGCGGCGACTCGCACTTGGCGCACATGGCCCTGGAGAAAAACCTGGCGCGCAATGGCAAGGCGTTCGACAGCGTACCCTTCGTGCCGGCCAGCGAGCACTGGCAAGGCCCGTTCGACCGCGTGCTGGTGCGCGTGCCGAAAACCCTCGCACTGCTTGAAGAACAACTGATCCGCCTGCAAGGCCACCTGGCACCCGGCGCCCAGGTGATTGCCGGTGCCATGATCAAGCACCTGCCGCGGGCGGCCGGTGACCTGTTGGAAAAGTACATCGGCCCGGTACAGGCTTCACTGGCGCAGAAAAAGGCCCGCCTGTTGACCGCCACGGTCGCCGGGCGCCCTACCGCGACCTCGCCCTACCCGACCCGCTACACGCTCGACAAACCGGCACTGGAACTGCTCAACCATGCCAATGTGTTCTGCCGCGAGGGCCTGGATATCGGCACACGCGCCTTCCTGCCCCACCTGCCCCGTGGCCTGGGCAACGCCCGCGTAGCCGACCTGGGCTGCGGTAACGGCGTGCTGGCGATTGCCAGCGCGCTGGCAAATCCTGATGCGCAGTACACCCTGGTCGATGAGTCGTACATGGCAGTGCAGTCGGCGCTGGAGAACTGGCAGGCTGCTTTGGGTGAGCGGCCAGTCACGATCATGCCGGGGGACGGCCTGGCGGGCGTTGAAAAACAATCGCTGGATGTAGTGCTGTGCAACCCACCCTTCCACCAGCAGCAGGTTGTCGGTGACTTCCTCGCCTGGCGCATGTTCCAGCAGGCGCGCGAGGCGCTGGTGGTGGGCGGCGCGCTGTACATCGTAGGCAACCGCCATCTGGGCTATCACAGCAAGCTGGCGCGGTTGTTCCGCGGCGTCGAGCAAGTCGCTGCGACACCGAAGTTCGTGGTCCTCAAGGCGCGCAAATAAAAGCAGGGGCGCCTGGCGCGCCCCCTGCACTCAATGGGTAGTCAGGCCTGCGGCCCCCATGAACAGCCGCATCACCCAGGCGGCCACGCCCAGCGCAGCCACGCTCATTGCCCAGATCAGCACCAGCCAGCCCAGCCGCTGCCACAGAGGTTTCTTCTCTTCCAGGCCATGTTTACCGGTCATCATGCGGCCCTCCTAGTGATAGCCGTCTTCATGGGTCACCTTGCCGCGGAACACGTAGTAGCTCCAGAAGGTATACATGAGGATGAACGGCAGGATGAACAGCGTGCCCACCAGCATGAAACCTTGGCTCTGCGGTGGCGCGGCGGCATCCCAGATCGAGATCGACGGCGGGATGATGTTCGGCCACAGGCTGATGCCCAGCCCGCTGTAACCCAGGAAGATCAACACCAGGGTCAGCAGGAATGGCGTGTAGTGCGCATTGCGCGCCACCGCCTTGAGCAGGCCGTAAAAGGTCACCAGCACCAGCAACGGCACCGGCATGAACCAGAACAGGTTGGGCATGCTGAACCAGCGGTCGGCAATCTGTGGATACGCGATCGGGGTCCACAGGCTGACGATGCCGATCACCGCCAGCAGCACCAGCGCCAGAGGCCGTGCGAGGTCGTGCATTCGCGTTTGCAGATCGCCCTCGGTCTTCATGATCAGCCAGGTACAGCCCAGCAGGGTGTAGGCGACGATCAAGCCAAGGCCGCAGAACAGGCTGAACGGTGTCAGCCAGTCGAGGGTGCCACCGGCGAAATGCCGGTCGACCACCTTGAAGCCTTCGAGGAAGGCTCCCAGGGCCACGCCCTGGAAGAACGTCGCGACCAGCGAGCCGCCGATGAACGCCTTGTCCCAGATATGACGCTTCTCGGCCGTCGCCTTGAAGCGAAACTCGAACGCCACACCGCGGAAGATCAAGCCGATCAGCATCAGGATCAGTGGCAAGTACAGCGCCTCGAGCACCACCGCATAGGCCATCGGGAACGCCCCGAACAAACCGGCACCGCCCAGCACCAGCCAGGTTTCGTTGCCGTCCCACACGGGGGCAACGGTATTCATCATCACGTCACGGTCACGCTCGCCCTTGACGAAGGGGAAAAGCATGCCGATCCCCAGATCGAAGCCGTCCATCACCACGTACATCATGACGCCAAAGATGATGATCACGGCCCAGATCAGCGAAAGGTCGATACCCATGGCTCAGTTCCCCTTGCTCAGGTTGGCGGAGACGGCATCGCTGCCCTCGTCGGCGGCCGACAACGGCCGCGCCGGGGTACGTTTCTGGCCAGGGCCACCCGGCCGCTGATCGTCGCCTTCGCCGGTATGAGGCCCTTTGCGGACCAAACGCATCATGTAGGCGAAGCCTGTACCGAACAGCGCGAAATACACCACTACGAACGCGATCAAGGTAAACCCGAGCTGGGCGTAGCTGTGGTTGGAAACACCGTCGGCAGTGCGCATCAGGCCGTAGACCACCCACGGCTGGCGCCCCACCTCGGTAGTGATCCAGCCTGCCAGGATGGCCAGCAGGCCGGAGGGCCCCATCCACATCACGAAATGCAGGAACGGGCGTGAGCTGTAGAGCTTGCCCCCCCTGCGCAACAGCAGGCTCCAAAGCCCTGCGGCAATCATCAACAGGCCCATGGCGACCATGACCCTGAACGACCAGAAGATAATGGTCGAATTGGGCCTGTCCTCGGCAGGGAATTCCTTCATCGCAGGGACTTGCTTGTCCAGGCTATGGGTCAGAATCAGGCTGCCGAGCACCGGGATCTCGATCTTGAAATGAGTGGTTTCGGTTTTCATGTCGGGAATACCGAACAGGATCAGCGGGGTCGGCTCACCCGGTTGGTTTTCCCAGTGGCCCTCGATGGCTGCAATCTTGACCGGCTGGTGCTTGAGCGTGTTCAGGCCATGGAAGTCGCCGATCACCGCCTGCACCGGCGCTACGATCAGGGCCATCCACATGGCCATCGACAACATCTTGCGCACGGCAGGGTTGTCCCTCCCACGCAGCAAGTGCCAGGCCGCCGAGGCACCGACGAAAAAGGCCGTGGCGACGAACGCAGCCGTGGCCATGTGCATCAGGCGGAAGGGGAATGATGGGTTGAAGACAATCGCGAACCAGTCCATCGGCACAACCCTGCCATCGACGATCGCGTGGCCCTGCGGGGTGTGCATCCAGCTGTTCGAGGCAAGGATCCAGAAGGTCGACACCAGCGTGCCCAGCGCCACCATGCACGTGGAAAAGAAATGCAGGCCACGCCCGACACGGTTCCAGCCGAACAGCATGACGCCCAGAAAGCCTGCCTCGAGGAAGAATGCCGTCAGCACTTCATAAGTCAGCAAGGGGCCGGTTACTGAACCTGCGAATTCCGAGAAGCGGCTCCAGTTGGTGCCGAACTGGTAGGCCATGACCAACCCGGAGACCACGCCCATGCCGAAGTTGACAGCGAAGATCTTCGACCAGAAGTGATAGAGATCACGGTAGACCTGCTTGTCGGTCCGCAGCCAGAGGCCTTCGAGAACCGCCAGGTAGCTCGCCAGGCCAATGGTGATGGCCGGGAACAGGATGTGGAACGACACGGTAAAGGCAAACTGCATTCGGGCGAGCTCTAAGGCTTCTATTCCGAACATGGTGCTTCCTCTTCAGATAATCCGGCGTCTGGGCTTGTGGCCCCGTCGCCCACTGCCCCCACGGTAGTCGAGTGCGGCGTCTTGGAATTGTTCTGTTCGATCGCAGGGATTCCGGCCCGAAGGCCAATTCGTTGCCCGTTCAATGCCCATTTGTTGCAAAAGCAACGATTGATCCAGATCAACGACTGCTAGAAAGCATAGTCCCGAATGGCCCGCTGGGCCGTGCGGTTGTTTGCCGCGTGACCGGTTGCCCCACCCCCTTCCGCGAGACATAGAAAAGTGCCGATCACGGCAAACAGTAACCGGTTGTTACAAACAGATGATACGCTGCGAGCCCCTCTACTGCGCCGAGACCAACAGGTTCCCGATGTCCGATTCCGCACCGCAGTTATTGCGTCATCACCGCCCTTTCATCGCCTTCTGGCTGGCCCGGGTGTTCACCGCCAGTGGCTTCCAGATGCTCACCGTGGCCATTGGCTGGCATCTCTACCAGCTGACCGGCAATGTGCTCGACCTGGGCCTGGTCGGCCTGGTCGAATTCGCTCCCCGGGTGCTGTTCATGCTGCATACCGGGCATGTCGCCGACCGCTATGACCGGCGCAAGGTGGCGGCGCTGTGCCAGACCTTGCAGGGGCTGATCGCCCTGGCGCTGGCAGTGGGCAGTGCCACCGACAGTGTCAGCCGCGAACTGATCTTCGCCCTGGCCTTCCTGCTCGGTGCCACCCGTTCATTCGAGATGCCGGCGACCCAGGCGCTGCTACCCAACGTCGTGCCGTCGGGGCTGTTCCCGCGGGCGGTAGCCGCCTCCGCCTCGGCGACCCAGGCGGCTACCATCGTCGCCCCGGCCGTGGGCGGCTTCCTGTACGCGTTCGGCAGCATCTGGGTGTACGGCCCGACCGTTGCCCTGTATGCCATCGCCTGCCTGCTCATGCTCAGCCTCGACTCGCGCCAGCAAGTGCCTCAGCGCGGCCGCGCCAGTATTGAATCGCTGATGGCCGGGATCCGCTTCATCCGCAGCCGCCCGGACATCCTCGGGGCCATTTCGCTGGACCTGTTCGCCGTGCTGCTGGGTGGCGCCACCGCCCTGCTGCCGGTATTTGCCAAGGACATCCTGCTCACCGGCCCGTGGGGCCTGGGCTTGCTGCGCTCCGCCCCTGCGGTCGGGGCATTGTTGATGTCGCTGTGGCTGGCGCGGTTCCCGGTCGAGCGCAAAGTCGGGCGCACCATGTTCACTGCAGTCGGGCTGTTCGGCGTGGCCACCATCGCCTTTGGCCTATCGACCTCGTTCTGGTTCTCGCTGGCGGTGCTGGTGGTGCTCGGCGCGGCGGACATGATCAGCATGGTGATCCGCGGCGCCTTCGTGCAGCTGGAGACGCCAGACGAGATGCGCGGGCGAGTGAGTGCGGTGAACGGGTTGTTCATCGGCGCTTCGAACCAGCTGGGTGAGTTCGAGTCCGGGGTGACGGCGCACTGGTTTGGCACAGTGCCGGCGGTGGTGCTGGGTGGGGTGGGAACGCTGGTGGTGACCGGGGTGTGGATAAAACTGTTCCCCACACTGGCCAAGCGCGATCGGTTGCACAACGGATGATTGGTTGCCTGTTCTGGCCTCTTCGCGGCGTCGAACCGCCGCGAAGAGCCAGCACAGGCTAAAAAGCACCCATTCCCCAACGGCCATAGGCCCCTGCCGAGCATGCTGGTATGATGCGCGGCTTTTTTCCGCCCCACACAAAACCACGGCATCGGCTTCGGTCTGTGCTTTGCTGATGGGGTCGATACATTCACGGCGCGAGGGCGCCCTGGGGAGCGGGCATGCTGGAAAGGCTGTTTCAACTAAAAGCACACAACACCAATGTGCGCACCGAGATTCTTGCGGGCGTCACGACCTTCCTGGCCATGGCCTACATTCTGTTCGTCAACCCGAGCATCCTCGGTGAGACCGGCATGGACAAGGGCGCGATCTTCGTCGCCACCTGCCTGGCGGCCGCCATCGGCTCGACCACCATGGGCCTGATTGCCAACTACCCGATCGCCCTGGCGCCGGGCATGGGCCTGAACGCGTTCTTCACCTACACGGTGGTCCTGCACATGGGCCACACCTGGCAGGTGGCACTCGGCGCGGTGTTTCTCTCGGCGGTGATGTTCTTCCTGTTGTCGATCTTCCGCATCCGCGAATGGATCGTTAACAGCATCCCGCTGCCGCTGCGCTCGGCGATTGCTGCAGGTATCGGCCTGTTCCTGGCGTTCATCGCCCTGCATAATGCCGGCATCGTCGTCGATAACCCAGCGACCCTGGTTGGCCTGGGTGACCTCAAGCAGCCGGCGCCTATCCTCGCAACCCTGGGTTTCTTCCTGATCGTCGGCCTCGAGTCGCTGAAGGTTCGTGGCGCAGTGCTGATCGGCATCCTGGCCGTGACCATCGCTTCGATCCTGATGGGTGTGACACCGTTCGGTGGCGTGGTCTCGATGCCGCCATCACTGGCGCCGACCTTCCTCCAGCTGGACATCAAAGGCGCCCTCGACGTGGGCCTGGTCAGCGTGATCTTCGCCTTCCTGTTCGTCGACCTGTTCGACAACTCGGGCACACTGATCGGTGTGGCCAAGCGCGCCGGCCTGATGGGCAAGGACGGCCACATGCCAAAGATGGGCCGTGCCCTGATCGCCGACAGCACCGCCGCCATGGCAGGCTCCCTGCTGGGAACCTCGACCACCACCAGCTACATCGAATCCGCCGCAGGCGTGAGCGCCGGGGGCCGCACCGGCCTGACTGCGATCGTCGTCGCCATCCTGTTCCTGCTGGCGCTGTTCTTCGCGCCGCTGGCCGGTAGCGTGCCGGCCTTTGCCACGGCACCGGCGCTGTTGTTCGTCGCCGTGCTGATGGCCTCGGGCCTGGCAGAAATCAATTGGGACGACATCACCGAGGCCGCGCCCGTGGTGGTGACCGCCCTGGCCATGCCACTGACCTACTCGATCGCCAACGGCATCGCCTTCGGTTTCATCTCCTGGACCGCCGTCAAGCTGATCTCCGGCCGCCGCCGCGACCTGAACCCGGCCTTGGTGATCCTTTCCATCCTGTTCGTCATCAAGCTGGGCTGGTTCAACGCATGAGTGCTGTCTTCGATCCTTCCGCCTACGACACCCAGCTGGAGGGCAAGGTCGCCCGCCTGCGCACGCTGCTGGCGCCCTTCGGCGCGCCGGAACCGGCCGTTTTCGACTCACCGCGCGAGCATTACCGCTTGCGCGCCGAGTTCCGCCTGTGGCGTGAAGATGGCCAGCGCCACTACGCGATGTTCGCCCCTGGCGACAAGCACAAGGCGATTCTGATCGACGACTTCCCCATCGCCAGCCAGCGCATCAATGAGCTGATGCCGCGCCTGAAGGCCGCCTGGCAGGCCAGCGAGGCATTGGGCAATCGCTTGTTCCAGGTGGAGTTCCTCACCACGCTGGCCGGCGATGCCATGATCACGATGTGCTACCACCGCCCGCTGGACGAGGCCTGGGAAGTGGCTGCCCGGCAGTTGGCCGAAGACCTCGGCGTGAGCGTGATCGGCCGTTCGAAGGGCAAACGGCTGGTGATTGGCCGCGACTATGCAGTGGAAAAACTGGATGTCGCCGGTCGCGTCTTCAGCTACCGCCAACCGGAAGGCGCGTTCACCCAGCCCAACGGCGCGGTGAACCAGAAGATGCTGAGCTGGGCGTTCGAGGCCATCGGCGAGCGTGAAGACGACTTGCTGGAGCTGTATTGCGGCAACGGCAACTTTACCCTGCCGCTGGCCACCCGCGTGCGCCAGGTGCTGGCCACCGAGATCAGCAAGACTTCGGTCAATGCCGCGCTGAGCAACCTCGACGAGAACGCTGTGGATAACGTGCGGCTGGTGCGCCTGTCGGCAGAAGAGCTGACCCAGGCGCTGAACGAGGTGCGGCCGTTCCGCCGGCTGGAAGGGATCGACCTGAAAAGCTACGCGTTCGGCACCGTGTTCGTCGACCCGCCCCGTGCAGGGATGGACCCGGACACTTGCGAGCTGACCCGGCGTTTTGAAAGGATTCTGTACATCTCGTGCAATCCAGAGACGCTGGCGGCGAACATTGCCCAGTTGCAGGACACGCACCGCATCGAGCGTTGTGCGTTGTTTGACCAGTTCCCGTATACGCACCACATGGAAAGTGGCGTCCTGCTGGTTCGGCGCTGACTTTCAGACTGCCGGGGCCGCTTTGCGGCCCCGGCATTCTCTTAGAAGTCGAAGAAGACCGTCTCCCCTTCCCCCTGAATACGGATATCGAAGCGATAGGCCGTTTTCCCGTCCACCTCGCAACGCTTGGCGATCAAGGTCTCACGACGTTGCGGCTGCTCGATCAGGTTGAGCACCGGGCACTTGGCATTGGCCTCGGCCTCGTCGTCGAAATACAGCCGCGTGTGCAGATGGATGTTGATCCCCCGGGCGAACAGGCTGATGTTGATATGCGGCGCCATTGGCACGCCTGCAGCATTGTTCACCACACCCGGCTTGACCGTGTGCACGGTCCACTCACCAGCATCGAAGGTGGTGGCGGTGCGGCCGAAGCTGTTGAAGGCGTTTTCCAGGTTATAGGCATCCTGATACTGACCGTTGGCGTCGGCCTGCCACAGTTCCAGGAACGAATCACGCACCAGGTGGCCGTTGCCGTCATACACATGGCCGATCAGCACGATGTGCTCGCCCGGGGCATCCGGCTTGGCCAGGCGGTTCCAGATTTCCTGGTCACGGGTCGGGTTGCCGGCCGCTTCCAGGGCCAGGCCGATGTGCACGTAGGGGCCGGCAGTCTGCGATGGGGTTTCCGGCAGCAGTTCGATTGGCATGGCGGGGTCCTCAGCAGTTTTCGAAGTGGGTCTTGCGCTGGCCACGCAGCACGATATCGAAGCGGTACGCCAGGCAGTCCATCGGGTTGGCGTTGCTCATGTCGAGCTTGGCAATCAACTGCTGGACGGCTTCAGGGTTGGCGATCGACTTGACGATCGGGCACATCGGGATCAGCGGATCACCTTCGAAATACAGCTGGGTGATCAGCTTGGTGGCGATCGACGGGCCGCTGATGCCGAAATGGATGTGCGCCGGGCGCCAGTCGTTCGGGCCGTTGCGCCATGGGTACGGGCCCGGCTTGATGGTGCGGAAGCTGTAGTAGCCATCGCGGTCGGTCAGGCAACGGCCGACGCCACCGAAGTTCGGGTCCAGCGGCGCCAGGTAACGGTCGTTCTTGTGGCGATAGCGGCCACCGGCGTTGGCTTGCCACATCTCCACCAGGGTGTTCGGCACAGGCTTGCCGTACTGGTCGACGACGCGGCCGGCAACGATGATGCGCTCGCCGATCGGCAGGCCACCGTTGTTGAAGTTCAGCAGCAGATCATGGTCGTGGGCACCGAAGCCCAGGTGGGAAAAGTCCGGGCCGGTGGTTTCGCTGATCGACTGCGGGATGCTGACCAGTGCCTGGCGCGGCGAGCGGGCAACGGATGTCTTGTAGTCGGGCGTCAGGGCCTTGGGGTGCCAGTTGCGATCACGGATCACGAAGCGGCTGTTGTCCTGGGCAGGCATGCCGGATTCCTCTCTTGGAATTATGAAAACGCCTGTACACGGCAGGCGGACTTGCAGTTTCAGACAGGTCGCGAGGGATGGATAATGAAATCACCCGTCAATAACATAACCAAACGGTTATGTATTAGTGGCTTTGGCTGTGGTGATCTAATCTTTATCCCTATGTTTCAAGCTCTGGAGAGCTCCTCATGGAATGGCGAAAAGGCCGGCGCAGCGACAACGTGGTTGATGCTCGCGGCGAAGGTGGCGGCGGCGGCATGCGCTTTGGCGGCGGCAAAGGGCTGGGGCTTGGCGCTGTGCTGTTGATTGTCGGTATCGGCTGGCTGACCGGCCAGGACCCGCTGCAGATTCTTGGCCAGCTCGCCGGGCAGATGGAACAACAGCAACAGCAGGCAGCACCCAGTGGCGCTGGCGGCAAGGCCCCACCGGCCAATGACGAACAGGCGCAGTTCGTCGCCTCGATCCTGGGCGATACGGAAGACACCTGGAAGGCCCTGTTCGCCCAAGCGGGCAAGCAGTACCGTGATCCCAAGCTGGTGCTGTTCAGCGGCCAGGTCAATTCGGCCTGCGGTTTTGCGTCTGCGGCAGTCGGCCCGTTCTACTGCCCGGCGGATCAGCGGGTGTACCTGGACATGTCGTTCTTCCGCGAAATGGAAACCCGCTTCGCTGCGGCCGGTGACTTCGCCCAGGCCTACGTGATTGCCCACGAGATCGGCCACCACGTGCAAACCCTGTTGGGGGTGTCGGCCAAGGTCGATGCCGCGCGGCGCAGTGGCCAGCGCCTTGAAGGCGACAATGGCCTGCTGGTGCGCCAGGAACTGCAGGCGGACTGCCTGGCCGGCGTCTGGGCGTATCAGGCGCAGAAGCGACTGAACTGGCTGGAGCCGGGTGATGTTGAAGAGGCGCTGAATGCCGCCAATGCCATTGGTGATGACCGGCTGCAACAGCAGGGTCAGGGGCGCGTGGTGCCCGACTCCTTCACCCATGGCACCTCTGCGCAGCGGGTGCGCTGGTTCAAGGCCGGGTTTGCCCAAGGCGATGTGAACAGCTGCGATACCTTCGGGGCGCGTAGCCTTTGAGGTCTTGGGGCCGCTTTGCGGCCCTTCGCGGGCATGCCCGCTCCCACACTTTTTCGCCTGGTTACAAATCAACTGCAAAAGCGATTCAGCTTTACCCTCGACGTGCCGATAACACCTGCACGAATCAGCGGGCCCCAGAACAACAACGCCCTGCGATCGAAGATCAGTGAGCGAATGAATTTTCTGGAGAGCGTGCATGAACAGCTGGTTCGCCAATATCAGCGTCAACCTCAAACTCGGCCTGGGCTTCGGCCTGGTGCTGGTACTAACCGGCCTGCTGGCCCTGACCGGCTGGACCAGCCTGGGCAGCCTGATTGACCGCAGCAACTGGATGGGTGACATCGGTCAGCTCAACAAGGATCTGACCGACCTGCGCATTGCGCGTCTGCAGTACATGATCGCCAACGGCGATGACGCGGCCGCGGCCAATACCCAGGCCAAGCTGGACGCCTTCAGCAAGCAGCAGCAATACCTGGTCACCACCTTCACCAGCCCGGCCAACGTCGTGCTGCTCAAGGAACTGGGGCAGACCATCAGCGAGTACAAGGTATCGCTGAACAAGATGCGCGCCGGCTACAAGAGCTCGCTGGCCGCCCGTGATGCAATGAACGTGTCGGCGGCCAAGGCCGACCAGGCCATGGAAGCCCTCAGCCAGGACGTCATGGCCCGCCCCGAACCCGACAGCGTGCGCCTGGCCCAGTACCAACTGATCAGCAAGGCGCGCCAGCAACTGCTGCAGGTGCGTATCGATGTGCGCGGTTACATTGCCGACAACAGCACCGCCAACGAGCAGACCGCCCTGCGCCAGCTGGAGGGTGCGCTGGGCGAAATCGACAACCTCAAGCGCCAGCTCCCAGCCGAAGCCACTCGCGTGCAGCAGTTCGAGCAATCGGTGCAGGCCTATCGCGATGCCGTGCGCCAGTTCCGCGATGCGGTCGCCGAGATCACCGTCGCCCGCGCCGAGATGACCGTGCAAGGCGCCGATATCGTCAAGCGCAGCGACGCGCTGTACAGCATCCAGCTGGAACGTCGCGACGCAGAAAGCACCCAGGCCCGCAGCCTGCAGACCATCGCCACGCTGCTGGCGCTGCTGGCTGGCGTCATCGCAGCGGTGGTCATCACCCGCCAGATCACCCGCCCGCTGCGCGATACCCTGCAAGCCGTGGAGCGCATCGCCGGTGGCGACCTGACCCACGACCTGCGTGTGACCCGCCGCGATGAAATCGGCGTGCTGCAACAAGGCATTGCGCGCATGGGCACGACCCTGCGCGAGCTGATCAGCGGCATCCGTGATGGCGTCACCCAGATTGCCAGCGCCGCCGAAGAGTTGTCGGCGGTGACCGAGCAGACCAGCGCCGGTGCCAACAGCCAGAAGGTCGAGACCGACCAGGTCGCCACCGCCATGCACGAAATGGCCGCCACCGTTCAGGAAGTGGCGCGCAACGCCGAGCAGGCTTCCCATGCCGCGACCGGCGCCGATGACGAAGCGCGTGCCGGTGACCGCGTGGTCGGCGAGGCGATCAGCCAGATCGAGCGCCTGGCCGAAGAAGTGCACCGCTCCACCGAGGCCATGAACCTGCTGCAACAGGAAAGCCAGAAGATCGGCAGCGTGATGGACGTGATCAAGTCGGTGGCCGAGCAGACCAACCTGCTGGCCCTCAACGCCGCGATCGAAGCGGCCCGTGCCGGTGAAGCCGGCCGCGGATTTGCCGTGGTGGCCGACGAAGTGCGTGGCCTGGCCCAGCGCACGCAGAAGTCCACCGAAGAAATCGAGGAGTTGGTGGCCAGCCTGCAGCACGGCACCCAGCAGGTGGCCAATGCCATGCAGGGCAGCCGCACGCTGACCGACAGCAGTGTGGAGCTGGCGCGCAAGGCCGGTTCGTCGCTGGAGAACATCACCAGTACGGTGTCGAGCATCCAGTCGATGAACCAGCAGATCGCAGCGGCGGCCGAGCAGCAGAGTGCGGTGGCGGAAGAGATCAGCCGCAGCATCCTGAATGTGCGGGATGTGTCGGAACAGACCGCGGCGGCCAGTGATGAAACGGCGGCGTCCAGCGTTGAGCTGGCGCGCCTGGGTGGGCACTTGCAGATGCTGGTCAGCCAGTTCCGCGTCTGACCTCAAGATCGCTTTCGCGGGTAAACCCGCTCCCACAGGTTTCGCCGCTTTCCTGACGTCAGCGGTGAACCTGTGGGAGCGGGCGTGCCCGCGAAGGGGCCAGCCCTGCCGATACAGAACTACTTGACGATCATCCCCACCCCACGCCCACGCGGATCCGAAGCGGTCTCGAGCTGCGCGCCGTTCACCCGGATCGCCTGGATATCGCCCATCTCCCAGCCCTGATCTTCCAGCACATAGCCCATCTTCTTAAGCTCATCGGCCACCGGCCCGGTCAACGGCGCGTAGTTGTCGAAGTAAATGGTGTCCTTGGGCAGCAACTGATGGTGCACACGCTGCGCCGCCACGGCCTTCTCCAACGGCATGCCGTAGTCGTACAGGTTGTTCATCACCTGGAAGATAGAGGTAAAGATTCGCGAACCGCCCGGGGTACCGATCACCAGCTCGACCTTGCCATCGCGCGTCATCAGGCTCGGGCTCATCGACGACAGCATGCGCTTGCCCGGTTCGATGGCGTTGGCGTCACCGCCGACCACGCCAAAGGCATTTGCGGCGCCAGGCTTGGCGCTGAAATCGTCCATCTCATCGTTGAGCAGGAAGCCTGCGCCCTTGACCACCACGCCGCTGCCGTAATCGAGGTTGAGCGTGTACGTATTGCTGACCGCATTGCCCTGTTTGTCAACGATCGAGAAGTGCGTGGTCTGGTGCGGCTCCAGGCCTGGCTTGACCTTGTCGGTTTCGGAAATGGCCTTCGGGTTGACCTGGGCGGCGCGCTTGGCCAGGTAGTCCTTGGCCACCAACTGGTCGACCGGCACCTTGGTGAACGCCGGGTCGCCGAGGTAGTCGGCACGGTCGGCGAACACACGCTTTTCAATCTCCGCTAGCAGATGAATGTACTGCGCCGAGTTGTGCGCAACGCCCTTGAAGTCCGCCGCGCGGTCTTCCTTGATACCCAGCAGCTGGGCCAGGGCCACGCCGCCGGAGCTTGGCGGCGGCGCGGTATAGACCACATTGCCACGCCAGCTAAGGGCCATGGGCTCGCGCCACACGGCCTTGTAATCCTTGAGGTCTTGCTTGGTGATCAGGCCCTTGTCGGCCTGCATCTGCGCCACCAGCAGGTCGGCGGTCTTGCCCTGGTAGAACTCGCTCACGCCCTTGTCGGCGATGCGTTCGAGGGTCTGGGCCATTTCCGGCTGTTTAAACAGTTCTCCGACCTTCATGTTGCCGAAATAGTCGTTGAAGTTGGTCGCGGTCTTGAACATGCCCTGGGCATCGTTGCGGTACTGGTACTGCTTCTCGGCGACCTTGAAGCCGTTTTTCGCATAACCGATGGCCGGCGTCAGCAGCTCGCTCCAGGGCAGCTTGCCGAACTTCTGGTGGGCTTCCCACAAGCCCATCACCGTGCCTGGCACGCCGGCGGCGCGCACGCCGACCAGGCTCAGGTTCTCGATGACCTCGCCCTTGTCGTCCAGGTACATGTTGCGCGAGGCGGCCTTGGGCGCCACTTCGCGGTAGTCGAGGAAGTACGGCTTGCCGTCGACGAACAGGGTCATGAAGCCACCGCCGCCAATGTTACCCGCCTCGGGGTAGGTCACTGCCAGGGTGAAGGCCGTGGCCACGGCCGCGTCCACCGCGTTGCCGCCCTTCTTGAGAATGTCGGCTGCAACCTGTGCACCATATTGATCGGGGGCGGCCACAGCGCCACCTTCCAACGTGGCGGCGTAAGTCGATGAACAGCTCAGGATCGCGGCTGCCAGAGCCAGGTACTGGAACGGGACAATACGCATGACACTTCCTTGGTGTTATTTTTGTTGAGCAGTCAGTAAGGCCGAAGCGCTCTGACTGTGCAATCAAACGCAGGAAGTTTCGCCGCCTGTGGACAGGACCTGTCGCGATCAGGCAACTCAGCAGGCGTACATGGCCAACTTGCGCTGGATGAAATCAAGGAAGCACTGAATCCGCAGGGCCAGCTGCGTGTTGCGGTAGTACACCGCGTGGATCGGCTGGCGGTAGCCATTGTTGGCCTCGCTCAGCAGCACCTTGAGGCGACCGGCGCGGATGTCTTCGTGGGTCATGAAATGCGACAGGGCGACGATGCCCTCACCGGCCAGCGCCAGCTGGCGCAGGGTTTCGCCGCTGGAGGCGATCAACGCCGGGCGAATGCCCCAGCGGTCACCCTGGGCGTGGCGCAACGGCCATTGGTTCAACGATTCAGGCTGGCTGAAGCCAAGCAGGCAGTGATCGTTCAGGTCTTCGACGCTTTTCGGCGTGCCGTGTTGTGCCAGGTATTCCGGGCTCGCCAGCACCTGCACCGGGCTGCAACCGAGCGAGCGGGCATGCAGGCTGGAGTCGGCAAGGTCACCGATGCGGATGGCCACGTCGGTGCTCTGTTCCAGCAGGTCGATGATCAGGTCGTCGGTGTTGAGCTCCAGCTCGATGCCGGGGTACTGGCGGCGGAACTCGCCGATCCACGGCAGGATGGCGTGCAGCATGAACGGCGCCGCCGCGTTGATGCGCAGGCGCCCGGACGGCGTCTGCCGGTTCATCGACAGACGCTCCTCCATCTCGTCCATCTGCTGCAGCACCAGGCGTGAGCGTTCGAGAAAGAAGCGGCCCTCTTCGGTGAGGTCCATGCGCCGGGTGGTGCGGTTGACCAAGGTGGTGCCGAGCTTGGCCTCCAGGCGCGACAGGGTGCGGCTGACGGCAGACGGGGTCTGGCCCATCTGCTCGGCAGCGGCGGAGATTGAGCCGCAGTCGATGACGGCGACGAATACCTGGAGTTCTTCGGAGCGGGTTTTCACTTGAGCGCCTGTGTCGGGTCCGTGCAGGGATTAGATAGCCTTGCCGAAGACCTTGTCCAGATGAGCTTCGTAAGCCGCCAGGGCTGCCGGCACATCCGGGCGCTTCATCACATCCACCGCAAGGAAGGTTGGCAGCCCGGTCATGCCCAGGAACTGGTTGGCCTTGTGGAAAGGGAAATACACCGCATCGACACCCTTGCCCTCGAAGAAGTCGCCCGGGTCATCGAATGCTTGCTGCGGTGCGTTCCAGGTCAACGACAGCATGTACTGCTTGCCGTGCACCAGGCCACCGCTGCCGTACTTTTGCGAATGGTCGGAGCGGGTACGGCCATCATTGGCGTAAAGGCTGCCGTGGCCAGCGGTGAAGACATCGTCGATGTACTTCTTCACGGTCCATGGGGCGCCCATCCACCAGCCTGGCATCTGGTAGATGATCACATCGGCCCAGAGGAATTTCTCGACCTCGGCCTGGGCGTCGTAGCCACCGTCGATGAAGGTCTGCTGCACATCGAAACCGGCACGGTCCAGGTGCGCCAGCGCGGCGTCGTGCAAGGTCTGGTTGAGACGGCCGTCAGAGTGGGCGAATTGTTTGCCGCCGTTGAGCAGAAGGATCTTTTTCATGCTGGGCCTCAAGTCATTGGATGAATGACCGGCACAGTAATGGCTCGCGGACGCGGGATACAGCAGTTGGCGGGCAAAATACAATTGACCGGAAGTCACGAATGACGAATCAATTATTGCCGTAGAATCGATTCTCCATTTATCTGTGAGTACGATCCATGAGCGAGCAGCACGCATTCATCCTCAAGGCCAAGACCCGTCCGGAAATGGCCGAAGCGTTCGAAACCCTGTTCCGTGCCTACGTCGAGCCCAGCCGCCAGGAACCAGGCTGCATCGAATACCACATGCTGCGCGACCAGCAGGACCCGACCCTGTTCGTGTTCTATGAAGTGTGGGCCGACAAGGCCGCGCTGGATGTGCACTCGGCACTGCCGCACATGGCCGAGTTCTTTGAAAAGCGCATGGATTATCTGGAGCGCGATTTCGACATCCAGCCCATTGTCATGCTCAGCGCCTCGTCCGCTAACCGTTGATCAGCAAGTGGCCGCCCAGCGCGGCCAGGCCGATGAAGAAGCAGCGCTTGAACAGCGCTGCGCTGATACGCTGGCGCAGCCACTGCCCGGCGAGCATGCCCAAAAGGGCCGGCGCCAGCATCAGCAGCGAAGCCCCCAGCGCTTGCCCACCCAAGGCATCCTGCCCGGCCAGGCCAAGGGCCAGCGCCAAGGTCGAGACCGTGAACGACAGGCCCAGTGCCTGGATCATCTCGTCGCGGCTCAGGCCCAGGCTCTGCAGGTAAGGCACCGCTGGCATCACGAACACGCCTGTGGCTGCAGTGACCACACCAGTCACCAGCCCACAGACCGGCCCCAGCCACCCTTCCCGCTCCGGCGCCACCCGCAAGGACGGGCCTGCCAGCCCGTACAGCGCGTAGATCACCAGCGCCGCCCCCAATGCATGCACCGCCCAGGGCCCACTGTTGATGCCCAGCCAGGCACTGCCAAGCAACGTACCGAGGACTGTCATCGCCAACATTGGCCCGAGCCTTCGCAGTAGTGCGCGCAGATGCCCGCCAGCCGCAAGTTGCCAGAGGTTGGTAAGCATCGAAGGCACAATCAACAATCCAGCAGCCTGCGTCGGAGACATAGCCAGCCCCAGCAGGCCCATGGCGATGGTCGGCAGGCCGAGGCCGATCACCCCTTTGACGGCACCGGCCAGCAAGAAGGTGATGATCACCAGCAGCGTTAGGGCCGGGCCGATGTTCTGGTAGAAAGCAACCAAGTTATCCATGACCGCCATGATGGCGTGCAGCGGCTGGCATGAAAATCTGCCATATACTCAGCCAGACTCTTGCAAGGACAGAGGCAGATGCATTTCGACCTGATCGACCTCAGGCTTTTCCAGCACACCGCCGAATGCGGCAACATCACCGCCGGCGCCCGCCGCAGCCATCTGTCGCTGCCAGCGGCCAGTGCGCGCATCCGCGCCATGGAGGCCTCGCTGGGTACGCCGTTGCTTGAGCGCAATCGCCGTGGCGTGCAGGCGACACCCGCCGGGCAGGCGCTGTTGCAGCATGCGCGGCTCATCGGCCAGCAGGTCGAACGCCTGCAGTTCGACCTGGCTCACTATGCCAAGGGCCGGCAAGGGCAGGTGCGGCTGCTGTGCAACACGGCGGCGCTGACCGAATACCTACCGGAACTGCTGGCCAGCTACCTCGCCGACAACCCAGGAATCAGCGTCGATGTGCAGGAGCTGCCCAGCCTGCGCATCGTTCAGGCGATCACCCAGGGCATGGCTGACCTGGGCATCATTTCCACCGCAGCGCCCAGCGCGCATCTGCAGACCTTGCCGTTTCGCGATGACCCGCTGGTGCTGGTGACACCGCTGGATCATCCCCTCGCCGCAGCGCCCGCCCCGAGCTTTATCGACTCCCTCGCCCACGGCCATGTCGGGCTTGGGGCGAACAGTGCCCTCGCGTTGTACCTGGAAGAACAGGCCCTGCGCGAAGGCCACCGCATGCAGGTACGGGTGCGAGCTGAAGGGTTTGACGGGGTGATACGCATGGTCGCCGGTGGTGCGGGGATCGGCGTGGTGCCGCTGGCATCGGTGCAGCGCTGGAAGGGCATGCTGCCGATGCACTGGGTGGCGCTGCGAGAGGATTGGGCCAACCGACGGTTGCTGTTGTGTACGCGGGATTTTGCCGGGTTGCCAGGGTATGCGGCGGGGTTGGTTGAGCGATTGATACAGAGCTGAACGTTCATCGCTGCCTGGGCTGGCCCTTTCGCGGGTTTACCCGCGAAAGGGCCAGCCCAGGCAAAAAAGTGCTCATGTCAATCAATGTTCTTATACCCCCAGGGGGTATCACTTCAGATAAGACCGCAACAACGCCGCCACCTTGTCCGCCTCTTCCTGCCGTTCCTCGGCGCTCAGCCCTTCCGCCACCAAGTGTTCGCGGATGTGCCCTTCCATCACCTCGGTCATCAGCCCATTCACCGCACCGCGTACGGCGGCGATCTGCTGGAGGATCGCCAGGCAGTCCTTGTCCTGCTCCAGCGCGGTTTCCAGGGCGGCGGCCTGGCCTTTGATCTTGCGCACGCGGGTCAGCAGTTGCTTCTTGCTCTTGATCGTATGTGCCATTCGCTTACACACCATGCTAGGTATACTGGGGTATAGTATATTTCTCGACATTCCGTGAGCATCATAAACCATGGCGACACAAACCTCAGGCCGCTGGCAGCACAGCCACCAGTTCCACACCAGCAACCTCGGCGCCGAGCGCAAGACACGCCTGGCCGTGTGGCTGACGGCGGTAATGATGGTGGCGGAAATCGCCGGTGGCTGGTTATTCAATTCCATGGCCCTGCTCGCCGACGGCTGGCACATGAGCTCGCATGCCCTGGCCCTGGGCCTGTCGCTGCTGGCCTACGCTGCCGCGCGTCGTTATGCCAAGGACCAGCGCTTCGCCTTCGGCACCTGGAAGATCGAGATCCTAGGCGGCTATTCCAGTGCCCTGCTGCTGCTCGGTGTGGCCGCGCTGATGGCCTTCCAGTCGGCCGAGCGCCTGCTGACGCCGGGGCCGATCCACTATGACGAGGCGATCTTCATTGCGGTGATCGGCCTGGCCGTGAACCTGATCTGCGCCTGGCTGCTGCGCGACGATCACGATCATCACCACCATGGCCACGACCATCATCACGACCACGGCCATCACCACCACGACCTGAACCTGCGCTCGGCCTACCTGCACGTGATCGCCGACGCCGCCACCTCGGTGCTGGCGATCGTCGCCCTGCTGGCCGGCAAGTTCTGGGGCGCCAGCTGGCTCGACCCGGTAATGGGCCTGGTCGGTGCGCTGTTGGTGGCGCTCTGGGCCCGCGGCCTGCTGCGCGATACCGGCCGTGTCTTGCTGGACGCCGAGATGGATGCGCCGGTGGTCGAGGAAATACGCGAGGTGGTCGCCGAACTGCCGGTACCCGCCACCATCACCGACCTGCACGTGTGGCGCGTGGGCAAAGACCAATATGCCTGCATCCTCAGCCTCGCCACCCAGGCCGCATTGAGCGCCGACAGCGTGCGCCAGGCCTTGAGCGTGCACGAGGAACTGGCCCACGTCACCGTCGAGATCAACGCCCTGGCATAGCGCGGGCAGGCAGCTGGACGTCGAGCCCAGGCAACTGCGGCTCGGCGGATGGCCCTATGGTGACCAGTCATTCAGCCAGTCACCAGGAGTTGTGCCATGTCCGATTTCATCACCGTCCTGCGCGAAACCTGCCCGACGCCGGTCGTGGACGCCACCAAGTGGAAGCGCATCGGCGGCGATCCGCACACCGTCAACCTCAACGCCTACCTGTCGGCCGACGGCAGCAAGATCATGGGCACGTGGATCTGCACCCCGGGCAAGTTCGAGGTCAACTACGAGAAGTGGGAGTTCTGCCACTTCCTCGATGGCTACTGCATCATTACCCCGGAAGGTGAAGAGCCCAAGCACCTGAAAGCGGGTGATGTGTTCGTGATCGAACCGGGTATGAAAGGCACCTGGGAAGTGGTCGAGACTGTGCGCAAATACTTCGTCTTCGCCTGATAAAAAACATCGCGGGGCAGGTGCCCTTCCCTCTGGTGCGCAGTTACAGAGGGAAGGCCGCCCGGCCCGCGATAAAGTCCTCGCTCGTCAATCCTTCTTGCGGTACCCCTCGACGATCGCCGAGAAGTCCTTGCCGCCTTCACCGCGCAGGCTCATCGCCTGATACAGTTGCTGGGCCACAGCCCCCAAAATCACCGGCTGGTGCGCCTGACGCGCAGCCTCGGTGGCAAGCCCCAGGTCCTTGAGCATCAGCTCGGCGCCAAACCCGCCGGTATACCCCCGCGAGGCCGGTGCAGTCTCGATGATGCCCGGCCACGGGTTGTAGGTATCGGAACTCCAGCAACGCCCCGTCGAACTGTTGATGATCCCCGCCAGCACCTTGGTGTCGATGCCCAGCGCATTGCCCAGGGCCATGGCTTCGGAGACGCCGATCATCGAGATGCCCAGCAGCAGGTTGTTGCAGATCTTGGCGATCTGCCCGGTACCCACTTCACCGCAGTGCACGATGTTGCGGCCCATCTGCTCCAGCACCGGCTTGAGCGTGGCGAACAGTTCTGCGCTGGCGCCGACCATGAAGGTCAGCGTACCTGCCGCCGCGCCACCGGTACCCCCGGACACCGGCGCATCGCCCATGTCCACACCTTTGGCCGCCGCAGCCTTGGAAACCTCACGTGCGGTCTGCGGGTCGATGGTGCTGCAATCCAGGGTTGGCGTGCCTGGGTGGATGCCCGCCAGCACGCCGTCGTCTTCGTTGAGGTATACGGCGCGCACATGGGCCGCCGCCGGCAGCATGGTGATGACCAGCTCACTGCTGGCCGCCGCGGCCCTCGGGGAGGCGCTGACCTGGCCGCCCAGTTCGGCGAGCTCGGTAAGCACGGTCTTGTTGAGGTCAAACAGGTTCAACTGGTGCCCGGCCTTGATCAGGTTGCGGGCCATGGGCGCGCCCATGTTGCCCAGGCCGATGAATGCGATACGCATGGCGTGCTCCTTAGCGCAGGCTGATGGTGGTGTTCACACCGTCATTGACGCTGTCGTCATCGAACCAACGGGCGGTGACGGTCTTGGTCTGAGTGTAGAACTGCACCACCTGCTTGCCGTACGGGCCGAGGTCGCCGAGCTTGGAGCCGCGCGAGCCGGTGAAGCTGAAGAACGGTACCGGTACCGGAATCGGGATGTTGATACCCACCTGGCCGATGTCGATCTCGCTCTGGAACTTGCGCGCCGCCGCGCCGCTCTGGGTGAACAGGCCGGTACCGTTGCCGAACGGGTTGGCGTTGACCAGGGCAATGGCTTCGTCGAGGGTGTCGACTTCCAGGGTCACCAGCACCGGGCCGAAGATTTCCTGGGTGTAGACCTGCATGTCGGTCTTCACCCCGGAGAACAGGGTCGGGCCGACGAAGTTGCCTTGCTCATACCCCGGCACCTTGACCCCACGGCCATCGAGTTCGAGCTTGGCACCTTCCCGGATGCCGCTTTCGATCAGCCCCAGCACACGTTCCTTGGCGCGCCTGGAAACCACCGGGCCAACATCGGTGCCTGGCTCGCAACCGGCGTTGACCTTGAGCTTGCTGGCCGCCTCCTTGATGTCTGGCAGCCAGTCACGCGCCTTGCCCACCAGCACTGCCACCGAGGTGGCCATGCAGCGCTGGCCCGCTGCGCCGAAGGCGGCACCGACCAGGGCGTTGACGGTTTGCGTGCGGTTGGCGTCTGGCAGCACCACGGCGTGGTTCTTGGCGCCCATCATCGACTGCACACGCTTGCCGTGCTGGCTGGCCAGGTTGTACACGTGAGTGCCCACTTCGGTGGAACCGACGAAGGAGATCGCCTTGATGTCCTGATGGGTGCAGATTGCATCGACCACCTGCTTGCCGCCGTGCACCACGTTGAGCACGCCAGCCGGCACACCGGCTTCCAGCGCCAGCTCGACCAGCAGCATGGTCGACAGCGGGTCCTGCTCGGAAGGCTTGAGGACGAAGGTGTTGCCGCAGACGATGGCCATCGGGAACATCCACAACGGGATCATCGCCGGGAAGTTGAACGGGGTGATGCCAGCGCACACGCCGATGGGCTGGCGCAGGGTGTAGGTGTCCACGCCACTGGCGACGTTCTCGGCGAACTCGCCCAGCTGCAGCGTGCCGATGGAAGCCGCGTGCTCGACCACTTCCAGGCCGCGGAAGATATCGCCTTCGGCGTCGGCAAGGGTCTTGCCCTGCTCGGCACTGAGCACCTGGGCGATGCGTTTGGTGTGCTCGCGGATCAGCGCCTGCAGCTTGAGCATGATGCGCATGCGTGCACCGATCGGGGTGTCACGCCAAGTCTTGAAGGCGCGCTGTGCGGCAGCCACGGCAGCATCCACTTCTTCGACGGTGGCGAACGGTACCCGCGCCAGCACTTCCTGGGTGGCCGGGTTGACGATGTCGCGCCATTCGCTGGTTTTCGACTCGACCCACTGGCCGTCGATCAGCAGCTTGACCTGCTCGACCTTGGTCTTGTCAGGGGATTGTGGTGCGTTCATCTGCGTTCTCCTTGGAATTATTGTCAGGACGAGATCGCCAGCGCCGGGCAAACGCGAGGTGGCGCCTTGGGGCTTTTTTCGAGTATAGATGTGCAAACATCCAACAAGAACGCACAAAAAAACCGGATCAACATGCAAAAAGACCTGACCTCCCTGAGTGCGCTGAACTGGGACGACCTGAAGTTCTTCCTCGAAGTGGCGCGCACGCGCAAAGCCAGCAGCGCGGCCAAGCGCCTGGCTGTCGACTACACCACGGTATCGCGGCGCATCAGCTCGCTGGAGGGGGCGATGGGCACGCTGCTGTTCGAAAAGTCACGCACCAACGGCTTCGTCCTGACCGCCGAGGGGCAACGCCTGTTGGGCTACGCGGAGTCGATCGAGAGCACCTTGCACATGGCCTGCGAACAGGTCTCCGGCTCCGGCGTGGCGCTCTCAGGGCATGTGCGCATGGGGTGCACCGAAGGCTTTGGCAGCTTCTTCGTTACACCGCAGTTAAGCCATTTCGTCGATGCCTACCCGGCAATCTCGGTAGATATCCTGCCGCTGCCGCACTTCATCAGCCTGTCCAAGCGCGAGGCGGACATCGTCATCGCCCTGGAGCGGCCAGAGCATGGGCCTTATGTGTGCTGCAAGCTGTGCGACTACCGGCTGCGCCTGTATGCGACCCCGGACTACCTCGACAGCCATGCACCGATCCGCCAGGTCAGCGACCTGGTGAACCACCCGTTCATCAGCTATGTGGACGACCTGGCGTTCAGTTCTGAGCTGCTGTACCTGGCCAACCTGATTCCCAATGCCAACGCACATTTACGCAGTACCAGTGTGATTGCCCAATACACGGCGGCGTTGCAGGGGCGCGGGCTGGCGATATTGCCGTGCTTCCTGGCGTCGCAGGACGCGCGGCTGGTGACGGTGTTGCCGGAGGAGATCGAGGTGACGCGGCAGTTCTGGATGTATTGCCGGGAGGACTTGAGAAAGCTCAAGCGGATCACCTTGTTGTGGGATTACATCCGTGGGGTGACCGAGGCGAATGCTCCGTTGTTGATGGGTGAGACGCGCGAGATGCGGTTTGCTAAGGGTTGATGGAGGTCTTTAAGTGTTCGCCACAGCATTTCCAGCGCCTATCAGATCGGGCGCCGCCCGCGCGGTCGATCTGATAGGCGCTGAAAGCGCCAAGGCAGGCACCTGTCAGCTACACCGCGCTGCATTCTTTACAGCTATTTCAATAAGACGCCACCACAATCGACACCCGCCGGTTCTCGGTTCGCCCGGCACTCGTGCGGTTGTCCGCCACTGGCTGCGTGCTGCCCAGCCCGCGGGTATGAATGTTCTGCGCCTGCATGCCAACGTCGATCAACGCCTTGGCCACACTCTGCGCACGCCGCTCGGACAGCAGCTGGTTGTACGCCGCCTTGCCCGAAGCATCGGCATGGCCATCGACCCGCACACGCTGAATACCCACGCCCAGCAAAGCCTTGCCGATCCGCTCGACGATCGCCTGGCTCGGGGCATTGAGACTGTCCAGGTCGCTGCCGAACAGCACCTTGCCTGACAGGTCGAATGCCCAGCCTTCCTCGGTAGGGGCGAAGCCTTCACGCTTGAGTACTGCAATCTGTTCGGCGCTCAGCCCTTTGGGTGGCGCGCTTTGGCACCCTGCCAACGCCAGCAAGGCCAGCACCATCACGACGAATGAAAAACGCAAACGCTGTATCACGGTTCAACTCCTGTTGCTGGAATCGGCGGCGGACCGTTCCGTCTGCGCCGCTTGCCACTGGCCTCGGCGCTTGCGCTTGGCCTGGTACATCGCCGCATCTGCGGCATTGAGGAGGCTGGCCGGGTCATCGCCATCCTCCGGGTAATAGGCGATGCCGACACTGAGCGACGTGGTGAGGCTTTCACCGCCATCGAGCAGAATCGGCAGCTGCATGCTGGCGATAATTTTCTCGGCGATGCGCTCTGCGTCCTCACGCGAGTGCAGCGGGGTCAGCAGCACGGCAAACTCATCGCCTCCCAGGCGGGCCACCAGATCGTGCTCGCGCAGTTGCGCACGCACGCGGTCGGCCACGTTGATCAGCACTTCGTCACCCACGGCATGGCCGAGGCTGTCGTTGATCTGCTTGAAGTGGTCACTGTCGAGGAACAGCAGCGCCACATGGTCTTGCTGCCGTGCAGCATTACGCAGGCTGCGGCTGAGGCGCCCCTCGAAGAACGCGCGGTTGGGCAAGCCGGTGAGGCTATCGTGGCTGGCCTGGTGAGCCAGGGTGGCGTTCTCGCTCTGCAAGTGGCTGTGCCAGACCTCCAGTTCATCGAGCAACGCGTTGAAATCGTTACCCAACTCGTTCAGCTCGGCAATGGGCGCTTCCGGCACACGGCGGTCAAAACTGCGTTCGCGACGCGCGGCGTGGGCGACACTGGCCAGGCTGCGCAAGGGGCGCACGATGTCGCCAAGCAGGCGCCGCGACAGGTACAAGGCAACGAAGGCACTGAGGATCGTGCAGAACAGGATGCCCCCAAGGCCGCTGAGCAGGAACAGCAGCAAGCTGCGGCCCTGGCCGGCCAGTTCGATATGCCCGACTTGCTGTTGCTGGTGCATGATCGGCAGGTTGATCGGCCCATTCAGCAAGGCCGACGCCACCTGCGCCTCAAGGTGCCCGAGCACGCCTTCTTCGCGGCGCTGCCAGTGCGCCAGCTGCTCCCCATCGTTGTTGAATACCTTGGCGTCCGCCACTTCTTCGGTTTTGGCGATCAGTTCCAGCGCCTCATGGGCCGCTGCGCTGTCGTCGAACACCACCGCGGCTTCGACGGTGTAGTTGATCGAACGGGCAATCAGGTGCAGGTTGTGGTGGGCGTACACTCGCAGGGCCAGCACACCGAGCAGGGTCAGCGAGATACCGGCCAGGCCCACTGCCATCAGGGCAACGCTGAGGTGGCCGCGGCCGAGTACCGAACGCAACGTCGGACGCACGCCGGCCTTCCTGGCTGAACGCTTCATGGCACAGCTCCGCGTCGCCGTGACAGCTGCAACACGCTGGGATGGATACGCACCCCGGAACGTGCCACGGAGTCGAGGTTGACCTCGAAAGCGACCTGCTGGTCACCGACGCGCAGGCAGAACAGGCTGCCCACCGTGCACGGGTCGTCGGCTTCGCTGATGCTCAGTACCGGATGGCCATTGATGGCCTGGAACAGGTGTTCCCGCTGGGCATCGTCGAGCTTGCCGATGTACACCGCGTCACAGGCTTGGGCGACATGCCGGTCGTCGGCCAGCAGGCGGCGCACCTGCAAGGGTTGGCCAGCGTTCTGCACGTTGCCCTTGATCAAGTCGTCGGCATATTCGGTCGGGCCGACCATGCACAAGCGCAAGGGCACAGGCTCGGTAGGCCAGCGTGCATAGCTGAAGATGCCCAGGACCACTTGGGTGACCGCCTTGGCACGCTGCTGGGCCTGAGCGGAGGTGGCAGAACCGCCCGCCTGGACGGGGCCGGCCAATAGCGACAGGGCAACCAGAAGCAACAAAAGCGCACAGCCTGTCAACCGCTCCCTGGCGCCTGTCATGTGAGAGTTCTCTCAAAAACCTGTCTGAGTCGGCGCAACGATAGCACAACGCTGGCTAGCCGGAGGAGCGTCAGACTTGTTCAAGCATGAGGCCGGAAATACGCCGTACCTTGCGCAGCACCGCTTCCTCGAAAATGCCTTGGCGCGGCTCGATCAGGCTGAAGCAATGCTTGGCCCGGGTAATGCCGGTGTACACCAGTTCCTTGGTCAGCACCGGGTTGAGTGCATCTGGCAGCACCAGCGCGGTGTGGCTGAACTCGGAGCCCTGGGACTTGTGCACCGTCATGGCGTAAACGGTTTCCACCTCGTTGAGGCGGCTGGGCAGCACGAAGCGCACCCCACCACTGCCGTCGTTACGCGGGAAAGCCACACGCAGCAGCGCTTCACCGTGCTCGTCCGGCAAGCGCAGGGCGATACCAATGTCGCCGTTCATCAAGCCCAGGCCGTAGTCGTTGCGCGTCACCAGCACCGGGCGACCTTCATACCACGGCTGCTGGTTGTCGATCAGCCCGGCATTGTGCAGCACCCGCGCCACGCGTTCGTTGAGGCCTTCGACACCCCATGGCCCCTTGCGCACGGCGCACAACAGCTGGAAGTCTTCGAAACTGTGCAGCACCCTGGCAGCCCACTGTTCCCAGCGCGGATCGTCGAAAGCGCTGCCCGGTACCGGGCGATGGCGGCCAATGGCGCGCAGGTAGCTGCGATAGCCCTGAGGCCCTTCGTTACCGCGGCCGAGGCCGTCGAGAATCAGGCGGTCGAAGGCCAGATCCTGCTCGCCGCGCAGCGCCAGGCCGAACACGTCCGCTGGCGGCATGCTCAGCAGGTCGCGTGCCGCCTGGGCCTCCTGGCGGTTGACCAGGCGCGCCAGCTGGCCGATGCCACTGCCCTCACCAAAACGTCGTGAGAAGCGCAGCATCACCACTTGCTGGGCCAGAGGATTGCGTTGGGCATCACCGGTTTTCAGGCCACTGGCGGCAAGCGATTGACCGCCGATCTGTTCCAGCCAGGCCTGGGTAGCGGGCGAATAGCAGCCCTCTTCGGCATCCCGGCACAGGTCACCGAGTACGGCTCCAGCCTCGACCGAAGCCAGCTGGTCCTTGTCCCCGAGCAGAATCAGCCGCGCCTTGGGCGGCAACGCCTCCAGCACGTTGGCCATCATCTCCAGGTCGATCATCGACGCCTCGTCGACCACCAGCACATCCAGCGGCAGCGGATTGCCGGCGTGGTGACGGAAGTGCCGCGAGCCTGGGCGGCTGCCGAGCAGGCGATGCACGGTGCTGACGTCGGTGGGGATCTGCCTGCGCACCTCGGCGCTGACTTGCAACCGTTCAACCTGCTGGCCAATGGATTCGGTCAGGCGTGCGGCGGCCTTGCCGGTCGGCGCGGCCAGGCGAATACGCAGCGGCCTGCCCTGCTCCACCGCAGGCGCCTGCAGCAGCGCCAACAAACGCACTACCGTGGTGGTCTTGCCGGTGCCAGGGCCGCCAGTGATGATGCTGAAGCCTGCACGGGTGGCCAGGGCGCAGGCCAGTTTTTGCCAGTCCACCTGCCCAGTCAAGGCGCCTTCGTCGAACAGCTGCGCCAGGCGCACAGGCAGGTCGGCCGGTGTTGCTTCCTGTTGACTCAGGCGCTGGCGCAGGGCCTGGTCGATCTGCCGCTCGTAGCTCCAGTAGCGCCGCAGGTACAGGCGCTGGCCGCTGAGCACCAGCGGACGTGCTTGCTGGCCCGGCGTATTGCCGGCAGCCACCAGAGGGCTTGCGGCAATACGCTGCAGCCAGGTGGGCAGGCCGAGGTTGGCCAGCAGCTGCGAGGGTAATAGCAACGGGCCGGTCAGGGCATCGCCTTCGGGTGGCAGAGACAGAGCGAAATCCGGCTCGGCGAGGGTTTGTTGCAGGTCGAGGCAGACATGCCCGTGGCCCAGCTGGTGGCTGGCCAATGCTGCCGCCAGCAAGACCAACGGGTCACTGCCAGGGGCAAGCTCTTCAAGAAAGCTGACGAACGCCCGGTCGAGCGCACGCAGCCAGCCTCGCTCGACCCAGCGATCGAGCAACTGCAGCAGGTCCGCACTGCTGTGCTGGGGAGCCAGGGCCAACAGGTGCTCGGCGTGCAGTGGCGCAGGCAAGATATCGTCGAGGGTTCGGCTCATGTCGCGGCTCCGGCAAACAGGTCCTGCTGTTCGGGCTGGTGCGCGCCCCGGAACAGCGCGTCGAGGGCCTCGATCAGCTCGCGTGGCGGCTTGGCGAAATACACGCCGTGGCCACTGCTGCTGGCGCCACGCAGGAAGATGAACAGGGCACCGCCGACATGGCGGTCGTAATCATAGTCAGGCAGCCGTGCCCGCAACTGGCGATGCAGGGCCAGCAGGTAAAGCACGTACTGCAGGTCATAACGGTGTTCGAGGATGGCTTTTTCCATGGCCTGGGTATCGTAGGCCTGGATGTCCGGGCCGAGCCAGTTGGACTTGTAGTCTGCCACGTAATAGCGCCCGTCAAGCTCATACGCCAGGTCGATGAAACCTTTGAACATGCCATTGAGCAGGGTCGGCTGCGCAGCCGGGCGAGCTGTGCCGGGGTGGGTATGCCGGGCCACCAGGCGGTCCAGGTGCTCGGCGTCGACGTTGTGGCTGGCGAACCAGAACTCCATCTCGATCTGGTAATGCTGCAGGTGCGCGAGCGTCAGCGGCGAATGGCCGGCCGGCAGGGGCTCGTTGAGCAGGCGCTGCAGCCACTGGCCAAGCGTCGGGATCCAGCCGGTCCAGCCGCGGCGGTTGCAACGCTGGCCAACCGTACGCTCGATGAGCTTGGGGTTGCCGCTGACCTCGGCAAAGCCTTCCCGTCCGGCCCACTCCAGCAGCCCATGGAGGAAGGTGCCCGGGTTGGGGCCGCGGGGGAAGCGATGGATGTCGTCGCCGTCACCAGGTACTTCACGGGGCATTGGGGTATCGGCAACTTCGTCATCCAGCAGTTGCTGGGCCTGCGAGCTGTCGGCACCGAGGGTCTGTTCACCCACGCGCAAAGCGCTGTAGGAGGCGATCCACCAATGTTCGGCGGCAGCCCGCCGCGGCTTGCGTGCGGGTATCAGCTCGTGCTCGGCCTGGGCCGCACGGTAGCGCTCATCACTGGCCTGCGGCAGGGCCGGGCAGGCAATGTGCTCACAGCCTGCCAGCAAGCTCTGCAGCCATGCCTTGAGGTGCTGCGAGCCGGGCAGTGGCAGGCCTCCACCTAGCAGGTAGCCGAGCGCCGAGCGGTGCAGTTGCGAACTCTTCAGGTTGCCGCGCTTGAGGTCGGTAACACCCAGCCAGCAGGCGTGCTGAGCACGCGTCAGCGCCACGTAGAGCAAGCGCAAGTCTTCAGCCAGGCGCTCCTCGTCGGCCAAGGCGACCTGCGCTGCGTCAGGGGTCAGCGTCAGTTGTGCGTTGCCCAAGCTGTCGTGCCAGACCAGGGGCAGGCGGCTGCCGTCCACCGGCTTGCTGGTGCAGATGAACGGCAAATAGACCATCGGGTATTCCAGGCCCTTGGACTTGTGGATAGTTACCACTTTGACCAGCTGCTCGTCGCTCTCCAGGCGCAGGATCTGCTCCTCGCCCGCTTGACCGGAATGGGTCAGGTGCTCGGCGAGGTGACGGATCAGCGCCTGTTCGCCATCCAGCTCAGCGGCCGCCTGCTGCAACAGTTCGGCCAAGTGCAGCAGGTTGGTCAGCACACGCTCACCCTCCGTGCGGCCAATCAGCATGCGCGGCAACTCGAAGTCGTGCAGCAGGTGCCGCAGCATGGGCAGCACACCCTGCCGCTGCCAGATCTCTCGGTAGCGGCGGAAACGCATGACCCAACCCTCCCAGACCCGTTCGTCCTGGTTCAGCTGGTCAAGTTCAGCCAGCGACCGTTCCAGTGTCAGGCTGGCCAGGGCGGCCTTGAGCAGGCGTTCGGAGTCCGGCTCGGCGCAGGCCTTTAGCCAGGCCAGCAAGTCATGGGCCTCCTGGGCGGCGAATACCGAATCCTTGTCGGACAGGTAGACGCTGCGCACATCGCGAGCGGCGAGCTCGTCGCGCACCAACTGCGCTTCATGGCCATCACGCACCAGGATGGCAATGTCCGAAGGCTGGCAGGGGCGCAGTTCGCCCTGGTCATCGCTGAAGCCGGTCACCCCGCGCTGGCCACCGTTCAATACGCAAACGATATGGCTGGCGCAACTGGCGGCCAGCTGCTGACGGTAGAGCGTGCTGGATACCGGCTCTTCGCTTTCCAGCTGCCAGCATTGCAGTGCCGCACACACCTTGCCGTCGATCAGCAGGCGCTCACTGCGCCCCCTGGCGCGCACCTCGACGAACGGCAACGGATTGTCGTCGGCTTCGCGGAACAGGAAGGCCCCCCTGCCCACCTCGCGGGCTTCGGCCTGCATGAAGACCTGGTTGACCGCCGCGACCATCGCCTGGCTGGAACGGTAGTTGGTGTCCAGGCTGTGCAGCCGGCCGGCGGTAGCGCGCCGGGCAGACAGGTAGGTGTAGATATCGGCGCCACGGAAGGCGTAGATCGCCTGCTTGGGGTCACCGATCATGAACAGGCCGGTTTCCGGGTTGTTCTCGCTGATGCGATAGATGCTTTCGAAAATGCCGTACTGGACCGGGTCGGTGTCCTGGAATTCGTCGATCAACGCCACCGGGAACTGCTCACGGATCAGCGCCGCCAGGCGTTCTCCCGACTCCGTGCCCAACGCCTGCTGCAGACGTAGCAACATGTCGTCGAAGCCCATTTCGGCGCGGCGGCGTTTTTCCACTTCGAAGCGCGCCGCAACCCAAGCGGCGGCATGTTCAAGCAAGCGGGCATCCGGGCTGGTCAGGGCCTGCAGTTGCTGCTGGAGATTCTGCATGGCATGCAGGGCCGGATGGTCGGGCGGGTCGGTTTTCCAGGCTTCAGCCATCCCGGCCGGGGTCAGGCGGGTGAAGCCGGTGCCCAAGTCGAGCTCCACCGCTTGTTCATCACTGGCCCATTTACGCAGTTTCTCGAACCAGGGCTCGAAGTAACGCGCCTGCAGTTTGCGGCCATCGGCCTGTTTCGCTGCCACGGCGTCGCGGCAGATCTGCTGCAGTTCATCCGCCCATTGCGCCCACGGCGCCTTGAGTTGGCGCAACTGCTCGACGCGCTGTTGCAGCGCGGCATCGATCAGCGCTTGCGGTTGCGCTTCGTCCTGCTGTGCACGCACACGGCCGAACAGCGGCCGGATGCGCGGTAGCAGGGCATCGGGACTGCCCCATTGGCTACGCACCCAGTTCAGCGCTTCGCCGTGCATGCCATAACAGAAGCGCCGCCAGTAATCGCGCATGACCTGGCCAAGCAGGTCGCTGTGGTCGGTTTCCAGGCTTTGGGTGAACAGGCTGCCGCTGTCGAAAGCATGCTCGCGGAGCATGCGCTGGCACCAGCCGTGGATGGTCGACACGGCTGCTTCATCCATCCACTGCACGGCAACTTCCAGGCGGTTGGCGCAGCGTGGCCAGTGTTCTTCGGCGTAGTCGTCACGCAGCTGCTGCAGCAGCGGGTCGCCACCTTCCAGTTCGCCGCGGAAGAAGCGCGCAGCCTCGGCCAGACGAGCGCGGATACGCTCGCGCAGCTCCTTGGTGGCGGCATCGGTGAAGGTCACCACGAGAATCTGTGGTGGTAGCAGTTGGCGGCTAAAGCCTTGCTCGCCGCCGTGACCGAGGATCAGGCGCAGGTACAGAGCAGAAATGGTGAACGTCTTGCCCGTACCGGCGCTGGCTTCGATCAGCTGGCTACCATGCAGGGGAAAACTCAATGCCAGGGGTCGGGCCTGGGTCATGCTTGACTCTCCGGATTGCCTTGGGCCTGCCAGTCGGCGCTGAACAGGGGGCGGTACAAGGCTTCACACCAGCCTTCGAAAGTTTCGTCGGCGCTGAGCGCGGCGAAATCGCGGAACTGCCGCGCCAGGGCAACACTTTCGCTGCGCTCGCCAAAACTGGTGCGGCCATCTCCCTCGTAAGCACGAATGGCGGCAGCCAGGGCCTTGTCAGGGTCGTCCTGGGCCAGCCAGGCGAAAGCGGTCTTGGCGGCCACAGGCAGTGGCGCATTCATCGCAGCCTGGCGCGCCACCAGCAGGTGACCCAGTTGTTCACCAGCCTGAGCCTGCGGCAAGGGGCCGAGCAGCAGCGTGATGTCGCTGGCCAGCAGTGCGCTGTGCAGGGGATAACCCGCGGCGCAAGCAGCCAAGTGCATCACCCAGCTGGCAATCAGGCGGTGCCACTTGAGGGTGCGCCCGGCGCTGATGGTATTGGGCACCGTGGTGATGCTCAACAGGCTTTGATCGTCGGCCTTGTAGACCCGGCCCAGCCACCCCTCAAGACGATGGCTTGCGTGTTCGAAGTGGATCGGCAGCGCACCGTCGACCACCGTTGGCCAGCGCTGCAACAGTTGGCGATGACGTTGCAGCAGATCGGGCAAAGGCTGGATCAGTTCGGCCTGCAGCAGTTCTCCAAACCCCGCCAGGGGCAGCATGCCGCAGGCTTGGAGCCGCCGGGCCTGGGCCTGCAATGCGCGCTCGGCGTTATCCGGATCGCTCAAGGCGGCGCCGAGCAGGCTTTCGCTGGCGCTGTAGCGTTGCAATGCGTCCAGCACGAATGGCTCTTCGTCTGGCGTGGGCGCTTCCAAGGCTTCGAAGAACACTTTCAGCCGCTGGCTGAAGAAATGCCTTACTGGGTGACGCAAGAAGTCCTGCAACTGAGTCAGCGTCAGCGCTTCATCGCTGACGTAAGGAGGCAGCCCGAGGTCTGGCTGCTCGACGTCAGTGGTGTGCTGGTGCAGCGATTGCCACTCGTGGGCATAGCTGAACAGCGCACTACCCTTCTGGAAATAGCGCGCACTGAAAGGCTGCAGTGGGTGCTCCTGAGTCAATGCGTGGAGCAGTTGCTCACCGTCAGCATCACCCTTGAGGCGCCAACCGGCAACCAGGTGGTCGCGTAGCTGGCCGATCAACACTGACGCTGGCCGCTCACTGTTATCACGGATGCTACGACCCACCCAACTGATATAGAGCTGGTCACGTGCCGACAGCAGCGCTTCGAGCAGCAGATAACGGTCGTCCTCGCGACGCGAACGATCACCGGGGCGGTAGTCGCTGGCCATCAGGTCGAAGTCCAGCGGCGGCTGGGCGCGGGGATAGTCGCCATCGTTCATACCCAGCAAACAGACGACGCGGAAAGGAATGGCCCGCATCGGCATCAGGGTGCAGAAGTTCACCGAACCTGCGAGAAAACGCTGGGACAGCTTGCCTTCGTCGAGGCCCGACAGCCAGGCCTCGCGGATCACCGTGAGTGGCAGCTGGTCTTGCAGGCCTACGGTTTCGCAGACTTCCAGCCAGTTGTCGCGCAACTCTTGCAGTTGCATCAACAGGTATTCGTCGTGCTCCGCCTCGGCAAGGAAGAACACTTGCAGCAACGCGTTGAGGCGATCTCCCCATTCACTGGCAGTGGCAGGTTGAGACAAGGTCTGGTTGGCCACATCGAGGGCATCCAGCAACGCGACCAGCGGGCCGATCAAGGCGGCATCCAGGCCGCCGATTTCATCGTAGGGTTCAATGCCGTCGCATCCCTCTCCCACGCCAACCGCGTAGCCCAGCAGCATGCGCCGCAGGCCGAAGCGCCAACTGTTCTGCTCAAGGCCTTGGGGCAACCCGAGTGTGGCGCGCTGGTCGGCGTTCAAACCCCAGCGAATACCTGCGCCTTCGATCCATCGGTGCAGCGTGGGCAGGTCGCTTTCGCGTATGCCGAAACGCGCGCGGACCGCCGGAACGTCGAGCAGGTCGAGCACCTCGCTGACGGCGAAGCGGCTGTCGGGGAGTTTGAGCAGGTGCTCGAGCGCAATCAGCAGCGGATCGCGGCCACGCTGGCCTTGGTCGGTCAGGGTAAACGGGATATAGCGCGGGTCGTTGCGCTGCAATTGCCCGAACACCGCGCGGATATGCGGCGCGTAAGTGTCGATTGCTGGGAGCATGACGATGACGTCACGCGGGCTTAGCGACGGATCGGCGCTGAAGCGGGCCAATAGCTGATCGTGGAGGATTTCCACCTCACGCTGCGGGCTGTGTGCCACGTGGAAACGCACCGAACGGTCCTTGGCCAGGTTGACCTCGGGCCACAGGTCGCGGGTTTCGGCAAGTGGGCGCAGTTCAAGAATATCGTCCTGAAGCTGGTTCAGCAGCGTGATGGGCTGGGCTTCGCTGAACAGGTCGATACGGCCATCGCTGAATACGCCCTGGTAACTGCCGGGGTCGTCGTAGCTGTCCAGCAGGTTGATGTAATCACGGCCTTGCTTGCCCCAGGCGGCCAGCAATGGGTGGGCATGCTGATGCAGCGACTCGTCATCCAGCTGCACGGGCATGCCTGGCTTGCGCTGTTGACGCTTGTACTGGTGACGCAGCAGGTCCTTGTCAGCAACGATGTCTGCCCAGTGGTGACGGCAAGGGTTGTGAACACAGAGCAATACCTGGCTGAAACGGGACAAACCGGCTAGCGCTTCCAATGCCTGGGCAGGCAAAGAAGAAATACCGAACACGATGACCCGCGAAGGAAGCCCGTGAGGTGCGGTGTTCAGGCTGTTGATGCGCTCGATGAAGCGCTGGTGTACCCCTGCCCGGCTCTGCGCCATGCCCTGCTCACCCACATCCTCGAGCAGTGCTCGCCACAGTTCGGCCTGCCAGCGGTTGCCTGGGGCGAGGGGCTTGCGCTCTCCACGGGCGGTATTGAGGATGTGCTCGCCGGCAGCCCAGTCCTTGAGCCAGTCGGCGCGATAGACCTGATATTGGTCGAACAGGTCGGCCAGGCGCTCGGCCAGCTGATAGCGCTTGCGCAGGTCATTGTCATCGGTCAGGAAGCGACGCAGCGGTTCGAAATGCGGGCGCTCGATCAGCGCGGGCAACAGGCGCATCAGGCGCCAGGTCAGGGGTGCCTTGTCGAGCAGCGATACTTCTGGGATCTCGTCGCGCCCAAGCACTTTGCGGTACAACTGCCACATGAAGCTACCGGGCAATTGCACATCGACGGCGGCAGCAATTCCGCAACCACCCATGTCGTCGTCCTGTGGGTCCTCGGCAAGGGCAAGCTTGAGCCATTGAGCAATGCCATTGCTTTGCACCAGGGCGATTTCGTTTTCCAGCGGTGCCAGCGGATAGCGGCGCATCCAACTCACGACCAGGCTGCGCAGGTCGTCCAGGCGGTTGCCGTGGACGATCATGAAACCGGGTTGCAGTGAGGTGGTACTGGGCATGGAAAAGTCCCTGGGAGAATAATGGGGAACGATATCACGGCTGGCTGCCGATGCTGGGCCAAGTAAAAGCCAGAAAAGACAAAACCCCTACCTGCTTGCGCAGATAGGGGTTTTGCGAAATGAATCTTGACGATGACCTACTCTCACATGGGGAAACCCCACACTACCATCGGCGATGCATCGTTTCACTACTGAGTTCGGGATGGGATCAGGTGGTTCCAATGCTCTATGGTCGTCAAGAAATTCTGTTGCCAGAATGTCTGTTGAACACTCTTGGCTAATTCGGATATGTGAATTTGTGGTTGCGAACTTTCGGTTCGTATCATCTTCACCACCGCAATCTGCGCTAGCAAATTG